>NZ_JACVBJ010000039.1:0-252 GCF_014852295.1 Pseudomonas sp. PDM10 | reverse complement strand
TAATCTTGACGATGACCTACTCTCACATGGGGAAACCCCACACTACCATCGGCGATGCATCGTTTCACTGCTGAGTTCGGGATGGGATCAGGTGGTTCCAATGCTCTATGGTCGTCAAGAAATTCGGGTACTGAGTCGTAGCCAGTTGGCTTCGCTTCAGCAAATTGGGTATGTGACAGCTTTCGGTGTTTTGTGAGATTCGAACTTTCGGTTCATTTCGTCTTCACACACCGCAATCTGATGCTCTTTCGA
>NZ_JACVBJ010000038.1:0-255 GCF_014852295.1 Pseudomonas sp. PDM10 | reverse complement strand
TCAAGACCTTCATCGGCCAGGGCTACTACGGCACCCACACGCCGTCGCCGATCCTGCGCAACCTGCTGGAAAACCCGGCCTGGTACACCGCGTACACGCCGTACCAGCCGGAAATTTCCCAGGGCCGCCTCGAAGCGCTGCTGAACTTCCAGACCCTGATCAGCGACCTCACCGGCCTGCCGATCGCCAACGCCTCGTTGCTCGACGAAGCCACCGCCGCCGCCGAAGCCATGACCTTCTGCAAACGCCTGAGCA
>NZ_JACVBJ010000037.1:0-255 GCF_014852295.1 Pseudomonas sp. PDM10 | reverse complement strand
ACCAGGCCGGGTTTTCCAGCAGGTTGCGCAGGATCGGCGACGGCGTGTGGGTGCCGTAGTAGCCCTGGCCGATGAAGGTCTTGAACAGCTGGTTTTTGCCGGCGATGGACTTGATCAAGGCCAGGGCGTCGGCTTCGCTGAGGCCGTCTTCGAGGCCGAGGACGCTGGTGCCCTTGATGCTGTCGGGGATGACGCTGGCGCTCAGGGCTCGCAGCGAGTCGAAGCCGAGGCTGTTGAGCATGGCTTGCTCGTCGC
>NZ_JACVBJ010000036.1:0-255 GCF_014852295.1 Pseudomonas sp. PDM10 | reverse complement strand
ATTTAATCTTGACGATGACCTACTCTCACATGGGGAAACCCCACACTACCATCGGCGATGCATCGTTTCACTGCTGAGTTCGGGATGGGATCAGGTGGTTCCAATGCTCTATGGTCGTCAAGAAATTTGGGTACTGAGTCGTAGCCAGTTGGCTTCGCTTCAGCAAATTGGGTATGTGACAGCTTTCGGTGTTTTGTGAGATTCGAACTTTCGGTTCATTTCGTCTTCACACACCGCAATCTGATGCTCTTTCGA
>NZ_JACVBJ010000035.1:0-255 GCF_014852295.1 Pseudomonas sp. PDM10 | reverse complement strand
GCGAGCGTCTGGGCCTGTCCCTCGACGAAACCACGTCGCCAGCTGACGTGGAAACCCTGTGGGCCTTGCTGGCCGACGGCCAAACCCTGCCGGACTTCGCCGCCCTCGCCGCCTCGGTGGTTAGCGCAATCCCGGCCGCGCTGCTGCGCCAGTCGCCAATCCTCAGCCACCCGGTGTTCAACCGCTACCACTCGGAAACCGAGCTGATGCGCTACCTGCGCAAACTGGCCGACAAGGATCTGGCGCTGGACCGCA
>NZ_JACVBJ010000034.1:0-255 GCF_014852295.1 Pseudomonas sp. PDM10 | reverse complement strand
CTCTTCAGTTCAAACATCTTTGGGTTTTTAAGAAACCCTAAACTTGGCTCAGCAATCGTTGGTTACATCTTTGATTTCTCGCGGAGTAACTTGTGATGCTGATAATCTTGTTGACTATCAGTCTGACTCCACAAGCACCCACACGAATTGCTTGATTCAGTTGTTAAAGAGCGGTTGGTTAAGATCTTTCGTCTCAACCGAGGCGCGCATTCTACAGCAGCCTCTGTTGCTGTCAAGCGGTTATTTTTCGAAGTT
>NZ_JACVBJ010000033.1:0-255 GCF_014852295.1 Pseudomonas sp. PDM10 | reverse complement strand
CTGCCTTGCACGCAGGAGGTCAACGGTTCGATCCCGTTTGGCTCCACCACTACTGCTTCTGTTTGTTGAAAGCTTAGAAATGAGCATTCCATCGTGATGATGGTGAATGTTGATTTCTAGTCTTTGGCTAGATCGTTCTTTAAAAATTTGGGTATGTGATAGAAAGATAGACTGAACGTTACTTTCACTGGTAACGGATCAGGCTAAGGTAAAATTTGTGAGTTGCTCTTTGAGCAAGAATCGAATTTTCGGCGA
>NZ_JACVBJ010000032.1:0-273 GCF_014852295.1 Pseudomonas sp. PDM10 | reverse complement strand
TCGAAGGCCGTACGGCCACCACCAACCTGCTGGTGTTCACGGTCAGCGTCGCCGCCAACGGTGACGTCACCCTCGACCAGCTGCGCGCCGTGGTGCATCCCGATGCCACCAATCCCGATGACGCGACGAGCCTGTCGGCGGACAACCTGGTCACCCTGACAGCGACCATCACCGACAAGGACGGCGACAGTGCCCAAGCGACCCTCAACATCGGGCAGAACCTGGTGTTCGAGGACGATGGGCCAAGCATCAGCACCACCGGCACCGAGCCAA
>NZ_JACVBJ010000031.1:0-273 GCF_014852295.1 Pseudomonas sp. PDM10 | reverse complement strand
TCGAAGGCCGTACGGCCACCACCAACCTGCTGGTGTTCACGGTCAGCGTCGCCGCCAACGGTGACGTCACCCTCGACCAGCTGCGCGCCGTGGTGCATCCCGATGCCACCAATCCCGATGACGCGACCAGCCTGAGCTCGGACGATCTGGTCACCCTGACAGCGACCATCACCGACAAGGACGGCGACAGTGCCCAAGCGACCCTCAACATCGGGCAGAACCTGGTGTTCGAGGACGATGGGCCAAGCATCAGCACCACCGGCACCGAGCCAA
>NZ_JACVBJ010000030.1:0-291 GCF_014852295.1 Pseudomonas sp. PDM10 | reverse complement strand
CCTTCACCCGAGTTCTCTCAAGCGCCTTGGTATTCTCTACCCAACCACCTGTGTCGGTTTGGGGTACGGTTCCTGGTTACCTGAAGCTTAGAAGCTTTTCTTGGAAGCATGGCATCAACCACTTCGTCACCCAAAGGGTAACTCGTCATCAGCTCTCGGCCTTAGAATCCCGGATTTACCTAAGATTCCAGCCTACCACCTTAAACTTGGACAACCAACGCCAAGCTGGCCTAGCCTTCTCCGTCCCTCCATCGCAATAACCAGAAGTACAGGAATATTAACCTGTTTTCC
>NZ_JACVBJ010000002.1:0-994884 GCF_014852295.1 Pseudomonas sp. PDM10 | reverse complement strand
CTGGTCACCCTGACAGCGACCATCACCGACAAGGACGGCGACAGTGCCCAAGCGACCCTCAACATCGGGCAGAACCTGGTGTTCGAGGACGATGGGCCAAGCATCAGCACCACCGGCACCGAGCCAATATTGACGGTAGACGAAACGGTGCTGACAACCGACGCCACTCAGAGCTTTACCGCCAACTTCAGCTCGGCATTTGGCGCTGATGGTGCCGGCACCCTGACCTATGCGCTGGGCATGACGGCCGGCCCTTCGGGACTGACCGACACGGCCACCGGCGAAGCGGTCAACCTGTCGCTTAACGGCGGTGTAGTCGAAGGCCGTACGGCCACCACCAACCTGCTGGTGTTCACGGTCAGCGTCGCCGCCAACGGTGACGTCACCCTCGATCAGCTGCGCGCCGTGGTGCATCCCGATGCAACCAATCCCGATGATGCGACGACGCTGTCGGCGGACAACCTGGTGACGCTGATAGGGACCGCAACCGACAAGGACGGCGACAGAGCCCAGGCGACCCTCAACATCGGCCAGAACCTGGTGTTCGAGGACGACGGCCCATCACTTGCATTCGGCAACCTGATCGGCACCGGTAGCGTCCTGCCGCAATTCGGCTTCTGGGACCATTCGGCGGGCGCCGACGGGCTGGGTGCGGCCGGTCTGGATATTTCGGTGGATAGCCAGTTCACCCTCGTCAGACCAGACAACACGACCACCACCGGGACCGCCACGCTCACCGAGCAGTCGCCCTCACCGGACGGCAGTGGCGCGTACCACTTCGCAGGGACGTTGACCGGCGATTTCGACAACAACGCCGCAACGGCGGATACCAGCGTCGACTACACGTTGACCGCCTTTGCCAATGGCAGCTATGCACTGGATCTGGTGCAGGGCTTCAGTTCAGAGATCGTGCTCAGCACTGCCGACGGCGCACTCGGTGCCGGCGGTCCGGATCCAGTGCGCACATTGTTAATTCCAGAGCAGGATCCACCGACTATTCCTTCGCCATCTGAGGAGATTGTGTTCTTTACCGCGAAGGCGCTTGCGTCGACTTCGGACATCCTGAGCGGAATCGGGCTTGGAGAACCCGACCCCACCGAAGCCACACTACAGACCAACCCCCTGCCCTCATACATCGACCCGAGGGCCATGAACGTCAGCACGTCCGGCATCGGCGTCGCCAATAACCTGTTCCAGGGAGACAGCCTGGCGGCAATCGGCGCTGCCGATGAAAGTTTCGTCGTCAATCCGGAGAGCTTGCTGACGGGCATGAGGGTCTTCATCGACAACTCCGTGGGAGGTTACAACACGGCGACCGAGGACCTGTACTACAGGGCCTTCTACGAGGATGGCACGTTCTCGAACCTCATCGAAGTGAATACCCTGACTCCGGAGGCAGGCGGACAGGTATCCTTCCTCATTGAGAGCGATGGCACGAATCTGATCGACGCTGTTCAGCTCACGATGGCCCGAGGCGAGATCAAGATCCCGACGATCCAGTTCATCCACGAGACCGAGAGCCTGGCCAGCGATGTCCAGCTGACGTTCAACGCGACGCTGACGGACAAGGATGGGGACTCGGCGACGAGCACGTTCGACGCCAATCTGTTCGCCAACGACTTGGCCGGCGCACAGTTCGACTTCACCCTGATTGGCACGGGCGGTGAGCGTGATGCCTTCAACGTCGATTTGTCAGCCGATGAGAACCAGTACCAGGTCACCGGCTTCGATGCGAACGCAAACCTGCGAGACGCCTTGGTGCTCAATGGCGACCAGAGCGCGGTTGTCCAATCGATCGACAACACCGGCGCAGACAGCATCGTGACGGTTGCCGAAACGGGCGGACAAGTCACGACCATCACCTTGGTCGGGGTCGATCTTCTGAGTAGCGACATTGTTTACGGCAGCGTCTGAGAAACGCGCGTAAAAGAATGCGAGGGTGGCGCAAACCACCCTCGCATTCTTTTGTCAGTTCCAATATTAGATCCGCATGCTCGCATCGACCCCGGCCACCTGCGGCAGACGCTCCCAAGGGTGTCAGATCGTCTTGTTCCGACGTGAAACCAAATCCAGTTCCACCCACGTGGACTCGGGTAGTTTTTCGTTGTTGGTGAGCCCGTGCTTCAGCGCATACATCAGCAAATCGATGCGGTTGATCAGATTAAGCTTTTGATAGATGTTGCTGAGGTGGTTGTGCACGGTGTGTTCACTGATGCCCAGACGCCCGGCGATGCTCATGTATTTGGCGGACGGATCCCCGACAATGGCGCGAATCAATTCCCTCTCGCGTAGCGTTAGCCGCGCCTGTTTTGCCTGCTCCAGATTGCATTTAAAGTGAATATTCCCGGCCGCGGAATAGCCGGAAAGCCCACCGGCCCAGGCCCTATCCTGTCCGGTGTCGCGGTGGTGGACCGTGATGATGGCCTGGATGATCGATTCCGTCGGGTCTTCCGCCAGCACGATACCCCGTGCACCCGCCTCTATTGCCTGGGCAACGGGGACGGCTTCGTACAGGCCCTTGAGCACCAGCACTTTCATTTCGGCGTTGCGGGTGAGTCCCGCCACGACCTCCAGTGGGTTCAGCGCATCTGGAAAGAAACTGAAAAAAATCACATTGGGACGCAACTGATCGGCAAGATCCAGCGCATTGGTATAGGTGGTGGCCTGGCCGCTCACTTCCATCTGAGGCTTCCTGGCATTGATCAAATCTTGAAGGCCCATGAGAACGAGGGGACGACAATCGATCAGCATCACGCGTATTGGTTTTCTGTGGGTCGTCATTACTCCTGACTCCCTTGAAGAATTAACTCTGACCTCCCTCCCTTGGCCTACATGGATCAGCAGCTCCCTCACCTGGCCACCGTGATCGAAGGACAGATGCGAGCGCCGACAGGCCTAATGGTGCCCACCCGGCTATTCATCCCTAGGGGACACTTCCACTGGCTTCACCGGCAGGAGTCGCGGACGTTTCCAAAAGCCGGGCAAAGCCATCGAGGCAACATAAATAGGAATAATCATCAATAGCTTGCGCATGATTGATGTGCTCCCTCGAACCGCTGAACTGAGTCTAGGCCAGCCCAGCGCGCTGCCAGCCCGCCCATCCGCCAGTCGTCGACTCAAGCCTCGTGCGGGTAGTCCGGCCGATGTCCCCAAGGGGTGTTCTCCCCCTAAGAAATCAAGGTGTTAAGCCCGCCCCCGGCGAGCGGCAACCAAACCTGATTCCGATCAAAATCGTCAATTAACCGACGAATGGTGTAGAGGCAAAAACAGAATAAACTCTGACGTCAATTTATCGGCGAAACTCGCTACGCCGAACCATGGAAATGCTCCCAATCTGGATCTCGCCGCGATTTTTTCCTTGCGGTACGTTCGGGTAACCGCAAGACTGCGGTACTCGAGTTTTTTGCGACAACGCCACGGCAACCACCACTGAACTGCTGGAGGTTATGGTTCAAATTGGCGTCAGTGGGATGTGAGGGTTTGACTGGAGCTGCCGGGACTCAACCAGGCATTAACGCTTTCGACACCCTCGGCAGGCGGCTTTCCCGCCCAGCGATTGAGGGTAAGGACATTAGTGACGAACTCGTATTGCGTCTTGAGCAAGTCACGACGCGCCCGGAATTCGTTGCGTACGCTGGTCAGTACATCGACGGCATTGACCATTCCGTAATCGAGCGCTTTCTCTGCGGCCACTCTGGACAGCTGTGCCGAGGCCAGGGCATTGCGGCTCGCACTGATCTTTTCTCCGCTCGAATTGGCGGTCAGGTAAGCGCTAGTGATCTCCTTGACCACCCGGCGCCGGATCGCTTCCAGTTCCTGCTCGGCGGTAATCTGATCCTGGTAGAGCCCACGGACCCGTGCCGAGGTCGAACCACCGCTGTACAGCGGCACCTGAACGCCTATACCGGCGACATAGCTGTCGGTGCGCGGCGCCAGGGTATTGTTGTAGCCCTCGTTGGTCTGCTGCGCGCTCAGCGTAAGGCTCAGGGTCGGATAGTGCCCGCCCTTGCCGCTGCGCAACGCAGCGCCCGCGGCTTCCACACCGCTTTCGTTGGCCTTGAGCGCCGGGTTTAGCGCTATACCCTCGCGCACCCAGGTTTCCAGGCTCTGCGCTGAAACCCGCAGTTGCACGTCATCGCGAATCCGGTTGAGCTTCTCCTTGACCGGCCGGCCGACGATCTCTGCCAGTGCCTCGCGACTGATACTGGCCTGGTTCTGGGCATCCAGTTCCTGTGCCGCCAGCAAATCTACCCGGGCCTTGAGGTCGAGCTGATCAGTAATCATTGCCAGCTGCTTTTCGTACAACGCATTGACTCGGTCCAGACTCTTTTGCGTGGTTCGACGCTCCGCCTTCACCAACTCCAGTTCATCTTCGGCCGCCAACGCGGTGAAGTAACGCTGCGCCAAGTCCACTGTGGCCTCGGCCTGGGCGTCCAGCGCTTGCGATTCGGACTGCTTGGCCAGGCTTTTGAATTTTTGGTAGTTCTCCCACGCGGTCTTGTTGTAAAGGTACTGACGCAGCACCAGGCTGTAGTTTTCGCTATCGTAACTGCGCTGCACCAGGTCGCTCTCCTGATGAATCCGATTCGTCCCGGCGTTGAGCGATACCTGCGGGAACAGCGCCCCCATAGCCTCGCGCTGATGTTCCTTGCCCGCCTGCGCTTGCGCATAGGAGGCCAATACCCGCGGATCTTCCAGTCGTGACTCACGATACAACTGCATGAGGTCGGTGGAAAACGTCGAGGCGCTGACCCCGGTCGGCGTTGCCGCAGTGGTTTGCGCCAGGGCGGCCCCCGCTCCAAGGATGAACGCACCGCCCAGCAAAACTGCCGATGCGCTCATGGTCATTCCTCGATCAACGATTGAGACATGGCATCGCGAGCCGGCTGCATCAAGTACTGCAACAACGTGCGTTGCCCGGTGATGATCAATACGTCCGCCGGCATCCCCGGCAACAACTTGCGCTCACCCAAGGTACGCGCACCGTTCTCGGTTACCCGGACCCGCGCCAGGTAATAGGCCGTCCCGGTCTTTTCGTTGGTCAGGCGGTCAGCCGATACGCTGCTGACCTCGCCTTCGATCACCGGCGTGGTCGAGCTTTTGAACGCGCCGAAACGGATATCGGCCCGCTTGCCGATGCCGATACGATCAATATCCACAGGCGCCACCTGGGCCTCTATGACCAGCTCGGAAACCGATGGAACGATATCCAGCAGCGGCGTTACCGGGCTCACGACACCACCAATGGTGTGCACGGTCATGCCAATCACCATGCCCGCGTCGGGTGCGCGGATGACGATACGGCTGAGCCGGTCTTCCAGGGACGAGGTTTTCTCTTGCAGGTCGTACATCCGGGTCTGAACCTCGGCCAGCTCCTTGACCACCTCGGTATTGAAATCCTTGTCGATTTGCAGAATCTGCAGCTGTGTTTCGTTGATCTGCAGACGAGTCTTGTTAATAGCGGAACGGTGGTCAGCCACCTCCGACCTGAGCATCCCCAGCTTGCGTTCCTGCTCGAGCAGACGTTGTTTGTCAACGAACCCTTGTTTGAGCAGGTCGGTCAATTCAACGATTTCACCGCTGTAGGATTTCTCCAGTTGGACCTTGGCAGCAATCATCGACTCCAGTCCCTTGATCTGTTGACTCAACTGGCCAACGCGCTCGCGCAACACCGAAATCTGACCCAGCCGCGAGCCCTGCCGGGCGTTGAACACCTGGGTCTCACCCTGGCGCGCCTCCACTCCTCGCAGGCTGGCGGGATCGGCTATCTCGCCAAAGCTGATGGCCGACTGTGTGTCGCGCTCGGCCCTGAGTCTTGCCTCCATGGCTCTGGTCGCGGCGAGTTGGCCTCGGGTCATCTCGTATTCGAAGCGCAACTGGGCATCATCAAGAATGATCAGCGGATCACCACGCTTGACGATGTCACCGTCATGGACCAGTACCGTTTTGACGATGCCCCCTTCAGGATGCTGGACCGTTTTGCGGTAAGTCTGCACGGTGACTACCCCCGGCGCGTAAGCGGCACCGTCGAGGGGCGCGAGCGCCGCCCAAGTGCCAAACAGGCCGAAGGTCACCCCTACAATACCAATGCCCAGGCGGCGTGCTTTACGATCAGATATCGGCAGGCCGGCGAAGCTTTCAATTTGACGACTGGGCATCGTAGGGTTCATCGGCATCGCCCTTGCTGGTTTTGACCGAAGCCATGGTGGCGCCTGCCGACATGGCTAGCTTTTGTGCCTGCTGTTTCTGCGCGAGTTCGGCGAGTACTTGCTCGCGTGGCCCATAGAGACTGATAACCCCTGCGTTCATCACCATGAGTCGGTCAAGTTGCGACACGATGTTGGTTCGGTGGGTAATGACAAACAGGGTCGCGCCGGTCTGCTTGAGCTGCTGGATGGCTGCCACCAGGGCGCGATCACCGACTTCGTCAAGATTGGAATTGGGCTCGTCGAGAATAATCAGCCGCGGGGTGCCATACAGGGCACGGGCCAGTCCGATGCGCTGGCGCTGCCCTCCCGACAGCATGAGGCCCTCGCTGCCAATGACGGTGTCGTAGCCATCGGGCAACTGCAAAATCATTTCGTGAACGCCAGCGGTCCTGGCAGCCTGAATGACTTGCGCCGAGTCGACCTCGGCGAAGCGGGCAATGTTCTCGCTGATGCTGCCTTCGAACAGTTCAATGTCCTGGGGCAAGTAACCTATATGCGGCCCAAGTTCATGTTTGTCCCACGCACTGATGTCCGCGCCATCGAGCCGGACCACGCCATGCTGCGGCACCCATACCCCCATCAGTGCCCTGGCCAGGGTGGACTTGCCTGCGGCACTGGGACCGATGATGCCGACAACGCAGCCGGCAGGTACGCTGAAACTTATGTTGTTGATGATCGGCGTTTTCGAGCCAGGTGCCGCGATGACCAGACTCTCTACCTGTACATGTCCCTGAGGCGCAGGCAATGACATACGCTCGGGCTGAGCCTGTTGTTTGTCGAGGATGTCGTTGAGACGGCGGTATTGCGAGCGGGCCGCAATAAAGCCCCTCCAACTGCCGATGATCAGATCGATGGGAGCCAATGCGCGGCCTAGCAGCACGGACCCGGCAAACACCAAGCCTGCCCCCACCTGATGATCCACGGCCAAGTACGCCCCCAGACCAAGGATCAGTGACTGCACCAGGATCCGGAAAGTCCTGGAAAGCGTGCTGATCACGGCACCTCTATCGCTCGCCTGGGCCTGCAGCAACAGGACATTTCTTTGACGATGTCCCCAACGGTCCATGAGGGTTTCAAGCATGCCCATGGACTCGATGACTTCAGCGTTGCGCAGGTTTTTGGTGGTATAGAGCGTCGCGCCAATATGTTCCTTGTTAGCCTGGGCCAGTGTCGGCCCCGTCAGCCTCTCATTGATAAACGCGAGCAATAACAGCAACAGCGCACTGCCCGTCGCTACCCAACCAAACCAGGGATGAAACATGAACATCACAGCGATATAGATAGGCAACCAGGGCGCATCGAAAAAGGCGAACAATCCAGGACCGGAGAGAAACTGCCTCAAGCCCGTCAAATCGTTGAGTGACTGGGCCGAAGCATCCATGCCGCCACTGTCCAGAGCCCGTTTGAAGCTGGCCTTATAGACTTGGCGACTCAGCAACACATCCAGCCGGGTACTGACCCGAACCATAATGCGCGAACGAACCCATTCCAAGGAGCCGAGCGTGACCACCAAGCCGGTCATGATCAGCGTCAGCATTGCCAGGGTCGTCAGACTTCCGCTGGTTATAACTCGCCCATACACTTGAAGCATATAGAAGGTAGGCACGAGCATTAGCGCGTTGATGAAAAGGCTGAAAAAGCCAACAGAAATAAAGCTGTCTCTACAGGCTTTCAACGCATTTTTCAGGCTGTTTTCAGGTGTGCTTCGCATTGAAACCCCTGCTCGAGAAGCCATCCATTGTGGAGCTTAGATCATGCCGAACCACTACGTACGGCAATCGGGCGGATCGCCTCAGGCAACGAGTATTGCCCCTGCAACAACCTGACGGTAAAGAACGCGCAAGATACCGGCGACATCGAGGCCGGGATGGATTTCAGTGGTTCCCGCCGAAACGAAAAAAGGACCCGAAGGTCCTGATTTCAATGATTTACAGAATTCAATGGAGCTCTGTAGATCCATAGCTGGAGCGGGAAACGAGACTCACCTGTATTTCGCGAGCCTCAAGCGTTTCAGCTCCACGGACGATCTCCATTTTCGTCCTTGATGCGGGTCGGCAGGCCCATCATATCCAGCGCCTTGAGGAACGGCTCAGCCGCAAGCTCCTCGACGTTGGCCATGCGCTGCACGTCCCATTCGCCACGGGCGACCAGCAAGGCTGCGGCCACGGGCGGCACGCCTGCGGTATAGGAAATGCCCTGGCTGTCAGTTTCCGCGTAAGCGTCTTCATGATCAGCCACGTTGTAGATGAACACTTCGCGCGGCTGGCCATCCTTGGTGCCCTTGACCAGGTCGCCGATGCAGGTCTTGCCGGTGTAGCCGGGCGCCAGCGAGCTCGGATCAGGCAGCACGGCCTTGACCACTTTCAGCGGCACGACTTCCAGGCCCTCGGCGGTTTTGACCGGTTGCTCGGAGAGCAGTCCAAGGTTCCTGAGTACGGTGAACACATTGATGTAGTGCTCGCCGAAGCTCATCCAGAAACGCACGTTGGGCACGTCGAGGTTCTTCGACAGCGAGTGCACTTCATCGTGGCCGGTCAGGTACAGGTTTTGCGCGCCTACGACCGGCAGGTCGTCGGTGCGTTTGACTTCGAACATCGTGTTGCTGGTCCACTGGCTGTTCTGCCAGCTCCACACTTGTCCGGTGAATTCGCGGAAGTTGATTTCCGGGTCGAAATTGGTGGCGAAATACTTGCCATGGGAACCGGCATTGACGTCGAGAATGTCGATCGAATCAATGCGGTCGAAATACTGTTGTTGCGCCAGTGCTGCATAGGCGTTGACCACACCCGGGTCGAAGCCCACGCCGAGAATGGCGGTAATGTTCTTCTCTTTGCACTCTTCGAGGTGGTTCCACTCGTAGTTGCCATACCAGGGCGGCGTCTCGCAGACTTTGCCCGGCTCTTCGTGAATGGCGGTGTCCAGATAGGCCACGCCGGTATCGATGCAGGCGCGCAGCACCGACATGTTGAGGAACGCGGAACCGACGTTGATGACGATCTGCGATCCGGTTTCGCGGATCAGCGCCTTGGTCGCTTCGACATCCAGGGCGTTCAGCGAGAAGGCCTGAATGTCGGCAGGCACTTTGAGGCTGCCCTTGGCCTTGACGCTGTCGATGATGGCCTGGCACTTGGAGATGTTGCGCGACGCGATAGCAATACGACCGAGTTCATCGTTGTGCTGCGCGCACTTGTGGGCCACCACCTTGGCGACACCTCCTGCACCAATGATAAGCACGTTCTTCTTCAATTTTTCTCTCTCTCCTTCTCTGCCAGCTTACGAAAGGCTGGACATGTAGTCGTTGTAACCAAACTCACGAACCACCTCGACTGTACCGTCGAGTTGTTTCACTACGATGGACGGCATTTTCAGGCCGTTGAACCAGTTCTTCTTGACCATGGTGTAACCCGCTGCGTCGATGAACGACAGCCGATCCCCGATAGCCAGCGGACGATCAAATTGATATTCACCGAAAATGTCTCCGGCCAGGCAGGATTTGCCGCACACCATGTACGTGTGCTCACCCTCGCTAGGCGCCAGCTTGGCATTCAGGCGATAGATCAGCAGATCGAGCATGTGCGCTTCGATGGAGCTGTCCACGACTGCCAGGTGCTTGCCGTTGTAGAGGGTGTCGAGCACGGTGACTTCCAGCGACGCGCTCTGCGTGATGGCCGCTTCGCCCGGTTCGAGGTAGACCTGCACGCCGTATTTTTGCGAGAAGGCCTTGAGACGCGCGCAGAACTCGTCCAGCGCGTAGCCTTCACCCGTGAAATGGATACCGCCACCGAGGCTGACCCACTCGACCTTGTGCAGCAAGTCGCCGAAACGTTCTTCGATGGTGCACAGCATTTGGTCGAACAGGCCGAAATCACCGTTCTCGCAGTTGTTGTGGAACATGAAACCAGAGATCTGCTCGATGACCTGCTCGATCTTCACCGGGTCCCACTCGCCCAGACGGCTGAACGGCCGCGCAGGGTCGGCCAGCAGATAATCCGAGCTGCTCACCTGCGGATTGACCCGCAGACCGCGCACCTTGCCTGCTGAAGCCTCAGTGTAGCGCTGCAACTGACCGATGGAGTTGAAGATGATCTTGTCGCAGTTTTCGAGCATCTCCTCAATCTCGTCGTCGGCCCAGGCCACGCTATAGGCATGGGTCTCGCCAGCGAACTTCTGTCGACCGAGCTTGAGCTCGTAAAGCGACGACGACGTGGTGCCGTCCATGTATTGCTGCATCAGGTCGAACACCGACCAGGTGGCGAAGCACTTGAGTGCCAGCAGGGCCTTGGCCCCGGACTGTTCGCGCACGTAGGCGATCTTCTGCATGTTCGCCAGCAGCTTTTGTTTATCGATGAGGTAGTACGGCGTTTTGATCATTTCGAGGCGCCTCCGGCAAGGCCAGCCAAAAAAGGATGCGCATTGTGCCTTCACTGGCTACATATCGAAAGAGCAGGAAGCGCTCTCCACGTGAAACGCGGCTCAATTTAAGTCCCAGGCTTCAAACAAGCCTGAGTGACGGCCTTTGTCCCCGGGCCCCGTCACATCGCCGCGCTAATGATCCGGCTACAGATTCGCTACTATGTTTGACCGTTAGCTTTACCGTCAGCTTTGCGCTTAGCGCGCCTTCCAGTCCCGCAACCATTGCAAGCCGGCAGACGTGTTGCCACGCGGCCGATATTCGCACCCTACCCAGCCGTCATAACCCAACTGGTCGATCAACTCGAACAGATAGGGATAGTTGACCTCTCCCAGGTCCGGTTCATGCCGGTCCGGCACGCCAGCGATCTGGATATGGCCGATGCCATCGAAGTCCCGACGCAGTTTGGTGGCCAGGTCGCCCTCGACGATTTGGCAGTGATAACAGTCGAACTGAACCTTCAGGTTACTGGCGCCTACTTCCTTGCAGATGGCCTGGGCCTGGTCCTGGCGGTTGAGGAAAAACCCCGGCATGTCTCGTGTATTGATCGGCTCGAGCAACACCGTGACACCTGCCTTCGCCGCTTGGGCGGTGGCGTAGGCGAGGTTTTCCAGATAAATGGCGTGATGCCGTGCGCGATCACGCTCGGACGGTAGCAGGCCGGCCATGACATGGATGCGCGTGTTGCCCAGCACGCCGGCGTACTCCAGGGCGCGATCGAAACCGCTACGAAATTCACTTTCACGGCCCGGCAACGACACCGTGCCCCGCTCGCCCGCCGCCCAATCACCGGGCGGCGCGTTGAACAGAGCCTGCGCCAGGCCGTTGTCGCTCAAGCGTTGCTTGAGTTCTTCAGCGCTGTAGTCGTAGGGGAACAGATACTCCACCGCTTCGAAACCATCGGCGGCCGCGGCGGCGAAGCGATCCAGAAACGCATGTTCCGGGTAGAGCATGCTGAGGTTGGCAGCGAAACGAGGCATGGTAGTTCCTATGGATGGCTTTTTTTGTAGGAGCCGAGCTTGCTAGCGATAGCGATCTCAAGGACGCCATCGCCGGCAAGCCGTGCTCCTACAGGTCGAGTTCGTTAAACAAACGGCCAGATCAGCAGGGTAATACAGAAACCCGCCATGTGATTCGCCGTGAGATCGAGGGTCACAATCAGCGGGCTGATGATGCCGGCGGTGGTCACCAGCGCCGAGAGCTGCTACAGAGCCGAACGCAGGCTTCGCCAGCGGCTACAAGGCATGGGTTTCTGCGCCCGGCGGTGTGGCAAGTTCTGAGCACTGACTTACACTGCGATACACCCAATGCGAACGAATGAATGTTCAACAGATCGATAGGTTCCATGGCGATCCGGGGATCACGTAATGATCTGGGTGAAGCCAACATGAAAACGGTCACGAGCCTTTTCACTTGCCTGCTCGCTGCCAGCGTTTGCGCGGCGACGAGCACCTGCGCAAATGCTGCGTCGTTCAAGACTAGCTTCGACTGCGCCACGGCAAGGGCCGCCGTCGAAAAACTGATCTGTCGCGACTCGCAACTGGCGCAGATGGACATCGAATTGACGCGTCTTTATCGCCTGGCGCTCACGGATCAACGGTCAGTACCGCGGCCAGACAAAGTCTTGATCGACCAACAGTTCTGGATCGACTCCCGTAATCAGTGTGCGTCCACGTCTGAGCCCAAGGCGTGCACGATCCGAAGTTATGCCGAGCGCGCGTACCAGCTACGCCAAGGTTCGGCCATTGTGAGAACCAAGGATCCAGACAGGCTCACCGAAGGCCCGTTGGCTTTTCGTTGTACCGGGTTTAACGCGCTAATTTCCGCCACTTTCTTTAATACGCAGCCAGGTGTCGTGTACCTGAAATGGGCGAACACCTCGATCACCCTGAGCCAGGTGCCGAGTGATTCGGGAACCCATTACACCGGCAAGGATTCCCAGGGGAACTACCGCTTCTGGCAAGACGGCAACGGGGTGATTTTCCAGAAGCCAGGTTCAGGGGCGATGAGTTGTACCGCCGAGCCGGTCAGCTGATTTCTCTGGCGCAAGTCCGAAATCAAGCTCCGCTATTCCAATATTTCAGCCGCAACACTTTTGTAACGTGGCGAGGGGATTTAGCGAAACGTCGCACCGCCCCGTTCGGCTGCGAAGCAGCCGTAAAACCTGAACGCACGATCTATCTGATGCACCGCGTTGTCTGAATTCACGACTGCTTCGCAGCCGAACGGGGCGGTGCGACGTTTCGCTAAATCCCCTCGCCACAACGGCACGCATCAGGCACAGCGCCGGCCCTCTCTCACGTACTCGGCGATTTATGCCACGGATAGCCTTTCGCGCTGAGTTCAAAGGCGTATTCGAACAAGCGCTTCATGTACTCGCCATCAAATCTGTGATTGCGGGAAATATCAAAGTCAGTGCCGATGTACGCCAGATTGAAGTCCGCGCCATCCTGCTGTGCAATTCGGTAAATTCGATCCAGATCGCTGATCCCCTGAGTCTGGATCAATGCGCTGATGGCGCGACCGCCGATGCTCAAGGTGCGACGCTTGGTTCCGGACCACTGCAGCTCCAGTTTGCCGTTGCGAATGACATAGAAATGCCGTTCATCACGCATACGCGCCCCGGTCACGCGGTTCAGCGCCATCACGGTGCCGGGTGGGTAAAGGAACACCTGCGTCAGGACGCCTCCGTCCACGTGCATTTCCTGAAACTGTTGACCGTCTACCTCCACATCGATCATGACGGGTGAAACGGCGCCGGGAATACTCATTGACGCGATCATGATGTTGCGAAACAGGTCGAGCGCGCCGGGTGCCTGGCTGGAGGCAATAGCGCCCATGTTCCAGGTGACCGGGCGTCCTGAATCAAGGTCGGTGGTGCCGATCATCAGCAGACGTCCTTTGGCGTATTCCGCCGCGATCGCCGCAAGCACCTCGGCGGTGACGTGCTGTGCAATCAGCCGCGACAGTGGCTTGCTGTGCGCCATACCATCACTGGCAAGACGGGTCAGCATATTGCGCGGATGGAAAATGTCTTTTGGACCGACTGCATTGCAGATACCCAGAATGACACCGTCGTACTGGGGCCCCAGGTAGGCAAACGGGGCGACCAGGGCGCCAGCGCTAATGCCGGTGACGACTTTGAACACGGGACGAGACCCATGCAGGGTCCATCCCGCAATGATGCCCCCCGCGAAGGTGCCGGCATCGCCGCCCCCCGAAACGGCCAACATGCTGGCCAGCGGCAGGGTGTCGTTGGGCATCCCTGCGCTGGCGAGTGCCTCGGCTTCTCGAAGGTTGGCCTGACTCACATCCCGAATGAACGGCGACAAATCCTGGTCCAGCCAGTAGCGGGCATCCGGAATGCCAGGGATGAGCGCTTTTTCGGTTAACGTTGGCGGCACCGCATCCCGGCGTTGCAGGCACGCTTGACGCAACATGTTCAGCGTTGAGGCGCTAGGTCTGAGCAGGAATGTTTTCAAAACGCCGCCTCCGGCCCCTGCAATCGACAAAGAACGCGCTCAATGTAACGGCAAGACGCCTTGCCGATCACGCACGCTCCCCACACCCATGACTACGTTCTCAATCAGGCGCCGGTCTTCTGAAGACCAGCAGTTTGCCAGTGGCTCGCTGCACGACCTTGTCGTTTTGATTGAGTGTTTCCATGAACAGGGTCACCACGCCCCGATCTGGTTTGGAGCTGGATGGTTCGATGGCCTGCACGGTGCATTGCAGGCGCAACAGATCGTCCGGGTAGGTCGGCGTCGGCCAGCTCAACTCGATGCTCAGGCCGATGATCCCGTCTGCCAACGGCACGCTTTCCACCAGCAGCTTCATGGTCAGGGCTGCGGTGTTCCAGCCACTGGCGGCCAGACCACGGAACAGGCTCAGCTCGGCGGCTTCAGGATCGAGGTGAAACGGTTGCGGGTCGAACTCCTGAGCGAAGGCCAGCATCGACGCTCGATGGACACGCAGGCTGTCGCTTTCGAACTGCTGACCCAGGCTCAGGTCATCGAGGTAGAGTTTTTCCCAGGAATGGATGGTCATGATTCAACCTCTTCAGGCGTAGCTGATGTCGCTGAGCTCGCGAAAGAGTTCCCAGGGCGCTGATCGCTCGGTAGATGATGATTCTGTGCAGTCATGGTGGCAGCCCTGCTCGTCAGGGCGAGTGGCCTGAACACCTTTTATGCTAGCGCAAGCCCGGGCAGTCATAACGTCGGCGGGACGTCCGGTCTGTTCTACGGCTGATCCTCCACCCATTGCCAGAACAACTGATAGCCGACCGCAAGCACCACCGGGCCGATGAACAGACCGAGGATACCGCTGGTGACCATGCCGCCCAAGGCTCCGATCAGCACCACCGGCATTGGCACATCGACACCGCGCCCCAGCAGCAAAGGCTTGAGTACGTTATCCACCAGGCCGGCAACGAACACATAGATGGCAAAAACAATGCTCGCCGTACTGGCCCCTTCGGTGGCGAACACATACACAATCACGGGCACTGTAATCAGCGTCGCCGGTAATTGCATGATGCCGAGCAGCAGCACCGCCAAGGCAAGCAGCCCGGCGCCGGGAACGCCCTTGACCACGAAACCGAGGCCGACCAGCAGCATCTGGATGAAGGCGATGCCGACGACCCCCAGCGCCACCGCACGAATCGTAGCGGTACACAGTTCGGCAATTTTCGGTCCTTTGCCCGGACCGCTGATGCGGGACGCGATCTGTATCGCACTGCGCGTGCCGCTCTCGCCATAAGCCATGAAAATGCCGGCGATGATCAACGCACAGATAAAGGTGAGGAACCCCATGCCGACGCCAGCGAGTCTGCCCAGAAAGCCGATGCTGAACTGCTTGATCTGCGGCAGGTACTTCGCTGTCAACTCGGGAAGATCGGTTGAGGCCTGCAGCCATATGGCAGAGATAGGCTTGCCCACTAAAGGCCAGGCAGCAACTGAATCGACGGGCGGCGGAATATGGAAGTTGCCGTCCTTGACGATGGTCCTGGCCTGATCGATCGAATCAACCAGGGAGGTGCCCAGCAGATAGACGGGCACCATGAGAACAACGATGGAGAAAAGCACGATCAGCGTCGCAATGAGCCCGTCTTTGTGGCCCAGCGGCCCCCGGAGCCGCTGTTGCAGCGGGTAAAGGGTGATCGCCATAATCAGTGACCACAGCATGAGGTCGCGGAACGGGCTGAAGATCTGAAAGCAGAACAGCACCAGTACGGTAATCAACCCCGCACGGATCAAAACATCGAGCAGATTGCGTGTGAACGCCTTCTCGGAGCTGGATGTGGGCACCATTGCTGCCTCCTTGCAGATCGCTGCAGAGGGATGGGATCGGTAAGCCCAGCATAGACGCCAAATGGAACACGCGAGCAATCACCGCAGCTTCAGCGGATCAACCAGTTCAGCGGCGATGGCCATGCCCACCAGGTCCGGCAAGGTATTGGCCTGCATGCGTTTCATCACCCGCGAGCGATAAAGGTCGACGGTTTTTGCGCTCACGCCCAGTTGTTCAGCGATTTCACGGGTGGTGTAACCCTGGACCAGCGGCAGCAAGACATCGCGCTCCCGTGGGGTCAGTGTCAGCAAGCGTGCCTGCAAGGCTTCGTGACCCTGATTGCCCGAGCGGTTTGCTGCGCAGTTACTGAGCGCCTGTTGCACGCTGTCCAGCAGTAATTGCTCGTTGTAGGGCTTCTCGATGAAGTCATGGGCGCCCGCCTTAAATGCGCGAACCACGATCGGCACGTCCGCGTGCCCGCTGACGAAAATGATCGGCAGGTTCAGCTCACGTGCACGCATTTCTTCCTGCACGTTCAAACCGCCCATGCCGGGCATGCGAACATCGAGCAGCACGCAGGCATCGAGCGTGGCATCACAGGCATTGAGAAACTCCACGCCACTGGTAAACGGCAAGGCCTTGAGGCCGACCGACTCCAATAACCAGACCGTTGAATCGAGCATGCCTTGATCGTCGTCGACCACATACACCACGTGCTCCGTCACACCTGCCATTACGTTATTCCTGTTGTTGTTTTGTTGGGCCGGCCAGCGGCAAGCGGCAGCACATCAGCAGCCCGACAGGTTGGCGTCGGGCCTGCAATTCGCCACCGAAACCTTCGATGATGCTGCGGCTCATGGACAAGCCAAGTCCCAGGCCATCGGCCTTGCTGGTATAGAACGGGGTAAATATCTGCTCCAGTTCCGGCTCGCTGACGCCCGGTCCCTGGTCTTGCACACTGATTTCCACGGTTGCACCACCCCCCTGCCCCGCAGCCATCACGATCAGTGAAGGTTGCCCCGGATGTTGTTCGCGGTTGGCGTCGATGGCATTGCGCAACAGATTGAGCAGGACCTGCTCCAGCAGCACCCGGTCGGCATAAATCGGCGGCAGATTATCCGGCAGGCGATCCTCGATTGTCACTTGGCAATTGCTCGCTTCCCAGGCACATAAACGCACGGCCTCGCGGGCGACGTCGGTGAAATTCAGGGCCTGCATCCGGCGTTGTCCCTTGCGCAGAAACGCACGCAAACGTCTGATCACTTCTGAAGCATGCGTGGCGTGATGGGTAATGCGTTCCAGCCCTTGCGCCACTCGGGCGGCGGCCTGGGGATTTGAATCCAGGGTCTGTAAATAGCGCTGACTGGCATTGGCGTAATTGACCACCGCCGCCAGCGGCTGGTTGATTTCGTGAGCGATGCCCGAGGCCAATTCACCCAAAGTGACCAACCGCGCGGTATGGGCCAGTTCGTCCTGATGGCGGCGCTGCTGTACCTCACGCAGTTCACGCTCGGTCATGTCCCGCGCCACCAACGAGTAATAGCGTTCGCCACCGGCCGAACGGTGCGCCAGCAGCACCAGCGACACCGGCACTGAAGTGCCGCCACCCGGTGGCTGCAACCGCGCATCGGTGCTCCAGACACCGTCGCGTTCGGCGCTGCTCCAACCATCACGCTGCAGACGTGCCAGGTCGCTACTGGCGAACAATTGCGCCAGGGTCGGCATCGGTTGTTGCTCGTCGATCCCGAGGATGCGCCGCGCCGCCGGGTTGAGGTAAGTGACTTTCCCCTCGGGGTCGATGAACAACACCGGATCGGTGTTGGCCTCGACGACCTCCGCCAGGCGCCGCTTGTTCTCCTCGGCGTGGACCCGGGCGGTGATGTCCCGGGACACGCTGACCACTTCCACCACCGTCCCGGTGTAGGTTTCACGAATCGCCCGGCTCGCGGTTTCGAACCACAGGTAATGCCCGTCACGATGGCGAATGCGATAGGTCATCGTGTGATAACCGTCCTGCTCCAGGGCATCTCGCGCACGCTGCATCAGGCTGGCCAGGCCCTGACCATGGAACAAGCGCTGGGCCATTTGCCCGCGCAACTCTTCCGGCCAGTAGCCGAGCAATGTCCAGGACGCGGGCGAGGCATCGAGAAAGCGCCCGTCCGGTGTGTGTCGGGAAATCAGGTCGGTGGTGTTCTCGATGATCAGCCGGTACAACCGGCGTGCCGTGGCCGCTTCACGCTCGGCCAGCACTTGTGCCGTGGCATCGCGGCAACGGGCGAGTACACGGTTGTCCTGGGGATCGGGGATAAACGTCCAGATCAGGATCTGCGCTTCGAACTGGGCTTCGACCCCTTCGATGGCGCGTTGCTGGTCGAGGCAGGCACGGACCAGCACCCGGTGATTGACCGGCAGAAAACCCAGCACATCAGTCAGCGGCTTTTCGGCGAGCAATGCCAACAGCGCGGCATTGAATTCCAGCGGTCGGCCTTGCGCATCGAGCAGCAGACTCGGCTGTGGATCGTGACCCAACAGCGGCGAGCCGCGCAGCATACCGTTGACGCTGCTGAGCAAGGTCGTCAGCAAGTCCTGCACCCAACCCAGCCAATCAAGACTCACGCCCTCGCACACTTCCACCAGCAACAGCCCCGGCTGCCCCGGTTGCAAGGCCAGATCAAACACCTGGCCATGACTGATAGCGGCCCGGCGCAGTCGTCCGGCCAACCAGCAATCGAGTTGACGCACTTGCGCCAGATCCAGCCGCCCCGCCTCGACCAGCCGATCAAACAGGCGCTGATCGCTGGCCAGCGAAGGGTCGCCCAGGCCCGGTGGAAAATGCTGGGCGGCGCCCTCGTGGCTGTAAATCCGCGCATTGGCTTGCCAACTCAGATAAACCGCCCGGCGCACCTCGGGGCAATCCTGCAACGCACGGCACAACGCATCGGCCCGGGCGGCCAGGGACACGCCCTCGCGCTGCAGGCGCAACCAGCTGTGCAATCGAACGGGGGTCAGGGTCATCACAGGTCCGCTTCGTTGGGGAAGCCAAGGATATACCGGCCTTGACGGTGTGACTGTATTGATTTAGATCCGCAAGAATCAAATATAGTACATATCCTATATGACGTAGGTTGTACTTCCATATCGGAGGCTGAATGTTATATAAAGCAAGCCGGACATAAAAGGTGCCCTCGGCGGCGACGCTGCCAGGACATCTATAGAGCTAACAATCAGCCACCGAGTACCCGTACATGTCGATCTATGAACAAGGGCTAGGCCCTGCGGCTGTCAATCATATTGCCTTGTCTCCGCTCAGCTTCATCGAGCGCACCGCCAGCGTTTATCCGGACTACCCTGCCGTCATCCATGGCTCTATTCGCCGCACCTGGGCGCAGACCTACACCCGCTGCCGCCGTCTGGCTTCGGCGCTGGCCGGTCGTGGTATCGGCATGAACGACACGGTGGCGGTGATGCTGCCCAACATTCCCGAGATGCTTGAAGTGCACTTCGGCGTGCCGATGATCGGCGCGGTGCTCAACCCGCTCAACGTGCGCCTGGATGCCGAAGCCATCGCCTTCATGCTGCAACATGGCGAAGCCAAGGTGCTGATTACCGACCGCGAGTTCCATGATGTGATTCACGCGGCGATCGGCATGCTGGATCACCCGCCACTGGTGATCGACGTCAATGATCCGGAATACGGTGAAGGCCAGGCGGTCAGCGATCTGGACTATGAAGCGCTGTTGGCCGAAGGCGACCCGGCTTTCGCCTGGCAGTGGCCGGCGGACGAATGGCAAGCCATCTCGCTGAACTACACCTCAGGCACCACCGGCAACCCCAAAGGCGTGGTTTACCACCATCGCGGTGCTTACCTGAACTCGTTGGGCAACCAGATGACCTGGGCCATGGGCAACCATCCGGTCTACCTCTGGACCCTGCCGATGTTCCATTGCAATGGTTGGTGCTACCCGTGGATCATCACCGCCATGGCCGGTGTGCATGTGTTCCTGCGCCGTGTCGATCCACAGAAAATCCTCACGCTGATTCGCGAACATCAGGTCACCCATCTGTGCGCCGCGCCGATCGTGCTCAATGCCTTGGTCAATATGCCGGAATCGGCGAAAGCGGCGATCGATCATCCGGTCAACGCCATGGTCGCCGGCGCCGCACCGCCGGCCAAAGTGATCGGTGCCGTGGAAGAAATGGGCATCAAGGTCACCCACGTCTATGGCCTGACCGAAACCTATGGTCCGGTAACGCTCTGCGCCTGGCATGCCGAATGGGACGAGTTGCCGCTAGACGAACGGGCGCAAATCAAATCCCGTCAGGGCGTGCGCTACCCGACGCTCGAAGGCGTGATGGTCGGCGACTCGAAGACGCTGGAGCCGACCCCGCGAGACGGTCAGACCATCGGTGAGATCTTCATGCGCGGCAACACCGTGATGAAGGGCTATCTGAAGAACCCGACCGCCACAGCCGAAGCGTTCGAAGGCGGCTGGTTCCACACCGGTGACCTGGCGGTGTGTCATCCCAACGGTTACGTCGAAATCAAGGACCGCCTCAAGGACATCATCATTTCCGGCGGCGAGAACATTTCCACCATCGAACTGGAAGGCGTGCTCTATCGCCATCCTGCCGTCATGGAAGCGGCGGTCGTCGCCCGTCCCGATGAGAAGTGGGGCGAAACGCCCTGCGCGTTTGTCACGTTGAAGGCTGATCACCAGGACGTTCGCGAGGCCGACATCATCAGTTTCTGCCGCGAACACCTGGCCGGCTTCAAAGTCCCGCGCACGGTGATTTTCACTCTGCTGCCAAAGACTTCCACCGGCAAGATCCAGAAGTACGTTTTGCGCGACAGGGCTAAAGCGCTCTAACCCGAACCAACGTTGTACCCGTCAAGCGGCAGGTGCCTTTACCTGCCGTTTCGGGCTCGTGCATGCCGAATTCGGCGCTGCCCTGCCCCCACACACTGATAACAAAAACAATGTGGAGCCACCCATGATCGACATCCATTCAACCGATACCCAACGCTGTGAGCGCATTCGGGCCAACCCGAAATTCCTTCAATTGGTGAGCAGCCGTTCGCGCCTGGCCTGGTCGCTGAGTGCTGCGGTGCTGGGTACTTACTACGCGTTCATGCTGGTGGTGGCGTTTGCCCCGCAGTGGCTGCATGCGCCGCTCGCCGAACATCGGATGTTGACCCTGGGCATGCCGGTCGGCGCGGCGATCATCATTTTTTCCTGGCTACTGACCGGTTGGTACGTCTACAGCGCCAACACGCGTTTCGATGCACTGGGCGCCGCCATTCTTGAGGAGAGCAAGTCATGAACCTGCTGCGTAAACTTCTCCTCGCCGCTGCCGGGCTGTTGCCGGCTTCTTTTGTACTGGCTGCGCCCGCGCTGGGTGCGGTGGAAAAACAACCGCTGAACCTGCATGCGATCGGGATGTTCTTCGTCTTCGTGCTGGGCACGTTGGCCATCACTTGGTGGGCCGCGCGGCAAACCAAATCCACGTCGGACTTCTACACCGCGGGCGGTGGCATCACCGGGTTCCAGAACGGTCTGGCGATTGCCGGTGACTACATGTCCGCGGCCACGCTGCTGGGGTTGTCCAGCCTGGTGTTCGCCAAGGGCTACGACGGCTTCATCTATACCATCGGCTTCTTCGTCGGCTGGCCGATCATCACCTTCCTGATGGCTGAGCGCTTGCGCAACCTGGGGCGCTACACCTTTGCCGACATCGTGTCTTATCGACTGGACCAGAACAAAGTGCGGATCTTCGCTGCGTTTGGTTCGCTGACGGTGGTGTGTTGCTACCTGATCGTGCAGATGGTCGGTGCCGGTCAGTTGATCAAGTTGCTGTTCGGTCTCGACTACCCGGTAGCCGTGGTGATCGTCGGCGCGCTGATGTTGGTGTATGTGATCTTCGGCGGCATGATCGCCACCACTTGGGTACAGATCATCAAGGCTGTATTGCTGCTGGCTGGCGGCACGACCCTGGCGTTCATGGCCATGTCGCAATTCGGCTTCAGCTACGAAACCCTGGCCACCAAAGCCGTCGAAGCCCATGCCAGTGGCTGGAACATCATGGGCCCCGGCTCGATGCTCGCCGACCCGATCAACACCGCTTCGATGTCGCTGGGCCTGGTGTTCGGGATTGCTGGTCTGCCGCACATCCTGATGCGTTTCTTCACCGTGCCTAACGCCAAGGAAGCGCGTAAGTCGGTGTTCTACGCCACAGGCTTCATCGGTTTCTTCTTCCTGGTTGTCTGCACCCTGGGCTTTGCCGCGATGGTGATCATCGGCACCGACCCGCAGTACTACGTTAATGGTGAAGTCGGCGGCGCCTTGATCGGCGGTGGCAACATGGTCGCCATGCACCTGGCCAAAGCGGTCGGTGGCAACCTGTTCTTCGGTTTCCTCTCGGCGGTAGCCTTCGCCACCATTCTGGCGGTGGTCTCCGGGCTGGCCCTGGCCGGGGCTTCGGCGATTTCCCATGACCTCTACGCCACGGTGTTCAAGAAAGGCAAAGCCAGCCAGAAACAGGAAATGCGCGTGACCCGCATGGCCACCGTGGGCCTGGGCATCATTGCGATTCTGCTGGGCATTCTGTTCGAGAAGATGAACGTCGCGTTCCTGGTGGGCCTGACCTTCGGCATCGCCGCGTCGACCAACTTCCCGGTGCTGATCATGGCCATGTACTGGAAAGGCCTGACCACCAAAGGCGCAATCATCGGCGGTTTCGCCGGCCTGATCTGCGCGTTGGTGCTGGTGATCCTCTCGCCAGCGGTCTGGGTCACCGTGCTCGGCCATGCTCACGCGATCTACCCGTACGACCACCCGGCGCTGTTCTCCATGCCGCTGGCGTTCTTCGTGATCGTTGTGGTGTCGAAACTCGACCGCAGCGTGCGGGCCGACAAGGAACGTGACGCCTACGCCGACCAGTTCGTTCGTGCCCAGACGGGCCTCGGTGCCGCCAGCGCTTCCGCTCATTGATCTGAAAGGGCACGGCCTGCTCCAGCGGCGCCGTGCCCATCGCACAACCTTTTGAGGTTCACGTTATGCCCGAATTCAACGCCCCGCTGCGCGACATGCGCTTTGTCTTGCATGAAGTGTTCGACGCCCCGGCCCTGTGGGCACGCTTGCCGGCCCTGGCCGACAGTGTCGACGCCGCCACCGCTGACGCCATTCTTGAGGAGGCGGCCAAAGTCACCTCGCACCTGATTGCGCCATTGAACCGTAGCGGCGACGAAGAAGGCGCCCAGTGGGTCGATGGCCAGGTCAGCACGCCAATCGGTTTCAAGCAAGCTTATGCCACCTACATCGAAGGCGGCTGGGTGGGTCTTTCCGGTAATGCCGATTTCGGCGGCATGGGCATGCCGAAGATGCTCGCCGTGCAGTTCGAAGAAATGCTCTACGGCGCCAACTCAAGCTTTGCTTTGTATTCGGCGTTGAGTTCCGGTGCCTGCCTGGCGCTGGATGCCCACGCCAGCGACACCCTGAAAAACCTCTACCTGCCGCCGATGTACGAAGGCCGCTGGGCCGGTTCCATGTGCCTGACCGAGGCCCACGCCGGCACTGACCTGGGGATTATCCGCACCCGCGCCGAACCTCAAGCCGACGGCAGCTTCAGCATCACCGGCAGCAAGATTTTCATTACCGGTGGCGATCAGGACCTGACCGAAAACATTGTCCATCTGGTGCTGGCCAAGCTGCCGGACGCACCGGCAGGGCCGAAAGGCATCTCACTGTTCGTCGTGCCCAAAGTGCTGGTCAATGCCGACGGTTCCCTCGGCGCTGCCAACGCCGTGAGTTGCGGCTCCATCGAACACAAGATGGGCATCAAGGCCTCGGCCACCTGTGTGATGAACTTCGACGGCGCCAGCGGCTGGCTGGTCGGCGAAGCCAACAAAGGCTTGGCGGCGATGTTCACCATGATGAACTACGAACGCCTGTCCATCGGCATTCAGGGAATTGGCTGCGCCGAAGCGTCCTATCAGAGCGCCGTGGCTTACGCCCGTGAACGGGTTCAGAGCCGCGCGCCGACCGGTGCCATTGCCCCGGACAAAGTGGCCGACCCGATCATTGTCCACCCCGATGTGCGCCGCATGCTGCTGAGCATGAAAGCCATGACCGAAGGCGGCCGTGCGTTCGCCAGTTATGTCGGCCAGCAACTCGATCTGGCGAAGTTTTCCGATGACGTCCAGGAACGGGACAATGCGCAAACCCTGGTCGCGCTGCTGACGCCGGTGGCCAAGGCATTCTTCACCGACACCGGTTTGGAAAGCTGCATCAACGGCCAGCAAGTGTTCGGTGGCCATGGCTACATCCGTGAATGGGGCCAGGAACAATTGGTCCGTGACGTGCGCATCGCGCAGATCTACGAAGGCACCAACGGCATTCAAGCGCTGGACCTGCTCGGACGTAAAGTGCTCGCCGACAAGGGTTTCGCGCTGCGCCAGTTCACCGCTCAGATCCGTCATTTCGCCCATCAGCCTGACGCGCCCTACTCCACTCAACTGTTCGATGCCGTGCAGCGTCTGGAAGACCTGAGCGACTGGCTGCAGGATCAGGCCGCGACCAATCGCAACGAAGTCGGCGCCGCGTCGGTGGAGTATTTGCACCTGTTCGGTTACGTCGCCTACGCCTGGCTTTGGGCACGCATGGCTCAGGTCGCCAAGCAAAAGCTGCACGACGACGAAGAGTTTTATGGCGCGAAAATCGCCACCGCCGACTTCTATATCCACCGCCTGCTGCCGCGCATTTTGAGTCTGGAGCAATCCATTCGTGCGGGCAGTGCCTCGTTGTTTGGCCTGAGCGCCGAACAGTTCTAACGATTGAACCGCACGCGGCGCCGCGCTCCTGTCTTTTTGGCGTTCGCGTTTTTTTATCGATAAGCCCTCGCCCACCTGGCGAGGGCCGCGGGACCTGTCTTTCCATAATAAAAACAAAGGGGCTTCACCATGGACCGCAATACCCGCACCCTCGCTACCCGACTGTTGCTGGCCGGCGGCGTCATCAGCCTCTCGGCCCCCGCCGCTGCTGACTTTGTCAAAGACAGCAAGGCCAGCCTTGAGCTGCGCAACTTTTACTTCAACCGTGATTATCGCCAGGACAACGCCGCCCAATCCAAACAAGAGGAATGGGCCCAGGGTTTCCTGCTGCGCTATGAATCGGGCTTCACCGAAGGGTTGATCGGTGTCGGTTTCGACGCCATCGGCCTGCTAGGCGTCAAGCTCGATTCCAGCCCTGATCGCGCAGGCTCCGGCCTGCTCAAACGTCACCGCGACACGAGCAAAGGTGCACAGGACGAGTACGGCGAACTGGGCCTGACCGCCAAAGTGCGTGCCTCGAAAAGCACACTGAAACTGGGCACGCTGCTGCCGAAACTGCCCACGTTATTGGCCAACGATTCACGGCTGTTGCCACAAACCTTCAAGGGCGGTCAGTTGACCTCGCTGGAACTCGAAGGCCTGACGGTGGATGCCGGGCGACTGACCCAGGTCAATCAGCGCGACTCCTCGGATTACGAGGACATGGGCATCACCCGCACCGGCGCCAAGGGCATCACCACACGTCATCTCGACAGCGACAGCTTCGATTTTGCCAGCCTGAACTACAAATGGACCAGCAACCTCGCCACCGGCTATAGCTACGGCCACCTCGACAACTTCTACAGCCAGCACCTGGTCAACCTGACCTACGTGTTGCCGGTGACGACGGGGCAGTCGCTGAAGACGGATCTGCGCTTCGCCCGCTCCACGGACGATGGCGGCAGCAATGTCGATAACAATGCGATTGGCGCAATGTTCACCTACAACCTTGGCGGGCATGCGTTGGGCCTGGGTTATCAAGGCATGAGCGGCGACACCGGCTACGCCTACGTCAACGGCACCGATGCCTTTTTGGTGAACTTCGTGCAAATCGGCGACTTCGCCAGCAAGGATGAAAAATCCTGGCAGGCGCGCTACGACTACAACTTTGCGGCCATTGGCGTTCCGGGCCTGACCTTCATGACCCGCTACCTCACCGGCGACAACATCGATCTGGGCGGCAACCGCCCGGAAGGCAAAGAATGGGAACGGGATACCGACATTGGTTATGTCGTGCAGAGCGGGCCGTTGAAGAATGTCGGGCTGAAGTGGCGCAACGCGACGGTGCGCTCGACCAACTTCGGCAGCGACCTGGATGAAAACCGCCTGATCGTCAGCTACACCTTGCCGATCTGGTAAGCACCCTTCCCCCAGATCGTTCCCACGCGTGGGAACGATCTGCTCTCGATACACCCGCCAACCCGCAGCAGTGGCCAGAGTAGGTTAAGATGCCTGCAAACCAGGCCCGCCGCGAGACGCCCCGCATGACTGATACCACCCCCCGCCTGATCAAGAAGTACCCCAATCGCCGACTGTATGACACCCACACCAGCAGTCATTTGACGCTGGCGGACATACGCCAGTTGGTGGTCGACAAAGTTGCCTTTCAGGTGGTCGATGCCAAGAGCGGCGAGGACCTGACCCGCAGCATCCTGCTGCAAGTGATTCTGGAAGCTGAAAGCGGCGGTGAACCCATCTTCACTACCGAAATGCTGATGGGGATTATCCAGTTCTACGGCCCTTATCAAGGCGTACTCGGTAGCTATCTGGACAAGAGCATTCAGACCGTGATCGACATCCAGTCCCAGACCGGCGCGCAATCGTCCGAGGCCTGGAGCGACTTCATGCATCAACAGGCCCCGGTGATGCAGGATCTGATGCGCCAATATGTCGACCAGTCGAAGGCGCTGTACCTGAACACCCAGAACCTGTTCGGCATGTTCGGCGGCAAGCCGGATACCAAAAACGGGCCGAAAAAAAATGGCGATGGGGAATAAACCCATCGCCATTGTTGCCGCTGATCTAATACGACTTACTTATTACCGCTGGTAGCCTTGGCGCTTGCTTCTGAAGTCGCTTTGGTGGCCGCGGCAGTGGCTGCTTCGAAATTGCTTTGAGCGGCTTCGGACGCCTGTTTCACGGCTTTCTGTGCGCTTTCAAATGCTGTACCGGCATTTGCGAGACCCGACTTGAACGCGGCCACAACAGGCTCGGAGCCGGCCGGTGCATTCTTGCTGATGGTTTCAACGAACTCTTGCACCTGTTGGGTGCCCGCTTCGACCTGGCTCGAGGTCAACTTGGCGATGTCCGACTGGGTACCGACGATCAGCGCTTGAACCTGACGGTTGAATTCGGCCAGACGTTCGGTCTGCGCGCTCGGCTGGGTGAAAGAAGCCTGCAGCTCGGCGAAACCTTGTGGATCACGCACGGCCAGCAGCTTGCGAACGCCTTCGAAGTGCTCTTCGGTGGAGTCGCGCAGTGCCTTGAACTGCAACTGGCTGAGCTGTTCAACGCTGGCGAAGACTTTGCCGCTGATTTGCTGCAAAAGGTCGAGGTTGGCTTTCTGAGCGGTTTGCAGTTTTTCCGAATTGAAAAAAGACATGCTTGAATCTCCTGGTACTGAAAGGCCCTGATGGACCAGAGGACGCGATAGCGATCCGGCCAGTCATCGCGTTAGCCTTGATATTGCAGTGCACAAAACCATTTGGCAACGTGTATTTTTGTGCGATGCAAAATAAACTTTGCTAAAGCCCTCCTTGTTAGCTGTAAACTCCTGCTCATCGAACGGCCAGGCTAGCCCTCTTTAACTAAAGGGGGTCTGATGGGCCGGTTCCCATGCACAGCGTCAGGAGATCACGATGGGTCAGGAATTAAATATTGCGCTGCAAGATGAAGAGTTCTCCGAACCCGCCGGCTTGTTCGAACACCTGAATCATCTGCAACGCCTCAATACCCGCAACGTCCTCGACGCCGTGCAGAAGCGCCAGGCAAAAACCTTCTCGCCTTTAAACCTTGGGCAACTCCGACAGGCAACGCCTGCTGACTGGCAGGAATACTTCACGGACCTCGGCCAACGTAGTGTGTTGTTCTGGGACACCTTGCGTCAGCGCGGCGACAACACCCTGGCCCACGAACGCGCCGGGTATCCACTGCTGCTCAAGTTCAATCATGAAACGCTGGTCGCCGGTGAAGACCTGCCCCGCCCGGTCAACTATTCGTTGTTGCAAATCCTCGGCGGCCCCGGTCAACGGATCGACAGCAAAAAACAGCCGGTGATCATCATCGATCCCCGCGGCGGTCACGGCTCGGGCATTGGCGGGTTCAAACAGGATTCGGTCATCGGCGAAAGCCTGAGAGCCGGCCACCCCACCTACTTCATCTCCTTCAGTCACGCGCCCCGCCCAGGGCAAACCCTTGCTGATATCACAGACGCCCAAGCGCGGTTCATCGAAGTCGTCAGCGCCCGGCATCCAGACAGCGCCAAACCAGTCGTCATTGGTAACTGCCAGGCGGGCTGGGCGTTAATGGGCCTCGCGGCCACTCGTCCGGAGCTACCAGGGCTGATCATCGTCAATGGTGCGCCGTTGTCGTACTGGGCCGGCGTCAATGGCCGCAATCCAATGCGCTACACCGGTGGTTTGCTGGGCGGTGGCTGGATGGCACGCCTGGGAAGCGACCTGGGCAATGACCGTTTCGACGGCACCTGGCTGGTGAGCAATTTCGAAAACCTGGACCCGGCCAACACCTTTTGGGGCAAGTACTACCACCTGTTCAGCGAAGTCGACAGCGAGGCGGCACGCTTTCTGGACTTCGAACGCTGGTGGGGCAGCCCGACCCTGCTCAATGGCGAAGAGATCGAGATGATTGTCGACGACCTGTTCATCGGCAATCGGCTGTCCGGTGGCCTGGGCCGCAAGAGCAGCGGGCTGGACCTCAAGCTGATCGAAGTGCCGGTGGTGGTGTTCTGCTCGTATGGTGACAACATCACCTCCCCGCAGCAGGCACTGGACTGGATCACCGACGTCTATCCCAGCGATCTCGCGTTGCAAAATGCCGGGCGCACCATCGTTTACCTGCGACACGCGAGCATCGGTCACTTGGGCATCTTCGTGTCCGGTGACGTGGCGCGGCGTGAACACCGTGAATTGCTCGGTGCGGTTGATGCGATCAATGCACTGTCAGCCGGGCTGTATGAAATGCTGATCGAAGACCTGCCGGAGAATTCGGCGACGCCGTATGCCGTGCGTTTCGAACGCCGGCGTATCGCCGACATCCATGGCCAGGTGCAGCCGCCCCGCGATGACGATCGCGAATTTGCGCTGGTCCAGCGTGTGTCCGCTATCAACAACAGTGTGTACGACGAATGCATACGCCCGTGGTTGCGCCAGTTGATCAACGAACCGAGCGCCGAAATGCTGCGCCGGACGCACCCTTTCCATCAGCAGCAAGTGGCCTGGAGCAGTTTGAACCCGGCGCTTTGGTGGCTGGCAGGCAGTGCCGCCCAAGTGAGCAAGGATCGTCACCCCGCCAGCCAGAACAACCCGTTGCTGGTCTGGCAGGAACTGTTTTCCAACCAGGTGCAGGATGCCTTGAACGGCTATCGCGACCTGCGTGATGCGGCTCAGGAAATGTGTTTCTACGGCGTGTATGGCGTACTCAACAGCCTCGCTGGCAATGCCCCCGGACGTAATCTGCAGGAACATGCCGAGCAGCACGACAAGGTTTTGATCGAGCGCTTGCAGGATGCCCTGCCCCTCGGCGGCCTGATGGAAGCCTTGATACGGATCCTGTTCCTGCTGGGCCGCGACAGCGACGAGCCGGGCAAGGAAAGTGTCGAAAAATTGATCCTGCAACTGCAGGTGCTGCTCCAGGACTACAGTGCCGAGCCGCTTGATTTGCGCGAAACCCTGCGCCTGCAAAAACTGCTGGTCGCCACCCATCCGCAAGAAAGCCTGCACAGCCTGCCCTTGATACTTGTCGAGGTCGAAGAACGCCAGCAAGTGTTGGCGGCTGTCGCCAATTTGCTGCCGGAACTGCTGACCAGCGGCGCAGACAACCTCTTTTGGCGGGAACTGCACACGCTGCTCGACGTGCCGCTGCCAGGTTTCAGCCTGACCCAACCACCCGGTGAAGCCGATGCCATTGAAGAGAAAGTCCCGGCGGTAACCCCTGAGCCGATCAAGCAGATCACCCCGGTGGAAATCCCCAAGCCAATCAAGCAGAAAACCCCTGTGGTCATCCCTGAGCCCGTTAAGCAGGAAGCCCCAGCGCTAATCCCCGAGCCAATCAAGCAGAAAATACCGGCAGTGACCCCAGACCCCATCGCCAAGGTTGCCAGTCCTGTGCGCAAACCTGCCAAGGGCAAGAAAGGCGTGAAAAAACCTCCGGTGAAATGACGTTGAACGTTGACGGGAGGCTGCGTCAGACCGACGCGGCTTCCTTGATTTCAAACGATTCATCGGCCCGATACTGACCGGGTGTCATGCCAAACCAGCGGCTACAGGCTTTGTTGAAACTGCTGTGATCATGAAAACCAAGGAGATACGCGACATGCTTCATGTTGAAGTGAGAATGGCGCAGGTAGAAATCGGCCAATTGCCGGCGCACCGCGTTCTGCACGTCCTTGAATTGCGTCCCTTCCTTTTCCAGCGCGCGTTGCAACGTCCGCTTGCTGATGTTCAATGCCGCTGCGATCGACTCCATGTCGCATTGCCCCTGGCCCTGACTCAAGCGCTCGGTAATCAATGCGCGAATTCTGCTGACAATGCAAAAACCAAACAGCAGGTCCAGTTGAGCCTCGGCAAAACTGTCATGCAGCACCGCCAACGCTTCATTGGCCATGCTCAACGGACGCATCAGTTCCTCACTGTCAAACAAAATGCTGTCGTAAGGCGCGTTGAAATGCAGGTCGCAGCCAAACAACCGACGATGCTCGGTGGTGTCTTCAGGTTCGGGATAGCTGAATCCCACGCTCAAGGGTTGCGGTGCGTTGCCGCCGGCCAGCTTACGGCAGAAACCCAGCAATGAAGCCAGCGCTGCATCGGTGTATTGGCGAGGTTTGATCGAGCCTTTTTGTTGATGGTCAAGGCCGGAAAGTCGGTAATTCTGCTGTTCCGATGTAAAGAAAAGGCTGAACCCGGTACCAATCAACGGACTGAAACGGACCAGTCGTTCAAGGGCGTTTTTCAGATTCAGGCTGGACATCATGGTGTAGCCGACGATCTGAAAGCTGCCGGGGTGGAAACTTCCATAGGCCTTCAAGCCAATGTCTGGATCACCCGAGGCCTGAGCGGCCAGATCCCATAGTCGATAGATAGCCCTTCGCTCGCAAAACGCTCCTGGTTTGTTCGCGAGCTTCATGTCTAGTTCAGCCTCCTGGCACAGACTGGCAACATCCAGTCCCTGAGCCAAGAGCGTATTTACCAGCACGCTGGCATAGCCTGAACTCATTCTATACATGGCGTCCTCAATGACCTGTGGAACCGAACATCCTGTCCGGGGCCGTGACTGATCTGCGATGAATCAAATACTAACGGGTGGTTCAGTTGCCAATATTGATCCCAGTATAGGTACTCCTCACTTTTAGCCACTATTTCAGACCACTCGTCGCCTTGCAGCAGCTGCTGAGCCCGCGAGGCTGTGGTTGAGAGGATTGTGGCGAGGGGATTTAGCGAAACGTCGCACCGCCCCGTTCGGCGGCGAAGCCGTCGTCATCCATTCGATACGGTGTGGCTGGAAAAACAGGGGCCGCTTCGCAGCCCAACGGGGATAAATCCCCTCGCCACAATCCCTCCCCACAACCTCGCTGGCTCGGCAGCTGCTACTCAGATGAGCGTGAGGCGACCATAGAAAGTTCCCGTTCCGCTTCGCGCATGGCACCGTTGGACACCAGACCGTCACCTCTCAACACTTCCGCACGTCCTGCCAATACCGAACAATCCCCCATCTTGCCGCGCAAAATACAAAAAGGAAGAGAGCATATGAAGTCGCTTGGTCGTATTGCGTTGGTCACGGGTGGTATGGGTGGGATTGGCACTGCGATAAGCCAACGCCTGTACAAGGAAGGATTCAAGGTCATCGTGGGCTGCAGCTCCGATTCCGCCCGCAAGAAAGAATGGATGGCGAGCCAACAGGAGGCGGGTTATCAATTCGAATGCATCTATGGCGACATCACCGATTGGGAATCAACACGCAACGCGTTCGAGATGGCGCGTGAGCAATTCGGCCCGATCGATGTCCTGGTCAACAACGCCGGGATCACCCGTGATGCGTCCTTTCGCAAGCTGACGCCCGAAGACTGGAACGCGGTCATCGGCACCAACCTGAGTGGCCTGTTCAACACCACCAAACAGGTGATTGAAGGGATGCTGGCCAAGAAGTGGGGACGGGTCATCAACATCTCCTCGATCAACGGTCAGCGCGGCCAGTTCGGCCAGACCAACTACAGCGCGGCCAAGGCCGGCATCCATGGCTTCACCATGGCGCTGGCCCGGGAAGTGTCCGGCAAGGGCGTGACCGTCAACACCGTTTCCCCAGGCTACATCCAGACCAGCATGACGGCGGCCATTCGCCCGGACATTCTCGAGACCATGATCGCGGCCACACCGGTCGGGCGTCTCGGCCAGCCTGAAGAAATCGCCTCCATCGTGGCCTGGCTGGCTTCCGATGAATCGGCCTACAGCACCGGGGCCGACTTCTCGGTCAACGGCGGCATGAACATGCAGTAGACCTGTCAGGGCATGGATGCCCTGCTTTCGCTCGACAACATCTTAATGAGGTCACGCATGAACGAAGTCGTAATCGTTGCCGCTACTCGTACCGCCATTGGCAGTTTTCAAGGTGCCTTGTCCGCGATTCCAGCCACCGAGCTGGGCGCGGCGGTCATTCGCCGTTTGCTGGAAGAGACCGGTCTGGACGGCTCGCAGATCGATGAAGTGATCCTCGGCCAGGTACTCACCGCGGGCTCGGGGCAAAACCCGGCACGTCAGACGGCGATCAAGGCCGGCCTGCCCCATACCACCCCTGCCCTGACCCTGAACAAGGTCTGCGGCTCGGGCCTCAAGGCGGTCCAGCTGGCGGTTCAGGCCATCCGTTGCGGCGACGCCGAACTCATCATTGCCGGCGGTCAGGAAAACATGAGCCTGGCGCCGTATGTTCTGCCCAAGGCCCGCACCGGTTTGCGTCTGGGTCATGCGCAACTGCAAGACAGCGTGATTCAGGATGGGTTGTGGGACGCCTTCAACGACTACCACATGGGCATCACCGCCGAGAACCTGGCGAAGAAATACGAACTGAGTCGCGAAGACCAGGACGCATTCGCCGCGGCTTCGCAACAGAAAGCCTCTGCCGCCATCGAAGCGGGTTACTTCAAGCGTGAAATCACCCCGATCCTGATCCCTCAGCGCAAGGGTGAGCCGCTGGTCTTTGACACCGATGAACAGCCGCGTCCGGGCAGCACACTGCAGGCGCTGGGCAACCTCAAACCCGCGTTCCAGAAAGACGGCAGCGTGACCGCCGGGAACTCGTCGACTCTCAACGACGGCGCCGCCGTACTGTTGCTGGCCAGCGCCGCCAAGGCCCAGGCCCTCGGTTTGCCGGTTCTGGCACGCATCAAGGCTTACGCCAGCGCTGGTGTCGACCCGTCGATCATGGGCATCGGCCCGGTACCGGCCACCCGCTTGGCATTGACCAAAGCCGGCTGGAGCCTGGACGACCTTGACCTGATCGAAGCCAATGAAGCGTTCGCTGCGCAATCACTGGCCGTCGGCAAGGAACTGGGTTGGGACACCAGCAAGGTCAACGTCAACGGTGGCGCGATTGCCCTGGGTCATCCGATCGGCGCATCGGGCGCGCGGATTCTGGTGTCGCTGTTGCACGAGCTGATTCGTCGCGATGGCAAAAAAGGCCTGGCCACGTTGTGCATCGGTGGCGGCCAGGGCGTCAGCCTGGTCATCGAGCGCTAGAAGAAACACAGGACTGCTTGCTTGACTGCTAACGCGGCGCCGAAGTCCGGCGCCGCGGTTTTTTTCTGCCCGGTTTACTGATGTGGGCAAGGAGTTCCATGGACAATAACGCGCATACCTTCAACACCTTCTGGTCAGGCCAGGTTCCGTTCATTGCCTCCTTTGCAGTGCAACAACTACGTCTCTGGGTCAGCACCAACCCGTGGTTTACCGGCCAGGACTACAACGAGTGGTTTGACCTGCCGCGCGGCACCCTGGACAGCCTTCAATCGGACTACCAACAGCAATGGGGCGAACTCGGCCAGCAACTGCTGACCGGTCAGCCATTCAGCTTCGACGATCGACGTTTTGCCAGCGGCAACTGGAGCCAGCCCCTGTTCGGCTCCCTCGCCGCCTTTTATCTGCTCAACGCAGGGTTTCTGCTGAAGCTGCTGGACACGTTAGCGATCCCGGACAAAAAGCCGCGCCAGCGCCTGCTCTATCTGGTGGAACAGGCCATCGCGGCTGGCGCGCCCAGCAACTTTCTGGCCAGTAATCCCGATGCGCTGCAACGGGTCGTCGACACCCAGGGCAGCAGCCTCCTCACCGGCCTGTTGCACCTGGCCAGCGACCTGCAAGAAGGCAAGATGCGCCAGTGCGACGCCGGCGCCTTCAAAGTCGGTGTCGATCTCGCCAACACCCCCGGCGAAGTGGTGTTCGAGAACGAACTCTTCCAGCTGATTCAGTATTACCCGCAAAGCGAAACCCAGTACCGGCGCCCGGTGTTTGTCGTGCCGCCGTCCATCAACAAGTACTACATTCTCGACTTGCGCCCGGACAACTCGATGGTTGCCCATTTGTTGAAACAAGGGCACCCGGTGTTTCTGATGTCGTGGCGCAACTTCGACCAGGCGCACGCTGGCACCACTTGGGATGACCTGATCGAAACCGGCATCATCAAAGGCCTGCAAGTGACCCGCGAGATCAGCGGCGAGCAGCGGCCCAATTGCGTCGGCTTCTGCATCGGCGGCACCTTGTTGAGTTCAGCGCTGGCGGTCCTGGCGGCGCGCGGCGACCGCGAGATTGGCAGTGTGAGCCTGTTGACCACCTTCCTTGACTACCTCGATACCGGCCCCATCGACATCTTCGTCGACGAACAACTGGTGGCCTACCGCGAGCGCACCATCGGCGGCCAGGACGGCCCCATCGGCCTGTTCAAGGGCGAGGACATGGGCAATACCTTCTCGCTGCTGCGTCCCAACGACTTATGGTGGAACTACAACGTCGACAAATACCTCAAGGGCCAGAAACCAATCCCCCTTGACCTGCTGTTCTGGAACAACGACAGCACCAACCTCCCAGGCCCGATGTACTGCTGGTATTTGCGCCACACCTATCTGCAGAACGATCTGAAATCCGGTGAGCTGGACTGTTGCGGGGTCAAGCTGGACCTGCGCGCCATCGATGCTCCGGCGTACATCCTCGCCACCCATGACGATCACATCGTGCCGTGGAGAAGCGCTTACGCCAGCACCGAGTTGCTCTCCGGGACCAAGCGTTTTGTACTGGGCGCGTCAGGGCATATCGCCGGGGTGATCAACCCGCCGGCCAAGGAAAAACGCCACTACTGGACCAACAACCGGGTCACCAAGAACCCGGAAACCTGGTTCAAGAACGCCCAGCAACATTCCGGTAGCTGGTGGAATGACTGGTTCGTCTGGCTGGCTGAACAGTCTGGCGAACGCCAGCCCTCGGTACTGCATACCGGTAACGCGCAATACCCGGCGATTGAGTCGGCGCCTGGGCGTTATGTGATGCAGTGACAGACAGCCCCGCGCCTTGACCGACAGCGCGCGGGGCCGTCCTTCAGCATCCTCGCAAAAAAACCAAACACAGCACATCGGTTCAATATTCCCGCCTGAATCTACGCAACCATGGCCTCCTCACTCACCCGTAAGGACATCGCCATGGCCCTCGCAAAAGCTGTTCCCGGCAAAACCCTGCTGACCCCGTCCGACCACACCCTGATCATGATCGATCACCAGTCGCAGATGTCCTTTGCGACCAAGTCAATTGACGCCGTCACCCTGCGCAACAACGCCGCACTTGTGGCCAAGGCCGCGCGGGGCTTCAAGGTCTCGACCATCCTGACCACCGTCGCCGAGAAGAGCTTTTCCGGGCCGATCTTCGACGAAATCAAGTCAGTGTTCCCGGAACACAACGTCATCGACCGTACCAGCATGAACACCTGGGAAGACGAGCGCATTGCCGTCGAAGTCAACGCGTTCGGCAAACAGAAAATCGTCCTCGCCGGTCTGTGGACCTCTGTGTGCATCGTGGGCCCGGCACTGTCGGCCATCGACCAGGGTTTCGAGGTTTACGTGATTGCCGATGCCTGTGGCGACGTCAGCACCGAAGCCCACGAAATGGCGATGCAGCGCATGATCCAGATCGGCGCCCGCCCAATGACCTCGCTGCAATACCTGCTTGAACTCCAGCGCGACTGGGCACGTACCGAAACCTATGACGAAACGGTGAAAACCTCGATTGCGAACGGAGGCTCCTACGGTCTTGGCCTGATCTACGCCAAAACCATGTTCGGTGCCTCGGAAGGCCATTAAGCGCCGTCTAAAAACAAGCGACTCCAGACATTCTGGAGTCGCTGTCCTCGTGATGAATAAGCCATGAAGCTTTACGCGCAAGAACTGAAACTCGCGTTGCCGTTCTGGGTGTCGGTGCTGTTCGCGGGCTCGGCCGGGGCAGCTCTGGCTGATGAATCGACGCAACCTCCTCAGGGCTTTCTGGACGGTGCATCGTTGTCGGTGCTCAGTCGAAATTTCTACCTCAACAGTGACTATCGGTCACCGTCACCCGCGGACAAAAACTATAAACAGGAGTGGGCTCAAGGATTTATCGGCGCTTTTGAATCCGGATTCACACCCGGTACATTTGGATTTGGCCTGGATGCCCATGGGTTTCTGGGGCTCAAGCTCGATGGCGGCAAGGGCCATTCCGGGACTGGACTGCTGCCCGTGGATGCTGATGGCCGCAGTGAAGACAACTACTCCAGCGGCGGCGCGGCGTTGAAAATCAAGGCCTCCCGAACCACAGTGGCCTTCGGTGAAATGATGGTGGAAACCCCGGTGTTCGACACCGCAGACAAACGCCTGCAACCGGAGTACGCCACGGGTTTTTTGCTCAACAGCCGTGAAATCGACGGTATGAATCTGCAGGCCGGTCACTTCACCGCGTTCAAGAATCAGGACAGTTCTTCGAACAAAGACGACTTTTACGGCTACGGCGCCAACACCGAGGCCGGTGGCATCTCGTTTCTCGGCGCTGACCTGTTCACCCAGAGTCCCGTCGGCGGCGCGCTCTACGCTTCCGAGCTGACCGACACCTGGCACCAGTACTACGCCAACCTGCACTTGAAACAATCCGGCATGTTCCTCGATGCCAATGTCTATCACACGCAGGACACCGGCCAGGCGTTGGCCGGCGCCATCGACAACACGGCATTCAGCCTGTCGGGCAAATACACTCACGATGCCCACGGGTTCACGCTGGCTTATCAAAAAATCAATGGCGACACGCCCTTCGATTTCGTCGGTGGCGACTCCATCTACCTCGCCAACTCGATCAAGTACGCGGACTTCAACGGCGCTCATGAACGTTCCTGGCAAGCACGCTATGACCTTGACCTGGGCCCCTACGGGATTCCCGGGCTGAACTTCATGACCCGTTATGTGAAAGGCAGCCAGATCGACGGCACCCATGCGCCTAAAGGTGGAGCCTACAACCCGTTCGACGAGACGCTCGGTGAGTACGTCCCTCAACAAGGGGACGGCGGACGGCATTGGGAGCGGGACATAGACCTGCGCTACATCGTGCAATCAGGATCGGCGAAGGGCTTGTCCCTGCAACTGTCCCATGTGTCGCATCGCGCCAACAGCGCGCAGGCCGGCGATGATATCGACAGGATCTACGTGGTTATCCAGTACCCGTTGACCTTCGGGCGCTTTTGACAAAAATGGCGGAAGGCAGCCGGAGTCGAACCTGCCCGGGAACGGATGCCGTCCCCAACCGGGTTTGAAGCCCGGCCGCGCCACCGGGCGCGATTGCCTTCCTTGAAGTCAGTGATCGGTGCGTTGTGCCAAGGCATTGTCGAGGCGGATGTGGCGCTTGTCGCCAAACCGTCGCGTCAGGCCGATCCGGTCGAAGTATTCGAGAATCTGGATGCTGCGCTTGCGACCCAGGCCCACCGCATCACGAAACGCCGTGACCTGAATCACCGGGTTTTGCGCCGCCAGTTGCACAAGCATAGCCGCCAATCGGCGGATCATCGTGTCGGTGTAGAACAGGTCACGGACGACTTGATGCACCAATCCCAACCTCGCCATTTTGCACAGCAGCAAGCGCACGGCCGCCTCGTCATGGCCAAGGTCGCGCACCCACGGCGGATCAAAACCAGCCTGTTCGAACAATGGCTGCAAGTGTTGCCACAGGGCGTCGTCGTCTTCGCTCAAACGCACCTGATGATCGGGCAAATGCAACCATGGCCCGCTGGCGGCAATGGCCGCGCTGGCGAGTAATTCGTCGAGCAGGCTGATGAACGTCGCACGCTCCAGCGCGGTGCCGCTGAACCGCCGCAGGCGATCCCGGTCCGGGCCCATTTGATCCGGTTCCAGTTGATGAAAACGTGCGAGGTGTTCCAGCAACGGCGCTTTCAGCGCTTCCCAGCGGGCCGCACTGAACAGCAACGGGCGTTGGCGGGTGTCGATCAGGCGCACGTCATCGGGCAAAACCCAGGTGTTGCGGGGGCGGTTGAACTGACGCTCAAGACGCCGCGGGTCGAGCCCGGTGTCGCTGTTGGCCAATAATGCCGGCAGGATCTCCTCCAACTGATTACCTGTGGCGAGGGCGTATAACTGCGCCAACCGTTCGGGGCTGCGGCGTTGTCGGGTCGGTGCGAACGGGTCGAGCACCCGCGCGCCGCCGAGGGTGCGTTGGGCGCTCTGGTCCCGCAGGATCAAGGGATCGCCCTTCACGGCCTGCACCGGCGCATTCAACAGCAGTTGCGCGAACATCCGTTCACCCGGCAAAAGGCGGGTGCCTTCCAGCAACGCCACCCGGCCGGTCACGTCCTGAGTCCCCACGTGAACATGCACAGGCTGAAAGTGCTCGAAGGCTTTGGGTTCGCTGGCCAACAATTGCAGGTCGATATCCACTCGCTGGGTTGGCGCGTACAGCCACTCGGACGACAGCCACTGACCGCGATGGATCTGCTCCAGGGCCAAGCGTTCGGCACTCAGGTTCAACGCCACTCGCTGTCCGGCCATGGCGATCTCGGCAGCCTGACTCTGCGCATGCAGGCCGCGCACACGAACGGGTTTGCCCAGCGGGCCAAGCATCAGCGTATCGCCCACGGCCACCACGCCAGACAACGCAGTGCCGGTCACCACGATACCGACGCCGGCGACGCTGAAGGCTCGGTCAATCGCCAGGCGAAAACCGCCGCTGGTGCTGCGTTGAAGAACTTCATGTTGCGCCGCGAGCAAGGCCTGTCGCAGCGTCTCGACGCCCTCCCCGGTCACACTCGACAGCGCAATCTGCGGCGCGTTGGCGTAGGGTCCCGGGGCCAGCAATGTCTGGATCTGTTCGCGGACGGCGTGCACTCTGGACCGTTCGACGCGGTCGCATTTGCTGATCGCCACCAGCGCTCGAGGGATACCCAGCAGTTCAACGATGGCCAGGTGTTCGCGAGTCTGCGGCATGACACCGTCGTCGGCCGCGACCACCAGCAACACCAGATCAATGCCCTGAGCCCCCGCCAGCATGTTGTGGGTGAAGCGTTCATGACCGGGCACGTCGATAAAACCGGTCAGGGGCGCATGCGGTTCCAGCGCCGCGTAGAGGTAGCCGAGGTCGATGGTCATGCCGCGTTCACGTTCTTCCCGACGCCGGTCGCCGAGCAGGCCGGTCAGCGCCTGGAGCAAGGCCGTCTTGCCGTGGTCGATGTGCCCTGCGGTGCCGACGATCACGCTACGGTTCCTGCCATTTGATCGAGTTGCGCCAGCCACGCCGGTTCATCGTCCAGTTGCCGCAGGTCCAGCCACAACGCATCGTCATCAATGCGCCCGAGCACCGGAATCGGCAACGCACGCAGGACCGCTTCCAGACCGTGCAGCTGCCGTCCGCGAAGACGTTTGGATACGTGCGGTCGCAGGCATAAAGCCGCACTCGGCAATCGCGCCACCGGTTGGCTGCCGCTGCCGATCATGCCCAGCGCCGGTACCGCGCTGACGCTCCAGCCGTCGCCCAAGGTTTTGGCCAGCGAGGGTTGCAGGCGTTCAGCCTGGGCGAAGATGTCCGCCTGGGGCCGAGTCAGCAGGCGCAAACTCGGCAACCGTTCGGCTAGACGATCAGGGTCGCGGTACAGGCCCAACACCGCTTCGAGGGCGGCCAGGGTCAGTTTGTCGACCCGCAAGGCGCGTTTGAGTGGATTCTTCTTGATCTTCGCGATCAGGTCTTTGCGGCCGACAATCAACCCGGCCTGGGGGCCACCCAGCAGTTTGTCGCCACTGAAGGTGACGATGTCGGCGCCATCGATCAGCGCCTGGCGCACCGTCGGTTCGGCGGGCAAGCCCCAGCGCGTCAGGTCCAGCAGGCTGCCGCTGCCGAGGTCTTCAAGCAATGGCAAGCCGTGTTGATGCGCGAGTTGCGCCAACTCGGCGGTCGGCACCCGCGCGGTGAAGCCTTCGATGTTGTAGTTGCTCGCATGGACGCGCATCACCAAACCGCTACGGGGGCCGATGGCCGCCTCGTAATCCCGGGCATGGGTGCGATTGGTGGTGCCGACTTCGTGGAGCCTGACCCCAGCCCTGGCCATGATGTCGGGAATGCGGAAGGCGCCACCGATTTCGATCAGTTCGCCCCGGGAAATGATGCCTTCCTTACGCGCGCCCAGGCTGTTGAGCGCCAGCAACACCGCCGCGGCGTTGTTGTTGACCACCGTCACCGCCTCGGCGCCGGTCAGCTCGCGGATCAGGCCTTCGATCAGGTCATCACGGTCGCCGCGCTTGCCGCTGTGCAGGTCGAATTCCAGGTTAAGCGGATAACGGGCCGCCATTTGCATCGCTTCGATGGCTTCCTCCGGCAACAACGCTCGCCCCAGATTGGTGTGCAACACCGTGCCGGTAAGATTGAACACCCGGCGCACGTTGCTGCGATGCTGACTGGCCAAGCGCTCTCCCGCCCTGCCCGCCAACGCTTCAGGCGCGACTTCAATGGCGTCGAGTTGCCCGAAAAGGACCGGCTCACGCAAGTCATCGAGCAATTGCCGCAGGCTGGCCAGCAGCGCATCACGCCCGTAACGTTCGGCCAATGGCTGACAGGCGGGATGACGCAGCAAACTGTCGATAGAAGGCAGCCGCAGGGTTGAGCTGGCGGATCTGGAAGACATCAGGCGCTCCCGCAAACGTTGACCGTCGCGCCTGAGTGTAGTCGCTGAGCCCGGAGGGATAGCTTAAAGGGCTCGCTCAGTCACCTCCCGGTGCCAGCAACAGATTAGGCGCCGGACGCTGGTAGCCTTCCTGCTCCAGGCGCATGTCCAGTAGCAGGCTGGTCAGGTCCGTCGACAGCGCTTCGGCCTCGGCGTCGTTTTCCAGGTAAAGCAGTTTCAGGTAGCTGCGGCAGCCCGGACAGACCTCCGCGCGCAACGGGGCCTGGTTGGCAGCGTGGCGGTCGTCATCGAGGCTGACGTATTCAAGGCCTTTGCTTTGTTCGCAATACACGCACTTGACCCGCACCACATGCCATTCGCAGGCACACAACGAGCACACCAGATACCGCAAGCCGTTGTACTTGCCGCGATGACGAATCACCCCGGCCATGGCCGGCGAACCACAGGCCGGGCACTGACTGAGACTGTCGCCGGGTTTCAGCGCAAGGTCCGGTGTACTCAGCAGCCAATGACTCCAGGCCACTTGCAACGCCGCGCCGAGAAACGGCACCACGGCGGCGGGCAGCAAGGCGAACTGGCCGCTGACCAGCGCAATCGCCCAGGCCTTGCGTTGCCCGACATTGGCGCTGCGCAAGGTTGCCACGGCTTTTTCCACGGCCGGTTGCGGCGGTGGCTGGTAACGCTGCAATAGCGCTTCGAGGTAAGGCAGCCAATGGTCTTCGCGCACCAGACTGTCGGCGGCGAACGGCGGCAAGCCATGTTGCTGGCACACTCGCCTACGTTCGGGATCGGGCATGGCGGTGACAGGCGGATCGTCCAGCAGACGCTGCTGCACGTGGCACAGGCCGGTCACCAGCCGCAGGTAATCGGCCATTGGATGGCCATCAACCAGACGCTCCAGGCGCAAGGCGCGCAAGGTGAACAGGTTGTTCGGTGGCAGGTGCAGAAACGGCGGCGAACTCGCCGCCGCTTCGATCTCGCCAGGCTCAAGAATCGTCGCCAAGGGGTTATCCTTTTTTGCTGATTGGCCGGTCGGGGTGCTCGTCGCGGGTCACTTCGCGGTACCAGAGTTCATGGTGTTTCCTCGCCCAGGCGCGGCTGACCCAGCCATGCGTCATGGCGCTGACCGAACCCTTGATCCAGATGCCAGCGTAGATGTGAACGATGATGCTCAGCACCAGGATCAAACCCGCCAACGCATGCAGCAGCATGGCCCAACGAATGCTGGTGATGCCGAAGTACTCGCTGAAATACGCGCGCCAGATCACCAAGCCGCTGAACAACAGCACCAGCATGCAAATCAGCAAGGTCCAGAACAGCAGCTTCTGCCCAGGGTTGTACTTGCCGATGGGCGGCACGCCCTCTTCCTCGTTTTTGATTACCCGCCCGACGCGTCGCAGCCACAAGCGGTCATTGCTGATAAAGAAGTTCGCCCGGAAGAATTGAATCACCAATCCCAGGAACAGGACGAACATCACCACGCCCATGAACGGATGCAGAATGCGCGTCCACGGCCCACCGCCAAACAGATTGCTCAGCCAGAACAGTGCCGGATGGAACAACGCCAGCCCCGACAGCGCCGCCATGAAGAAGAAAATCGCCACCAGCCAGTGATTGGTGCGCTGGTTCGAGGTGTAGCGCAGGATCTGTCTGCGGATCATGGTCTGTCCTCCCCGCGCGGATCAAAGATGTGTACTGACGGATCGACTTCATGCACCGCAGGATCAACGGTGGTCGGCAGTTCATCCTCCTCGACCAGCTGCGGTCCGACCCGCACGTAGTGGAAGAACCCGGCCAGCACCGCCAAACCCATCGCCAGCAATCCCAAGGGTTTGCTCACGCCTTTCCACAGGTCCACCAGCGGACTGATGGTCGGAGCGTTCGGCAGGCCGGCATACAACTTCGGTGTGTCGGCGTGGTGCAGCACGTACATGACGTGGGTGCCGCCGACCCCTTCGGGGTCATACAGGCCTGCATTGTCGAAGCCACGGCTCTTGAGGTCGACGATCCTTTCGGCCGCGTGTTCTTTCATGTCGTCCTTGGTGCCGAACACAATGGCGCCCGTCGGGCAGGTTTTGACGCAGGCCGGCTCCAGCCCCACCGCCACCCGGTCCGAGCACAATGTGCATTTGTAGGCCTTGTGATCCTTTTGCGAGATTCGCGGGATATTGAACGGGCAACCGGTGATGCAATAACCGCAGCCGATGCAATGGTCCTGGTCGAAATCGACGATGCCATTGGCGTGCTTGATAATCGCCCCCGGACTCGGGCACGCCGCCAGGCAACCGGGCTCGGCGCAGTGCATGCAGCCGTCCTTGCGAATCAGCCACTCCAGGTTGCCGGCGTCGGTTTCATGCTCGGTGAAGCGCATCAAGGTCCAGGTTTCTGCGCTCAGGTCCTGCGGGTTGTCGTAGGTGCCGAGGTTGTGACCGACATCGTCGCGCAGCTCGTTCCATTCCGAGCAGGCGACCTGACACGCCTTGCAGCCAATGCACTTGGTGGTGTCGATCAGCTTGGCCACTTCCTCTTGATTGCGTACCGAGGACGGGACGGTCGTGGTGGCCGAACGAGCGATGATGTCTTGGCTGGCCATTTAGACTTTCTCCACGTTGACCAGGAATGACTTGGATTCCGGGGTCTGAGTGTTGCCATCGCCGAGGAACGGCACCAGGGTGTTGGTCAGGTAACCGTGACGGGTGGCGCCAGTGAATCCCCAGTGCAACGGGATACCGATCTGGTGCACCACCTGATTGTTGACCTGCAGCGGACGAATCCGCTTAGTCACCACCGCCACTGCTTCTATATGCCCGCGCTTGGAACTGACACGGACCCGGTCGCCGGCCACGATGCCTTTCTCCTTGGCCAGCACTTCGCCGATCTCGACGAACTGCTCGGGTTGGGTCACGGCATTGATGGGGCAATGCTTGGTCCAGAAGTGGAAGTGTTCGGTCAGCCGGTAACTGGTCGCCGCATAAGGGAAGTCCTTGGCCTGCCCGAGGGTTTCCCAGACTGAATCGAAGATTCTCCCGGCCGGGTTGCTGGTCGCCTGCTTGTTGTTCGGGTGCATCGGATTGATGCCAATGGGCGTCTCGAACGGCTCATAGTGTTCAGGGAACGGGCCTTCGTTCATCTTGTCGAGGGCGAAGAAACGCGCCACGCCTTCGGGGTTCATGATGAACGGGTTGATGCCCGCTTCCGGTGGGGCATCAACCTTGTAGTCGGGCACGTCGGTGCCTGTCCAGGCCTTGCCGTTCCACCACACCAGCCGTTTGTTCGCATCCCACGGTTTGCCTTGAGGGTCGCAGGAGGCGCGGTTGTAGAGAATCCGCCGGTTCATCGGCCAGGCCCAGGCCCATCCCAGGTTCTGTTTCATGCCGAAAGGATCGCTGTTGTCGCGCCGGGCCATGTTATTGCCCTGCTCGGTCCAGCTGCCGCAGAAGATCCAGCACCCGGAAGCCGTGCTGCCATCGTCCTTGAGTTGGCCAAAGCCGGACAGCTGCTGACCGGCCTTGACCACCGCACCTGAGGCGTCAGTGACATCGGCGATGGCATAGCCGTTAAATTCCCGGGCCAGCTCTTCCGGTGTCGGGTCATCCGCCGTCTTGTAGGGCCAGTCGAGTTTGAGGATCGGCTCGGCCCAGGCACCGCCGTTGGCCTGGTAACGCTTGCGCAGGCGCAAGAACAGCTCGGCCATGATCTTCACGTCGGTACGCGCCTGGCCCGGGCCGTCGGCGCCCTTCCAGTGCCATTGCAGCCAGCGACCGCTGTTGACCAGTGAACCGTTTTCTTCGGCGAAACAGGTGGTCGGCAGACGGATGACTTCGGTCTGGATGCTGGCCGTTTCCACATCGTTGTAAGGCCCGACGTTACGCCAGAACTCTGAGGTTTCGGTGGCCAGTGGGTCCATCACCACCAGCCATTTGAGTTTGGCGAGCGCCTTCATCACACGGTTCTTGTCCGGTAATGCGGCGATCGGGTTGAAGCCCTGGCACATGTAGCCATTGACCTCGCCCTTGCCCATCATGTCGAACATTTTCAGGATGTCGTAGCCGGGAATGTCCAGCTTGGGCAGCCAGTCGTAGCCCCAGTTATTCTCAGCAGTGGCATTGGCGCCGTACCAGGCTTTCATCAGGCTGACGTGAAACTTGCCGTAGTTCTGCCAGTAGGACATCTGCCCGGGGCGCAACGGCTTGAGTGCACGTTTGGCGATGTAGGCGTTGTAGTCCTGTTCGGCTTCGGATGGCAGGGTCAGGTAACCGGGCAGCAGGTTGGACAGCAAGCCCAGGTCGGTCAGGCCCTGAATGTTGGAGTGCCCGCGCAGGGCGTTCACGCCCCCGCCCGGCATGCCGACGTTGCCCAGCAGCAGTTGCACCATGGCCGCGCTGCGAATCATCTGCGAGCCAATCGAGTGCTGGGTCCAGCCCAGGGCGTAGAGAATCGTCATGGTCTTGCCCGGTTGTGAGCAGGTGGCGATCTCTTCCCAGATTTTTTGCATCGCGTCCGTGGGCATGCCGCAAACCTGACTGGCCAGCTCCAGGGTGTAGCGGCTGTAATGCTGCTTCATCAATTGATAGACGCAGTGCGGGTCCTGCAAGGTCGGGTCGACTTTGGCGAAGCCGTCCTCGCCGATTTCGTAGCCCCAGCCGGACTTGTCGGTGTAGGTGCGTTTGTTAGCGTCGTAACCGCTGAACAACCCGTCCTCGAAGCCGTAGTTGGCCTTGACGATGAACGACACGTCCGTATAGGCGCGCACGTACTCGTGCTGGATCTTGTCTTCAGTCAGCAGGTAATTGATCAGCCCGCCCATGAAGGCGATGTCGGTTCCGGTGCGGATCGGCGCGTAATAGTCGGCCACCGAGGCGGTACGGGTGAAACGCGGGTCGACCACAATCAGCCGCGCCTTGTTGTGGGCTTTGGCTTCGGTCACCCATTTGAAACCGCAAGGGTGCGCTTCTGCTGCGTTGCCGCCCATCACCAGAACCAGATTCGCGTTGGCGATATCGGTCCAGTGGTTGGTCATGGCACCACGGCCATACGTCGGGGCAAGACTTGCCACCGTCGGGCCATGTCAGACACGTGCCTGGTTATCGAACCCCAGCATGCCCAGACTGCGAATCACCTTGTGGGTGATGTAACCCGCTTCGTTGGACGACGCCGACGCCGCAAGGAAACCGGTGGTCAGCCAACGATTCACCGTTTTCCCCTGAGCGTTCTTCTCGATGAAGTTGGCGTCGCGGTCAGCCTTCATCAGGTCAGCGATGCGATCCAGCGCTTCATCCCAGGAGATTCGCGTCCACTCTGTGGTGCCGGGCTTGCGCACCTGTGGGTACTGAAGACGGTTGGGACTGTGAATGAAGTCGAGCAGACCGGCACCTTTGGGGCACAGGGTGCCGCGGTTGACCGGGTGGTCGGAATCGCCTTCGATGTGGATGATGTTTTGCGCGACGTTCTTGGCCGCATCGCCCTGGCTGTACATGATCACACCGCAGCCGACCGAGCAGTACGGGCAGGTGTTGCGGGTTTCATGGGTGTGGGCAAGCTTGAAGTGGCGCACCTGCTCGGCGAAGGCAGTCGCGGGGGCCATGCCCAGCGCGCCGAGGCTCGAGCCCGCAAGGCCGATACCAGCGACCTTGAAGAACTGACGACGGTTGAGGTCCATCGTGCACTCCTGTCAGGTGGAAACCCGGTATTTTTGCCGGGTTTTTCTGGACAATCATGGTGGCGGCAGTCTGGCTGCCGACACTTAAAACTGTAGACAATGTTAGAACTGACTGTGTGAAAACCGACCATCGGGCAATACCGGGGCCTCAGCCACCACACACAAGCCCCTGTGGGAGCGAGCCTGTGTGGCGAGGGGATTTATCCCCGTTCGGCTGCGAAGCAGTCGTAAAACCATCATGCGCGGAGTACTTGGCACACCGCGGTTTTCAATTTCGGGGCCGCTTCGCAGCCCAACGGGGATAAATCCCCTCGCCACACAGGCTCGCTCCCACACGGGCTTGGCGTTTATCATGACCCCACGTTCAACCACGCTTTTTATGAGACTGAGCATGACTTTCGATTTTGATCAGGTGTTCGACCGCCACAACACCGGCAGTACCAAATGGAGCCGTTACCCGGCCGACGTGTTGCCGATGTGGGTGGCCGACATGGACTTCTCCGCACCGCCGGTGATCATCCAGGCCCTGCAAAAACGTCTGGAACACCCGATGCTCGGCTACAGCGTGGCCCAGGATGACTTGCGCGATGCCATCGTCGCCGACCTCTGGAACAAGTACGCCTGGCGCGTATTGCCTGAAGAACTGATTTTCCTGCCGGGCGTGGAGTCGGGTTTCAACATGGCGCTGAATGCGCTGGTCCAGCCGCAGCAGAACGTTGTGGTCCAGGTTCCGAACTACCCGCCGCTGCGCCATGCGCCGGGTCACTGGGGCTTGAACAAAGTTGAACTCGAATTCGACGCGTTGGCGGACGGCACTTACGCCACGCCTCTCGATGCCTTGAATCGGGCGCTGACCGGTGGCGGTGCGCTGCTGCTGAGCAACCCGCACAACCCGGTGGGCAAAGTCTTCCCGCGAGAAGAACTGCAAGCGGTCGCCGACATCTGCCTGGAGCAGGATGCCTGGATCATCTCTGACGAGATTCATGCCGAGCTGTGTTTCGACGGGCGCGTGCACATTCCGACGGCGTCCCTGAGCCCGGAAATCGCCAAGCGCACCATCACGCTGATGTCGGCCAGCAAGGCCTACAACATTGCCGGTCTGAAGACGTCTTTCATGATCATTCAGGACTCGGTTTTACGTGCAAAGGTCAACCACGCCCGCTGCGGCATGGTCGACAGCGTCAACCCGCTGGGCATGGAAGCGACGCGCGTCGCCTACAGCGAAGGCGGCCCTTGGCTGGCCGGGTTGAAGGCGTACCTGCAAAGCAATCGGGATTATCTGGTGGACGCGGTCAATACGCGACTGCCGGGGGTGACCATGAATATCCCGCAAGGCACGTATCTGGCGTGGCTCGATTGCTCGGCGCTGGGCCTGGATAACCCTCAGCAGTTTTTCCTTGAACAGGCCAAGGTCGGGTTGAGCCCTGGTCTGGATTTCGGCGATGACAGCAAACAGTTCGTGCGCCTGAATTTCGGCTGCCCACGGTCATTGCTGGAAGAAGGCATTGCGCGGATGGAGCGCAGCTTGCTCAATCGCAAAGCCTGACACATCCCCCCTGTGATGATCGTTCCCACGCTCCGCGTGGGAATGCAGCCCGGGACGCTCCGCGTCCCAAGAGCGGACGCAGAGCGTCGATTGAGGCATTCCCACGCGGAGCGTGGGAACGATCGGCGACAAGAGTGACCATCACGGAAATCCAACCGAACTCAAGGCAAAACACCAGGGTCAACCCTTTGACTCCTCTGCCTTGAGAACGGAGATTTCGCAATGATTGCCTATCCCAAACCACCCTTCCCGAAACAAAGCCAGCCAGTCCCCGGCTCCCAGAAGAAAATGGACCCGTACCCCGACTGTGGCGAACAAAGCTACAAGGGCTCGGGCCGACTGGACGGCAAGATCGCCCTGATCACCGGTGCCGACAGTGGCATCGGTCGCGCCGTAGCGATCGCCTTCGCCCGTGAAGGCGCGGATGTCGCCGTCGCCTACCTCAATGAACATGAAGACGCGCAGGAAACCGCGCGCTGGGTCGAACAGGCCGGCCGGCAGTGCCTGTTGCTGCCTGGTGACCTGGCGCAGAAAGCCCACTGCCAGGCCTTGGTGGACAAGACAGTCGAACGCTTCGGCCGGATTGATGTGCTGGTCAACAATGCCGCGTTCCAGATGAGCCACGAACACCTCGAGGACATCCCGGACGAAGAATGGGTGATGACCTTCGACGTCAACATCACCGCCATTTTCAGGCTCAGTCAGGCCGCGTTGAAGCACATGAAACCCGGCAGTTCGATCATCAACACCAGTTCGGTCAATTCCGACATGCCCAAACCGACCCTCCTGCCTTACGCCACGACCAAGGGTGCAATTGCCAACTTCACCGCTGGCCTGGCGCAGATGCTGGCGCCGGAGAACATTCGGGTGAACTGCGTGGCACCGGGGCCGATCTGGACGCCGCTGATTGTCTCGACCATGCCCGATGAAGAGGTTCAGAACTTCGGCGGTCAAACCCCGCCCGGCCGGCCGGGCCAACCGGTGGAAGTGGCGCCGATTTATGTGTTGCTGGCGTCGGATGAGGCCAGTTACATCACGGGGCAGCGCTATGGAATTACCGGTGGCAAGCCGATGCTTTAAGTTGAACCCGTCGCCATTTCCAGAGCTCCACATTCTTATAGGCCCTCCAATGGCGGGCCTTTCGATATCTGGAGGTCATCATGTCCGCACCTATCGTCAAGCTGTTCACCCAACCGAACTACGCGTGGACGGATATCCGCAAGGAAGAGGAAGCGCATCCATACCACTACCTCGCTCATTTACTGTTGCTCGCCATGATCCCTGCCGTGTGCCTGTTTATCGGGACCACCTACATCGGCTGGAGCCTGGTCGAAAACGAAACAGTCAAACTCAGCAGCGCCAGCGCGCTACAACTCTGCGTTCTGCTGTACGTGACCATCGTCGCCGGCGTGGCGCTGATGGGGCTGTTCATCCGCTGGATGTCGCGCACCTTCGACGCGCGGCCGACCGTCAACCAATGCATCGGTTTTGCCGCTTACACCGTGACCCCGTTTTTCCTCGCAGGCTTCGCCGGTTTGTACCCGAGCCGCTGGCTGGCGATTGTGGTGCTGGGCGCGGCGTCGATCTATTCGACGTTTCTGCTGTTCGTCGGCTTGCCGACCTTTATGCATGAGCGCAAGGAACAAGGCTTGCTGAATGCCGCTTGCGTCTGGGGCGTCGGCCTGCTGGTGCTGGTCACCCTCCTGGTCTCGATGATCCTGCTATGGTTCAACGTATTGACGCCTGAATACCTGCGCACGACCGTCGGTTGATGGCGCAGGCCCTGCATCGCGGCATGCACCCGGCGAGTACCGAGCATGAGCTTCATTTTATGGGTGGCGGTGTTGGGTGCGGTGCTGCTGACGCTGGCGCTGACCTCTTCGTACCTGCGCTGGATGCCGGTGACCACGTCGGCGGTGTGTCTGGTGCTGGGCGCAGCCATCGGTCCTGCGGGGCTTGGACTGTTAAAACTGGACACCGAAGATGCGTCCACCTGGATGGAGCACCTGACGGAAGTCGCCGTGCTGTTTTCGTTGTTTGTCTGCGGTTTGAAGTTGCGCTTGCCGCTCAGGAACGAAAACTGGCGCATTGCCTACGGCCTGGCTGGCCCGGTCATGGTGTTGACCATTGCCGGGGTCAGCCTGTTGCTGCATTACACTTTCGAATTGTCCTGGGGCGCGTCCGTGTTGATCGGCTCGATTCTGGCGCCCACCGACCCGGTGCTCGCCGCTCTGGTGCAGGTCAACGACGCCCGGGATGACGACAGCGTGCGCTTCGGGCTGTCGGGTGAAGCCGGGCTCAATGACGGGATCGCCTTCCCGTTTGTCATCCTCGGCCTGCTGCTGGTGCAACACGACAGCAACCCCGGTTGGCTCAGCGACTGGGTGTTGCGCAGTCTGTTGTGGGCAGTCCCGGCCGGTTTGCTCACCGGCTACTGGATGGGCCGCGGTATTGGCCGCCTGACCTTGTTAATGCGCATCAAAAATGACGACAGCACCCTTTCCCCGAATGATTACCTCGCCCTCGCCTTGATTGCCCTGGCGTATGTCGGGGCCGAGTGGATTCACGGTTACGGCTTTCTGTCAGTGTTCGCCGCCGGCTTGGGTTTGCGCCACGAGGAAGTCAAATCCACCGGCGACGACGAGCTTCCTGCCGAGCATCTGGTTCAGCCTGTCGTGGGACATCAGAACGTCGAGCCGCAGCACGCGGTTCATGGTGATACCGCAAGCCTTGAAGACACTCAGGTCGCCGCGGGCATCATGATGGGCGACATGCTCGCCTTTGGCAGTCTGGTGGAACGGGCCATGGAAGTGTTTCTGGTGACGCTGCTCGGCGTGGTGCTGATGGCGCATTGGGACTGGCGTGCGCTGTCGATCGCCGGCGTGTTGTTTTGCCTGATACGACCACTGAGCGTCGTCGCCATGCCTTGGGGCAGTTTGCTCAACGGCCACCAGCGAATGCTGATTGGCTGGTTCGGCATACGCGGCATCGGCAGTCTTTATTACCTGTTTTATGCCCTGAACCACGGGTTGGGTGAGTCGATAGCAACGCTATGCACCGACCTGACGTTGTCCGTGGTCGCGCTCAGCATCCTGCTTCACGGGATCAGTACTCAACCGATCCTGGCTCGATATGAACGGCAAAAAAAACAGATTTTTTGATTTGGTCGTGAGTATTTACGGCATGAATTATCGAATTTCCTCACTGATAAATTTGAAGTCCTTGAGCGACCCCGCAGGTCACAACCTTAATCCCACCCGGCTTTTGCACGGTCGGGACATGCCAGGTTCGGTTCCCCTGCGGCATCGATACCTATCAAGAAGAACCTCGAAAAAATCAGGTGCTGGTCATGGTTCACTATTCCACCTCCGATGAAATCAAAGCTTGCCGGGCTTTGGCCCTGGAACGTAATCATCAAATGTTTGAAGAGGCCCAGGCGCTCAGCCGTAGTGCCTTCGCGTTACTCGAGGGCAGCGACATGGATGTGGAACAGTTCGATCGTTATCGGGCCTTGCGTAGAAAGGCCGACTTGAAGTTCAAGGAAGCGATCGAGCACTTGCGGCTGCTCAACGAAGATTTCCCACCTGTCTCGATATCCACGCAAAACGCTCATCGTTCGCTCCAGCAACCCGAATCCATCTCCTGAACGTTGAAAAGCCCGGCGCAGTCACCTAATGCTGTTCACTTAAGCGCGCTCTTGGATCGTGCGTACCTCTGCGGCGAGCGAGCTTGCTCGCGCTGGGCTGCGTAGCGGCCCCAAAAATCTGACAATCATTGCCGATTTTTGTGAGTGCTACGCACTCAAGCGGGAGCAAGCTCCCTCGCCACAGGTTTCTCTGATTCAAGACTCTCTTAAGTTCCACTGCGAACTGCATGAGTCAATTTCCGGACTCATGCAGGCTGCATGACCCCAGTTCGCCATCAGTCACTTCAACTTATTGTTTTGTAAACACATTATCGCACTGGCAAAAACCGGCACGACAAATGCTCCAGGACAATGAGCGACTTTCGGCCTTGAGACCGTTCGCGCTCACCCCCTGACATGTTGGAGAGACTCGACCATGAATGCCATAGACCTGTTGAAAGCCGACCATGAACGTGTAAAAGGCATCCTGACCCAATTAAGCGAATCCACCGAGCGTGGTGTTAAAAAGCGCGGCGAGTTGCTGGCCAAGCTGGAAATGGAGATCGCCATCCACACCCGTCTCGAAGAGGAAGTCTTGTACCCGGCGTACAAGAAAGCCGGGGGCAAGGAGCAGGACGTCATGTATTACGAAGCCAAGGAAGAACATCGCGCCGTAGATTCGCTGGTGCTGCCAGACTTGAAGGACACCGACCCGTCCACGCCGGAATTTTCCGGCCGGGTGAAAGTGGTCAAGGAGCTGCTGGAACATCACATTGAAGAGGAGGAAACCGAGATGTTTCCTCAGGCCAGGAAGCTGTTGGGCAAAGCCACCCTGGAAGAGTTGGGTGCGCAAATGGAAAGTTTGAAAGTTCAGTACAAGAAAGAGATGAGTGCAGGCAATCTGGCGGCTTGATGCTGGAGGAATGGCAAGGCACTGTAATGCTGTTCGCTTAAGGTTGGGGGCATATCCGTTTCTGCGGTAACGGCGGCTGGCGGTTTCGCTTTTACAGCGAGTCACTTGGAAAAGCCCCAAGTAACCAAGGGCTCTTGCCCCGCCATTCGGTGCCTCGCTGTGGCTCGGCATGCCGTAACGAAGGCATTGCTCCGGGGGCCCGCCGCCATCGGCCATCCATGGCCGGGGGCGGCTACCGCGGCATCCTTGCCGCGGTGCCCCCTGCGCAACGCCTGCGTTCGGCCTCTGGGAAAGGGGCAACAGATCAAAATCAAAAGCCAAAGCAACGGCAACGGCAACGGCAACGGCAACGGCAACGGCAAGATCAACAGCTTCGCGAGCAAGTCGAATCGTCGCACCGCCGCTCCCACAGAAAGCAGATCGGCGTACAGCTTTTGCTTCTCACCACTCATCAGGCCGAGCGTTAGCTCGCCTCCAGCTTTTGATCTTGGGGTGCACGCCCCATCGGGAGGCCGAGTGGAGGTTCTGCGCAGTGGGCAACCCGGCATGGATGCCGGGTTAGCCGCCCCCGGCCATGGATGGCCGATGGCGGCGGGCCCACGGAGCAGGACCGGAGCGAGGGCATGCCGAGCCACAGCGAGGCACCGAACGAAAGGGGCAAGAGCCCTTGGTTACTTGGGGCTTTTCCAAGTGACCCGCTGTAAGAGCGGAACCGTAATCAGCCATCACCGCAGAACCGGATATGCACACGACCACAAAAGCGGCCAAACACCGAGCAAGCGTTGTCACTTCATGGTCGAGGCAATGATTTCCACCAGATTAAGTTGGGTAAAAGGTTTGGACAGCCGCGGCAGTCGGGTCGCGAAACCTTCCAGACGCTCGGCGTAACCGGTGGCAAGGATGATCGGCAGGTTCGGCTTGATGATCCGGATGGCCTGCGCCAGTTGCGCGCCATTCATCTGCGGCATGGCCATGTCGGTGATGACCAGATCAATCGCCTGTTCGCTGTCGAACATTGCGAGCGCCTGCGCGCCGGACGCTGCACTGATCACTCGATGCCCCAGGTCCTCGAGCAACAGGCAGGTACTGGTCAATACCAGGCTGTCGTCGTCCACCACCAACACACACAGTCGGGGCACCGGCGGTGCGGCTTGCTCCTCGGCAACAGGTTGGGCGACTGAACCAGCGGCGGCGACGGGTATCCACAGTTCGGCGGTTGTGCCTTTGTCCTTCAGGCTCTTGAGAACGAATCGGCCGCCCAATTGCTCAATAAAACCATGAACCATCGACAGCCCCAGGCCAGTGCCTTTGCCAACGCCCTTTGTGGTGAAAAAAGGGTCCATTGCCGATGCCAGCGTCGCGTCATCCATGCCCTCACCCGTATCGGTGACACTCAGGCAGACATAACGACCGGGCGCCAGGGAAAGCTGCGACTTGTCCAGAACCGCATCAGTCTGGGCACTGATCACGATTTTTCCGCCATGGGGCATTGCATCTCGAGCGTTGGTCACCAGATTCAGTACCGCCAGTTCGAGCTGATTGATGTCGGCCTGGACCGGTTCAAGTTCTTGTGAAAAGCGTGTTTCGAGCATCACCGAAGGCCCAAGTGAGCTGCGCAACAGTCCGGTAATCCCTTGCACCAGCGTCGGGATCTCGACAGGTTCGGACTTGAGCTCCTGGCGTCTGGCAAACGCCAGCATGCGCTGAGTCAGGGTTACGCCACGCTGGGCACCCTGGGTAGCGTTGTCCACCAATCGGGTAATTCTCGAATCGTCGCCGACGCGTTTGCCGATGATTTCCAGATTGCCAAGGATGACGGTCAGCAAGTTGTTGAAGTCGTGGGCAATGCCACCACTGAGTTGACCGATGACCTGCATCTTCTGCGCCTGAAACAGCGCTTCGCGGGTTTGCTCCAAGGTCTGCTGGGCTTGTGTGACTTCGGTGATATCACGGGTGATCTTGGCAAAGCCGAGTAACGTGCCGGTGTCGCCCCAAATCGGGTCGACCACGACATGCGCCAGGAACCGCGTACCGTCCTTGCGCATGCGCCAGCTTTTGTTTTCGAATCGCCCCTCACGTACCGCAATGTCCAGAGTCCGTTGTGGTTCGCCGGCCTCGCGATCTTCCGGGGTGTAAAACATCGAAAAATGCTGGCCAATGACCTCTTCGGGCAAGTAGCCCTTGATGCGCTGAGCCCCAAGATTCCAATTGGTCATGCGGCCATCCGGGGTGAGCATGTAGATGGCGTAATCAGTGACACTTTGAACCAGCAGGCGGAATTGCTGCTCGCTTTGCTTGAGGATCTCTTCAGCCATCTTGCGGTCGGTCAGGTCCCGGGTGATCTTGGCAAACCCAAGCAACGTGCCCGACGGGTCAAGAATCGGATCAATGACCACGTGGCACCAGAAATGCGTGCCGTCCTTGCGAACCCGCCAGCCTTCCCCCTCGAAACGCCCCTCCCGGATCGCCGTATCCAGTGCCTGCTGGGGCAAACCGGCACGGCGATCCTCTTCGGTATAGAACCGCGAAAAATGCTGACCGAGGATTTCAGACTCCTCGTACCCCTTGAAACGCCTGGCGCCGGTGTTCCAACTGGTGATGATGCCATCGGGATCAATCATGTAGATCGCGTAGTCAATCACAGCATCGATCAACAGGCGAAAACGACTGTCGTCGATGGCGCTGGCTTTGGTCCGATCCTCGTTCATTGATGCCTCTTGGTACGACCGTTTTTTTGGAGTATGCGACAAACCACGCATTTGGAAAGCCGGAAAAACGGTACTCCTCGCCCAACGTTATCGATTCACGTGTTTGACGATGTAGGCGTACAGATCGTTGTAGACGAATTTCGGAACATGCGAAGCATAAGTCGCCATCTTGAGCAGCGCCAGGTGGCACTCTTTGATGACTTCATCGCGATCGCTCGCCGCGAAGACGTGGTTGTCGATAATGTTCGAATAGATGCTGTACGCAAAATCCACCTTGGTTGTCGTTGTGGTGACGGAACCGTCGGCAGCTTTGGAGTAAGTACTCTGGGCAATCAAGGTTCGCTCGTTCAACACGCCGAACCCGCGTTCATACACATTGACTTGCGAGCCGCTGACCGCTTTTGCAGCCGTCTCGAAGGCCAGGATGATCGCAGGCGCATAATTCATGCTGGCATCCAGTTTCGATACCGTGAGAAACCGTTCCATTTCCTGGTCTTCAAGGCTTTTGAACGCTCGTTTAATGCTCGACACATGAGCAAACTCTCGAGTGCAACCAACGATGTGAGTTTCGAACTGATAACCGGCGGCGGTCGCCGACGGCGGGAAGGTCGCGAATGCGAGGCTATCGAACGCACATTCCATGATGATGTTGAATTTGCGGCTGAAGGCTTGCTTATAGATTTTCGTACTGACTTCGCGAACAAATGCCTCGGTATGCTCATACGCATGCAAGACGCCGAGTTTGATCATCTCTGCGTATTGGGGGTGTTTCTTGCGGTAGTCGGGCAGGTAAAGACGAACATAATTGTTGTAGCGATTTGAAGGCAGCAGGGTCTTTTCCAGCAGGTAGGTTTTACCTGACCCTTGCAGCCCGGCAACGACCAGGATTTTGGGGGTTGCCTCGGCCGTGATGCCGCTGAACAGCGTCGCTTTTATTTCATTGAATGCTGCGGTGACCTGCTCAGGGGTGTACTTGTATTGCGGTGCTACTGACATATCTTGATTTCCTTATCAAAGATTCAGCTGAAAGTGATGACGGGCTCTTTGAATAAAGACAGTATTCGCTGCTTGTTCAAATGGGCGTGTCTTTCAAGATATGTCGATGTTTTTAAAGTAAAAAATCCTACTCGATAGTGTGCAAAATCCTCGGAGCAATCGACCACCAGCGCGGCAGCAGCTGCTTGACCTTGCTGTCGCCAAACCGGTCATCGATCAACATCACCACCCCTTGGTCCTGCTGGGTGCGGATCACCCTCCCCGCCGCCTGCACCACTTTCTGCACACCGGGAAACAGGTAGGTGTAGTCATAACCGGCACCGAAAATGGCTGCCATGCGCTGTTTCAACTGCTCGTTGACCGGGTTGAGTTGCGCCAGCCCCAGGGTGGCGATAAACGCTCCGATCAGGCGCGCGCCCGGCAAGTCGATGCCCTCGCCAAAAGCCCCGCCCAACACCGCAAAACCGACACCCTGACTTTCGGCGGTGAATTGATCGAGAAAGTCCTGTCGCTGCCCTTCCCCCATGCCCCGGGACTGCGACCACAGATTGATATGTGGATGTTTCTCGGCCAGCAACTGCGCCACCTGCTGCAAATAATCAAAGCTGCTGAAAAACGCCAGGTAGTTGCCGGGACGCTGGCTGAACTGCCGGGCAATCAGCTCGACAATCGGCGCAAGGGATGACTGGCGATGGACAAACCGCGTGGAGATCTGGCTGACGATGTGCACTTGCAGCTGATCGGCCTGAAAGGGCGATTCAACGTCTATCCACACCGTGTTCGCCGGCGTACCCAGCAGGTCGGCATAGTAGTGGCGAGGGCTCAGTGTCGCGGAAAACAGCACGGTGCTGCGTGCAGCCGTCAGGCGTGGGCGGATGAAGCCGGCGGGCACCACGTTGCGCAAGCACAGCTGCGACAGGTTGCGTTGACGGTCCAGGTCGCGCTTGCTGATGTCGAACAGGAACTGTTCATCAAACAGCTCAGCCACCCGGCTAAATTGCAGCATGTCGAAATAGAAGTTCTGTAACGCCCCGTCCAGGACTTGCGGATGATCGTTCAGGTAATCGCCGATGCTCGCGCTGCACGATGACAACGCCTGGAGCAGTTTTTCCGGCGCCTTGTCATAGGCCTGATAGGCGCCGAGTTGCAGGTTATGCAGGGCATTCCACTCACGGTTGACCCGCTGCAAGGATTTTTTCAACGCCTCGGGAGCGGTTTTTCGTACAGCGTTGAGGGTCGATTGGTCGAGGCTGGCGCTGTACATCTGCCGGCCGCGTTCCACCAGGTTGTGCGCTTCGTCCACCAGCACCGCGACGTTCCAGTTATTGGCCTGGGCCAGCCCGAACAGCAGCGCGCTGAAATCGAAGTAGTAGTTGTAATCGGCGACTACCACGTCTGCCCAGCGGGCCATTTCCTGGCTCAGGTAGTAGGGACAGACGTCGTGTTGCAGGGCGACCTCGCGCAAAGCGTTCTGGTTCAGCAGGGACAATTGGCTGGCCGCCTGGCGAGCGGCGGGCAAGCGATCATAAAACCCCTGGGCCAACGGGCAGGATTCGCCGTGACAGGCTCTGTCCGGATGCTCGCAGGCCTTGTCCCGGGCGATCATTTCGAGTACTCGCAAGGGTGGCGCATCGGCGCTGTCGAGGATCACTTGCGCGGCGTCCAGCGCCAGTTTGCGCCCCGGGGTTTTCGCCGTGAGGAAGAACACCTTGTCCAGTTGCTGCGGCGCCAGGGCCTTGAGCATCGGGAACAGCGTGCCGACGGTCTTGCCGATCCCCGTGGGCGCCTGCGCCATCAAGCAACGACCGGTGCTGACCGCCTTGAACACCGACTCCGCCAGATGACGTTGCCCCGGTCGAAAGTCGGCATGGGGAAACGCCAGGTGTTGCGCCGCCCGATTACGCCCTTCGCGATGAGCCATTTCCTGCTCGGCCCAGTGCAGGAACAAGGCGCAATGTTGTTCGAAGAACAGCCTTAGTTGCGTGGCGCTGAATGCCTCGACCAGGCAGGTTTCCTTTTCATTGACGATGTTGAAGTACACCAGGGCCAGATTGATCTGCGTCAGCTGCAACTTCTGGCACATCAACCAGCCGTAAATCTTCGCCTGCGCCCAGTGCAGCTGACGGTGGTTAGCCGGTTGCTTGCTCAAGTCGCCGCGATAGGTTTTGACTTCTTCCAGGCAGTTTTGCGCGGGGTCGTAGCCGTCAGCCCGGCCCTTTACCTTCAACGTTTGATACAGGCCTTCAAGCGCGACTTCACTCTGGTAGCCCTCGCTGCGCCGGGACGCCACCGTACGGTGCCCGACAATCCCTTCCAGCGCCGTCGGCGAAGGCGTAAAACGCAGGTCGAGGTCACCGACCTTGGCGGTGAATTCACACAGCGCCCGCACCGCGATGCTATAACTCAAGCGCCCTGCTCCGCCCATTGCACGTAGCAGACGGCAATCGGCATCTGGTGCTCATGGCAGAACTCGAGCCAGCGCAATTGATTGTCTTGGAGGCGATCACCGGGACCTTTGACTTCGATCATCCGGTAGGTTTTGTCCTGGGGCCAAAACTGGATCAGGTCCGGCATGCCGGCGCGATTGGCCTTGATGTCCAACAGCAGTCGATTGAACCAGTGCTTGAGGTGTTCGGCCGGCAGGCAATCGAGTGCCTGATCAAGCAATTCTTCGCTCAGCACACCCCAGAACATGAAGGGCGACTGCACGCCCCACTTGCTGGCATAGCGTTCGCGAATCGTCTGGCGGTAACGCCCGTCATCGAGTTCGGCCAGGCAGCCCTGGAACAGCTCCGCGCGGCGTGCGTGAAAGTCCTCATTGAGCAGATCCACCGGCCCACGCTGGAACGGGTGGAAAAACGCCCCCGGCAACGGCGCGAAAATCGCCGGCCAGCACAGCAGACCGAACAGCGAGTTGATCAGGCTGTTTTCGACGTAATGCACCGGCGCCGACTCTTCCGTCAAATGCGCCTGAACGTAACTTTCCACCGACAACGCCGGGTCGGTTCTGGACAGTTGCAAGTCCAGGCGCAACATTTCTCGTGGAGACGAGCGCTTTATCACCGGACCGCCCAACTTGCGCCGCAGCCTGGGCAGCACACGCAACAATTGTTGCTGCTCGGCGGCACTTTCCGGCGATTGCTCCACCGCAGTGGCCAGGTCCATGGCCAGCTGATATTCACCGCAGCGCTCCAACACGCGAATCAACCGCAGGCGCGCGCCGGGATAGGCACACTCGCGGTAGATCGCCAGTGCGGTAGAGAAATCCGCCACACGCTCGCAGTGCTGACCGATCTGGAACAACAGTTTTTCGCGACGTCTTTGCAGCCAGGGATTGCTCAGCGCCCGCCCTTTGATCTGCTCGACAATGCCTTCCACGGCTTCGCCGGCCTCGAAATGTTGCTGACATTCATGAAGGAAGAAGCAGGCGTCCACGTCGTCGCGGCTGCGCAGGCCTCGGGAGTCGGCGCAGAACTCGACTTTTTCATAGGTAAAGATGCCCAGATCCGCCAGCACGAACTCGGACCAGTCCTGGTAAAGATTGCCAAAAAACATCAAGCGCAGCCGGTCGCACAGGCCCATGATGGTCAGGCTGAACAATCGATCATCCAGCGATGGGCACCACTGGCCGAAACGTTGGACCTGGGGAAACTGTTCGCTCAGTGCGGGCAGCCAATCGGTCTTTTTCCCCTTGGGTTGATCGATGGTGGTGCCAAAACACTGGAGAATTTCCGCCTTGAGCAGCACCTCGAACAGCGCTTCGATCGACAGCGGCGATTGCTCATCGATCCAGCCCAGCGCCAGCAGTGGGCCGGCGGCAATGGCGATGTCACCGATTTCGAGGTAATGCAGCTTGCTCACCCGGAAATGAATCCCCTTGCGCATCACCATCCGGACCAGCAGTGCCCTGGACTCACGGGGCAACCGCTTGAACTCGCGGATGAAGTGTTGCTCTTCGACGCTCAACACATCGGCATAACGATGCTCAAGCCAATCAAGCACTTGCATGAAGTTGTTCAAGTAATAGAACGGATCGTCGAGAGGATTTGCAGTCACAGGAAAATGGGCCATGGCGAGCGAGTACTGGTTATGCGTACAGATACCAGCTGCGCCCCGCCTGGTGCAAACGGAAAAGGATAAGCGGCGACGTTATTCGGTAATTTTTCGAGTGGCTATGAACTTTCTGCCGCTCCATTGCACCTAACCGCGATAGAGGTACAGCGAAGATTGATTTCGTTCGTGGCAGTCGCGCTGTTTTTTTTGAAGGATGAGAGGTGGTTATGAATATCAAGACTCTGGGTTTGCCCTTGGCGGTAGCGGCCTTTCTGGCCCTGGCCGGTTGCTCCACGCCAACGGTTGTGACGCTGCAGAACGGCACCCAGTATTTGACCAAGGACATGCCGAAAACCAAGACCAAGGACGGTTTCTTCGAGTTCGAAGATATTTCCGGGGCGAAAGTGAAGGTCAAGGCCGATGACGTGAGCACGATCCGAAAGGAAGACTGAGGACCGCGTCAACTTCATCGCGAGCAGGCTCGCTCCCACAGGGGCTTTGTGAACACCACAGATCCAATGTGGGAGCGAGCCTGCTCGCGATGGGGCCCTTACAGCCAGCAAATCACCCTCAGGCGATAACCACCCCTGAGCCCGACAGACTATCCAGCCCAACCCCAACCAACGTCACCGAATCCCCCCCAAACGTCAGCACCGTGTCGTGCCCCACCGCCGTTGCATGCGCCCGATAGTCATCGTTCGGCGTCACACCCTGAACCCCGACAAACACCAGTTTGTCGCTGGCCTGGTAGCCAACCACCCGGTCCTGACCAAACGCGCCGCTAAACAGGAACGTATCGATTCCGCCTCCCGACTCCAACAAATCATTGCCCGTCCCGCCGACAAACACGTCGTTACCGTTGCCGCCGAGCAAATGATCATTGCCGTCCAGCCCGAACAACCAATCACCACCGGCATGAGCCGTGAGCGTATCGGCGCCGGCCCCGCCCTTCACCGTTGACGCGTACTGAGTCAGGTTGGCGCCCGCCTTAAGGCCGTCGGCAGTGACGCTGTGGATCACGTCATCCTTGAACAGCCCCCACAGAAACCCCGGCTCCTGGGTCACAATGCTGCCGATGTCGCGGGTCATGCTGATGCCGCCATTGGCGTCGCGGATGTACAGGTTGCCGGCGCCGTCATTGGCGAAGTCGAAGTTTTTGACCGACTGCTGCACGTCCAGCACGTTGTTGCCCTTGCCGCCCAACAGGATGTTGTAGCCACCACCGTCGCGGAAGGTGTCGTCGCCATCGCGGCCTTCCAGATAGTCGTTGCCCCGGCCACCCTGGATCAGATCGCTGCCGTCGCTGCCGATGATGAAGGTGCTGCCCTTGTGGGTTTCAGCGTTGCGATTCAGATCCTGAACCCACGTGTTGGCGCGCGCCGGGTCCGACAGATTGGCAACGATGATCGTCGAGTCTTTGCTGGTCAGGTCGTAGAACTTCGACTCGATCACCCGGTTCATGCCGTCGCCATAGGCGGTGGGCAAGTGCGAGATCCAGGTCGGGATGTTGAGGATGGAAAATGGCAGCACATTCCACGCGGTCGAAGCGTAGTGGTCATTGAAGCTGACGATGTTATCGGTCGCCGAGACCTTGGCGGCATCGTGCACGCCCACCGATGACAGGTTGAACGATGAACCGTCGAGGGCGCGGTACACCGGGTCGTTCTCGTAACCGACGTTCAGCACTTTATCGGTGCTGCTTTGGGTCGGCGAGGCGTAGGCGATGTAGTTGGAATCCTGGTAGAACCCGCCCCACTTGTCGCTGCTCAAATCCGCCAGGCTGTTGACCGCCAGCCCGCCGAGGCTGTGACCGCTGACCAGCACGTCCTTGCCCGACAGACCATTGGCCCGGGCAAAGGCCGCCACATCGTCGAGCAGATTACCGAAGGCTTCGCCGACGTAGTTTTTCGCATAATCCTTTGGCCCCAACGCCGCCAGCAGATCATTGATCACATCGCCGATGGAGTCGCTGATCTGGCTTTCTCGTGGGCCGCTGGTGCCGCGAAAAGCGATACCGATTTCGCTGAGATGACCCTGCGCGTCGTACTTGCCGAGGATCTCCACCTGAGCGCTGGTGTACCCGGCCTTTTCTCCGAAGAACGTTCCCCGTGCATCGACCTTGCCGGCATAGCCCAGTTGCGTGGCGGTGATCGGCGTCCAGCCGGCTTTCTGCACCGCGTCCAGTGCGGCTTTTTCCGAGTCGGGGTTCCAGGGGATTCCGGGAATGACGCCCTGGGAGTCGGTGCCACCGATCAGTGCGGTCACCAGTGTCGCCGGCAAGCCAAGGCCGAAGCCGTTGTGCTGATAGCCAGTGGCAAAGCCGTTATCCAGGTTGTGGTAGGAATACAGCGTGATCGCCATCGCGTCGGTAAATAACGCTTTGGAATCGGCTGTACCGAAGTTTTTGTAGTCGTACACACCCATTGGTATTGCCTCTCTCTTTGTTGGAATTGTTAGAGATAGCTCACAACCAGGACGCCCGATCACGAGGCGCCCCGGAGCATTTAGTGCATGCAGCCTCAGGCAAACGTAATGCCTGAAGCCGACAGGTTATCCAGTCCCACCCCCACCAGGGTCACGGCAAAGTCGCCAATTTTCAGCACCGTGTCCTGGCCCGACTGCGAAGCGTGTTGTTTGTAGTCATAGCCCTGCCCCGCGCCCTGAACGCCCATGAACAGCAGTTTGTCGCTGCCCTGGTAGCCATTGATCGCGTCGAAACCGAAAGCTCCGCTGAACAGGAACGTATTGTTGCCACCCGAGGCCTGCATCACGTCATTGCCCGCGCCACCGACAAAGGTCACGTGGCTTTTGTCGCTGCGCAGCAGGTCGTCGCCGGCATTGCCGAACAACCAGTCGCCATCGACGCTGGCTGCCAGCGTGTTGCCGTAGGCATCACCGTTAAGCGAGTGGTTGTACTGGGTCAGCTCACTGCCGTTGAGCAATCCGTTGGCGGTGACGCTGTAAGTCACCTCCTTGCTCCCCCACCATGAGCCCGACTCTTTACTGACCAGCGCGCCGATGTCGCGGGTCATGCTGATGCCGCCATAGGCATCACGCACGTACAGCGTGCCGTCGCCGTCATTGGCAACGCTGAAGTTCTGCAACGGCTTCTGCAATTCGAAGGTGTTGCTGCCCTTGCCGCCCAGCAGGAGGTTGTAGCCACCGTCATCGCGGAACCGGTCATTGCCGTCGCGGCCTTCTATGAAGTCATTGCCGGCGCCGCCCTTGAGCAGGTCGTTGCTGTCAGTGCCGATGATGAAGGTGCTGCCGGTGTGAGGTTCGCCGCTGCGACCAAGGTCCTCGACCCAGGTCTTGCCCCGGGACGCTTCTGCCAGGTTGGACACGATCAGCGTCGAGTCCTTGTCGGTGAGGTCGTAGAAACGCGAGTCGATTACCCGGTTCAACCCGTCGGCATAACCCAACGAACCGTGAGCCGACCAGTTCAGCGGGTTGAGGATGCTGAACGGCACCAGGTTCTGTGAGGTGGACGCGTACTGGTCATTGAAGTTGACGATGTTGTTGGTCGCCGAGTCCTGGTGTCCGTCGTGCTTGCCCAGGGAACCGCTGCTGAACGTGGTGCCGTCGAGTACCCGAAATACCGGATCGTTCTCGTAGCCGATGTTCAGCACGTTGTTGCCGGTAGCGCTCTGGGTCGGCGAGGCGAAGGCAACGTAGTTGGCCTCCTTGAAGAAACCGCCCCAGTTGTTGCCACTCAGTTCGGCGAGGCTGTTGACGCCCAGACCGCCAAGACTGTGACCACTGACCAAAACATCCCTGGCGCCCAGACCGTGAGCAATCGCAAACGCGGCAACGTCCTTGAGCAAGTTGTCGAAGGCATTCTTCGCGTAGTTCGTCGCGTAATCCACCGGGCCGACGGCGGCCAGCAGGTTGTTTTTCATGTCGCCGAAGGTGTCGCTGTAACCCAGGCCGCCGGTGCCACGAAAGGCAATGCCGATACCGATCAGCTTGCCCGCCGCGTCGTACTTGCCGAGTACTTCGGCTTCGGCGCTGGTGAAGCCGTCCTTCTCGCCATAGAAGGTGCCTTGAGCGCCGACCGTGCCTTGATAACCCAACTGCGTGGCGCCAATCGGCGCCCAACCGGTCGCTGGCAGCGGCTGACCAGTCGGTGTGTACGCATACAGCGTCAGCGCGATGGCATCGGAGTACAACGCCTTGCCGTCAGCCTTTTTGTAATCAAACAGTCCCATAGGTTTGCTTCCTTTGCGTTAAATCAGAACTGCCAGTCGAGCGTCAGACCCACACCGTGGTCTTTCTCGTTAGAACCAAGCAATCCGTTGTAATCCAGGCTCAAACGAACGTCCTGCGCCACCGCCAGACCGGCCCGCGCACCCACAACGGCGGCGTTGCGATCCAGGGAAACGCTCTGCACGCTGAACGCGGTGTTGCCGTTGGCGAAGGCCAGATGATCTTCGGAACGGGTGTTGCTCAGGTTGTGCTGCCAGCCCAGCGTGCCGGACAGTTCCAGCTGCTGTTTGTCCGACAGGGCAATCGCTTTGCTCGCCCGCAGGCCGAGGGTCGAGAGCACGGCGTCGCGGTTGTCTTCACCGCCCTTGAGCGCTGCGGCATCACCTTTCTCGGTAAAGCTGTCGCTGTTGAGGTGCACGTAAGCCAGGTTGGCGAACGGTTCCAGCGCCAGCGGTTGCAGGTCCAGGCGATACGCCGCTTCGGTAAACAGTTGAGCGGTTGTCGCATCGCGTTTGGATTTCTGTTTGCCGCTGACGTCGCCCAATTGCAGGTCACGCTTCACGTCAATGCGATGCCAGCTGTAAGCACCGCCGACGCTCAAACGCAGGGCGTCGATTTCATGGCCCAGATAGGCGCCCAAGTGGTAGCTGTCGACGGAGGCTGACGAATGCGTGCTATCGCCCATGCTCAACGAACTGTCGCTGTAACCGGTCAAGAAACCCAGCCGCGTATCTTCAGTGATCAGACCGTCGACACCGGCCAGCAAGCCGCCGATGGAGCTGTTGGAACTGGCGTTGTCATGCCCGCCATCGCTCTTGCCCCAGGCGCCAAGCACTTTGACCCAGGCGTTGCTACGGTCATCGGTGGGTGCCGCCGCGTTGAACAGATCACGTTCGCGCAGGCGTTCGCCGACGGCATCGCGCAGGTAACGGCTGTCGTTGATCAGCAGCGTGCCAATCGCTGGGTGAATCTCACCCGACAGTTGCTGAAAGGCTTGTTGTGCGTCGGCGGCGGTCGGCGAAAGCAGCAAGGTTTCATAGAGCGGATTGCCGGCGCCCAGTTGCTCGGCGGCCGCGGCAACGGCGCGTTGATTCGGGGTTTGGCCGACGCTGGCGAAGGACGCTGCGTTGCGTTCTACCGCCAGCTGGATGCCATTGGCCGAGTAGTCGAGTGTGCCGCCGATGAACAGGTAATCCGGGAGCACGGCGCCGAAACGCCCTTCGATCCCGCCGGCCGCTTGCAGAATGTTGTACTGATGGCCGAGCAGGGATTTCACTTCGCGGGTGGTCAGCAAGGTCGGACTGTTTTCCAGGGACAGGCTGACGGTAGCGCCGTCGATCACGGCTTTACCGCCCGCCACGATCTGATCGCTGCTGGTCGGCGATAACTCCACGGCGTAGGTCGAGCCAGGTTCGAAGGTCACGTCGCCCGCCACTTGCAAGGTGCCGATGGAGTTGCCTGGCGCTACGGTGCCGCCGCGTTTCGCGGTCAATGCGCCGATGCGGCCATTACCGCCGAGGATCCCGCTGTCGTTGACGGTGACCGCCGAGAGCAGCGAGCCGTTGATTGCCAAGCGGCCCTGATTAACCAGCGTCGGGCCGCTATAGGTGTTGGCGCCAGTCATGACCAGCGTGCCGATGCCTTGCTTGGTCAGGCCACCATGGCCGGATATGTCGTTGCGCCACGTGTCGAGACCGCAGTGCACGTCATTGCACACGCGTTCGGTCGGTTTGCCCGCGTCGATGATCGCGCCGATCCCCGGCAAGTCCGCGACAAACTGGCTCGAACCGTAGGCACCCTGGATGCGGAACTCCTCGGGAATGTCTTGCTCGGTGACAAACATCGCCGGGCCATCGATGCCTTTGCGCAGGTTGATCATGCCCCAGCCATACAGCGAATCGACACCTGGCGCACCGAGGTCGGTGGCCGTGGTGCGCAACACGCTGGCGACCTGGGCGCCGGTCATGTATGGGAAGCGTTCCATCAGCACGGCCATGGAACCGGCGACATGCGGCGCAGCCATCGAGGTGCCGTTGTAGTTGGCATAGCCGGTGGTCAGGTTGTCGGCGTTGGTACCGCTGATGATCGAGCTGTAGATCTTACTGCCCGGTGCAGACACGCAAAAGCTGGCGGTGTAGCCGCAGCGTGATGAGAAGGTGCTGATGTTGTAGAGGTCCGGACTGCTGAGGTCCGGGTTTTTCTGCAACGCGGCCACCGTGACCCAGTTCGGCGCGATGTCCGGGACGAAATAGCCCAGGCCGGCAATGGCGTCCGGGTTGTTGAGGTTGTAGTCGTTGCCGGCCGCGAAGATCGTCACGATACCGCTGCGGGCCGCCGCGATGGCGCCGTCGTAGGCGCCGCCCGGTTTGGTCCCGAGCAACGGGCGGATCTCGTTGAACTGCAATTGCGCGTCTTGCACGGTGAAATGCGGGTACGCGGGGTTGCGTCCGCCGAGGTCGAAGCGATCGGTGATGCCGATGCCCCAACTGTTATTGATGATCCGCGCGCCGCTGGCGATCAAGGCATCCCAACCGGCCTTGTAGACCGCGCCGTCGTTGCCGCGAATGATGCCGTCTTCCGGGCCCGGATCGCCGTTGTCCGCACTGATGATCTGCGCGCCAAACGCCACGCCATGCATCGGTCCGCCATCGCGACTGCCGGCAGCGATCCCGCCAACGTGGGTGCCGTGGGCACCCAGCTTGCCGTTGGAACCGATCGAGGGCGAACCGTCGTAGCGAAACGCATCGCCGGCTTTGACCGGGATGTACGGGTCGGTGTATTCGCGGATGCCGCTGGTGACCAGAGTGATCACTTTGTTCGAGCCGGAGAATTCCGGATGCGCGGCGTAGACCGGTTGGTCAAAAATCCCTAGCTTCACACCTTTACCGGTGTAACCGGCGGCGTAGGCCTCTTGCGCGTTGACCGCTCCCAGCCCCCAATCGGCATTGAATTCAGTGCTGCGCCAACTGTTGGGATCGCCTGCTCTACCGTTTTCCACGTAAGGCGCCGCTTGCGCGGTACCGAGGGTGGCCAATGCGCAGAGCAAGGCAAGGTTGTTGTGCGTGTTATTCATCCAGTTACCGTCCTTAGTTGTGTTGCCAAAATCCCTGTGCCTTGAAAAGCACCCATTTTTTATTTGTGAAACACGCCCCCTGTAACAGCTGTGGCAGCTGTGGCGAGGGGATTTAGCGAAACGTCGCACCGCCCCGTTCGGCGGCGAAGCCGTCGTAATTCATTGGACGCGGTGTGGCTGGAAAAACAGGGGCCGCTTCGCAGCCCAACGGGGATAAATCCCCTCGCCACAACTGCGCCAGCTGCTACAGGGGGGTTGCGTTAAAACTGCCAATTGAGGCTGAGGCCTACGCCATGGCTTTTCTCGCGGCTGGCCAGTTGGCCGGTGTAATCGAGGTTCAAGCGGATGTCCCGGCTCAGGGCCAGGCTGGCATGGGCGCCCACCAGCGCCGCATCACGCACCATCGGCGAGCTCTCTACGGAAAACGCTGTGCTGCCGCCGGCAAACGCCAGGTGCTCTGCGGAATCGGTACGGCTCAGGTTGTGCTGCCAGCCGAGGCTGCCGCTCAGGTCCAGTTTCTGCTGGCCGGACAGGTTCACGGTTTTCAATGCGCGCACGCCCAACGTGCTGAGCACGGCGTCACGCGTGTCGCCACTGCTTTTCAGTGCGGCGGCGTCACCTTTCTCGGTGAAACCTTCGGTGTCGAGGTGCACGTAGGCCAGGTTCGTGAAGGGTTCGAGCGCCAGAGGTTGCAGGTTCAGGCGATACGCCGCTTCACCGAACACTTGGGTGGTCCCGGCATCGACCTTGGCTTTCTGTTTGGCGCTGACGTCGCCGTATTGCAGGTCACGTTTGACGTCGGCCCGATGCCAGCTGTAGGCACCGCCGGCACTCAGGCGCCAGGCACCCGACTCGCGGCCGGCATAAGCACCCAGGTGATAGCTGTCGACCTTGGCCGATGAGTGAGTGCCGGAGCCCATGTTCACCGAGCTGTCGCTATAACCGGTGACCAGGCCGATCCGGGTTTGCTCATCGAGCGCCCCGTCGACCCCGGCGAGCAAGCCGCCAATCGAGGTGGTGTAACCGGCGGTGTCATGGCGCTCATCGGTCTTGCCCCAGGCGCCCAGCGCCTTGATCCAGCCATTGCTTTGAGTGCCTTGGGCGTCAATCAGCCGCTCGCCAATCGCATCACGCAGGTAGCGGCTGTCGTTGATCAGTACTGAACCCAGTGCCGGATATATTTCCCCCGACAACTGCTGGAACGCCTGTTGGGCAGACGTCGCGGTGGGCGACAGCAGCAGGCTTTCGTAAACCGGATTGCCCGCCCCTAGCCCTTCAACGGCGGAGGCTACGGCGCGCTGGTTGGGCGTTTGGCCGACGCTGGCGAAGGTCGTGTCGTTGCGCTCGACACTCAGTTGAACACCCGTGGCGGCGTAATCGAGGCTGCCGCCGATGAACAGGTAGTTAGGCAGCACCGCGCCGAACTGACCTTGAACGCCGCCGGCCGCTTGCAGGATGTTGTACTGATGACCGAGCAGGCTTTGCACTTGTTGAGTGCTGAGCAAGGTCGGACTGTTTTCCAGTGACAGGCTGACGGTCGCGCCACTGACCGTGGCCGTGCCGCCCGCGACGATCCGGTCGCTATCGGTCGGCGATAGCTCCACCGCGTAGGTCGAACCCGGCGCAAACGTCACGTCGCCGCTGACCTGCAAGGTGCCAATGGAATTGCCGGGGGCAACCGTAGCGCCGCGGTTGGCGGTCAGTGCGCCGACGCGTCCCGATCCGCCCAGCGTGCCGCTGTCATTGACGGTCACTTGCGATGCCAGCGAACCGTTGACTGACAGCAGACCGCCATTCACCGTGGTCGGCCCGCGATAAGTGCTGTTGCCGGTCAGCATCAGGCGTCCGGCACCGGACTTGATCAGGCTGCCTTCGTAGACCCGAGTGGCGGCGGCGAGATACCGGGCCGTGCCCACCGCATAGTTAGTCTGATCCTGCTGGCTGGCACCGACCGGTACACCGTTCTCCCAACCTTTGGTTTTCAGTGTCTGTTGCCAGGCACTGTGTTCCGCCGCGTCTTCGCGCTGACGCTGAATCAGCGCCTTGTCGGTGATGTCGTTGCTCCAGACATCGCTCTGCCCTGCCCCCAGATTGGCGTCGAAACGTCCGAGCAATTGCCCCGGCCCGTGCATCGCCCGTTCGAGGTTAGCCACGCCCCAGCCGACGCGGGTATTCGGCGCCTCGGTGATCGAACCGTCGAGTTGGGTGGCGGTGGTCAGCAGGGTTTCCAGCGCCTGCTGGTTGTTCATGTACGGATAGCGTTCCATCACCAGCGCCAGGGCACCGGTGGCATGCGGCGCGGACATGGAGGTGCCGGACTTGATTGCATAGCCTGCGCCGGGAATGGTGCTGTCGATCTTCGCGCCGGGCGTGGTGATGCACCAATACTTGGCGATCCCGCACTGGTTGTATTTTTGTTGGTTGCTTTGATCCAGCCCCGACACCGCCAGCCAGTGGCCTTCCAGGTCCGGCTCAAAATACGGCAAGGCTGAACGCACGCTGGCGTTGGGGTAACCGCTGTTACCGGCGCTGAACACGTTGATCACGCCGCGCCGGGAAACGCCTGCGGCCTCGTCGATCCAGGTGCCTTTGTTCCAGTGCTGGGCGTAGGCCGCCTGCAGATCGTCGAGGGTCCGATAGCTGACATCCGGTGGCTGGCTGCCCCAGCTGTTGTTGATCGCTCGCACACCGGCATCCGCCAACGCGTTATAGACCGCTTTGAAGTAGCGTGGATCAGGGTTGGGGCCGAACAGGAAGCTGTCGTTTTTGTTGGTGTTGCCGACGTAGACCTGCGCGTCGTAGGCCACGCCGTGCATGCCGGTGCCGTCGCGCGAGGCACCGATGGTGCCGGCGACGTGTGTGCCATGGGAGTCGTTGTTGGCGTTGAGTGTGCCGTCGACATTGAACCGGGAGCCGTCAACGTAGCTGCCGCTGGCGGTCACCCCGTGGTAACGGTCGGTAGCGAATTCGGGATGGGCAGCATCGAAGCCTGAATCGAGCTCGCCGATTTTCACGCCTTTGCCCGTGATGCCGGCGGCGTAGGCTTGATCGGCTTGCATACGGGCGAGTCCCCAGTCGCGCTGGAACTCCGCCGTGCGCCAACTGGCGGCATCACCGGGTGTGCCGGTTTCCAGGTAAGCGGCTTGCACCGAGACCGGCATTGCTGACACCAGGAGTAATAGCGTGCCGACCGACATTGGCTTGATCTGTACGTCCATGTTCACTTCTCGCTTTTTTTGTTTTTTTGGGGCATTTATTGCGTTCTCGGACCTTGGCCGAACGTCTCGTCAACCTTGGCCAAATCCTGCTCATTTAACGTCCCGGCGTAGTAATGCAGCTTGGTCCAGGCCATCAAGTAGTCGTAGCGTGCCTGTGCCAGATCGCGGCGGGTGGTAAATAGTTGTTGTTCTGCATTCAATGCATCGAGGTTGACGCGCTCACCGCCCAAAATGCTTTGCTTGGTCGAAACCACCAGCGCTTCGGCAGACGTCAGGGCTTTCTGATAAGCGCGCAACTTGTTCACGCCCGACAGGCAGGCGCTGAACTGGCGACGCAGTTCAATCAACGTTTGCCGGGTCTTGCCGTCCAGTTCGTACTCGGCCTGCTCCATGGTGCGGCTGGCCTGGCGAGTCGAGGCCGAGACCCCGCCGCCGGCGTACAACGGCACGCTGACTTCAATCCCGATGGTGTTGGTGTCGTAACGCTGGTTGTAGGTGTTGCCGCTTTCCGACTCGTTCTGGCGCATCGAGGCGTAGGCGCTAACTTTGGGCAGGTGCCCGGCGCGGTTGCGTTCGACTTCATAACGCGCGACTTCCACGGCATGGCGTTGCGAAGCCAGGTTCGGGTTGTTGGCCACGGCCATCTCATGCCAGGTGTCGTAATTGGCCGGCTGCAGAGTGAAGGTCTGGAAACTCTGATCCAGCGGCGCCAAATCCCCGATGTTGATCGCCGGCACGCCAATCAGCGCGCCCAGTTCTCGTAACGACGCGTCCTGCTCATCACGGGCTTCGATTTCCTCGGCCGTGGCCAGTTCATAGCGGGACTCGGCCTCAAGGATGTCGGTCCGCGTGCCCTCGCCCTGCCGGAACATGTGCTCGTTCTGCTGGAACTGTTGCTCGAAAGCCTTTTTCTTGGCTTGCGCGATGTCGATCTGATCCTGAGCGAACAGCGCCTGGGTGTAATGCTCCAGTACCCGAACCAGCAATTCCTGGCTCTTGCCGCGAAAGGCTTCGTCGGCAAACAGCGATTGCGCCACACCTTTGCGGTACGACGCGTAAGCCTCGTAGTCGAGCAGCGGTTGTTGCAGCGTCAGGGTCGAGCCGTAACTGCTGTAGTTGCGATCATCGGTGCGGTTCTGCCCGCGCTCATTGAGCGCGGTGGCCTTGGAGGAGTTGCGCCCCTTGTTGTAGTTGTAACCGATCCTGGGCAACAGCCCGGCGCGGCCGATGGCGCGGTTTTCAAGGCCGGCATCGCGTTCCTTGATGGCGCCGAGAAACACCGGATCATTGCGCAATGCTTGTTCGTAGATGTCGAACGGTCCCATCGCCAGCACACTGTTGCAGGTCAGCAACGCCAGGGTCGCTGCGAGCATGGAAAGCTTATTCATACAGCGGAACATCCTTATTCCTCAGTCAACGCGGAACCTGCCCGGTCGAGCAGCGGTTTGAACAAATAGTTGAGGAGCGAACGTTCACCGGTGCGCACGAACATTTCCGCCGGCATGCCAGGCTTGATCACCAGACCGTTGAGTTTTTCCATGGCCTGATTACTGACGCTGCTGCGCAGGACGTAATACGGCGCACCGGTTTTCTCGTCGATCATCTGGTCGGCGGAGATCAGGCTGACTTCGCCGGGCACCCGCGGCGTGCGGCTCTGGTTGAACGCGGTGAACAAGATGTCCACCGGCAAGTGCGTGCCGACCTTGTCGACCAGGTTGATCGGCAGGTGCCCTTCCACCTCCAGACTCGTCCCCTGAGGCACGATCTCCAGCAGGGTTTCGCCCTGACGCACCACCGCGCCGACGGTGTGAACACCGAGGTTGACCGCAATGCCATCGGCGGTGGCGATGATCTCGCTGTGTTGCAGATCGAACCCGGCGGAAGTCAGTTGCTCTTCCAGCGTCACGCTTTTCAATTGCGCATCGGCCAGTTGGGTGCGGACCTCTTTCTGGTATTCCTCGATGTGCTGTTGCAGTTTCAGCCGCGATTCGAGGATGCCCTGTTCGACACGGCCGCTGTCGCCGCTGTTTTCCGCCAATTGTTGCTGAACCTGTGACAGCTGACGCTGGTACTCCATCAACCGATTACGCGGGATGTAACCGTTATCCGCCAGGGGCTGAAGGTTGCTCAGCTGTTGTTGCAGAGAACTGGCCTGGGCAGTCAAGTCCGTGCGGGCGCGGCGCATGCCGGCCAGTTGTGCACTGGCGCCTTCAATACTGGCGCGCAAGGCAGCCTGTTCGCGGGAAAACGCTTCACGGCGGCTGCTGAACAACTGCCGTTGACCTTCCAGCACCAAGGCCAGGCGCGGGTCAGGATTGTTGCTCAGTTCAGCGGGGAAACTCACCTGTTTGAGGTTGTCCCGTTCACTCTGCCACCGCGCCAGACTGGCCCAGGCCATGCGGTATTGCGCTTGCAGCGATTGCACGTCAGCCGCGACTTGAGTCTGGTCGAGCTGGAACAATGGCTGGCCCTGCTTCACCACTTGACCCTCGCGCACCAGAATCTGGCTGACCACGCCACTGCTCATCGATTGCACGGCTTTGCGCTTGCCCGACACTACGACCGTGCCTTGCACGGGAATGCCTTGGTCAAGCGGCGCAAGACTGGCCCAGGTGAAGAAACTGCCGGCGCCGACGATCGCCAGAATCCAGCCCATGCGGACGAAGAAACGCGCGTCGCGCTCAGGGCGTTCTGCGATGTAGTCGTGTTCCATGGTGGCTTCGCTGATGTTGCTCATACGCCCGAATTCCTTGTCGAGGGCTGATACTGCCGGCTCATGCTGAGCCCGCCCGGTGCTGGCGCGGTTTTTTCCCGCTGCTGCTCCTGATTGGCCGCGAGTGCCTTGAGCACGTCCTGGCTTGCGCCGAAGGCTTGCAGGCGCCCCTCGTTGAGCACCAGCAGTTTGTCGGCCTGGGCCAGTGCCGAGGAGCGATGGGTCACCAGAATCACGCTGGTGCCTTGGGTTTTCATTTGCGCAATGGCGCTGGCCAATGCGGCTTCGCCCACGGTGTCGAGGTTGGAATTGGGTTCATCCAGCACCACCAGGCGCGGGTTGCCGTACAACGCCCGCGCCAGTGCCACACGCTGCTTCTGCCCCCCGGACAAACCGCTGCCGTCCTCGCCGAGCACGGTGTCGTAGCCTTGCGGCATGCGCAGAATCAGTTCGTGAACGCCGGCCTGCTGCGCGGCTTCAACGATTTTTTGCGGGTCCGCCTCGCTGAACCGGGCGATGTTTTCAGCGATGCTGCCGCTGAACAGCTCGATGTCTTGCGGCAGATAACCGATGTAGGGACCAAGATCGTCGCGGTTCCAGCGATGAATGTCCGCGCCGTCGAGCCGCACCGTCCCGCCCAGCGTCGGCCAGACGCCGACCAGCACCCGGGCCAATGTCGATTTGCCAGAACCGGAGGCCCCGAGCACCCCGAGCACTTCCCCGGCACCGAGGCTGAAATTGACCAAATGCAGCGTGGCGGCCCGTTGCCCCGGCGGCGCGGCACTGACCTGCTCGAAGCTGATCTGACCCTTCGGCGCCGGCAGCGCCATGGCTTCATCACTGGGTGGAAAGGCTTGCAGCAACGAATCAAGACGACGGTAAGCGAGCTTGGCGCCGCTCCACTGCTTCCACACGGCGATCAATTGGTCGATGGGGCTCAGGACGCGGCCCATCAGGATGGAGCCGGCGATCATCATCCCGGCCGTCATATCCCCCTTGATCACCAGCAATGCACCCAGCCCCAGCACCAACGATTGCAGGCACAGGCGCAGGGTTTTGCTCAGGGAGCTGATGACGGCACCGGTGTCGCTGGCCTGGTTCTGCAAGCCGAGGAAACGTGAATGGACCTGGAACCAACGTGTACGCAATACCCCGAGCATGCCCATGGCCTGAATGGTTTCGGCGTTGTGCAGGTGACTGGTGGCCAGTTGGCTGGATTTCTGGGAAAACCCTGCGGCTTCGCCCAAGGGCTTTTTGGTCATTGTCTCGTTGAGGCAAGCCAGGCCGATCAACAGCACCGTGCCCACCGTCGCAAACACGCCGAGCCAGACATTGAACAGGTAGATCACGAACAGATAGACCGGAAACCACGGCGCATCGAAGAAGGCAAACAGCGCAGGGCCGGTGACGAATTGGCGAATTTGCGTCAGGTCCCCCAACGCTTGCCCGGCGTTGCCCTCGCCCCGAAACAGGTTGCGCTCGAATGCGGCCTGATAGACCCGCAGGTTGAAGCGGCGCTCCAGTTGGCTGCCGATGCGGATCACGATGAAGCTGCGCACGATCTCAAGCAAACCGATGAAGGCAAAGAACCCGACCACCATCAACGACAGCATCGCCAGGGTGGTTTCATTTTGCGAAGACAGCACACGGTCGTAGACCTGAAGCATGTAAATCGACGGGACCAGCATCAGCACGTTAATTAACGCGGTAAAACAACCGACGCTGACCAGGATGCTCTTGTAGTCGCCCAGCGCTTTGAATAAAGGTGCGGTGGCCGGGCTCTTTGCCATCTTCATGGGTTATTCCTGAGGTGTTATTCCCCGCCCTTTTCTGGCGAAGTTTCCATTAACTGTCCGCGCAGGGGCGGATATAGGCCTTGCGATAGCGCTTACAAACTAATAACAACTTTTCGTGGGCGACAGAGCGCTTCCACTAGTTGTGTTGTGCTTATGCCGGCAATGACTAGCGCTCTATTCGAATCGTGTTATTGCACCTGGCGCACAAGTGTTATGACCAGATCGGATTTCAAGGTGGCTTTATACGATCCGTCGCGTTGGCGGCTGAGAAATAGAATCTTCGAACCTTCTTTGCCGGTGATCGCCAGGCCATCCGGCTCAGGGAACCAGCCAATCGCAGATTCACCGTCCAGCCAGGCGCTGAGACAATCGGCGCCCTCGCCCAGTGTCTGTTTCGGTTGAAAGTCGATGACACAGACGTTGGACGGTTTGTCCTGCAACGCCTGGGACTCTGGCGAGTCATCTTTGGCGATCAGGGTCGCCTGCCATTTGCCGGCCAGTTCCGAGGGGTCTGCTAATTTCAGGCTGCTCGCCATGGCTACATCTCCAAAAATCATCATGAACGTCGCCAATAGCCACGCGGTTGTTCTGCAGGTGAAGCGGTTATGGATCATAAGGCGCTTTACTCCAATCAAGGGGCAGAGAGCAGCGCGTCTGCGCCGCCCTCCTTTTCACCTCACATCACGCAGCGATGTCGGAGTAAGCCGCCTGGCCCACGGTGCTGACCAGGAAATCAGCCACCCCATGCCCGGAGAAGTCCACCGACAACAGGCTGTTGCCGCCCGAAGAGGTCAACACCGCATCGCCTGCCGCACCGGTGAACGAGTTCACGAAATGCAGGCCAGCGCCGTTGGTGATGCCGGTCAGGTCGATCTTGTCCAGGCCGCTGACAAAATCGAGGATCTGGTCGATAGCACCGGGTTTGGAATCGCTGCTGGCGGCGAATACGAAGGTGTCCGAACCGGCGCCACCCCACAGTTTGTCCGCGCCGCCCGCGCCGAAGAGGATGTCGTTGCCGGCACCGCCCTTCAGTTCGTTGGACACGCTGTTGCCGATCAGCAGGTCGCTGCCCGAACCGCCGATAGCGTTCTCGACGGTGACGCCCTTGGCGATGGACACGTTACCCACCATGCCGCCAACGTCGGAGAACGAGGCCTCATTGAGGTTGATCTTCTGGTTTTGGGTAAAACCGGAGAAGTCCAGGGTGTCCTTGCCGCCCGCATCCCATACCGAAAACACAACCTTGTCCGACGACGAAGTCGCGCTCAGGAAGTCGCGCCCGGCGTTGGAGTTGAAGCCGTAAGTGGTGTCACCGGTGCGGGTGGTGGTGTTGGCGCCGTAGAGCTTTTGGATGGCCGCGATATCGTCCATCAGCGGACCGGACGAATAAGCTTCGACGCCGCCCTTGCTGAAGTTCTGGCTGGTATTGCTTTCACTCCAGTAGCTCATGACGCTGTAACCGCGGGTGTCTTGCCCGTAGGACGCGTCGTTGTAGGTCGGAGCACCCTCGCCGGCGTTGTAGTCGCCAGGATGGGCAAGGCCCAGGGTGTGACCGATTTCGTGGGTCAGGGTTTGTCGGCCGTAATTGTTCAGGTCCGGCGTTTTGTTTGGCGTGTAGCTGCTGTTGGTCAGGTACCAGGAAGTACCGTCGTAACCTGCGCCCGTACCAGGCAGATAGGCGAAGGCCGCCGCGCCATCCTGGCCGCCGCTGTAGTTGCCGAAGGTCATGTGACCGTCGCCACCCGTGGCCTTGTCGGTGAACGTGACATTGGCCACGTCGGCCCAGGATTGCATGGCCAGAACGGCCTGGCCTTTCTGCTGAGCGCTGAACTGGCTGAACCCGGTAATCCCGTGCTTGTTCATGGTGCTCGACGACGCAGAGGTCAGGAACGTGTAGGTGAGTTCGATTTTGCCGCTGCCGTCCTTGTCCTGGTAGGCAGCACCATCGCGCAGCAACTGGGTCGCTGCCTGGTCGACGGAGAAGGAGGGTTTGCCATTGACCGTGAGGTTACCGCCCCGATCATACTGATGGCTGAAGCTATTGATCTGGTTGAACGCAGAACTGGATGCAGCCAATGCTTGCAGTGGCTGGAACGCCTGTGCGGCGGTATCAATAGCGTTGTCTTTTACTTTCGACATAAACACACTTCCTTGTTTAGCTATGGAACAGTTTTTTTGTCAGACAGCAACGATCTCTGGCGAGATCGTCCTATCACTCGCCCAATGAAGGCGAAAGAAAACTGACACAATTTGAAATCAAACGTCTACATTTTTTTTGACGTCAAATTGAGTTGTTCCTGCAAGTACCCGGAAACAATGCCTGTGCTGTCGAAATATTGTTTGTTAGATGGCGGTTTGCGCAAATTGTCTGACAATTTGATATTTAATTATTAAATAGAGGTAAGTTGCTTTTTGTCGATGGGGTCTCACTTTGCTGAACTTATTAATATGAGTGCCAGCGCATTGCCATCAATCAATTAAACGTTTGGTGAGTACTGCGTGTAACAAGGTCGCGGAAGGAATTACCGACCAGATAAATCCCGCCGCTCTCCACTGATAGATCAATCCTGAAGCTTTTTGCGTCCAGGCGGCACATCGATGCCTTCTATCGCATACACCACATTGACATCAACGTACCTGCCGTTCTTGGCTCTCGCGCGGAACGCCATGCGCCCGTTAATGCGAAGTGGTTCGCCAGTGTGCCTCTCAATCTCGATGAACCCCTTCTCTGCTTCAAAAACGGGACCAAAAGGTTGAATGATGTAGGATGCGCTTACTACCTCACGGCTGTTCACATCGTATGTGCCGCCAGGTAAGTCATTGTTATCAAGAGTAAAACTAATTGATTTGCCGGCCCCTGGCACCTCTCCTTGCTCCCCGTCAACCATTATTCCCCAAACATGGAGTTGGCCTTGCGGTTCTGCCCTACCCACGTGCGTAGCCAGATATTCGATCTCTTCGGCACCCTCTTCGGTGACCGTCCCCTTCATGACATCCGTTTGCGTAGACATAACAAATCCTCGATTAAAAATCAGTCCTCCCTGACGGCCATCAGCCGTCAAAGCATTGAACCAATCGCACGAGAGCTTTGTGACTGTCATAAATGACAGTTAGTTATACTTTTTCGTGATATCAGGCAGCTCGGCTTCCACGAACGAAAGCTAACGCTTGCGTTCTGAACATCTCTAATCCCTCAGCTCCCGGTTCGAATCTTGTTCCAGACCCGCGTACGAACCCGGTCAATGTTCAGCGGCATCGCCTCCAGCGCAAACAATTTCCCCATCATGTCCGGGCTCGGGTAGACCTTGGTGTCATTCTTGATCGCCGGGTCGATCAGGCTGTCGGCCTGTTCGTTACCGTTGGCGTAGTGCACGTAGTTGCTGATGCTGGCCATGACGTCCGGGCGCAGCAGGTAGTTCATGAAGGCATAACCGGCCTTTTCGTCCGGGGCGTCTACCGGCATGGCGACCATGTCGAACCAGATCGCGGCGCCTTCCTTGGGAATCGAATAGCCGATGTCGACGCCGTTCCTGGCTTCTTTCGCGCGGTTTTCAGCTTGCAGAATGTCACCGGAGAAGCCGACGGCCACGCAGATGTCGCCGTTAGCCAGGTCGCTGGTGTACTTGGACGAGTGGAAGTAGCTGACATACGGGCGGACTTTCATCAGCAGCGCTTCAGCCTTTTTGTAGTCTTCCGGGTTTTTGCTGTGATGCGGCAGGCCCAGGTAGTTCAGGGCCGCCGGCAACAGTTCGGGCCCGTTATCGAGGATGGCCACGCCGCACTTCTGCAGCTTTTGCATGTTTTCGGGTTTGAAAATCAGGTCCCAGGAGTCCACTGGCGCGTTATCACCCAACACGGCCTTGACCTTGGCGATGTTGTAACCGATGCCGGTGCTGCCCCAGAGGTACGGGAAGCCGTGTTCATTGCCCGGATCGTTGGTTTGCAAGGCCTTGAGCAGCGCCGGGTTGAGATTTTTCCAGTTCGGCAGTTGGCTCTTGTCGAGCTTCTTCAGCGCCACGCCTTGAATCTGCCGCGCCATGAAGTGGTTCGACGGAAACACCACGTCGTAGCCGGATTTGCCGGTCATCAATTTGCCATCGAGGGTTTCATTGCTGTCGAAGACGTCGTAGCTGAACGCGATGCCGGTTTCTTTCTGGAAGTTTTTGGTGGTGTCCGGGGCGATGTATTCCGACCAGTTGTAGATCTTGACGGTTTCGGCCGCGTGGCCGAGGGTCGCGAAAAGCGCGAGGGGAGCCAGAGTCAGTGTCTTTCGGATCATGAGTCGATTCCTGATGGGTTTGTTGTTGGCAGGCAATCAGAGGATCAAAAAATCAAAACGTAGGTCTTGCGCACGGTTTCCTGGATATCCCAGATACCGAGGCTGTTGGCTGGCAACATCAGTGCATCGCCGGCTTCTATGTGCAGGGTTTCACCGTCATCGGGGGTAAATGTGCAGCGCCCCTGGATGAAGTGACAGAACTCCTGGGCGACGATCTGCCGTCGCCAGCGGCCGGGCGTGCATTCCCAGACGCCGGTTTCGACGCCATCGTCGCGTTCAACGCTGGAAGTCGAGGCCACTGCCACGGGCAAGCCCAGTGGTACGGCGACCGGATTCGACGCTTCCAGCTCCAGGGTTGCGGTGTGCTTGAATTGCGTGATGCTCATGGGAGTACCTGTCGATTGAGCCTGTAGATGAAGAACGCACCATTTACTGCATGAAACCTTCCATGAAGCCGGCAATACCGGTGGCCAGTTTGCGACGCCAGGGTGCGGTGGCCGGGTTGGCCAGGGTCTGGTCTTCATGGACGAAGCTGCGGATGATCGCGTTGTAACCAAGCCAGCGGCAGGGCTCCGGCTCCCAGGCCCGGAGCGCGTCGAGCCCTCCCTGGATGACCCACGGCTGGCGAACCAGCTCGGTGTCGCGCTGCAGAATCAGGTCGGCCAGCGTCCGGCCACCCAGGTTGCTGGCACCGACGCCCTCCCCGCCATAGCCTCCCGACAAGGCGATGCCGCTGGCCTGATCGCACAGCATGTGCGGCTTGAAACGCCGGGACATTCCCAGATTGCCGCCCCAGGCATGGGTAATCTGCACGTTCTTGAGCTGCGGGAAGAGTTCGCCAAACAGATAACGCCGCAGCTCTACTTCGCTGGTGGTCAAGTCGAAGTCATGGCGCAACTTGGCAGCAAACTGATAACCGCCCCGGGCGCCGAACACCAACCGGTTGTCAGCCGTGCGCTGACCGTAAGTGACCTGGCGACTGCTTTCGCTGAAGGCCTGGCCGCGACTCAGGCCGATTTCATCCCACGTGGCAGCGGATAACGGCTCGGTGGCCACTATCAAGCTTTGCACCGGCAACTGATAACGTCCCAACGGTGGCAAGGTGACTGAGTAACCTTCAACCGCCGGCACGATCCAACGGCTGCGAACCGAGGCTTTCGCCGTGTGCAGGCCACCCGATTGCCATTGGGTGACCGGGCTGTTCTCGTAAATCCTGACGCCCATTTTCTCCACCGTCCGAGCCAGACCTCGCACCAACTTTGCCGGGTGAAGGGTCGCAACGTGCGGTGCATAGATACCGCCATAAGGTTTGGCGACTCTGATCTGTTGCGCCAACTGCTCGGGGTTTAGCCAGCGGTAATCGCTTTCGGTCAATCCCTGGCGATAGAGCGTGTCGAGATAGTGCCGAAGGCTGGCTTCCTGTTCCGGATAGCGGGCAGCGCAATACAACGCCCCGCCTTTGCGGTAATCGCAGCTGATGTCTTCACGCTCAAGGATGATCCCGACTTCATCCGGAATGCCGTGCAGCAAATCGAAAGAAGCCCGACGCTGTTCGGGCGACAAGTCGGCGAGCAAGCGGTCTTCGCCCAGCACATTGCCCATCAGCCAGCCGCCGTTACGCCCCGAGGCGCCAAAACCGGCGGTTTGCGCTTCAACGATGGCAATGCTCAGGTCGGGCGCCTGGCGTTTGAGGTAGTACGCGGTCCAGAGGCCGGTGTATCCGGCGCCAATGATGGCGACGTCGACGTCCAGATCCTGTTCCAGCGCCGGACGCGCCAATAATGGCTCGTCGAGTTGATCCATCCACAAACTGATAGTGCGCCACGCCGACATGCAAGACTCCGCCACTCAAACTTCGATGGCGTCGATCCTAGTGCGTGGACTCAGAGGCTGTCTTGCGCGCGTGCACGCAAAGAAATTTGTTTTACGTAGGCCTTGGGCGACTGGCCGGTGTGCTGACGGAAGCAGCTGTAAAACGCCGACAACGAATTGAACCCGGCGGCAAACGCCAGTTCGTCGATACGCAGTGGCGGCGTGGCGTTATCCAGTGCCGTGAGCAAATGCTGCAGGCGCGCCTGGTTGACGTATCGGTAGAAGCTCTGGCCAAGCACCTGATTCAGCAGATAGGAAATCTGATTGCGGCTGTACCCGCACTCCTTCGCCACCCGTTGCAGGTCGAGTTCGGGATCGAGATAAGGTTGTTGGCGCTGAAAATATTGCTGCAAGTCTTCAGCCATGAAACTCAGCTGGCGTGCCGACAGCCCGAGCCGACTGACCGCCGGGCGTTGGCTGCTGGCGGCTTTGCTGGAGGGCTGTTCATGCACCAGCGAGGCGTATTCGTTGACCCGCCAGATCAGTCCGTCACGTACGGTAATCGCCTCGCTGGCCCGAAACGACACCAGGCCTTCACCGCCGCGCAGGGTTATACGGTACTGAATGAACGCCGTGTTGCCGTCCAGACGAATACGGTCCGAGTGCTCCAGGGCCTCATCGGGATCGCGGGGCATGCTGCTGCGCACGTATTCACGTAATTCGGACAGCCCCATCACACGGTTCTGGAAAAAATCGCTGTACTGGATCTCTGGATGATAGAGCGCCATCACCCCGTCCAGGTCCCGGTGTTTCCAGCGCAAGTGATAACGCATCACCGTGTCGCCCGTGGCCTGGTTTTGCAGCGGACCATCATCATCGGCGTGCATAAAGGACTCGGCGAGAAAAAGCCGAGCTTGCCGAAATTCCGTCTCAGCTTCAATGACCAACCAGTGGTGGCCAACGGCGGAACACCGACCATTTCCATGACCTGCATCAAAAAAACTGAACCAATCGCTAAACGGCCTGAAAAAACCACATTGTTTTCACATTTGGCTGCTACTTTTAAAGGCAGTCACCGGTTGAGCCATTGAAGGTTCTTCCCTCCTAACATGAGCTAAAGGAAGCGCTCGATGAATAAGGCGGGCTATATATGAATAGAGGGTTCAGCAAAGTCACCTTTCCAAACGCCTGCCAGCTGATGCGCTGGCATTTTCATCCCATGGGTTTCGAGGCGAGCATGGATGCGCCGGGCAGCATGATTGCCCGTCTATTTGACCGTGCCAGTGGCGAGACCATGATCGCCATCGCCGGAATTCCTTGCGCGACAGTAATGAATGCTGCGGATGTAGAACGAATAATCGAAGCGGTGGAAGACGAGCTTGAGGCTTTCATTCCGCCAGCCGCCCTCAGGAGCTATGCCTGAAGGCTGTACCTTCAACAACAAGCCCACGTTGAGTGGGCTTTTTTGTGCGCGACGATTTTTTACGGTTCACGCCGATGTCTTGCCCTGTCGGTGGTCGGCAAAGAACGCCTTGCCCTTGCCGATCCGATCGGACGCTTTAGGCAGGTTGGCCGCCTGGGTGTCTTGCCCATCGACATACCAATAGCAATGACTCACCGCCCGAGTGATGCCGACGTAAGCCAGTCGCAGGATCTCGTCTTTCTGTGCGCTGTCGTACGCTTCGCTGTCGCCTGACTTACCCAGACCTGCCATGCGGTAGACCTGGTTCTTGTACGGTGAACTGGTCAGGTGCTGACAATCACCCAGCAGGAACACGGCGTCGGCCTGAAGTCCCTTGGCGCTGTGATAAGTCAGTTGCTTGAGCCTTCGCGCTTCATACGGCAAGCTAGAATCCACATTAACTACAGACTGAATATGCTCTTCTATCAATAACTTATCGCTGCTTTTTCGATAAAGCATCAAGATTGAATCGCCCTTTTTGTAATGCTCCATCAGGCGTTTGGCCATGCCTTGATCGTCACGATCGAGAACGTTAACCGGCAGTAATGCCTTCGGCTCGCCACTGGCCTTGGCCTTCTTGCCCGCAATCGCCGGCGCCGCACGAACGATATGTTCGGCAGCATCGATGATGTGCTGGTGACTGCGGTAGTTGTCGCTCAGCATGACTTTGGTCGTGCTGGGTGAAGGGAATTCCTTGTTGAATTCCATGAAGTACGTCGGCGAACTGCCCCGCCAGCCGTAGATGGATTGCCAGTCATCGCCGACACAGAGCAACGACGAACGTTGTGCGCCGCGCCCCACGTGCATGGCCGGCCCCCGACTGCGGACTTCCGCCAGGCTCGCGCGAATCCAGGAAACGATCTGCGGCGATACGTCCTGAAACTCGTCGATCATCAGGTGCGACATCGGCCTGAGCAGCTCATCGCTCAGCAGCTTCAGGTTTTCCGGCGAATGTTCACTGAACAAGGCGAACATCCGGTTATAGGTCATCACCGGTGGCTTCTGATCGAGCAGATGATCTTCCAGCGCTCGCCAGTACAGGCTCAAGGCCTCGAAGAAAAACCGGTCGGGGTCGTCCTTGGCAAAACTCATCTGGCCCACGGCATTGGGTACATCCAGGCCAAGATTCTCGATAAATCCGGCGGCAGCGACAAAACAGTCCAGTAACGGTGCAGAGCTGAGCTCGCCCTTGACCTTGTAATCGAAGCCCGGCCCGGCACTGGCATCGCCTCCAAGAGACGCCAATACACGCTTTGATGACTCGTAACTATCAAGCCATATCAATGGTTTACGACAGAAAGCTTGAAACAGGGTGCGTTTTACAGCCCATTCCGCGCGCACGCTCAATTTGGCATTGGGGCGGCTGACCTGCGGGTTTTCCCGGGGATCGAATCCCAGCACCACCCAAGCGTCCAGGCTCGGAATATAGCCATGACAATGAAATGTCGAGCCGTTGATATCGAATGTGTGGCGCTTCGGCTCGATGCCTTTGATTGGCCAGGCACCCGCGCGAAACCACAAATCTTCGATAGCGTCGCAGAGTTCTTCATCACGCTTGGCGGCCAGTTCGGTCACGGCCATGCGTTTCTGCACGTCCGGGTGATCGCGCTCCAGCTCCTTGAGTTGCAGCGCATGACGGGACAATGGCTTGATCAATTCGCGAAAGCGCTCATCACGGGTGTGCAGGCTGTGATAACAAGCGTTGAGTTGTTGGCGCTGGGCGTCGTTGATGCGCAGGTCGAAAGGATTGCTGTCGACCTCCTCATCGCCGCTTTGCGCACGGTGACTGAGGTTTTCGAAGGCTTGCATCCGCTCGAAACCCGGCAGACTGCGAACCATCGGCAGGATTCTCGAATGGAAGGTGCGCACCAGATCGCGCGCCTCTTTGAAACTGAGCGACCGGCCCCAGAGTGCAAACAGCTCGATCAGTTTGTTGATGAAGTCTTTGCGCGATTCACGGGTAAAGGTCACCACCGTCATCGAACTCAACTCGAACCCCAGATAATGGGTCAGCAGCAAAATACGCAACACCAACGTGGTCGACTTACCGGCACCCGCGCCGGCAATCACCGAGGTCGACGGCGTGTCGCTGAAGATCATTTTCCACTGCGCGGCGCTGGGCTGGGCGTGCGGTGGCAGCAGTCGAGCGACATCCGTCTTCATGCGCTTCTTCAACTCAGCGCTCAATGGCAGACGCCAATCGTCGAACAGATTCTCGTCAACGTTGGGTGGCCGGTGTTCAGTCGAGCGCGAGTCGCGGATCAACAATACCTGCCGGCCTTCCTCCAACCCTTCAAGTTTGCCTTCCTTATAGCCGTAATCCACGCCGGCACTGTGCCCGCTGCGAAAGCCGTCGGCCTGGCCGTGCAGCCAGGATGCCCGGTGTTGTGCGCGCAGACGCGTCAGGCCATGACCAAAGAACCGGGCGGCCAGACGCTTGAGCAGCGGCATCTCGGCCAGGGGACGAAGTTCAGGAGGAAGATCGGGGGTGTGTTGCGGCACGCGGGCTGACTCCAGGGTGTGAGGCTGTTGAGGGCTATGGTGTCTGCATTTGCCGTTCAGTTCTAGTGAAATGCTTACAGGTCATTGGCTTATGCGATGAAGTGAAGGTTGGATGAGAATCTTTCGAGGTGATTTTGTATCAAATTATTCGATTGTATTGAGGCATTTTTTACGCTTTTTATCGATCAATGCCTGATAGATGATGCTCCCCATCAACCACCGGTTCGCGTTTCATGGCTCAGTAGCTCTGCACCATGACGAACCTTTTCAGGAGACGATCATGCTTGAACTCAGACCCTTCAAATCCCTGGGCGGCGCCAACCATGGCTGGTTGGATGCTCATCACCACTTTTCGTTCGCCGAGTACCATGACCCGAAACGCATGAACTGGGGCAATCTGCGGGTGTGGAACGACGACGTGATTGCCTCTGGCACCGGGTTCCCGAAACACCCGCACCGAGACATGGAAATCATCACTTACGTCCGTGAAGGCGCAATCACTCACGAAGACAACCTGGGCAACAAGGGTCGTACCGAAGCGGGCGACGTTCAGGTCATGAGCGCCGGCACCGGGATCGCCCACAGTGAATACAACCTGGAAGCCACGGAGACCAGGATCTTCCAGATCTGGATCATCCCGAACGAAACCGGTTTGGCACCGTCCTGGGGCGCCAAGCCCTTTCCAAAAGGCCAGCGCGAGGGTTTCGTAACGCTGGCGAGCGGTAAGGCCGGCGACGATCAAAGCCTGCTGATTCGAGCCGATGCGCGATTGGTGGCCGCGAACCTGAAGGCCGGTGAATCCGCCGAGTATCGCCTGGACAATGGCCGTCGAGCCTATCTGGTACCAGCCACCGGCATCATTGAAGTCAATGGCTTGCGTGCACAAGCTCGAGACGGCATTGCGGTTGCCGATGAGCAAGTGTTGCAGGTGACCGCCATCGAAGACAGTGAAATCGTCCTGGTGGACCTGGCTTGATCGGGTAAACGCGGGACAAAAAAAGGGGCGACCGTCATGGCCGCCCCTTTTTACATTCTGGATTACTTCGCAGAGATTGCGCCGTCCACCAGTGTTTGCGCTTCTGCCACCAATTGTTTGAGGTGTTCGTCACTGACGAAGCTTTCAGCGTAGATCTTGTAGATGTCTTCGGTGCCCGACGGACGCGCCGCGAACCAGCCGTTCTCGGTCATGACTTTCAGACCACCGATCGCCTGGTCATTACCCGGTGCGTGACTGAGGATGCTCTGGATTGCTTCGCCCGCCAGCTGGGTCGAAGTGACCTGGTCCGGCGACAATTTGCTCAGCAGGGTCTTCTGCTCAGGGTTGGCCTTGGCATCGACGCGCACCGAGAACGGTTCGCCCAGTTCGTCGGTCAAGGCGCGATAGGCCTGACTTGGGTCGCGGCCGGTGCGGGCGGTCATTTCTGCGGCCAGCAGTGCCGGGATCAAGCCGTCCTTGTCGGTGCACCAGACGCTGCCATCCTTGCGCAGGAACGAAGCGCCGGCGCTTTCTTCGCCGCCAAAGCCCAGAGAACCGTCGAACAGGCCGTCAGCAAACCACTTGAAGCCGACCGGCACTTCGTACAGGCGACGCCCCAGACGTTTTGCCACACGATCGATCAAGCCGCTGCTGACCACGGTTTTACCCACGGCCGCATCGGCGCGCCACTGCGGACGGTTCTGGAACAGGTAATCGATCGATACGGCAAGGTAGTTGTTCGGCGCGAGCAAACCACCGGACGGGGTCACGATGCCATGGCGATCGTGGTCCGGATCGCACGCGAAAGCTACGTCGAAACGCTCTTTCAGACCGATAAGGCCCTGCATGGCGTGAGTGGACGATGGGTCCATACGGATCTGACCATCCCAGTCGACCGTCATGAAGCGGAAGGTCGGATCGACCTGTTTGTTGACCACTTCCAGATCCAGACGGTAATGCTCGGCAATCGCCGACCAGTAGCGCACCCCTGCTCCGCCCAGCGGATCGACACCCAGACGCAGTTTGGCATCACGGATGGCGTCGAAGTCGATCACGTTGATCAGGTCGGCAACATAGGTATTGAGGTAGTCGTGACGATGGGTCGTGCTGGCCTTCAGCGCCTGCTCGTAGCTGATGCGCTTGACGCCGGCGAGCTTGTTGCTCAGCAGTTCGTTGGCCTTGGCTTCGATCCACTTGGTGATGTGGGTATCGGCCGGGCCACCATTGGTAGGGTTGTATTTGTAGCCACCGCTTTGCGGCGGATTGTGCGACGGCGTGATGACGATGCCGTCCGCCAGGCCCGACGTGCGTCCGCGGTTGTAGCAGAGAATGGCGTGGGAAATGGCCGGTGTCGGGGTGTATTCGTCACCTTCGGCGATCATTACCGTCACGCCGTTGGCGGCCAGTACTTCAAGGGCACTGGCGCCGGCCGGGGTGGACAACGCGTGGGTGTCGATGCCGACGAACAGCGGACCGTCAATGCCTTGGGCTTCGCGGTACAGGCAGATTGCCTGGCTGATCGCCAGAACATGCCATTCGTTGAAACTCAAGTCGAACGAGCTGCCTCGGTGCCCGGATGTGCCAAACGCTACGCGCTGGGTCGAAATGGCGGCATCGGGCCGACCGGTGTAATAGGCCGTTACCAGTCGCGGGATGTCGACCAACAGTTCTACCGGTGCCGGTTTGCCCGCAAAAGGACTGAGTGTCATGCAAAACCTCTGAAGTAGAGTGGTTCAGGAATAGGAACGCAGTTTACTGGCAGTTTGACCGTAGCGCGATGGGATCGATCCATGAGCGTCACGCAGGGTGGGTGCCCCCCGTTCAATCGATCGATTCCAGACGCAAGGCGTCCCCTAACAAGCCCATTGCCGCGCCAAGGTCGTGATCACCGCCGAAGGTGTGACTCAGGCGCAAGTGTTGCGCATGCAAGCCCTGGAGACTGAACAGCTCTCCCGGTGCGATCACCACCTGGTGCTTGAGCAGGCGCTGGAACACCCGACGCACATCGACCTGGCGCAGCGAACGAACCCAGACGGTCGCCCCGCCCTGAGGGTCGACAAAGTGCAAGGCATCCCCCAGACGCTCCTGCAACAGTTGCGTCATCTGCACTTTGCGGTCCTTGAGCATCCGCCGTAATACCTGAAGGTGCTGATCAACACGTCCATTGCCGTACAGGCGGGCAATGGCTTTCTGGCGAATCGGTGACAAGCGGAACGATCGGAGCAGAAAGTACCGTTGCAGTTCAGCACTGAAATGCCGCGACAGCAGATAGCCGTATGGCGCCTCCGGTCCGATGATTTTCTCGAAGGTGGAAAACACGATCAGCCGATCAGGGTCCAGCAAGTCGCGAAACCGCTGGCCGTCCGGTTCGAATCCGAGTTCGCCGTAGCAGTCGTTTTCCAACACCCAACTGCCATGTCGCTCCAGCAACTGCGCGACGACTTGTCGGTTGTCATCGGGTGCCAGGCTGCCTCGCGGCATGTTCAGCCCGGATGAAACCATCACCAGCCGCACCGGCTCGGTCTCCAGCAGCTCCTTGAGCCATTCGACGTCCAGGCCACCGCTCGATTGCACCGCCAGCTCGATCACTCGCACCTGCGCAGCCTGGAGCAACCGCAGAATCGCCCAATCGCACGGCGACTCGACCAACACCGTGGCGTCCTTGAGATTCAACACCGCGATCAGAATTTCCAGCACGCCACGCAGGTCAGCGCCAATATAGACATCGTCGGCGTGCCAGCAGCGCAGCGGCGAGGTGGTATAGCGCGCTGCCAGGGCAATGCGCAATTCCAGCTCGCCGCAAGGTTGCGATGTCGGTTGCGGCTGACGCGGATACTGACGCAGCAGTTCTCGTTCCAGCAGTAACAACGGACTGTCGAGGGGTTGCAACAACGCCGGTTCATCGGCGCTCAAGACCAGCATTCCGGGACGTCTGGCGTTGACATAAACGGTTTCGAGCAGGTCGTTGCCACTGCTGAGCGTGCTGATGGAGGACACCGGTAACGCGTAATAGCCGGACTTGGCCACCGAATAAACGCGCCCTTCCTTCTCCAGCAGCGAATAAGCGTACTGAATGGTCGAGATAGACACGCTCAGACGCTCCGCCAACTGTCGCAACGAAGGCAGACGGACTCGCGTGTCACTGACCGGTGCGTTGATCAGGTTAGTCAGATATCGGTACACCGCCTGATACGCGAAGTCAGTTTCTCGTGGCCCTTTCATGGGCGAGGGCCGAATGCCGTATGAACGTCATCATGCATCGTCAAGAAATCTGTCAAGCCACGCACTTTCAGCGCCCCGCTGACCATTCATCCGCCACCGCCGTGTCGTCGTCATAGTCGGTTGCGGCTTGCACACTCGCGCCGTCGATTTCCAGCGCGCCGCCCCTACCCTCATCAGCAGACACCGGGCCCATGCGGTAAAGCTTGCCGATCAAGCTGACAGGCAACCCGCTGACGTCGGTCATCCATTGCAGAACCTGCTCTGGCACAGGATTGCCCTGCATTGCCCGGTGCAAATCAGGCATCGCCACGAGCATGCCGGGGTGGCACTGGCGCAGAAAAAGCTCAAGCGCCGCGCCATTCTCGACGAAAGGTGAAAAGAGCAGGCACACCAGTTGAGCCTCGCTCAGGCCAAGGTTTTTTTGAGCCTCGGCCGCTGCCAGCACGCGCTGCTCGCCCAACGTCGCCGGATTGCCGAACGCCTCTACCGCTTGTTCGCACAACCGTTCCGCCAGTTGTTTGCGCCGCATCATCACCAATGCCCGTTGCAGGAATTCGGCGACACCCGTCTCGTAGCCGCGGCCCTGCACGAAGCACGACTGCAAACCCCGCATGTGTGCAGAGATAGAAAGGCTGACGTACTCGTTGTCGCGGAGCTGGGCCGCCAGTTCGTCAGGTTGAAAACCTAGAAACTCGGTGAGCAGTGGCCAACGCTCTTCCAGGTTGCTGACCAACAAGTCGTGAATGTCGATGTACGTGGCGCGACGACAGGTCTCGAATTGTTCGGCCGGACGCCACGCAACCTGGTCATGCTCAGCATAAAAAGCGCGGTAGCAGTCGCAGCCCAGTTCATCGAGCAGCGCGAAAAGCGTCTCGTAGCCGGTTTCATGGTGATTCGAGGTCTTGAGCCCCGCCTTGGCGGCAGCACGTTTCAACCCGTCGAGAAACTGCTTCTGCTGACGAGGTGAGTCGCTGCTGATCAATGCATCCACACCGCTGTCCCAACGAGCTATTTGCCCATAGAACTCGCCGGTAGCCAGATACCCGTCGTCCCACAGATCAAGCGGCCCATTCCAGGCGCGACAATGGCCCACCATCAAAAGATTGAGCCGATTCGACTCACGGCCGCCTTCGGAAATCGGCGCCAGGTGGTTGAACGGCAGGACTTCACGGTTATCAACCATCAACACTTCGACCCGAGGATCGTCGTAGAGGAACAAGGCGCTGTAGCTGCGATGGATGTTTTCCAGGGCCGTCGGGCTTGCGTCGTTCAAGCGCAAGGATGCCACTCGCAACTGGAATGTCGCTGGCGCCCGGCCGGCGATACTCAGCTGCGCGGCGCGCAGCAGCGCCAGGGTGTAACAACTGTCGCGGGACCCGGACTGAATCGCCAGGACCTTGTAATCGCCAATATGCTCCATGCCCCCCGCGGCCACCACCAGTCGCTGAATCATCAGCTGCAATGCCGTGCGTTCGGCGCGCGAGAAGAAACTCAGCAATCGCTGCAACACTTGCTGATAGACATAGTTCATCGCTTGGTCATGGATATTGGTCATCTTTATTTACCTGATGCTTGTAAGTTCGATATCGCGCCAACAACGACACGCATTGCGCAATGGGTTGCTTGCCACGATTGAAGTACTGGACGCTATTGCCCAAATGCTAGCACTTAAGCTTTTAGTAATTATTTGAAATAACTGGAAGTCTCCCCTGCTCCCACCAGGGGTAGGTGGCTGCCAACCCCTGTAGAGCCGGCCTCTTGCGGCTGCGAGCGACATCCTAGGAAATGTCCGACAGCGTCCCACAGACAATTAGCACAAGAAATAGAGAAAGAAGTCACCCATGTTTTTTTGGCATCTGCGCAACGACGAACTATTGGTCGGATATGTATTAACAGTGTGTATTGAAAAGTATCAAGCCGATACCCAGCCATGACTCATTCCTTGAGATGAAAGTAATCATTCAATTATCAAGGCTTATATGATGATTAGAAGATACAGATTGCGAGCAAAAACCAGTTCAGTTGCTGAACTGCCCCATTGACAGCGCAATGGGACGTCTCATTTTGGCAGGGGCTGAAAACAGAAGAGTCCGTGGGGGCACGGACTCTTGCAGAAGGGGCTTATTTCAAGGGCTTATGCAGGTTCGACCTGGAGGGCGACCCGTTCGCGGCATGGGCATTCGTCCATGTAACGGTGTGCTTCTACAAACTCGGAAAACGGGAAGACCCGAGTCTTGAGCGGCAGCAGCACGCGGTCGGCGGTCATCTGGTTGATGTCGCGCAAGGCGCGTTGCAGTGCGACCTGGTCCTGGATGATGCCCAGCTCAGGCTTGCCAGTGAAGTTGCCGATGCAGTGCACAAAGAACTGGATGTTCTTCTGGAACGCTGCGCAGGCCGGGAACGGCGTCTGGTTGCCACCTTGCAGCCCGTACAACACCAGGCTGCCACGAGGCGCAAGCACATCGCCAAGCAACGACATCTGTGGACCGCCGAGACCGTCGAACACAACGTCCACGCCACGGTTGTCGGTGATCTTGTTGATCTGCATCAGCAGATCCTGTTCTTCGGTGACGATGACTTTCTCGGCACCCAGGGACAGCAGGTTTTCACGCTCTTCTGCGGTCTTGGTCGCGGCAATGACCCGGATACCCAGAGCCTTGCCCAGTTGTACAAAGGACGGACCGGCACAGTGACTGGCGTCGGTCACCAGGGCGAATTGCCCAGGTTTGACCCGTGCCAGATCGACATAAGCGAAGTAAGCGATCAGCAACGGCGTGTAATGCACGCTGGCTTCGATCGGGCTGAGCACGTCCGGGTAGCGGGTCAGTGCCGTGCGCGGCAGGACGATCTGTTCGCCGTAGACCGGATAATCGTTCGGGCTTTCAGCCGGGAAGCTGGCGACCTTGTCGCCGATTGCCAGATCATCGACGCCCTCGCCGAGCGCCGTCACGACGCCGGCCATTTCATGGCCAAGGCCTGAAGGCAGACGAGCGTGGGATGAGGCCAGGTTCTGGCGCCAGAGAATGTCGTACCAGCTGATGCCAATCGCCTCGACGCGCACCTGCACTTCGCCCGGCGCAGGGAGAGCGGCCGCATGCTCTTCGCATTTGAGCACCTCGGCTGGACCAAACTTGTGAAAACGGATCGTGCGGGACATCGCAAACCTCGTCAAAGAAACCTCTAATGCCATGAACTCTATCTGGGCTTTCTACCCAAGACTATCAGTGGCTATTAATAGTCGACATGCCTGTCATTGATTCCGCAGCGCCGGCGACATCGTCAAATGCCGTGAAAACCGAAGCAGCCCTTTTCAGGAAAACTGAATTACTCGGTGCAGAGTAGCAGCCTTTCCCCGTAATATTCATGCCGGCCATTGTTCTCATATGGCCGCTCTCGTCAAGCTTGATGACTCTGCCAGGACTCCAGATGAATCGTAATGACCTGCGTCGTGTCGACCTGAACCTGTTGATCGTTTTCGAAACATTGATGCACGAACGCAGTGTGACCCGCGCTGCGGAGAAACTGTTCCTCGGCCAGCCGGCCATCAGTGCGGCGCTCTCGCGCCTGCGCGGGCTGTTCGATGATCCGTTGTTCGTGCGTACCGGCCGCAGCATGGAACCGTCCGCCCGGGCGGTGGAAATCTTCGCCCTGCTCTCGCCTGCACTGGATTCGATTTCCACCGCGGTCAGTCGTGCGGCGGAATTCGATCCGGCGACCAGCACCGCGGTGTTTCGTATCGGTCTGTCGGACGATGTCGAGTTCGCACTGCTGCCAATGCTGCTCAAGCGCCTGCGCGCCGAATCCCCAGGGATCGTGCTGGTAGTGCGTCGGGCCAACTACATCCTGATGCCGAGCCTGCTGGCCTCGGGCGAGATTTCCATCGGCGTCAGCTACACCGCCGACCTGCCGGCCAACGCCAAGCGCAAAGTACTGCGCCGCAGCATGCCGAAGCTGTTGCGGGCCGACACGGTGCCAGGGCCGTTGAGCCTGGATGATTTCTGTGCGCGGCCTCATGCACTGGTATCGTTCGCCGGTGACCTGAGCGGCTTTATAGATGAAGAACTGGAAAAGCTCGGACGCAAACGCCATGTGGTGCTCGCGGTGCCGCAGTTCAACGGACTCAGCACACTCATCAGCGGGACCGATATTGTCGCGACCGTGCCGGATTACACGGCTGAAGCGCTGACTGCGGCCGGCGGTGTGCGGGCTGAAGACCCGCCGTTGCCGGTGCGCAGTTTTGAATTGCACATGGCCTGGCGTGGGTCGCAGGATAATGATCCGGGCGAGCGTTGGTTACGCTCGCGAATTCAGATGTTCTTTGGTGATCCGGATAGTTTGGCCTGATCCTGATTGTCATGAGGGCTGATGGCCTCTTCGCGGGCAAGCCCGCTCCCACAGGGATTTGTGAACATCACAGACTCAATGTGGGAGCGGGCTTGCTCGCGATGGCAGCGACTCTACGTCTAACTTTTGCATTCCCCGCAACACAGAATTGTCATCAATCCAATTGATAGCCGCCTAACGAAAGGTGCACGCTAGAGAGCTTGGCTGGCGCTTATATCATTCCGAATGATAGTTACCTTTAGCTCATTCGATTCGTGCGATACATCCTCGCCGAGCATCATCCGTCCATTCTCAATACATTGGCGGATGCATCCATGGAACAATCACTCAAACATTTACGCTTCCCATTGGCCCTGCTGGCCGTACTGGTGATGAGCGCCTGCGGCAAGACTCCGGACACGGCCGCCACTATGCCCGCAGCCAAGGTCAGCGTGGCCAAGGTGCTGGAACAACCGGTTAACGAGTGGGACGAATTCACCGGGCGCCTCGAAGCCCCGGAAACCGTAGAAATACGTCCACGGGTCTCTGGCCAGATCGATGAAGTGGCCTTTACTGAAGGCGCTTTGGTCAAGAAAGGCGACCTGCTGTTCCAGATCGACCCGCGTCCATTCCAGGCCGAGGTCCGCCGCCTCGAAGCTCTGGTCGCCCAGTCCCGCGCCAACGCCACCCGCAGCGAAAACGAGTCCCAGCGTGGCGAACGTCTGCGCACCAGCAACGCGATCTCCGCCGAGCTGGCCGATTCGCGCACCAGCGCTGCTCAAGAAGCCCGCGCCGCCGTCGGTGCCCTCCAGGCGCAACTGGACCTGGCCAAACTGAACCTGAGCTTCACCCGTGTCACCGCGCCGATCAGTGGCCGCGTCAGCCGTGCGGAAATCACCGCCGGTAACCTGGTGACCGCCGATACCACCGCGCTGACCAGTGTGGTGTCCACCGACAAGGTCTATGCCTACTTCGACGCTGACGAGCGTGTGTTCCTCAAATACACCCAGCTCGCTCGCCAGGGCAAACGCGGTGCGACCACGCCGGTATACCTCGGCCTCTCCAACGAAGACGGCAACCCACACCAGGGCGTGATGAACTTCGTCGACAACCAGGTCAACCCGAAAACCGGCACCATCCGCGGTCGTGCCGTGTTCGACAACAGCGACGGCGCCTACACCCCAGGCCTGTATGCCCGTCTGAAACTGGTCGGCAGCGGCACCTATTCTGCCGTGCTGATCAACGACGAAGCGGTCGGTACCGATCTGGGTAAAAAGTTCGTGCTGGTGATGGATGCCGATAACAAGACTGTTTACCGCTCGGTCGAGCTGGGTCCGAAGATCGAAGGTTTGCGCATCGTGCGCAGCGGCCTGAACAAGGACGACACCGTCATCGTCAAGGGGCTGCAACGGGTTCGCCCTGGTTCACCGGTCACCCCAGAAGTGATCCCGATGGCCAGCGAACAAACCCTCGCGGCACTTGCACAACAACGACAAGCGCTGGAAGCCAGCAACCTGCCCCAAGTCGCACCTGCCAAGGTCGCGCCGGGTTCGGTTGTGAAACTGGCTGCTGCGACTCCACGCGGTTAAGGGATCTCTACGATGAATTTTTCCCAATTCTTCATTTCACGGCCGATCTTTGCAGCGGTACTTTCGCTGCTGATCCTGATCGCCGGCGCTATCTCGCTGTTCCAGTTGCCGATCAGCGAATACCCGGAAGTGGTTCCGCCGACCGTTGTGGTTCGTGCGAACTTCCCGGGTGCCAACCCTAAAGTCATCGGTGAAACCGTGGCTGCTCCATTGGAGCAAGCGATCACCGGCGTCGAGAACATGCTGTACATGTCCTCGCAGTCCACCGCTGACGGCAAAATCACCCTGACCATCACCTTTGCGCTGGGCACCGACCTGGACAACGCACAGGTACAGGTGCAGAACCGCGTGACCCGGACCGAGCCGAAACTTCCAGAAGAAGTGACGCGCATTGGTATCACCGTGGACAAGGCTTCGCCCGACCTGACCATGGTTGTGCACTTGACCTCGCCGGACAAACGCTACGACATGCTTTACCTGTCCAACTACGCCTTGCTCAACATCAAGGATGAGCTGGCGCGTCTGGGCGGTGTCGGTGATGTGCAGCTGTTCGGCATGGGCGATTACTCGCTGCGTGTGTGGCTCGATCCGAACAAGACTGCTTCGCGCAATCTGACTGCGACCGATGTCGTGACTGCGATTCGTGAACAGAACCGTCAAGTGGCTGCCGGTGCACTGGGTGCGCCACCCGCGCCGAATGCCACAGCGTTCCAGCTGTCGGTCAACACGCAAGGTCGTCTGGTTTCTGAAGAAGAGTTCGAGAACATCATCATTCGCTCCGGCGAAAACGGTGAAATCACTCGTCTGAAAGATATCGCTCGCATTGAGTTGGGTTCCAGCCAATACGCGTTGCGTTCGCTGCTGAACAACCAACCGGCAGTGGCGATCCCGATCTTCCAGCGCCCTGGTTCCAACGCGATCGAAATCTCCAACGAAGTGCGCGACAAGATGGCGGAGCTGAAAAAGGGCTTCCCGGAAGGCATGGACTTCAGCATCGTCTATGACCCGACGATCTTCGTGCGTGGTTCCATCGAGGCGGTGGTGCACACCCTCTTCGAAGCGCTGATCCTCGTTGTGCTGGTGGTGATCCTGTTCCTGCAAACCTGGCGCGCCTCGATCATTCCATTGGTGGCGGTGCCGGTTTCGCTGATCGGTACGTTTGCCGTGATGCACCTGTTCGGCTTCTCGCTGAACGCCCTGTCACTGTTCGGCCTGGTATTGGCCATCGGTATCGTGGTGGACGACGCCATCGTGGTGGTGGAGAACGTCGAGCGAAATATCGGACTGGGATTGACGCCGGTCGAAGCAACCAAACGTGCGATGCGTGAAGTAACCGGCCCGATCATCGCGACGGCGCTGGTGCTGTGTGCGGTGTTTATCCCGGCGGCCTTCATCTCCGGGTTGACCGGGCAGTTCTACAAGCAGTTCGCCCTGACCATTGCGATCTCGACTGTGATCTCGGCGTTCAACTCGCTGACCCTGTCGCCTGCCCTGGCTGCAGTGTTGCTCAAAAGCCATGACGCACCGAAGGACCGTTTCTCCAAGGTCCTCGACAAGATTTTCGGTGGCTGGCTGTTCCGTCCGTTCAACCGCTTCTTCGACAAGGCCAGCCATGGTTATGTCGGCACCGTGGGCCGGGTTATCCGCAGCAGCGGCATCGCCCTGCTGCTGTACGCAGGCCTGATGGTGCTGACCTTCTTCGGTTTCGCCAACACCCCGACCGGTTTCGTACCCGGCCAGGACAAGCAATACCTGGTGGCCTTCGCGCAACTGCCGGATGCCTCGAGCCTGGACCGTACCGAAGACGTGATCAAACGCATGTCCGATCTCGCCCTGAAACAGCCGGGCGTGGAAAGTGCCGTGGCCTTCCCGGGCCTGTCGATCAACGGTTTCACCAACAGCCCTAACGCCGGCATCGTGTTTGTTACCCTGAAACCGTTCGACCAGCGTAAAGACCCGAGCATGTCTGCCGGTGCGATTGCCGGTGCCTTGAACGGCCAGTACGCCGGGATTCAGGAAGCCTACATGGCGATCTTCCCGCCGCCGCCGGTACAAGGCCTGGGCACCATTGGTGGTTTCCGTCTGCAGATCGAAGACCGGGGCAACCTGGGCTATGACGAGCTGTACAAAGAAACCATGAACATCATCACCAAGAGCCACAACGTGCCGGAACTGGCCGCCCTGTTCACCAGCTACACCGTGAACGTGCCGCAAGTCGATGCCGCTATCGACCGCGAAAAAGCCAAGACCCACGGCGTGGCCGTCAGCGACATCTTCGACACCCTGCAGATCTATCTGGGTTCGCTGTATGCCAACGACTTCAACCGCTTCGGTCGCACCTACCAGGTCAACGTTCAGGCTGAACAGCAGTTCCGTCTCGAACCGGACCAGATCGGTCAGCTGAAAGTGCGTAACAACAAAGGCGAGATGATCCCGCTGGCGACCTTCATCAAGGTCAGCGACACCTCGGGCCCGGACCGCGTGATGCACTACAACGGCTTCATCACCGCAGAAATCAACGGCGCGGCAGCCCCCGGCTACAGCTCCGGCCAGGCTCAAGCGGCCATCGAGAAACTGCTCAAGGAAGAACTTCCGAACGGCATGACCTACGAGTGGACCGACCTGACCTACCAGCAGATTCTGTCCGGTAACACCGCGCTGTTCGTGTTCCCGCTCTGCGTACTGCTGGCGTTCCTGGTACTCGCGGCGCAATACGAAAGCTGGAGCCTGCCACTGGCGGTAATCCTGATCGTACCGATGACCCTGCTGTCGGCCATCACCGGTGTGATTGCTTCGGGAGGCGACAACAACATCTTCACCCAGATCGGCTTGATCGTACTGGTGGGACTTGCCTGTAAGAACGCGATTCTGATCGTCGAGTTTGCCAAGGATAAACAGCAGGACGAAGGCATGAACCCGCTGGCTGCGGTGCTCGAAGCTTGCCGTCTGCGTCTGCGCCCGATCCTGATGACTTCCTTCGCGTTCATCATGGGTGTTGTGCCTCTGGTGTTCTCCAGCGGTGCCGGTGCCGAAATGCGTCATGCCATGGGTGTGGCAGTGTTCTCCGGGATGCTCGGGGTGACCTTCTTCGGTCTGTTGCTGACGCCAGTGTTCTACGTACTGATTCGTAACTTTGTGGAGCGCGGTGAAAAACGCAAAGCGGCCAAGGCGCTAAAACTGGAAAACCAACTGGAGGCGCAACAATGAGTCTGAAAGCCTTCCTGCCGAGCCTTCTGGTACTGGCCCTGAGCGCCTGTGCCGTCGGCCCGGACTACAAGACTCCAGCCACTGAGCCGGCCAACATCACCACCGCCACCGATGGCAGCGCCGGTCAGAAGAACTTCGACCGCTCGCGTTTCGAAGGCATCTGGTGGCAGCAGTTCGAAGACCCGACCCTCAACCAGTTGGTGACTCAATCGCTGAAAGGCAACCGTGATTTGCGCGTGGCCTTTGCCCGCTGGAAAGCAGCGCGAGCGATTCGTGATGACGTCAGCAATGACGCCATGCCAACCATCACCAGCCGGGCCAGCAGTGACCTGGCCAAGGGTCAGATCCCGGGCCAGACCACCAAGCGGGTCAATAGCGAACGCTACGACCTGGGCCTGGACATGGCGTGGGAGATCGACCTGTTTGGCCGTATCCAGCGCAATCTGGAGTCTGCCGACGCCGAACAGCAAGCGCTCGAAGCCGATCTGTACCAACTGCAAGTCTCGATGATTGCCGAACTGGTGGATGCCTACGGTCAACTGCGCGGTGCGCAGCTGCGGGAAAAGATCGCCCTGGCCAACCTGAACAACCAGCAGGAATCGAGCAAGATCACCGTCAGCCTGCGTGATGCCGGCGTCGGCGATCAGCTCGATGTGGTTCGCGCCGATGCACGCCTGGCGTCCGTCGAAGCCAGCGTGCCGCAATTGCAGGCCGAACAGGTTCGGCAGAAAAACCGCATCGCCACTCTGTTGGGCGAACGTCCGGACAAGCTGACCGTCGACCTGAGTCCAAAAGACTTGCCGGCGATCGCCAAGGCCCTGCCGATCGGTGATCCGGGTGAACTGCTGCAACGTCGCCCGGACATTCTGAGCGCCGAGCGCAAACTGGCCTCCGCCACCGCCCGAATCGGCGTGGCCAAGGCTGATTTGTTCCCACGGGTCAGCCTCAGCGGTTTCCTTGGCTTCACCGCCGGGCGCGGTTCGCAAATCGGTTCTTCGGCGGCCAACGCCTGGGCACTGGGCCCAAGCATTACCTGGGCGGCGTTCGACCTTGGCAGCGTGCGCGCTCGTCTACGGGGTGCCGATGCGGATGCCGAAGGCGCCTTGGCGACCTACGAGCAGCAAGTACTGTTGGCGCTGGAAGAATCGGAAAACGCCTTTAGCGACTACGGCAAACGTCAGCAACGCCTGATCTCGCTGATCCGTCAGAGCGAATCCAGCCGCGCCGCGGCCGACCTCGCCCAAATTCGCTACCGCGAAGGCACGGCGGACTTCCTCGTCCTGCTCGACGCCCAGCGTGAGCGCCTGGCGGCCGAAGACACTCAGGCCCAAGCCGAAGTCGATCTGTATCGCGGCATTGTCGCGATTTACAAAGCCCTGGGCGGTGGCTGGCAACCAGAGACGGTCGCCAGCAAGTAAAGTTTTAACGAGCTCCTTTTGGTTGGTCGCAACCAGCCAATTCCTTTGCCCTGCGCCTCATTCGGTCGCGGGGCTTTTTTTTGCCGATCCCGAATTCAACGCCTATCCCTGTGGGAGCGGCGGTGCGGCGATCCGACTTGCTCGCGAAGGCGGTGTGTCAGGCAAGATTATGTCGACTGACACACCGCATTCGCGAGCAAGCCCGCTCCCACAAGGGGATTAGCGGTGTTCTTGAGTATTGCGGGTTTCCAGGATTGTTACGGTGGCCGTGGTCCCGGCACGCAGTCGGTTTTTGGCTGCGTAATCGGCGTCGATCTGTATCCGCACCGGTACCCGTTGTGCCAGTTTGACCCAGGTGTAACTGGGGTTGATGTTGGCCAGCAGGCGACCGCCGGGCAGGTTCTCCCGGTCGGAAATGGCGAAGGCAATGCTTTGCACGGTGCCGCCGAAGGTTTCGCCGCTCATCAATTCGATCCTGACCCGGTCGCCCTCCTCGATTCGCGGCAGCTTGGTTTCTTCAAAGTAGCCGCTGACATAAAACGATTTGGTGGACCCATCAGGCCGTCTCATTACGAGCGACTAATACTGCATGCCACTGGAGAACACAAAGACAGTACAGCTTGAAATCTAAAGCACCTCCGTCGACTTGTGGATCAGTGCTATGAAGCTATCCTTGCCTGTGCTGATTCCGATGGCCGATTGGCGACGGGTCGACCCGGGAGGGTTTCATGCATCTGTTTTATACTGATGTGTCCAGTTTAAAAGACACAATCGTCATTGATGGATCGCCTCTCCTTGTTGACGGAGAACCGTACCGGTTATCCGAGAATCATGTCGCGGAGGTTATCCAGGGAATAGGGCTGTTCGATGGACTTCCGTTTTTCCTCACAGAAACCGGCCTCTATGATTACGATTTGAGCGGTTTTTTCAGCTTCGTCTCCGCAGATGGCGCTCGCAGTATCGGAACACTTCGGACGTATGCCGAACAATTGCAGCTGTGGTTTCGTTGGCTTTCGGCTCAGGGCAAAACGTGGCGTCAAGCAAAGTCCCATGACTTGCGCGCTTACTACCGCGTGAGGCATCAAGTCGGCGGAGTTTGCGCCAGCACTTGGAACCTAGGTATGGCCGCCATCGCCCGGTTCTATGAATGGGCCTTGTGGCAAAAGCTTATCCCCGAAACCCCCGTCCCGTACAAGTGGAAGCGAACTCTTCTGGGCGGTGGGACCCACTTGGTCAAGGATGGAGTGGCCATGCACGACAGAGGCTCTGAGAACAGAGTCCGTTTTCTTACTGTCGAACAGTTTCGCATCTTTATTGGGGGACTGCGGAAGGTGGGCGGTCGACGCTCTAGAGCCTCGTCACGAAATATTGTGTTATCGACGCTTCTAATTCAAACCGGTATGCGCATTAGCGAAGCTTTGCTGATGTGCTATGACGAGCTTCCAGATCCGGACGACGCTCAGTTCGCGGAGATGAAATCGGTACCGTTCACATTGAGACGGGAAACGACAAAGGGACAAAAAAGTAGGTTGATTCGTATTCCTAAGCAGATTCTACGGGATGCGCATCGGTACTGCGAGGACGAAAGAAGTATTCATTTGGAGAAACGCGAGAAGCGTGACCCGATGTACATTGCCCCCAAAGAAATATGGGTTAACGAAGAGGGTACTCCCTTGTCGAGGAATGCCGTCGAGAAGTTCTTCCAGCGTGCTGCGATCACTTCTGGCATAGACTGCACTCCGCATTTCCTCCGCCACTCCTTTGCTATCTATACCCTTTCAAAGCTGATCCAACTGATGGTGAATAAGACCCACCAAGAGAATATACCGCTCGACAAACAGACTTACCTGCGCATCTGCGAGGACCCCGTACGAAAAATCCAACAATTGCTCGGGCACTCACAGATAACTACGACCTATAAATACCTGGATTACATCAACCTTCATGACAGATTAACTGACCTAGCGATCAGTGAATGGTCAGCAGAGTTTAGCGATATCGAGGAGCTGCTGAAATACGAGGAAGGCATATGAAGGAAAATGCCGACCCGCCGCTTCCCTCCCTTCGTCAGAATCGGATTAGCTTCGATGCGATGGCGCAAGAAGAACCATTGATCACTCAAGGACCCAGGCCCCTTAGGATCGAGCGCACTTTCCCGAACCGTGGTATGGGGTGGGTTGATCTCTCCGTACTAGGTGAGCGTCCTGCGTTGGCGCAGTCTCTTTTGATTGGAGTCCAGCACGCAGTCGATGCGTGCGGATCTCCTTCGAGCATGCATAGCTACCACCATCTCTTGTGCACTTTCGAGCGGGTCATGCAAAAACGCGAAGCGTCTGGTGCAGCCCCAATCAACAAGCTTGATGATATTACTGTTCCTGTGCTGAGCGAGTTATCAGAGGGCTTCATGTCTTTAGCCGGTGCAAGTACAGGGTACCAAAGGCTGGCGCGAATCAAGCGACTCCTCCTCAATATCGAGAACATCAATCCTGGAACAATTTCCGAAGACGTTCTTCAACAACTCTGTTTGGGATCAGGTAACAACAGGCCTATCAGGATCGCGCACAAGCAACCCTATACCGATCATGAGTTTTACCAAATCGAGAAGGCGTGTCGTGATGATATTAGAAAAACAATAGCCAGGCTCTCAACTGAAGCAGAGGAGCTACGTCACCACGGCAAAGACCCACGAGAGTATGGGTGGGCCAAACTGGAGAATCAAGTTTGGTTTCTGGAAAATGTGAACGGAGGGCAGTTCGTCTCGTCAAAAGAATTACGGAAACAAACCAATTACCAGTGGCGTAAAACATCAGAAGCTATCCGCGCGATATATCCGATTCTGGAGGACATGATACCGTTTTATCTGTTGCTGTGCATAAAAACAGCATTAAACCCTGAGAGCGCGATGAGGCTAAAACGAAACTGTCTCGACGAAAAACACACAACCCCACACGAAACCCTACTCCACTATGTAAAACTAAGATCATCCGGCCCTATGGTTCTTCCCGTTAGAACTGAGGGAACATTTAGCCCAGGAGGCTTAATACGAACGTATCTGAAGCTATCCGATCGCTGCCATGAACTCTCAAACGACGAGTCACTGTGGCTGGTTATAAAACATAAACGCTCCAATTCCATTTCAGCCCCAACTTCCAACTCCTTTGCTAGGGCCGTCTGCCAATTCGCTGAACGCCACAAACTTAATCATGACGACGGTGCCCCCCTGCAACTACGTGCGGATCGACTAAGAACAACTCGAAAAACACTGAGCTATCGGCATTCCAATGGTGACTACGGTCTCGCTGGGCACGATCATCGTAGGGATAGTACAACGGTAGATTACATTAATAATAGCATGACTGAAGACATCCATAATCAAGCTATTATGAATGGGCAACATCAGTTTCATGCGTTCTTCTCAGGGGCGGTCGTCCCCGATGGGAGCAGTACGATCGAGGTCGCAAAAATAATCAATACAGACATTGCTACCGCCGAAGCAATACTAAATGGACAGCAGGAAATGCTCATAGCGGACTGCAAGGATATGTTCAATGCACCTGGAGGTGAGCCGGGCAAACTCTGTGTAAAGGTATGGGCCTGTTTTGGATGCCAAAATTCCATATGGACAAGCCGCATACTACCAAAAGTACTTTGGTATATGGACTTTTTCTTGGAACAACGGCGAATGATAGCGGCACAAGAATGGGAAAAAAAATTCGGTTATCCGTACAGACTGATAACTAATTATATTTTGCCTGCTTTCTCGGCAGAGACTATTGCGCTTGCAAGAACCGAAGCCAAAGAACTCAGCCCATATGTTCCACCAGAAATGAGGACATTCTGATATGATCGCCACTCTTCATGCGTCGCTTCCCGAAAAAAGAAGCTTATCTCGGCATGTACAAGATAACGAAAAAATCTCGGAAGCCTCCTGCTTTATCGATGTCTCATGGGATTTTAAACAAGAAGTGCGCGCACCCAACGCTAAAAAAAAGATATATTGGGAAAAAATATCGTTTCATAACGAAACGGTACTGACCGATATCTGCAACCATAAATTCTACGTGACATTGAAAGAGTTCGCATTTTCGCGCATATTTAAAAGTGGCGCTACCTTCGGATGTCGAAGCGTAAAAATCCAAACGGTTATCGACGATATTTTATGCCTCAGCTCGTTTGCACGTTGGCTCGTAATTGAGGGTAAGTCCAGTTTCTCCGAAGCAACTCAACGCGACATTGACCGCTTCATTGAGTGGCTAAAAAATTCAGAGAGGCGAAGAGGAAAAGGAAGCCGGTCCAAGGCTTATGTTGTGCGTGCTCTTATTCCTATTCCACTTCTGTGGCTCCACAAAAACCACGTTGATCATGGTATAACTTTCAGCCCTTGGAATGGTCGCACGGTAACACGCGTTTTAAACTATCAGAATGCTGGAGAGAACCGGACCGAGATTATTCCTGAAGAAATGATGCAGCCCTTATACCAACTTTCGATGAAACTCATTCAATCCGACGTCATTGACCCCCTTATCCAGGTGTTGCGCCAGGCTCCTACTCCTCGATTATTGAACAGCGCCATCTCCAAAAATGAGAAGGAAGACCGCGCAAAGACATTTTACGAGCTTAGAAAACAATTAAAACGACATCACCTGTTCGTTGGCTCTGATAGATACGGGCCGACCTATTATTATCGCAAATGGAAAGTGCTTGAGGTGGATGTTGGAATAGTTTACGCAGCCTTTACTGTTATAATCGCCGGGTTGTCGGCTATGAGAGACAGTGAAGTTAGGTCGCTCGGGCCAAAGGCGGCGACAATCGAATACGACAGCGCAGGACAGCCTAAAACATACAAAATTACTGGGCGTACATTTAAAAATGCCAGCGAAGATATTTCCGATGAACTAGGTGGCGAGAAACGAACGTGGGTGGTCATAGAGGAGGTTTATAATGCATTGGTAGCCTTGGAAGAATTCGCCACTGCAGATCCTGCATTTGATCAAATCCGATTATTTTCGCGTTTCGGCGCCAACAACACGGTGAATATTAATTTGCGGCGCCTTTTGGCCTTGGCGAAAAATAGTGATGGTTCCCCTGTGATTCGCGAGGATGGCAACCAATGGCAATTAAAAAGCTCGCAGTTTCGGCGATCCTTGGCCCGATGGATCGTCTGGCAACCGTTCGGGATTATTGCGGGAAAAAACCTCTTTGGTCACGCACGTATCGCCACCACTCAAGGTTACGCCGCAAGTGATCCCAGTTGGAACAAGCTAGTAGCCAAAGAGGAGGCGGCACTGATTGATGCAGTCATGACTGACTTGGCCTTTGACGTGTCAGAGGGCGCTGTGACAGGGATCAAATCCAAGGAAATACTGGAACTGCTCGGCACTGCTGGTGACCGTCGGTTTGATGATGTTCTTTTTTATTTGAAGCACAATAAAAAGAATTTCCATGTTGGCCCTTACAGCTACTGCTTCTACGATCCTGATCGTGCCGCTTGCAAGTCGTTTGCACCAGCGGATAAACCACCTGCGCCTGTTACAAGCTCCTGTAGCCCTGACCGATGCGCCAATGCCTGTATCTCTCGCCGGCATTTACCTGCATGGCAAATCCTGGCAAGTGATCTTGGAAGCATGCTGCGAACGAAAGGTTTGAACGAGGCTCAGAAGCAGGCACTAAAGCGAGAGCGTACCAGAATCGAATCGATTATCACTCCCTTGCTGAACGAAACGTCGGCGTCCAGCCAGGATGATACTCAGGAGGGTTAAGCATGAAGAGGACAGACCAGACGAGGCAAAAGCTGATCGATGCGATGGATCGAATCATCCGCGGCCGCCCGGTTCGAGCCGACGCCAAGCTGACGCCCAGTAACGTGGCAAGGGAGGCGAGTGTTGGCAGAGCTACGTTGTATCGTTTCCCGGACATCTTGGCTGATATCGCTAGCGCCCAAAGCCATCTCTCTGAAAGCGAACCATCGAATCTCATGGACCAGGTCAAACGTCTCAAACATGAGCTCGAGGATCTGCGACGAGCGGAAAACGCCAAGGCCAAAACATACAAGGAAGTAGCCGTACGATGCGCCCAACACATTCAGGTATTGGCATTGACATTACAACTGCGCGATGAGGAGGTGGCACAGCGCGATAAAATCATCGCAGAGTTACGGACAACGCTTCGGCTCAGTGGAAACATGCTCTCGGTGATCGCCGCGCCGTCGACGGGAGACAATCAACCTCACTGAAACCACGGAAACGACGATAAAAATCAAAGGAGAAACCGTGAAAACGAACAGCTTGAGAAACCCTCGCCTGTGAAGTGCGTGTTTATTGACTGGGCCAAAGCACCAAAACTGCATGGCAGTTGTAACCCGGATTTTTACTCTGTTATCCGCAGTGGTTAACAGAGCAAAAAACAGATTAACAAAGAACGCTATTGCCCCTGATACGTCGGTGGGATTATCAGCATGTTTCCATGCCCCGCCCTCTCGTCCTCGCTAACCGTTGCACTGCCCGTTATGGCTCATAGGCGAATTAGCCGACCGATGGTAATGCACTACTATGATTGGTTTCACTACCAGTGGCAGAGTCGCCGTGGGCTTCTCTCTGAACCCGGATCATCAGCGACTCTATGCTTTGGCTTGGGTCCAGCACCAAAAAACTCTCGGCGATCAACGTCAATGGATGAACGTCGAGCACCGAGGCTAACTCAATCACCTTATCCAGTGTGGGACATTTGATACCGCGCTCCAAGGTGCTCAGGTAGGTTCGGCTACTCACATCCGAAAAATCCTCTTGGGTCAATTGACGCTCCAAGCGTCGAGCCTTGAGTGCCCGGCCAAAAGCTTGTTTCAGTTCCATTTGTGCAACTCACAAAAAGAACGATAAAGCCTTTTTTGTGCACTTTAGGGCTACAATCTATAGGGTTCGTTTTTGCGAGGGCGTTCGAATGTTCATCACCCAACCGGCTGCGCAGCGCTTTCCTCTGGGGCCGTATGACGACACGATCCAATGCTGGGGGGTGGTTGAGCGTGATTTGGAAACTCCCTGGTTTCATTTGTGCCTCGAGCTGCAGGAAGGCGGCTTCGCTTTTGGACACACGCTACTGGTGGCTGATGTAGCTCAACTGGACTCAGTGTTAGGGCAACTAACTGCTGATAGCTCGGTTCGCTCGCTGATGCTGGTAACACCGCCCTCAATGAATCATTCACCGCATTGGCGTATGGAGCGCGTCGTGCGCTTGCAAGTGAGCTTAGATAAATCGGCTGGCATTCTTTTTCGCGTCGACATGGACGGTGGCAAACGCTACTCACTGCTCAGCCTAAACCAGCGATGGGAGCCTAAAGACAAGGCGCGATGCATCTACGACGCAAGCCTGGCGGGCTAGTTGTCAGTGCAAACACAGCTCTATCTTCTGACCTACTCGCCCAAAAAATTGCCGCAATGTGCCTCCCTGAATAAACCGTTTGGAAGAGGAATCAACCTCCAGATTGACGTTTTGGCTGTCGCCCCCATCATCCAAAAACTTGGTCAGGCTGGATTTCCACTCTTTCGAGAATGCAAAGACACCTGGTATCGGGCTAACAATGTAGAAGTCGGCCAGCGCGAATTCATCGTCCAGGATCCCGATGGCTATCTCGTAAGGTTGGTAGAGCGTTTGGGTGAGCGGCCGGTTTGTTCAATCTGAACGCATGCTAAGGCGACCGTCCGTTTAGGGTCCAGAAGTGTGTAAAAACGCTTCGCCAAAATTGAGGTGTGCGCGTCTACGTTAAATCTGAAATTTATCGGCACGTCAGCAGATGTGGATTTTGCGTAGAAGCGCGATTTCCAGCCCGGTTTTGAGTTCCTGCCGCGCTGAGAAACGTTTTTACACAGCCTCGGCCGCAAGCGGACATAGAGGGCTACGCGGGCATTTGGTCGGGTGTGCCTGCAATCCCCAAATGAATGCTCTGCATAAAGTGGTTTAGAAGTCTAACTATCGACTCAGTCATTTGGTCTTGTCGACCAAGTGGCATCGCCAGTTTCGCAATCTTCAGTACGGTCGGTACCTCATTGAATCCAAGTATTCAGCAAGGCTACCTATCCCAGCCCGCCCTCCTCCTATTGTCTTACTTCATCTTCCAATCCTGAAGGTTGAACTCAATTTGTCTGAACGTAATCGCGGAATCCGTTAAAGACATTGCTCCATCAGTGGATCAGTCATTTCAATTTTACCCGGTTTATCCCGGATCCGGATTGATCAATGATGGCTCCATCGTTTACTGAGGAGTACCGCAATGAATTCGCTTTTTTCTCAAGTCAAAATCAGTCGCTACACCCTGTCCAACCGCATGGTCATGGCCCCGATGACGCGTTCGCGCTCCGACGACGACGGCGTGCCAAGCGAACTGGTGGCGACCTATTACGCACAACGTGCCAGCGCCGGCCTGATCATCAGTGAAGGCGTGTTCCCCGTTGCGATGGGCAAGGGTTACGTCCGTACCCCTGGCATCGAAACCGCCGAGCAGGTCGCAGCGTGGAAGCACGTCACTGAGGCCGTACATGCTCGTGGCGGAAGGATTTTCATGCAGTTGATGCACAGCGGTCGCATTTCGCACCCTTCGTTGCTGCCCAATGGGGCCCTGCCACAGGCACCTTCCGCGATCAAACCCGCTGGCCAGACCTGGACCGCGAAGGGTCTTCAGGATTTCGTTACCCCCCATGCACTGAGCGTGGTTGAAATTGCCGCGGTCATCGAGGGCTACCGCCAAGCGGCGCGCCTGGCTATTGAGGCCGGCTTCGACGGTGTAGAGTTGCATGCCGCTTCGGGGTATCTGCCGGAACAGTTTCTCTCCACGGGCAGCAACCAGCGCACGGATGAGTACGGTGGCTCGGTTGAAAACCGTGTTCGTTTTGTACTGGATGTGCTGGCCGCCATTTCGACGGAAATCGGTGGTGACCGGGTGGGCCTCAAGCTCTCGCCTGAGATGAACTTCAACGATATCGTCGATGCCAACCCGCAAGAAACCTACACCTGGCTGGTCGAACAACTGCACGGGCTGAATCTCGCCTACCTGCACGTGGCCCTGTTCGGCGCCAGCGTCGACTACCACGCGTTGCTGCGTCCACTGTTCGACGGCAGCTACCTGATCGGTGGCGGACTCGATCAACGCTCCGCCGAATCCCTGATCGCTGAGGGTCGGGCCGATGCCGCCGTGTTTGGCAGCGCCTTCCTCGCCAACCCCGACCTGCCTGAACGCTTTCGTACAGGCGCCGAGCTTAATGCTCCAGACAAGAACACGTTCTACGCACCGGGCGCGCAAGGGTATATCGATTACCCGGCCATGAGCCCGGCACAGAGCGCCTGAGGAGATTGCCATGACAACCGTCGCACGTTTGCAGCGCATGAATCACGGCAGTCAGTTCCGCGCTTTCAGCCTACGAGGAAATCAGTTCGCCAAGCCTATCGACCCGTTCCTCGCGGTCGATCATGCCTGGATCAGCGGGCCAACGTTTCCACCGCACCCACATGCCGGTTTCTCGGCTGTGTCCTATCTGTTTCTTGATTCCGAGACCGGAATTGATAACCGTGACGCGCTGGGTAATCGCAACCTGATTAAGCCCGGTGGGCTGCACTGGACGGCGGCGGGTAAAGGAGTGGTGCACGAGGAGGTGCCGGCCGAGCCGGGCAAGACGGTGCACATGCTGCAGATTTTCATCAACCTGCCGCAGGAGCGCCAAGCAGATGCTCCGTTTGCGCTCAGTCTCGAAGCGCAGGATGTGCCTGTGGTGCGGTTGCCAGGGGTCAAGGTGCGCGTGCCACTGGGCAGTTTCGCCGAGGTGTCGTCGCCCTTGTCCGTGCCCACCGAAGTGACCGTGCTGGACATCTCGCTCGAGGACGGCGCTGAAGTCAGCGTCCCGATCCCCGAAGGTCATGTGGCGTTCGTGATGCCGATTGACGGCGAAGTGAGGGTCGACGGCCTCCCCTTCAACCTCATCGAGCTCACGCTGCCGGTGAATCTCCCGTTGCATGACGATCGCGCAGTCAGGTTGAGCGCACCCAATGGTAATGCCAAAGCCGTGCTGTTTTCAGGTGTCCCGCTCAACCAACCGGTGTTTTGGCAAGGTCCGCTGGCGCTCGCCTCTCAGCTTGCGCTGACCGAAGCCATTGATGGCTACCAGCGCGGTGCGTTCGGAAAGCTGCAACCTCGTTGACTCAATGTTGACCGAAAAACGCGCCTCCCCTGGCAGGTAAATGACGCTATGACGACAACTACGCCCTCCCCAGCCGCTACCACTCAACAGCGAACATCGTACCGCCCCACATTGCTGCTGATAGTGGCCATCGTCCTTATGGTCGTTGCCTTGTGCATTGCCTACCTGCTGAAACTGGATAGCGAATCCACCGACGATGCCTATGTTGACGGTAATGTGGTTCAGGTGACCTCCCAAGTCAGCGGTACCGTAACGGCAATCAGCGGCGACAACACCGATCATGTCGATACCAACGCGCCATTGGTCACATTGAACGCCGTGGATGCCGAAATCCAGTACGAGCGCGCCCAGTCAAACCTCGCTCGCGCAGTACGCCTGGCACGCACTGAGTACTACCAGGTCCAGCAACTCCTGGCCGAAGTCGAGCAGCGTCGAAACGACGTGCGCAAGGCTCGGGATGATCTGCGTCGGCGCAACCAACTCGGCGCCAGTGGTGCAGTTTCTCGTGAAGAGATCAGTCACACCGCCGACGTACTGAAAAACGCAATCGCAGGGCTTGATGGCACCCAACACGCCCTCTCCATTCGGCGTGCGATGGTCGACGACACCACACTTCGCACTCACCCGGATGTGCTGGTGGCGGCAAGCAACCTGCGTGATGCCTACATCGCCTTGCATCGCACCCAGATCTATTCACCGGTTGCCGGCGTGATCACCAAACGCAACGTGCAGGTCGGACAAAAAATCAGTCCGGGTATCGCGCTGATGTCGGTGGTGCCGGGTGATCAAGTCTGGGTCAATGCCAATTTCAAGGAATCGCAGATTGAAGACCTGCGTATTGGCCAACCCGTTGAGCTGCGCGCGGATGCCTACAGCCGCAGCGTCATCTTCCACGGGACCATCATCGGCCTGGATGCCGGTACCGGCAGTGCTTTCTCCTTGATGCCGGCCCAGAACGCTACGGGCAACTGGATCAAGGTGACGCAACGGGTGCCGGTAAGGATCGCCTTGCGGCCGCAGGAAATAGCACAGAACCCCTTGCGACTGGGTTTGTCCATGCGGGTTTCAGTCGACACCTCCGATCGCAATGGCCCTGTCCTGAACAAGACCGGTGCACAGCAACCGGTTTACAGCACCGAGATTTTCAAGAACGAACTTCAGGATGCCAATGAAGTGGTGGAACGCGTGATCAGTGCCAATGAGGGCAGTGACCATGACCCCAAAAACCTGAAATTTTGACGGGGGGATCATGTACAGAAAACACGCTGCCTTGTTGTTCACTGTGGGCCTGCTCTGTGCGCTGGAATATTTGCAGGCGGGCATGATCGCTTTTGCCAATGCACCGATTCGCGGCGAAATCGAGGCCAGCCCAGAAGAATTCAGCCTGGTGGCCGCCCTGTATGCCTGTATCGCAGTGGTGGTGATTTCGAAACAGCATTGGCTGACGGAGCGCCTCGGCTGGCGCAATTTCATGCTCGGCTCAATCAGCGTTTTCGTGCTGGGCGCTTTCGTGTGTGGCGTGAGCAGTGATTTGACCAGCTTCACCGTAGGCCGAGTCGTCATGGCCCTGGGTGGGGCCTCGTTCATGACGTCGGCACGCCTCATGATAAATCTGATTCCCCCCGGCCCGGGCCGGTTCACCGGAATCAAAGTATTTGCCACCGGGCTCGCTGGCGGGACGGCTGCGGCGCCTTTTATCTCGTCGTGGATGGTTGCCGAAAATACCTGGCACGCCATCTTCTGGATATTGATCGTCGGTGCCTTGGTTGCAGCAGCACTTTGCGTGCGTTTTCTGCCTACGAGCCCTATCCCCGAGGAGGACCGAACCCCCTCAAGCCTGGCAAGCATTCTCTTGTTGTCGGTCAGCAGTTTCTTTCTGCTCTACATTTTGCAGCGGTCCTACTACGACTTTTACAACGACACTTTCATCATCGTCGGTTGCGCACTCTTGGCAGCACTGGGGATGTACACCTTCTTCCACGCCGAACACAACAAGGCCAAGCCCTTCCTGAAGGTCCGGGACTTGATGCAGCCTCGTTACCTCCAGGGTGTGGCGCTGTTTTGCTACGCCTACGTTGTACTGGGCGCCAACAACTACATCTTGCCGTACTTCCTGCAAACGGGACTGGGCTACTCTTGGGACACCATCGGTACATTCCAGGCCATCGGACTGACCGGCACCCTGGCCACCTGGGTCATCATGGCCACTCTCCTTCCAAAGCACCCTGCCCCGAAGAAGTTCTTCATTCTGGGATTCATCGCGCTGGGTGGCTTTGGTTGGCTGCTGTCCTCGCTGACACCCAGTGCCAATATGTGGTCGAACATTCTGCCGGCATTGATTCTCAATGGATGCTTTGTGATGTTGGTTATGTCGACGGCCGCGATGCAGACCTTTCGGGACGTGATGCAAGAAGAGAAGTTGTTCGCGCATGCCTATCAGATCAAAAACATGATGGGACAGATCGCCATGGCGATTGGCACCACGGCCGCCACACTGTTTCTGCAATGGCGCACGACCCTGCAATACAACAACCTCAACGTGCATTTCAGCGCCAGCGACCCTCTCTATCTGGAGCAGACTCAACAGCTGGCGCAAGCACTGTCATTCGAAGTGGGCGCCACGACAGCGAACCAAATCTCGGTGGCGATGCACGCACAAATGCTGCAGCAGCAATCGACCCTGGTCGCCAGCATGGAATACTTTTGGGTCGTGATCGGCGTGGCGGTGATCGCGCTGATCATTTCAGTCTCGCAGAAGACCTTTAGATGAACCGGCATATTTTCACGAAGGTTGACGCTATGAGTGCTTACACGCGATGAACACCACACACCCGGAAATTATGATTGTCGGCGGATCCCTTGCCGGCCTCACGCTGGCGCTCGCTTGCGCGACCAGGGGCGTGCCCGTTCGTGTCGTTGAGCGCTCCGTCGGGCGTGTACACGGTGGCGACAGCCTGAGTGTCGATCTTGACGTGGTCGCGGCGACGGTTGGTCATGATCCGCGTGCTGCGCCCGTTTTGCCCGTGGTACCCGCCTATCGCGAATTGACGACCTGGCCGGCGCTTTACAACTGGCTACGGGACCGGGCTGTCGCAACACCCGGCATCGTCCTCGAAGAAGGCAACGCCGTCACCTCGGTCACAGCCCTTGGCGATCGGGCACAACTCTCCTTTGCCGACGGAACGCAGAGGGTTACCGCCGCGGTGATCGGGGCGGACGGATATCGCAGCATCGTTCGCCAGGCAATCACGCCCGACGCACCGCTTGCCCGCTACGCCGGTTATCTGGTGTGGCGTGGACTTGTCGAGGAGCGAGCGCTGACGCGTCCCGTCCCCTGGCCATCGGACGGCGGCCTATGGATTGAGTTCGTGGGCGGATATCGTCTGGTTGCTGCAGTACTTCCTGGTCGCGACGGCTCGATGGAGCCAGGTCAGCGTCAAGTCACATTCGCGTGGTTCGATGTGCATCAAGAGGCATTGCTCCGTAGCACCGGCTGCCTGACCGCCGATGGCCACATCGTGGGCACACTCGGACGCGAGACGATCGATGAAGACGTGAGGTCTGGCTTGGTCGCCCAGGTCCCTCAGGTCTGGCCTGAGATGTGGGCGGAGGCAGTGACAGTCGGCGTGCGCTCAGCGAATGTGTTGAGCGGCGCTCCGATTGCAGAGTACAAACCGCAGCGGTTGGCACGTGGCGCACTGGCCATCATCGGGGACGCTGCCCACGTCGTTTCACCGATGACCGGGCGCGGCTTTTTGACCAGCGTGGAAGATGCGGCGGTGCTGGCTCGGATGCTCGCAGACCGAAGCGCAGACGAACCCATTGCCGCTGTGCTGGCCCGTTATGAAGCAGCACGATTACCCTTCGTCCGCGGGTTGGTCAGCCATTCAAACCGGATCAGCGCCGAATATGTTCGCTATGCGCAAGTGAACTGATCTGGGAACTGTCGCGTTGCTCGACGAGCCATGCACCTCGAGCAGCGCAACAGGATCGCAGTTTTACTGGATGCCAGCACCCAAGGCCGGGAATACGTCGGTGAATAACAAGCCAATCAATTGCTGTCCGTTTGGTGTGGACCAATCCTGCCCGATTTCTGCCATGAGCGTATTGGTGGCGGTGAGTACGACGCCGGCATCGTGCATTCGTTGACGAGCGAATTCTTCGGAAAGGTCGCTAGGCGAACCCGAAGCATCCAGCACGGCCTGCACGGCGAAGCCTTCGAGCGCAGCATCGATTGCTGGAAAGATAAGACAAACGTCAGTGGTCACACCGGCCATGATCAGATGCTTACGCCCAGTGGCGAGCACTGCATCGTGGAAGTCAGCGTATTCCCAGGCGTTGACCACACCGGGACGCTTGATCCGTGCCGCGTGCGCTTCTGGGAGTATCGCGGCGATTTCCGGAAGAATCGGGCCCTGGGCTTGATCTTCCTGGCTGGACGTAATCACGACCGGCATGTTGAGGATCTTCGCCATCTTGGCCAGCGCAATCGACTGCTTGGCGGCAAACTCACGGTCGATGTTTTTGATCAGTTGCATCGTACCGACCTGATGGTCGATCAGTAACAACGCGGCGTTCTCTGCAGTGAATCGTACGGCAGCCATAGTACAAATCCTCGTTTCGTTGGGTTCAAACAAAGGGTAGCGGAGGCCCGCTGAACAGCACGACGTTGGCACTGCCCTGCGGGGCTCTCAACTTGACCTCGCGTGGAGTATCTTGCGCCGGGAACACCGGAAGCTTGAGGTCTTCGCGATTGAAGCGCTGGGCCTCCACCTCCACCGTGCCGTCGATTGGCATGGCAAACATGCAGTGGCCTGCGGCAATAGACACACTCAGCTCGGCACCCTCCTCCAGAGAGATGTCGAGCATCGTTACCTCGGTCGGTGGACTCAGCGGGGAGCGCATCTCACGATAGCTCCCCAACGGCACCCGCACCTTGGCACCTGGCTCCTGCATGACTGGCACATCCTGCGCTTCGAGTATCAGCGGGAACGGAGCGATGTCCCTGTTCGACGGAGCGAGAGCGACGAAGATCTGCAGTCCGTGAACCTTTTTGCCGGTTTCGACCGGAACCTCCTCGTGCACCACGCCACGGCCGGCGGTAGTCCAATGCAGGCCGCCCGGTTGAATCACGTTCTGGGTACCGATCGAGTCACGATTGGCCATGCCCGTCTCGGAATCGGGAAGCAGGTAGGACACCGCCGAAATGCCGACATGCTGGTGTGGCCCAAAGGTCGGCGCGTCCATCCAGTAGTGGTCGACCCCGATGAAGGGGGAGATCAATTCTGCCTCGGTGCGCAGACCAAAACCGTGGAAATGGCCGCCGAGGTTGGCGCGACTAAGCGGGGCGATAACGACAGACATGACGGCAGCCTCTGGCACTAGGGGTATCGTTCTCATCGTGCATAGGGCGCGAAAAACGCCTCAAACGCGGCCAGCAATGCCTCCGGGCGTTCTTCCGCCGGATAGTGACCGCAATCCGGAATGACCACGGTTTCAACATTGGAAGCGACCGTGCGCAACTCGGCCTCGACACTGTCGCCACAGGCAAGCGCACCCGAAAACGCCAGTACCGGTAAGGTCAGACGCGTTGCTTTGCGCGCTTGGTTCTGTGGAATCGACTGATCGATTGCGCGGTAATAGTCGAAGCTGGCCCGCAGGGCTTGTGGATCGCGTTTGAGTTGTTCGATGTAGAAGTCGACCGCGTAACGAGGTACCGCCTCTGGCGCCCCTGCTTTCGTCGCGAACTGGTGACCGAAGTAGAGTTCTTCGCGACCACTGACCAATTGCTCGTTGATGCCCAGCGCTCGATTGAAGTTGAAATGCCAGAGAAAATCACTGAGCCAGCGGTGCTCAGGCAGCAATGGCGGAGAGTCCGATAAGCCTGGAATAAGCGCCTCGCCCAGCGCAATGCGCTCGATTCGGGCGGGTTGATCGTGTGCCATGGCATAACCGGTCCACATGCCGATGTCATGGCCGGCCATGGCGAAGGACTCATGCCCCAAGGCGCCCATCAGCGCAAACATGTCTTGGGCCAGGGTCCCTGAGTCATAACCTTCCTGGGCTTTTTCCGAGAGCCCGACACCCCGCGGATCGACAGCGATCACGGTGAACGTGCGAGCCAGCGGCAGCATCAGGTAGCGCCACGCAAACCAGTTTTGCGGCCAACCTCCAAGCAGTAGCAATGGCTTGCCCTGCCCGCCAATGACGGCGTGCAGTTTCACGCCGTTGGCAGAGATCTCGTAGCTTTCGAAGACGTCAGTAAAACCGGTTGGCAGCTTGGGTACGCCATGCACGGAGCCGAAGCCGCTCAGTGTTTTGAAGTGTTCCTTTTGCAGCATCCCAAAGCCCGCCTGATTGATCTAATCACCAGACCATAAATGAGGCACCAGGGACTGACTAGACAGGAAAATCACCAAGGACTGTTGTGCTGATGCACCAATCACGACGCAATGGAATGCGAGAGCCATGACTGGCGTCCCTGCTCAGTACATGAAGCTATAGGCCAGGCTTAAAATCGCATGACCGCCTGGAGCCAGAGCCGTTCGCCGCGCGCCCTGTTTTCGACAAGCGTTTCATGCTGCCACTTCATCAGTACCCCAAATTCAGGGGTTTGATATTTCACAACAGGGCCATAAGCAACGACTTGACCTCGATTGCCGTCCTCCCACACCGACTCACCGTGACGCTCATCATCGTTCACCTGCTTGTACAAATACCCACTGACCCCAACCTGCCAATTTTTGTTCAAGCTGTAGCCAAGATGATAGTCAGCATTAATCTCGCGCCCCGACCGGTAATCAGTCGCACGATTCTTGTCGTTTATCATGTAGAGAATCTTGGCGCTTATCTCCACCTCGTCTATCGGGTTCGCCGTGAAGGAGTACCACGGCGAGTAGGACCACACGTTAGTTCCCACATTGAACAGCCGATCCTTGTCATACGAAGCGGTGGGTGCATAAAAATCCACACCCAGCATCTGATGGAAACGTGGAGAACTCCAACCCAGAAACAGTGGAGTAAACGCCAGATCGGCGAAGCCTTCATCCTTGCCACTGTTGCGGACACGCCCTTGGGGCGTTTCTGTATAAAAACTCACCTGCCCCTTTATGTAGGGCAAGGCTGCACGACTGGCCAGTGTTGCGCCCCATAAGGTGTAGTCGGAATAAACGTAGTCCAGGCATACCGCGAGTGACTGGTAACTGAGGTTGAAGTCCTCAATCCCGGCCATGCTGCGCCCATAGGCCCCCTTTAGTTCAGTAGACTCGTAAGCGGAACTGTAAAAAAAGGTGGTTAGCCCTGGCGGTGGCATTCGCCCAGCCAATACGGTGTCAAGACCAAGTGGGTAAGCAGTTCCGTTGTTTTCGGTAGCGTGAGTTTGGGCACACGTCAGCAGCATGGCCGCCGTGCAGAGCAAGGAAGAACGTTTGCTGAGCCGCAAAGTTTTTACGCGCAACATAAGAATGATCTCGTATGGATTATTATTTTGATTACGAAGATTCATGCGAACAAACAGAACAAACAGAACAACAGGGCCTGCCTCTAAGGGGTGTTTATTATTTGCAAGGCAATAGAGCCCCTCCTTGTTTCAGGCAGACCAGTTGAATAATCAAGCTTAATGTCAGGTAGAGTTACCAGGCAGTGGTACCACCATCGACCCGAATATCAGTACCCGTAATGAAAGAGCTTTCATCAGAGGCCAGGAATAAAGCAGTGGCCGCAACTTCTTCGGGCTTACCCAAACGCCCCAGCATCACTTTGCCCACCATCGTTTCAGCCCACTCAGGATCCTGCAGCAACGGGATTGTTTGCTTGGACTCAATCAACCCAGGGGAAATGCTGTTGGCGCGCAAGCCATGGACCCGGCCTTCCAGCGCCAGTTGGCGAGTCATGGAAAGCACGGCTCCTTTGGCCGCGCTGTGCGCGATTCCGGGGAGCATGCGGTAGGTCGACCATGCCGAAACCGACGCTGTGTTAATGATGGAAGCACCCGGGGACTTGATTAACTCCGGCCAGGCGGCACGCACGAGATGGAAAACCAGATTCAGTTCCTGATCGATTGTTCGATGCCAGTCCTCGTTTGATATCTGATCAATCCAACCAAAATAGGCCATCGCCGCATTATTGAATAACACATCGACGCGCCCAAACTCCGACACCGCCAATTCAACTAGCCGGGTGCAGTTGGCGGGGTCCGTCAAGTCACAATTGTTTAATGAGACCATCTCCCCACCCATGGACTTCACGGCATCAACTGTCTCCTGAGCCGCCTCATGATAGATGTCACACCCCACTACTTTGGCGCCTTGTAGCGCGAACATTAACGCAGCCGCGCGCCCCATTGACCCGCCAGTGCCTGTAATAATGCAAACTTTACCCTGCAGACGATGACTCATAAGCACTCCGTTATTCTTGCTTGTTTTTATAAGAACAGATCTTGCAGTAACACACCCGATCAGTCGTGGTGGTTAATGAGTTGCCGAACTGTAGGTAGACCACTACCTATTGACTAGGCACGAAAATCACCAAGGACTGTTGCGCTCACGCTCCAATCACGGTGAAAGGGTCTAAAAGGGAAATGACAGGCAGGGTTAGAAATTCAAAATGCGATTATATTCCGGCTCTAACCACTCCGGTTTTTCGGCGTACAACGTACGTGTTAACTCTTTGATGAGTTCTACGACGCTATCGTTATCATCAAGGCGGTAACTCATGATCAACGGTGAGACCGCTTCTTTGTCGCTTACAAGTCGATAAACCAGCTCACGTCTGAGGTGGCGAGCCGAGGCGGGAATGATGCAATAACCCGACTCCGCGGACGCCAATCCTAACGCTGTCTGAAGATCGCCTACTGCGTGTACCTCCGAGGGTTCGCCACCCTTCGCTCTGATCATGTTCAACACCTGATCAGCGAAGCTTGGATGGAATCGGGAGGGATAAACAATGATCGGCCAGCCACCCAGTTCAGCTAGTGAAACAGGGGTAGATATGGAAGCAAGCTCAAAGGCCGGTGCTATGGCAGCCATAAGGCGCTCCTCTCTGAGCACTATTCGATCGACCTCGGCTGCCTCCGTGTGGATGCGTCCAAACCCTACATCGATCTTCCTTTCCCGTAGCGCAACCATCTGTTCACCAGATGTCATTTCCTCCCATTTCACGTCCAGGTCCGGCCGAACTCTTCGCAAACGGCGAATAATCGTCGGGAGGGCACCATACAAGGCCGAGGCAACGAAACCGATCGTGATCGTCTGACGTGTGCCCAAGGCCGTCTGACGAGCATTTGCCGTCATCTGTTCGAATTTGCCAATGAGTGCTATGGCATCTTCATAGAATCGCTGACCGGCCGGGGTCAGCTGAATGGGGCGTGTCTCACGAAGGAATAGTTGAAAACCCAACTCTTCCTCGAGCAGATGGATCTGCTTGCTAAGTGACGGCTGCGCGACGTGCAGCGACTGCGCTGCCTTGGTGAAATTCCGTGTTCTTGCCACCGCGATAAAACGCTTGATTTGACGGATATCCATGACGGCCTTTCTACCAGGGAGGTTCCCTAGTATAGCCGCGAGGCTATGTTGCATAGGGACAAAGTCTTGGACGCTGCGCATCAAAGTTGCGAAAAATGTCCCACCAATAATCACAATAGAAAGGTGACTCAATGGACCGCAAGCATGCGCTACGTGTAGCCATCGTGGGTGGAGGAATTGCCGGGACTGCCCTGGCACTAGGCCTGATAAAAAAGGGAATGACACACGTCAAGCTGTTTGAAGTCGCCCCCGCTTTCGGTGAAATCGGCGCCGGCGTTTCTTTTGGCGCCAATGCTGTACAGGCTATCAAGCAGCTCGGTATCGGTGAGGACTACCATGAAATTGCCGACAGCACTTCTGCCCCCTGGCAGGACGTCTGGTTCGAGTGGCGTCATGCGCACGATGCCTCACTGATAGGTACCAGCGTTGCGCCGGGCGTAGGGCAATCATCTGTCCATCGCGCCGACTTCATCGATCTGTTGGCCAAGCGCCTACCGCAAGGCATTGCGTCGTTGGGCAGGCAAGTCGTCGGCTATGAAGAAAACAATAACGAAGTATCACTGAAGTTTTCCGACGGCAGCTCCTACCCAGCCGACGTTGTCATTGCCGCAGACGGAATCAAATCAGCCCTGCGTAATCCCCTGCTTGCTGCTGCTGGCCATTCAGCCGTAAAGCCGCGTTTCACCGGCACGTCAGCGTTCAGGGGATTGGTGGAAACGGCGGTACTCCGTGATGCTTATCGTGCGGCAGCACTGGATGAGCACTTACTCAACGTGCCTCAGATGTACCTGAGCGAAGACGCCCACGTCCTGACGTTTCCCGTTAAAAAGGGGCGTCTGATCAACATCGTTGCCTTTGTGTCCGACCGCCATGTCGAACATCCCTCCTGGCCGGCCGACATGCCATGGGTGAAAGCGGCTTCGAAAGAGCAAATGCTGAACAGTTTTGAAAGCTCAGGGCTTGCCGTAAAAACGCTACTTCAATGCATTGAAAACCCGACGCTTTGGGCCCTTCACGATGTGGAGCCGTTACCCACTTATGTCCACGGGCGAGTAGCACTCATTGGCGACGCGGCGCACGCGATGCTGCCACACCAGGGTGCTGGCGCAGGCCAGGGCCTCGAAGATGCTTACTTCCTGGCAGAGTTGCTTTCGAACGAGGCGGCTTCAGCGACGGATGTACCAGCACTGCTGGCGGCCTACGATGAGGTCCGACGCGAGCGTGCCTCGCGCGTTCAGCGCACGTCCTGGGAAGCCGGTGAGTTGTACGAATACAAGAACCCAACCGTTGGTCGCGATTCCCGGAAATTGAAGGACGCGTTGGAACAGCGCCTAGATTGGGTTTGGCAACATAGTCTGGACGATGAAGTGAAAAAAGCCCTGACACTCTGCTAAACGCGTTTTTCTCGCCCCTTCTGCCAGGTCAATCGTTCCAGATTGACCTGATAGTCACTCATTGAATACCGACATGATCAAGCGCCGCAGCCAGACACTTCTCGGCGCTTCGTGAAAACGTGCATGCCAGTACTGCTTGAGGTCGTAGCGTGGAATGTCCACAGGAGGCTCGACCATTCGCACGTTCAGATTATGCGTGTACATGTTGGCGACGGTGCGTGGCAACACCACGATCAAATCGGAGCGTTCGATGATCGATGGCACACTCATGTAGTGAGAAGTCTGCAGCACGATGTTGCGGTGGATACCTGCTTTGGTCAGGTGGGCTTCGAACATTTCCTGGCGTCGGCTGCCATCACGTACCTGCAGATGCTCCAGCCTGATGAAGTCTTCCAGGGACAGTTGCTCCCCCGCCAGCGGGTGATCGAGGCGGATCAGACAGACCAGGTCATGAGAGAACAACCGCTGCTGATAGATGTTGGGGGTTGTGAGGTCGGGAAAATAGCCAAGCACCGCATCGACCCGGCCTTCATGCAGGTTCTCCACAAGCTCATCAGGTGCCAGACTGACAGTTCGAATGCGGGTATTCGGTGCCGCGCTGCGCAGGCTCTGGAATAGCGCAGGTAGAAAGACCACTTCACCCACTTCGCTCAGGCAAAAGACGAACTCCTGGTCGCTGGTAGCAGGGTCGAAGGTCGGGCCGCTGAGGATGTCCCGGTCGATTATTTCGATCACTTCGCGGGTGCGCTCAATGATGCCTTGCGCCCGTGGCGTCGCCTCCATCACGTTACCCGAGCGAATGAACAGTGGGTCCCCCAGTGAGTGACGCAGGCGAGCCAGTGCCGCACTGGTTGCGGGCTGGCTCATGCCTAGCCGCTTCGCCGCCGAGGTGACATTGCCGGTTTCATAAACGGCTAGCAGGACGCGGAGCAGGTTGAGGTCGGTGCGCATAGGTATAACAAAACCAGATAGTTTGAATAATTAGAATTGGCTTCCTTTATTTAAAGCGCTTGGCGACGATCACGTCCAGATAAAAAAAATAAAAGGTAGCCGCATGAACCCTGACAACGCCCGAATTGGCGAGATCATCGACAGCGCGAAGATCTCGCCATATCAGATCGTCATCCTTGCCTTGTGCTTCCTCATCGTCCTGGTGGATGGTTTCGATACCGCAGCCATTGGTTACATCGCCCCGTCGCTGCGCGAAGAATGGGGTCTGTTGCCTGCCCAGTTGTCACCGGTTTTCGGAACTGGATTGTTCGGCCTGATGGTCGGCAGCCTGATACTGGGCCCGATCGCCGATGCCATCGGACGCAAAAGCGTTTTACTGATTTCAGTGCTGGTGTTTGGTCTCGCCACCCTGGCCAGCGCCTTTGCCCAATCGATCGAGTCGCTTACGGTTCTGCGTTTCATCACCGGCATCGGCCTGGGAGGGGCGATGCCGGCGTGCATTGCCTTGAGCGCCGAATACTCCCCCGCCCGCCGACGCATGATCATGGTGACCTTGAGCTGGAGTGGCTTCACGGCGGGCCTTGCCTTGGGCGGCATGCTCGCAGCACACATGATTCCTGCATTCGGCTGGCGTTCTGTGCTGGTGCTCGGTGGCGTCATGCCGCTGGCGCTACTGCCACTGTTGGCTTGGCTAATGCCTGAGTCGGTTCGGTTTATGGCGTCTTCGGGCAAGCACGCCGACGCCTTGCGTCGGGTGGTCGAACGCATCACCCGAAAGAGCTGGAGCGGTGTAACGATCCTCGATGACGAGCGCCCGGCCCAGGTCAGGTCGCCGATCTCGCACCTGTTCATCGACGGCCGATTGGTCCGAACATTGCTGCTGTGGGTGACCTTCTTCTGCTCGCTCTTTGTGTTTTATCTGCTGACCAGCTGGCTGCCGACCCTGCTCAAAGAGGCCGGCTACGATATCGCTTACGCTTCGCGTATTGGCGCCATGGTGCCGCTGGGCGGTACTGTCGGCGCCATTCTCATGGCCCTGCTGATGGATCGCGTCGGCCCCTACCCTGTACTGACGTTCTCGTACTCGGTGACGGCTGTGGTCATTGCCGTCACGGGCTATCTGATGGGGGATCCCTATCAATTGGCTGCCATGGTATTTCTCATCGGCTTCGGTGTAGCCGGTGCGCAAAACGGACTCAACCTGGTGTCAGCCACCTTGTACCCCACCGCCGCCCGGGTGACCGGGGTGAGTTGGGCAATGGCCCTCGGCCGCTGCGGTTCAATTGTCGGCTCGACGCTGGGCGCCTGGTTTATCTCCACCGCGGGCACATCACAGGTCTTCTTCCATTGGCTGGCAGTTCCTGTGTTGATCGGCGCAACATCCATTGGTGGTCTTTATTGGCTCAGCACTCGACGGAACCCGACAGTCAAGCCTGCTCAAGTTGCTCACGCAGAAACTCAATGAAACGTTGAGTTTTTGCAGGCAAAAGACGGGTTTCAGTGAGGGCATACACCGGGATCGGATTGGCCTGCCATTGGGGCAGTACCGGTTGCAGCAAGCCAGTGCGCAGATCGTCCGCGGCAATGCCTTCAGGTAGCAGCGCTATCCCCAGATCCAGTGTCGCCAATCGCCGAAGCATCCCGACGCTATTCAATTGAAACCGTCCTCCCACCTCGACCTCAACCACTTCGCCTGAATGGGAAAGCTGCCACTTGCCAGCTTTTCGCAGGCGCAAGCATTCGTGGTTTACCAGCTCGGACGGATCGCTGGGTTCTCCATTGAGTTCCAGATAACGAGGCGAGGCGTACAAACGACGAGAGAGGCTCGCCAGCTTGCGTGCAATCAGATTCGAATCTGCCGGTTCGCCCATGCGAATAACCACATCGACGGGTTCGCTGACCAGGTCAACCTGGCGTGGCGTGAGGTCGAATTCAAAGCTGATGCCAGGGTACCGTCGAGCGAATTCAGCAATGAGCGGTGCCAGGTAAATGTTGGCGAAATCCACCGGCAGTGACGCGCGCAAAAGGCCGCTTGGATGCGCGAGCATTTCACCCAGCTGCTCGTGCGCCAGCCGCGCCTCGTCAACGATTCGCTTGCAGCGGTCAAAGTACAACTGCCCCGCCTCGGTCAATTCGATCTTGCGCGTGGTGCGATTTAACAGTCTCAAGCCAATGGCCTTTTCAAGCCCGCTGATGCGTCGCGACAAGGTCGAATTGGGCATCGCCATCGCTTCTGCGGCTTTGCGAAAACTGTGGGCTTTGACGACCTCGACGAACAACGCCATGTCGTTCAGAAGTTCCATATTGATTGCTCCATCAGTGGATCAGTCATTTCAATTGTAGCCAGTTTATCCCGCATCCAGTTTGATCAATGATGGCTACATCAGCCTTCGCCGTTAACGGTTGCTCAACGGCCCCCCGCAGGAGAGCGTCACTGCATGAAAGACCTTAATGACCTTTATTACTTTGTACTGGTGGTCAAACATGGAGGGTTCTCGGCAGCGGCACGGGCAACGGGCATTGAAAAAACGTTGCTCAGTCGTCATATCGCGGATCTTGAATTGCGGATGGGGGCCAGGCTGTTACATCGCACAACGCGCCAGGTTTCGCTGACCGAAGCCGGCCATCATTTCTTTACGCTCAGCCAACCCGTTGTCGAGGGTGCGCATACCGCCTATGAAAGCGTGGAGCACCTTCGACGAGAACCCGTCGGGTTGGTACGGTTGAGCTGTCCTCAGGTGATGGCGCAGAGTTATTTAGCCCCCCTGCTGCCTGGGTACATGGAAAAACATCCGAAGGTACGGCTTGAGTTGAATGCCGTCGATCGAGAGGTCGACCTCTTTGAAGAGCGCTTCGACGTGGCCTTGCGATCGCGTGCCCGGATTGAAGAAACAGCCGGGTTGGTCGCAAAGGAATTAGGGGCAACCAGGCAGATTCTGGTCGCAAGCCCCCGCTTTCTCGATCGTGTCGGTCGGCCTGCCACGATCAAGGCCATTTCAGGCATCGAGACGCTTTCGCGCCCTGGTGACATCCATGATGGCGTCGGTCGCTGGTTCCTGCGCAGTTCATCAGGTGAAGAACTGCTGGTCAGCCATCAGCCACGTCTCATCTGCGATGACCTGCGTATGCAGTTGGAGGCTGCTGTTAATGGACTGGGCGTCGCCTTGTTACCGGAACCCATAGCCGACGCCTCGGTGCGCGCGAAGACTCTGGAAGTCGTCATCCCCTCCTGGACCGGTGCAACGCATATCATCCATCTGCTCTACCCCAAACCGAAGGGGATGTTGCCCTCCGTACGCAGCCTGATCGACTACCTGAGTCTGCATTTACCCCAAAGCATCCAGGAACGAAGCATCACCGTTGAGAGCGTCGCTTGATGCCGCGCCGGTTGATGTTTTGAGCTTGGGGAACACAACGCCTTGATAGTCGCGGTTCCCTTTGAAAGCGACTATTGCCAGGCTGATTGTTGGCTACGCAGTACCTGGCCGACCATTTCTCTCAACCACTTGTTCTGAGGGTCTCGGTGAAATCGGTCATGCCAGTACAGATCAATCTCGAACGAAGGTATTTGCAGAGGCAGAGGGTGTATGGCGAGAGGATAAAAGCGCGCCAGGGTTTTACCCAGGGAAATGGGCAGCGTCCATATCATGTCGGTATCCAACAGCAAGTGCGGAGCGGACAAGAACTGAGGGGTGCGCATTTTAATGCAGTCTCTGCCGCCCGCATCGACCAAAGCACGCTCCAGTGCCTGGTGACCGCCACCACCTGACTCCACCAACAAATGCTCACTGGCGACAAAGGCTTCGAGGCTCAAGCCGCGATGTGCCAAGGGGTGGTCTTTGCGCATGGCGCAGACGTAATACTGAGAAATAACAGGCGTACGGTGAATGTCAGTCTGAAGTGTCGGCAAAAAGCCGAGCGCCAGGTCGATTCTGCCAGTGGACAGGCCATTGAGCGTCTCATCCATCCCACCCACGACGGTGTGTATCCGAGCTTGAGGTGCAACCCTGGACAACTCGCTCAAGATGGGCGGCAAACAAACGACCTCGCCAATATCGCGCATTCTAAAGACGAATGTTTTTTCACAATTTTTCGGATCGAACACCGGCATTTGGCTTCCTGCCTCCCTGACCATCGCAAGGGAGGCCAACAGTCGCGGCGCGATATGGACACAAAACGGCGTCGGCTCCATTCGGCGACCGACCAGCGTAAACAACCTGTCTCCATAATCGTTTCGCAACCGCTTGAGCGAACCGCTGACGGCAGCCTGGGTAACACCCAGATTCTGCGCCGCAATTGAAGCTGAGTGGTCTCGCCACAACGCCTCAAAGGTATAGAGCAGATTTAAATCCTTCATCACAACGCCTTGCCTGATAGTCGTAAATCAAAACACTGCACTTGCCAGCAAAGCGTCGTGGGCTTCGATTGGCAAGTGCAGTTCAACGGGCACTCATTGAGTGGTTATACAGACGCCTGGATAACATTTCCAGCAGATGCGCTGCTGTACAGGGGTGAAAGATCAATGTGAATTCGATAGTCATCAATCAATCGAGAAGCATTGAAATGAACCACGACACAGCAGGGAACATTAACAATCGTGCCGTCATGCTTGGTGTAATACGTATCAAAACGCATTATTGTCGTGTCGCCTTCGCGCCACACGCCTTGAAGAATGTGTTCCATCGAGGATATTTGGGTGAAAAATGACTCAATCGCTTCCTTGACGACCTCTTTCCCCACTATTTCCGGGGAATTGCCAAATCGAAACACCACGTCATCAGTCAGATAACTCAAAAAACCTTCGACCGACAACCGGTCGACACTTTCAAACATACCTGTCAATTCATGGTTCATGGCGCACGCCTCATTTCTTGTTTTTGTTTTTTTGGTTTTTGCACTGAAATCTATGCGGCTTTACTGACCTTGTTACGGATGGTTTGCAGCGTACTTCTCACCGCATCCAGATAGGATTTCTGCATGCCGTTTGCAAACTCGAGTTCTTTTTCGCTACCGGCCGGGACGCCAGGCAGGGAAAAATCGAAGGAGAAGCGCAAGTACAGTTCGCCGTTCTCTTCCTCGATCACATTTTTGATGATCCCCCGAGCATTCCCGGACAGGCGGATGAACTCAACCTGTTGCTCTGTCGTAAGGATCACCAGTTCCTGCAGGCGTTCGCCGTGCAGGACCACTTCACGAATGAAGCGATCGCCCTGGTCTTCGACAATGTTGCACTCGGTAATTGCCGAGACATAAGGCACGGCGTTGCGCGCCTTGCTCACCAGCCCTTCCCACACCTGGCTTCGATTCAGACTCACACCGTTTGCTTCTGATTCCGCATTAACCTGAATGCGGCGGCTGATATTAATCATGGAGAACTCCGTTTGATTAGAATTTCAAAACAGCAGACTTAGACGGTCAAATACCCGCCATCGACAGCTAACGCCGTACCGGTGACAAAACTGGCGTCATCCGACAGCAACCACAGCGCTGCCTTGGCAACCTCTTCCGGTTGTCCGAGACGACCGATGGGATGGCGTTCACGTAGCGCGGCAAATTGCTTCGCAAAGTTAGGTTCTTGACTGGCACGTACGATCATCGGTGTTTCGATAACACCCGGCATAATGGCGTTGACCCGAATATTAAGGGTGCCATAGTCAACGGCAGCCGCTTTGGTCAATCCGATCACACCATGTTTTGCCGCCACATAATCCGCTGCGGCTGCGATAGCCACAGACCCCAGTGACGAGGCGGTGTTTACAATGGCCCCCCCTCCACTGTTTAACATGGCGCGAATCTGATACTTCATGCAGTAGAAAACACCCGTCAAATCGATGCGAATAATTCGCTCCCACGCGGCGGACGAAATTTCATGCAGAGGTAAATTACTTTGTTCAACTCCGGCATTATTAAACGCGCCATGAAGTTGCCCAAATCGCGTCACCACTTCATCAACGGCTGAAGCGACAGCTTCTTCATTGGTGATATCACACACGATTGAATGAACCTTGCCACCCGCCGCCGTGACGGCGCTGGCAGTTTCTTCCAGCCCTGAGGCATCACGGTCCACTAAAACAACGCGTGCACCCGCCTTCGCAAATGCCAATGCGGAAGCACGGCCGATACCGCCTGAGGCGCCCGTTATAATAATATTCCGGTCGTTAAGATCGCTCATGGACACACTCTCTTTTGTGTTTCAGCCACTCTATTTATAGGCACTGCAACGGACAATCCCGTAAAAACACCAAAGACTGTTGCATGCATCCACCAATCAACGGCGGGTCAGATCCAGCGCGACATCAACGATCATGTCCTCTTGCCCACCCACCATTTTTCGCCGTCCCAATTCGACCAGGATGTCGACGGTACGCAACCCGTAGCGCTGGGCGGCCGCTTCGGCATGGCGAAGAAAGCTTGAATAAACGCCTGCATAACCCAGCGCCAGCGTCTCGCGATCGACGCGTACCGGCCGGTCCTGAAGGGGACGGACGATGTCATCGGCGGCATCCATCAGGGTGTAAAGATCGGTACCGTGGTTCCAGCCCAGTCGCTCGGCTGCGGCGATGAACACCTCGAGCGGCGCGTTGCCTGCACCGGCCCCCATTCCAGCCAGGCTGGCGTCAACACGATCACAGCCCTCTTCCACCGCGGCGATGGAGTTGGCAACCCCCAGGCTCAGGTTGTGGTGGGCGTGCATGCCGGTTTCCGTTTCCGGTTTGAGCACCGCTTTGAACGCACGGAAACGCTCGCGCACATCCTGCATGTTCATCGCCCCGCCGGAGTCGGCCATGTACACGCACGTCGCACCGTAGCTCTCCATCAACTTGGCCTGCGCGGCCAGCTGCTCGGCCGGGATCATATGGCTCATCATCAGGAAACCGACGGTATCCATGCCCAGTTCGCGGGCATACTCGATGTGCTGTTTCGAGACATCCGCTTCGGTGCAATGGGTGGCGATGCGCACCACCCGGGCACCGGCGTTGTAGGCCGCTTTCAAGTCATGCACCGTGCCGATGCCAGGCAACAACAAGGTCGTGATTTTGGCGTGACTGATGACATCGGCGGCGGCTTCGATCCACTCCAGATCGGTGTGCGCCGCGAAGCCGTAGTTGAAGCTGGAACCTTGCAAACCGTCACCGTGGGCGACTTCGATTGAGTCGACCTTGGCCTTGTCCAGGGCGCGGGCGATGTCCTGCACATTCTGGATCGAATACTGGTGGCGAATCGCGTGGCTGCCGTCGCGCAGGGTGACGTCGGAGATGTAGAGTTTTTTGCCGGGATTAAAAGTCATGTCGGTCTCCTCAGGCGTTCAGCATCGACTGCGCCATGCGCTCGGCAGTGGCCAAGGCAGCGGAGGTCATGATGTCGAGATTGCCGGCGTAGGCTGGCAGGTAATGGGCGGCACCTTCGACTTCGAGGAACACCGAAGTCTTGAGGCCGGAGAATTTGCCGAGGCCCGGAATATTCAGCGGCGCGTCTTCAGGAATCACGTCGAACTGGACTTTTTGCTTCAGGCGATAGCCCGGCACATAAGCCTGTACGGCGGCAGCCATCTCGACGATCGAGGCCTCGACCAGCGCCTGGTCGGCCGCTTCGGACAACACAAACACCGTGTCGCGCATCATCAACGGCGGTTCGGCCGGGTTCATCACGATGATCGCCTTGCCCTTGGCTGCGCCTCCGATCACTTCAATGGCCTTGGAGGTGGTTTCGGTGAATTCGTCGATGTTGGCGCGGGTGCCGGGACCGGCAGATTTGCTGGCGATCGAGGCGACGATTTCGGCGTAGTGCACCTTGGCGACTCGCGATACGGCGGCGACCATGGGGATGGTCGCCTGGCCACCGCAGGTGACCATGTTGACGTTGAGTTGGCCGAGATTCTGCTCCAGATTGACCACCGGCACGCAGTACGGGCCGATGGCCGCGGGCGTCAGGTCGATCAGGCGAATGCCCGGTTTGATCGAGCGCAGGAAGGCGTCGTTCTTCACATGCGCGCCGGCCGAGGTGGCATCGAAGACGAATTCGATGTCCTTGAAGACGTCCATGCGGGTCAGGCCTTCAACGCCTTCATGGGTCACGGCCACTCCCATGCGTTCGGCGCGGGCCAAGCCGTCTGAAGCCGGATCGATACCGACCATGGCGGCCATTTTCAGGTGCTTGCCGTGACGCAAAATCTTGATCATCAGGTCAGTGCCGATATTGCCCGAGCCGATGATGGCGACGCTGATTGGATTGCTCATTGTTATTGTGTCCTGTCGTTGCACACAGCCTGGGGATCAGGCGTTACCACGCCGGCGTTCGGCAAGGGTCTTGCCACCCGCGGCCCACTGGGTTTCGGGAATCTCTTGAAGCAGCACGCGTACGCTTTCTACGGGCACATCGAGGCTTTGCGCGATGGCCTGGGTGACGTTGACCAACAGTGCTTGCTTCTTCTCTTCACTGCGGCCCTCGGCGAGGTGGATCATGGCGATAGGCATGGTCGATAGCTCCGGATCAACGCTGGCTGGACGAGGTGAAGCGCATGGAGACGCTGCCCAAATGCTGGTAGCGCACGGTGATGTTGTCCCCGGCAGCAACGGCAATGGCCTCGGTGATGCCACCGGTCATGATGAAACAGCCAGCCGGCAGTTCACGCCCCTTGGCACCGAGCATGTTGGCCAGCATGGCGACGCTCTGCGCCGGGTGCCCAAGCACCGCGGCGCCGGCACCGGTCGCGACCACTTCGCCGTTCTTCTCCAGCACCACGCCCAGGCATTTGAGGTCAACGCCTTGCACGCCGCTCATTTGTCCGCCGGTGACGAAGCGTGCCGAAGAGGTGTTATCGGCAATCACGCTCTTGAGATCGAAGCGGAAGTTCTCGTAGCGCGAGTCGATCACTTCGACCGCCGGCAGGATGAAATCGGTGGCCGCCAATACGTCGCCCACATGGATGCCTGGGCCCTTGAGCGGATACTTGAGGACGAAGGCGATCTCGGCCTCGACCTTGGGATGGATCAACCCGTCAACATCGATAGCTGCGCCGTCCAGGCAAGAACCGTAGTCCGTGAGGAAGCCGTGGATCGGGTCAGTGACCCCCATTTGCTTCATCTTCGCGAAAGAAGTCAGGCCCATTTTCAGGCCGGCAATTCGTACACCGCGGGACTCCTTGCGCTGGCGAATGGCGTCCTGAATCGCATAGGCGTCTTCCCAGTCCATGTCCGGGTGGGCGTCGGTGATCTTGGCCACCGGCTCACGGTTGAGTTCGGCGTTTTCCAGGTGTTCGGCCAGTTGGGCGATAGTGCTTGCAAAGAGATTCATAAGGGTTTCCTTCAAACGAAACGAACGGAGGCCGAGCCGATACCGCCCAGGCTGATGCGCAATTGATCACCGGCATTGACCGGCACCATGGCGGCCAGCGAACCGGAGAGAATGACTTCGCCCTTGTTCAGGCCGATGCCCAGTTGGCCGAGTTTGTTGGCCAGCCAGGCCACGGCATTCGCCGGATGGCCGAGGGCTGCGGCACCCGCGCCGGTCGCGACCACTTCGCCGTTCTTTTCCAGGGTCATGCCGACACAGGCCAGGTCGACGTCACGCGGGGCCACGCCCTGCCCGCCCAGGACGAAAGCCCCGGCGGAGGCGTTGTCGGCGACGGTGTCCTGGATACGGATTTTCCAGTCACGGATGCGCGAGTCGACAATCTCAAAGCACGGCATCACATAGGCGGTAGCGCGCAGCACATCGGCGACGGTAATGCCCGGGCCTCGCAGATCTTCCTTGAGCACGAAAGCGATCTCGCCTTCGGCCTTGGGTGCGATCAAGCCGTCGATGGCGATGGCGGCGCCGTCGGCATAGAGCATGTCCGAGAGCAGATGACCGAAGTCCGGTTGATCGACGCCGAGCATGTCCATCACCACTTTGCTGGTGACGCCGATCTTTTTGCCAATGACCTTTTGGCCGTCGTCGAGACGCGGCTGGATCATCGCCAGTTGAACCTGATAGGCCTGCTCCAGGGTCATGTCCGGATATTTGTCGGTCAACGGCGCCACAGCCTGGCCGTTGCTGAGGGCCTGATGCAGTTGCTGGCCGAGAACGTGGATTTCTTGCTTATTCATAGATGGCTCCTTACAGCCGCACGCAGACGTTGCGCAGCTCGGTGTAGAACTCAAGCGAATGCACGCCCCCCTCACGGCCGATACCCGACTGCTTGGCGCCGCCGAAGGCGGTACGTAGGTCGCGCAGGAACCACGAGTTGATCCAGCAGACACCCACGTCCAGCGCGCTGCCCAAACGATGGGCGACCTGCAGGTTGGAGGTCCACACGCTGGCGGCGAGGCCGTAGGGTGTGTCGTTGGCCAGGCGGACGACTTCTTCTTCGGTATCAAAAGGAGCGATATGGCAAACCGGGCCGAAGATTTCCTCGCGCACCACGGCCGAGGTTTCCGCAAGGCCGGTCCAGATCGTCGGCTCGAACCAGGCCCCTTCGGCCAGGTGCTCCGGCACCTGTGCAATGCCACCGCCGTGGACCACCGTGGCACCATCGGCAACAGCCTGACGGCAATAGGAAAGAATCTTCTCGCGGTGACCGAGCGAGATCACCGGCCCCATGGTGCTGTCGTGCTGATTGGGATCACCCACCTTGATGCCTTCGGCGTGGGCCTTGAATGCAGCGACGAAGCGCTCAAACAGCGGACGTTGCACGTAGATGCGCTCGGTCCCCAGGCACACTTGGCCACTGTTCTCGAACACGGCGCGCCCCAACCCTTTGACGGCCTTTTCCAGGTCCGCATCGGCGAAAACGATGCCGGCGTTCTTGCCACCCAGCTCCAGCGATACCGGGCGGATACCCTTGGCTGCGGCCTTCATGATGATCTCGCCCGTGCCGGTTTCACCGGTGAAGGTGACACCATTAACCTCTGGGTGAGCGGTGAGGAAGGCACCGGCCGAGTCGCCGCCGAAGCCATGCACCACGTTGTACACGCCTGGTGGCACGCCGGCTTCGTTCATGACCTCGGCGAGCAGCGTGGCAGTGGCCGGTGTCTCTTCGGAAGGTTTGACCACCACAGTATTGCCACAGGCCAGGGCCGGTCCGACCTTCCAGGTCATCAGCAACAGCGGCAGATTCCAGGGGCAAACAACGGCGATGACGCCACGCGGTGCTCGCACGCTGTAGTTCACGGCCTTGCCACCGTCAGGCGTATCCATCACAAAACTTTCGGTCGGCACATTCTTGATCAGGTCGGCGAACACCTTGAAGTTGGCCGCACCACGGGGAATGTCCAAATGTCCGGCGAGGGCACGGGGTTTGCCGGTATCGGCCACTTCCGCAGCCACAAACTCGTCATGGCGACGTTCGATGCCATCGGCCACCTTGTGCAACAGCGCCGTTCGCTGGGCGACGGTCATGCTGCCCCACGGGCCTTTCAATGCCGCTTGCGCAGCTCGCACGGCGGCGTCGACTTCAGTCTTGCCGGCCTCATGCACCAAGCCGATCAGGCTATTATCGGCAGGGTTTCGGTTCTCGAAGGTACGGGCGCTACTCACCCATTCACCATTGATGAAATGGCGGAATTCTTTAGCAGGCATAAGGTATTCCTTCTTGCTTTAGAGTGTTGGAACGCTGGCTTCGGGATCGCCCGCCGTCAGGTATTCCCACATGCGTTCGTAGATTCGGCCGCTGGTGACAGCCCGTTGCGCGCAGCTTTGCGCGTCGAGTACCGGCCCTTGAGCGGCAAGACCTGCGCTGTGCAGTTGCAATTCAATCCGCGCGGCGTCTTCCAGGTACCAGGTCAGCGTCAACGCTTCGATCAGTGACGCGCCAACGACGATGGCGCCATTGCCCCGCATGACCAGGGCTTTTCCCTGGCCTAATTGATTGGCCAGAGCGAAGGCCTGTTCGTCGCTGCGCAGCAGCTGCGGGTCGTCCCACAACGGGATTGGGGCCTGGAAATAGCTGCCCATTCCGTGGCGCGGTTGAGGTGTCAGCCTTGCACAGGACAGAGTCATGACCTGGGCAGGCATGCTGCGGATCACCGCGTGGACATCCGGGCGGCGACGGTATATTTGCTGGTGGATACGGACCTCACCCAGCACACCCTCGGGCAATTCACCTTTGATCGGGACCACAACACCTGACTCGCCTGTCCGGATCAAACCCATCGGTTGCGCTGCGCAAACCAGAAAGTGCTCCTCATCCAGCCGCAAGCTGCAGTGTCCGTAGGCGTGCACCAGACCGGCGCGGGACAAGGCGCGCGCGGCCACGCGCACTTGCGATTGCTGTTCGCGGCTGGGGGTTGGCAAGCGACTCACGATTTGAATTCCGGAATGTCAGGCTTCGCACCCCAGGCGCAGAATCCCGCACCCTCCGCAGGAAACTGCCGAGGCTGATGGCTTGCATCATTCTCTGGAGAGATCAGGCTGACCCCTGTCGAGTATTCGTAGGTCATGCCGTCCGGCCCTTCGAAATAGAGGAACATCGCGCCCGAGGTGGGATGGCGGCCCGGACCGAAGAGGATGCGAATACCCCGCTCAACCAGGAAGTAGTAGGCGCGCATCAAGTCATCGACGGATTCCACTTGGTGGTTGATGTGTTGCACACCGGGATGGGACGAAGGGAACAACGCGATCTTGTGATGGACCTCGTCGATGCGCAGTAGCGGCGCCTCGCCAATTCGGTCACTGACCCTGGCGTTTGCCAGCTGAGTCCAGAACAGTTCATCACGCCGGGCATTCAGGGTGCGCAAGCCAATGTGGCTGAAACCGGTGATGCCGGCATCTCGACTCGGGAAGTAGCGTCGCCCACTGGCATGGGGACGCAAGACCAGTTCGATGTTGTTGCCGCTGGGATCCTTGAAGCGAATGAAGTCGTCGACATAGCGCACTTCGGCGTCTGCACGCGAACCATGCTGCACGTCGAATTCATGACGCTCCAGCAACACCGCGGCGTCTTCCAGGTCTTGCGCTGTCCTGACCTCGAACGCCGTCGTGGTTTCCTGCGGATCACCCTCGTAATAGCAGAGCGTGTGGTCGCGACTGTCCGATCGGAAGTACACCGCGCCGTTGGCTTCTCGGGCGACCTGCAATCCGAGAACCTGAGTGGCGTAGCGACGTGCTTCGTCCAGATTCGCGGTACCCAACCGTATGTATCGAATGTCATGCAGGTTGATCATGAGGGATGTCCTCTTATTTATTGTTGTCTGGGATTCATCTTCCCGTTGCTCAATAAATAAAAGAAGCAAATATTAGTTATTCTCACTATCTGAAATTTTTATAGAGATTTCAGCCTTTTCGGAAGCAAAAAAATGCCCCGTATCCGTAGATACGAGGCATTTTCACCCACGAGTCAGGTCAACCGATGGCCTCCTTGGCTATGTCTGAAGCGGTGGCCTGAGTACTCATCTCGCCCACTGTTTTATTCCTTGGCATGGAGATCACGAACAGTGCGGAGATGACGTAGAAGCCGGCGCAGACGATCAATCCCGCTGCCAGGCTATAAAAGCTGGCAATGCCACTGAGCAGCACGGGGGCAAAAGCCGCCAACCCTCGGCCCATGTTGAAACAGAAGCCCGCCCCCAGCGTTCGCACCCGGATCGGGTACATCTCGCTGAAGTAAGAACCGAACAACCCTGCGAACACCATGAAAAATGCGTACCCCGCCCCGATCCAGATCAGCGATTGGGTCTGGGTGGTATAGACATAGACCAGCGCCATCATGGATGTCAGCAACAGCGATATGACAATCGTAAGCCGCTTGCCAATGCGGTCGGCGATGAAACCGAATACGTTCAGGCCAAAGAAATTCCCGAGATGGAGTACCGCCATAAAGCTGGTCATCGACGCCACAGTCAAACCACGGTCCTGTATCAGGTAGGTGGGCAGCCACGTGCTGACGCCCCAGGAGCCAAGCAATGCAAAGCTCGCTGCAAAGGACCCCAGCAGGGTGTAACGAAGTAGCTCAGGCGAAAAAATCTCCCTGACCGATATCCGCTGCGCAGCAGTGCCCTGAGTATCGCGCTGAGCCTTCCAGGCCGGCGATTCCGGAATCAGAAAATACACATAAATGATCGGCAGGATCACCGCGGCGCCGGACACGAAAAACATCAAACGCCATTCCGGCAGCATGAACTTCGCCGCCAGGGCAGCCGCGATGGCGCCAATCGGGAAGGCACTGATCACGAAGGAGATGGCTCTGGCGCGTTGCTTGGGCGGCCACGTTTCGACGATATAAGCCGAGAGGATCGTCCATACCCCGCCAAGCCCAAGACCAGATACAAACCTCAGGCCCATCAGTACGTAGAGATCATGAGCGTATGCAAAGAAACAGGTCAGTGCGCCGAAGATCGCCAGCGACGCGATCAATGCCTTGCGCCGGCCGAAGTTGTCGGAGTACCAACCTGTGGCAACGCCGCTCACCCCAATACCCAGCAATGTAGCGCTAGCCAGCGCACCCACCTCATGGAGGCTGAAACCCAGGTCCTGGCGGATAACGGGCAAAGCGAGCGTGAGCAGGATGATCTCCATTGCATCAAAGAGGTAGGCGATGAATCCACCGATCAGTACGTGCCACTTGGATATTCCAGTCATGATTTCACCTGGTTCTAATTATTGGACAGTGATGTTCATTCAAGGGGCGCCATATTGTTTATGGCTTCCCCTGGAGGAGGTGACGTTCAGAATCGGTAAACGGCCTGCAGCCAGATACGATCACCTTCAGCTCGGTTCTCGACCTTCGTCTCGTGCTGCCATTTCATGACAAACCCAATTGCCGGGGTCTGGTACTTGATCGCGGGGCCGATCGCAGCGACTTGACCACGGTTACCATCCAGGTAGGTCTCGCCATTCTTCTCATCATCGCTGACCTGTTTGTACAAGTAGCCGTTCACGCCTACCTGCCATTCGCGGGTGATGTTGTAGCCGATGTTGTAGTCGGCGTTGAACTCACGGCCGGAGCGATAGTTGGTTTCGGAGTTCTCGCCGTTGATCATGTAGATGAGCTTGGCGCTGACCTCCAGATTCTCCAGCGGATAAGCGGTAAATGAATACCAGGGCCCGTAAGCCCAAGTGTTTCGACCCGGGTTGAAAAGGCGATCCTTGTCATAGGACCCAATGGGCGCAAACACATCCAGACCGAGTAACTGGTGGTACCGGGGAGAGCTCCAACCCAATACAAATGGAACCACCGTCAGATCGCCGACACCTTCTTGATGGTCGCTGCGATGAACGCGACCACGAGGCGTATCGACATCAAAACTGATGTCACCCTTGATCAAGGGCAAGGCAAGACGACTGGCCAGTTTGGCACCTAGTATCGAGAAGTCCTGATAGACGTAATCCACGCGTATCGACAGTGCCTGGACGTTAAGGTCAAAGTTGTGAATACCTTGTTTTTTATCGCCCTCGCCGTCCAGCGTTTTGTTCGCACTGTAGTCGGACAAGTAGAAGAACTCGGTAAAGCCTGGCGGTGGCATTTTTCCCGCGCCGACCGTATTCACACCCAGGGGGTATGAACTGCCGCCGCCCTCTGTTGCCTGGGCAAGCGGAACGCAAAGAAGACCCATGCACAGAGCACTGATGCAGGCATTTGACGCGTACCGGGTATGTGATCTTAGTGTGCTCATCTCATGTACCATTATTATTTTTGTATGACGGAAGAGAGTTTTTTTGAAACTTTCAGCGTTAGCGCTACTTAACAACGGCAGGCAAATTTCAGGTGCAGCGATGCACACCGTCATTTGTCATGACGCTGCAAACAGTTGAGTTATTCAACGACCGAGCACTGATTGCCCGGCCGTCAGCACGGTATTAGCGAATAGTGGTTTCCAGCTCGCCGAGCCCTTCGATGCAGACTTTCAAAACATCACCGCGGTCCAGGAACGTATGGCTTTCCATGCCCACGCCCGCCGGGGTTCCCGTCAACAGGACATCGCCGGGAAACAGGTCGATGGTCTGGCTCAGATAGGAAATCTGCTCTGCAACGCCGTACATATGGTTGCGGGTATTGGAATCCTGTACCCACGCACCGTTCCTCGACAGCTTGATATTCAAGTTCTCGGGGTCTTTCACAAATTGTGCCGGCGTCAGGTACGGGCCCAATGGGCAAGAACCCGTGAAGCATTTGTGGCCAATCCAGTCAAAGCGAAACGGCGAGCTCGGATCGACTTGCTCGCGACGCAGTCGATCACGCGCGGACAGGTCATTGGCGCAGGTGTAACCCGCCACATAGTCGAGTGCATCTTCAATGGAGACGCGCGACGTTCTCTTGCCGATCACCACCGCCAACTCGGCTTCCCAATCGAGCATGCGGACACCTTCCGGAAAGTCCACCGCTTGCTTGTGTGCGACCAGACTACCGCGGCCGGGCTTGATGAAGTGCCATGGAGCAATGCCTTCGCTGCGCGGATCCAGCGACAGTTTCATGTTGAACGCACGGGCCATGGCTTCGACATGGTCACGATAGTTTGCTCCCGCGCAATAGATCGTGCCTGGACGTTCCAGAAACGGAGCAAAGTGCAAAGTGGCAAGATCAAGCCGCTGCGCCTCATAGAGCGCTGGCGTTTCAAATACTGACACAGCAAGGTCTTGAAGCTTTGGGTTGGACGTTTCCCAGCTCTCGAGCAATGCATCCATGGAAGCTGCCGGTAACTCAAGGCCGGCCTTGGCCACCAGCTGCCCCAGATCGTAGGCATACTCGCCAACCAGCAGGCCGGTAGCGTTTGACTGGACATCCGTCCGATAGGTGAAAAGCTGATACTTCATGGGGCCACCATCACAGGAGCGAAAAGCGTTGGTTGGAAAAACTGACGTGAAGCGTGAGGCCGCCTTCCATGAGCAACCACTTGCGTACCTCTACGTCATAAACACCGTGGGCAATAAAGGGATCTGACTGGACGATGCGCAGCGCTTCGGCTTGATCCGCCGCACGCAGAATGCTCATGCCACCCAGCTCACCGGGAAAGGTCTCATCCGAGACAAAGGGCCCGGAAGCAAACAACTCGCCGCGTTGCTGCGCCAGAATCGCCCACTTCAAGTGGGCGTCCAGCAGCTCTGGTACGCGGGTCAGATCCCGTGGCGTACGCATGACCACGAACAGCGGCTTGTTCAACATCCCTGCCAGCAGTTCCTTGGTCGCAGAGCTGTCACTCATCACGCGCCGCCTCGAAGTTCTGAATGAACGTCTCAGGAGGTGGATTGGTTGCCCACACGGCGATCAGGTCTGGTGGTGCCCCGTCGATAGCCAGCCATTCGCTGTCATCTTCAGGAATGACATCGATGTCCCAGAAGTATTCGACCATGCTGTCCCAAGGGTCGCGGATGTAATGAAAGTAGTTGGAGCCGGCCACATGCCGGCCCAGGCCAAATGCGCTTTCATAGCCCAGGCTCATCAGGTGTTGAGCGCCCAATTCGATCTCATCAATACCCATCACCTCAAAACTGAGATGGTGCAGGCCGCTATGACTGCTCTTGGCCAGGCCCAGTACATGGTGATCACCGCCACAGCCACACCGCAGAAAGGCTATCTTGTCCCCCGCGCGATCAGAGACTTTCATCCCTAGCACCCGGGTATAGAAATCAATCGAACGATCCACATCGGGGGTAAATTTGATCAAGTGACCCAAGCGCAACGGTGTCACTCGACGCAGCTTCGAGGACGGTGTGCACCCGCGCTGACCGATGCGGCGGTAACGGCCCGGGGTGTTCGACTCTGGCGTCGGCAAAGGAGCTAACGGCATGGAGTCGGCGTCGGTGACGTGAACCCAATCGCCGGATGGATCACGAAACCACAGCCCTTCTTGCCCGATATCAAACGGTGCCGGATGGATGACCACACCGTGGTAGCTCAGATTTTCGCGAATAGTCTGCAACCCCTCAGCATCGGTACCAAACGAGATGTAGCTGAGTTGCTTTGTAGTACCTGGCATCAGCCGCACTTGATCCTGGGCGCGCCCTTTGCAACGCAACACCAAATGCTCACCTGCCATGCGGGCTTCGAGCCCGACAGCTTCGTAGAAGGAACGACCCACTTCCAGATCTGGAACGGTCACGCCTACATGTTGTAGAGAACGAATCATCTTGGATGCTCCTTTTAACGGATAGGGGAAAAGGCTGCGGCGCTCAGCAGTTCCACCTGCTGGGCAACCACCAGATGGCCGTTCTTGCCGAGAAACGCGCGCCACCTTGGGTCGCTGGACAGCGCCGCGCGGCGTTGGGCACGGTCCTCATAGCTGGAGTATCCCCACAACTGAATGACCCGATTGATGTCCCCCGTTTCCGGCCTGAAATAACCGATCAGATTGCCCAGCGCCTCGCCCTGAAGTGGCAGCCCCTCCTCCTCGTAAACACGCAGGAATTCGTGCAGGGCGCCAGGCTTGAGTTGATAGGTGCGTTGTTCGATCAGCATGTTGTTTTCTCTTTTTTGGAATGTTTCTGGGAATCAGCCTGGGAGTCGGCCTCGATCAGCTTGATCACTGCCGAGATGTCTTCTTCACCGATGCCTTCTTCGATAGCCCGTTGAAAGTAAGGCTTGGCGGCATTGAACAAAGGCGCGGCGCTACCGAGCTCCTCGGACAGCTCACTGGCCATATCGATGTACTTTTCCAGCGTGGCGAAAGGTCCGGGCGCCGGCAGGAAGTGACGATCAGCCATCATTGGTGCTCTTGCGCTGAACATCGTTGAGCCACCCGCGCTTTGGCGTATTACCTCAACCACCTGCTGTGCGCTGAACCCTGCTTTCACGCCAAGGTTTAACGCCTCGGCTGCGGCCAGGGTGTGAATAGTCACGAGATAGTTGGCGATCAATTTCATCGCGACTGCGCACCCAAACCCACCGATGTGGAACTGGATGTCGGCGATTGCATCGAGAACCGGCTTGCAGTGCTCCACCAGCTCAGAATCACCGCCCAGAAACAAGGAAGCCTTGCGTAGGGAAACCATGGATGGAGTACCACTGACCTCCGCCTCCAACACCCGAGCACCGCGCTGTTCAATACGCAGAGCCATACGTTGCTTGAAGGCTTTGTGATAGGTGCCGATCTCGATGAGCGTGTGCTGCGGCCCTATGGACTGAAGCAAGCCATCAGGCCCCTCCATGATTCCCATGTGGGCCACTTCGCTGGGCAAGCAAGTGAGGATGAAGTTTGATTGCGCCGCTACGGCGGCTGGACTTTCGAGCGCGATGCCACCCTGACGGATGAAGGCTTCACGATCTCGACGTCGGTAACCGACAACGCGAAATCCGGCCGCAAGCAGGTTGGTTGCGATAGGAAGGCCAAGCTGGCCGATTCCCACCATACCGATGGTTATCACAGGCATTTTTCGCTTCTCTTGTTGTTGTTCTTTTACGCAAAGCTTGAAGCTCGGCTAGGCGCTAACCTAGGCGCAGCCGGGTTTGGGAGCAAACAGCCCAGGTTATGAATAAGTAGAAGCTAGGGTTATACAAAGGGGCTGGAGGCACGATGTCTCAGCCAGAAGACTGGAAATCGATGTTGAATACGAGGAGACAGCAATCGACCTGTTGCTCACTCATGCAGAGCGGTTCATTGCGTTTGAAATTGATACCGATAGCACTCATAGGTACGTGGAATCGGTGAGTCAATGGGCGGATGTTTCTACTCATCAGGACGACACGCCCCGCAAGCGTGGCAGTGGAAAGGGCTTCGCAGCGATTGCTCTTCAGGTGAGACGCGAACTTCTTTGCGGCTTGTAGGTGCGAATGTCATATAAGCTGGCAGCCCCATTGTGAATTGGAAGCCGCTTTTGGCCGACTGCTTCCAGCAACGAGTGTCCGTATATGGACTCCTCCTCATTGCAAGCCCCGTTGCTCTGGCGCCCGTGCCGACTGCACACGTATATTCGGCCTCTTACTGCGGCATCGTTTTGATGCTGGGCCATGATGGGCTATTCGCGCGCCGGCTCCCGATCGCTTTTTCGTGCTTTTCGCACTTGGACATTCGAGGGTTTTGCCGACGCCGGTTCGACCGGTTTGCCATCGTTCAGGTTGCTTCGCAATCGTGGTTAAGAGTTGTTTCTCTCGTAGAACACGTCGGGTAAATAGATCAGGCCGCTGCCTGATTCGGTTGGTAATCAGTGCCGTGACGCAGCATCGCCCAAGCCATGCGTGCAGTTTTATTGGCCAGCGCAATAGCGGCCACATTGGGATGCGATCGCTCGGCTAAACGAACGGCCCACTGGCTGAGCCGATCCTCTTTGGATTTGGCTGTGCGTAGCGCCGAGCGTGCGCCATGCACCATCAATGTTCGCAGATACGTATCACCGCGCTTGCTGATACCGAGTAGTCGATCCTTACCACCAGAACTGTGTTGCCTCGGTGTCAGTCCCAGCGAGGCGGCAAACTGTCGGCCATTGGCAAACTGACGGGCATCACCGAGAGCGACGACGAGCGCTGTGGCGATCATTGGACCGACACCGCGCAGCTGTTGAAGGTGAACGGCGGACGGCTCGTTTGTCGCGATCGCAGTGATCTCGCCGTCGAGCTTGGATACACGCCCATCCAGCGCACGAAGGTCGTCCCACAAACCATCCAGTAGACGACGAAAGCGTGCCGTCAAACCGTTATCCGCATCCTCTATCCGGTGGCTTGCTCTATGCCCTACAGGATGGTCGTCTTGGTGAGGTATTCAACAGAATCCATACCGTGCCCGACGCACTATGGCGCGTAGAGAAACTGGCGAGCCTGGCGAACATGTCCAGGTCGAAATTCTCTGGCTACTTCACTCAGATAATGGGGATATCGCCGATGGGGTATGTCACTGCGTGGCGGATGAAGGTAGCCCAAGACATGCTTCGCGATGGGGTCCAGATCAAAGTGATTGCTGAGTCGGTTGGTTACAGCTCGCAGGCATCTTTCTCGAAAAGCTTTCTCAATGTGATTAGCTGCCCGCCAGCTGAATGGCTGAAACGCGATGCCAATGCAGAAGTACCGTTAGTGACCATGCACGTGTACAACGAGTGAAGGACACACAGATCACCGCCCGCACAAATGCGTTGTTGCTGGGCTTGATAGCGTGGGCCCTTTGGGGTTCGATGCCCGCCAACAGAGGGATTGTCGCGGAGGAAGGTGATTGTAAGTCGCTCACATAGGCAGAGCTTTGGCTCCGCTTGTGGAGGGCCTAATACTGAGCCCGGAATTACCTCTTCTGTTTAGGCATAGCACTAGGCTACTGTTAAGTCAGACCCACATCCGTGTGTTGCAAAGGGACTGACCAATGGAAGGATTACGACATGGCTAGATGCACAGCACCATCAAGAGGCCATCGCTCAGCAAGCGCGGCAGCGGACTGCCCCGCATGCGGTAGCCGCTATAGCCGTTACAGTTCAAACTCCTATTCGCCCTCATCCTACTCCTCGTCGAGCAGCAGCGTAGGTAGCTCTGGCAACAGTGGCGGCGGTGGCGGCAGGTCCAGCAGCAGTTCAAGGCCGCGCTGGTCGAAAGCGGGTTCGTCCGTGTCGTATACGTCTACCCAAGTGCAGTCACTCACGCCAATCCGCCAAACCGTTGAGACGCGAGCAGCGCAGCAGCCTGATCTTCGTGACGTCTTCCTGTGCCACGCGTGGGACGACCGCCAAGGGCCGGCCAAAGAGCTGCACGAGTTGCTCGTGGCGGCAGGTGTCAAAGTTTGGTTCAGCGAGAAGGACCTTGGCCTCGGCGTTCCGATGATGCGCGCTATCGACAAGGGCTTAGCGAATTCGCGAATTGGGCTTGTGCTGGTGACCCCTGCGCTGCTGGCCCGCCTTCCCAAAGAGAGCGTCGCCGACAAAGAGCTTTCGGCACTCCTGGCTGGTAATCAGCTCGTTCCCATCGTGCACAACACGACGTATGCAGCTCTCCGCAACGTCAGCCCCTTGCTCGCTTCCCGAAGCGGTCTGGACACTGAAGAAGACTCAATGGCGGTAGTTGCGGCAAAAATCGCCGAGCTGGTCGCGCTCTAGCTCTATTGCTCACACAGGTTCGCCATTCAGATGCGGCTGTTCGGAAAAGTGCGCTCCACCCCCTCGGTCAACCAGACCTAACTCCGGAAAACCGGTTAGCTCCAACGGTAGTGTCCGCCTTTAGCCCCTATCTGCCCTCTGCGAAAGGCAGCTTAGGGTCAATTCTGTTGAAAAAGTTGGCCATGGTTTCCACTGCAGTAAAGTACGCGCTTGAGATTGAAATCTTTACTTTCAGCAGAGGATTCCGGGCTCACATTTCGCGTAACTGCGCGCAAAAAAAGGCATTTTCAGCAGTCAGTACGAGGGCAATCTGGAAGAACCGACTTTTTCAACACAATCGGCCGTTTTCTGTCGATCATGGTTACAAAGCGTGCAGGTCAAATTCGATGTAATCGGTGGTCAGGACGCATGCAAATGGCTGATTAGGCCAAATGCAAACGGGTGGTTACGTGGCATGCAATTTAGCAGCAGCACTATTGAATGGAGTTGCTGGCGGCTTTTAAACCCTGACGTTCCGGTTACTCGCAAACGTAGATCACACTGTTTTATGAGGTCATCGCGATACACTTTTTCGGAGATATCTGTTGGAGCCTCGTGAGCCTGCTCTCTCCCACTGGGGGTTCAGTGTAGTTCCTGGTTTTCCTGCACCGTCACCGTGGCCGTTGTCCCCGCGCGCAATTTGTTTTTACCCACATAATCCTCATCGATTTGTATCCGCACTGGCACCCGCTGCGCCAGTTTGACCCAGGTATAGCTGGGATTGATGTTGGCCAGCAAACGGCCGCCGGGCAAGTTTTCTCGGTCGGCGATGGCGAAGGCAATACTTTGCACGGTGCCGGAAAATTTTTCGCCACTCATCAGTTCGATATCGACCCTATCGCCCTCGCCGATTCGCGGCAGTTTGGTTTCTTCGAAGTACCCGCTGATATAAAACGATTTACTGTCAACCAACGCCACCAGCGGACTGCCTGCGGTGGCGTAGTCGCCCTGGCGGGTCAGTAGATTGGTGACGTAGCCGCTGATCGGCGACTGAACCCGGGTGCGTTCTAGGTCGTGCTCGGCCTCAGCCAGTGCGGCGATTGCCAGTTGCACATTGGCCTGGGCAAAGCCTAGGTTGGCCTGACTACGCAGCAGATCAGCCTGGGCTACCGACACTTCGGTGTTGGCTTTTTCCCACTCTTCGCCTGAAATCGCCGAGCGTTCCTTGAGCGTCCGCCGGCGATTTTCTTCGCTTTGACGTTGTTTGAGTAGCGCCTGGCTGGCAACAATGTTTGCTTGCGATTGCCCCAATGAAGCTTTCGCCACCTCCACCGAACGGAATGCATGGTCCACCGCTAAGGCGTAGCGCGAGGGGTCGATTTCCAGCAGCAACTGTCCCTTGTCCACATACTGGTTATCTTGCACGTTGAGTTTGACGATGCGCCCCGCGACATCGGCGGATAGCGTCACCACATCGGCACGTACTCGCGCATCACGAGTCCAGGGCGATCGAGTGTAATGCTCCCAAGCAAACCAACCGAGTAGGAGCGCCAACCCTACAACGGCTAACGTTACCAGTTGTGAAACAGTTCTCTTCAGATTCATGAGACACCCATCACCAAAATTACCACCGCGCACACCCAAGCATAGAACGCCCCTCTAAACAAAGCTTAATGCCAGGCGAACCTCAGCAAACCGATCCGACGTAGCGACTTGTTTGGCGTAGGATCGACCGCAAGCGGTCATTGATTATCGGGCTTAGTTGCACAGTGTCCTGACTTTGCTGCTTCTATCTGATTCAGGGTGACATTCGGTGTCATGCACGCCAGGATGACCTCATTCAACTGTACGAGAGTTATCGGCCACTGGTAATAACCTCTGTTTCATCGTCAAGCGATCCACCATTCGACTTTCAAAAGCGAACTGCCGCCCGTCGGCAAGTCACGTGATAAGCAATCTACCGCGCCAATGAACGCCCCAGCAAAAAATCGAGGAAGTCCAATGTCGATTCCTTATTTAAAAAACTGTCTCAATGTACATGTTATTGATATTTATATGATTTTTTCATTTGAGACAGCCATAAGTCCATATAAAAACGAGTCGCTGTCCACCAGCGCCAGCAGCGCGCCACCGGCCGCGGCATAGTCACCCTGACGGGTCAGCAGGTTGGTGACGTAACCACTGACGGGCGCTTCGACCCGCGTGCGCTTCAAATCCAGTTCGGCCTGGGTCAATGCGGCGATTGCCAATTGCACATTGGCCTGGGCCAAACCGAGGTTGGCCTGGTTGCGCAGCAACTCGGCCTGCGCCACCGCCACTTCCGTGCTGGATTTCTCCCATTCTTCGCCAGAAATGGCGAAACGCTGCTTGAGCGTGCGCCGTCGGCGTTCTTCACTCTGACGCTGGTGGAGCAGCGCTTCACTGGCGACAATCGTTGCCTCGGACTGACCAAGGGCGGCTTTCGCCACTTCCACCGAGCGTTTGGCATGCTCCACCGCCAGGACATAGCGCGCCGGGTCGATCTCCAGCAGCAACTGGCCTTTCTCCACGTGCTGGTTGTCCTGCACGCCGAGGCCGACGATGCGCCCCGAGACATCGGCGGACAAGGTCACCACATCGGCACGCACCCGTGCATCGCGGGTCCAGGGCGCGCGGGTGTAATGCTCCCAGGCAAACCAGCCGAGAACAAAAGCCAGCAATACCACCGCCACCGTTACGAGTCGGGCAAGGATCTTCTTCAACGCATCAAGCTCCCATTACCAGAATCAGCGTCGCGCAAACGCAGGCGTACAACGCGCCTTCGAACAAGGCTTCATGCCAGACGAACCGCAGCACGCCAGCACGGCGCAAGATCCAGTCCAGCAGCAAGTAAATCGGCAAGGCCAGCAATAACGCCTGGGCAATCGGCGGCAAGTAGACGCCACCCAATTCGAAATCAATGGGCAAGGGCTGGCACTCCTTCCGTTTCTGCGGGTTGAAAGTATTGGCGATGTCGCTCCAGAAACGACACCACGATCAACAACGCCACGCGCATCCTGAAGACCGACCACAGGTGTTCATGAACGTCTAAATGGAGGTCGTCCATTTCATCGCCCAAGACACGCAGCTTTCCGAGCAACTGTTCAAGGTCAGTCCCGGGGCGCCCGGCGATCAATCGTCCTGTCTCACGAACCGCCGCCAGCAAACGGTTTTGCTGATCAGTACTGAGCAAGGTGTTGCTTTGCCCCTGTTGCCTGAGTTGGTTCAACGCCACACCCAGCGCCATGCACCCGAGACTGACTTCGAACAGCTCGCTGGATTGCTTGTCGTTGGTGGCCGGCAACAGTCCCAACATCATGGTCAGGCTATCGACCATGCGACTTTCAAACGCAAATTGCTGCTCATCGGTGGCCGGCGTCTTCAGCAATGCGTAGACCTGCTCACAGTTCTCATTGAACAGTCTACGCATCCGTAAATCGGGCCTGAACGGGAAGATCAAGGCGTAGACACTGAGCGCCAGCGCGGCTGCGCAGACATACGAACCGGCAAACTCGAACCACTGAATGGCACTGTTTTTGCCGATTTCCGTGTTTTGCGGGCCCAACAACAGCATTGTCGTCAGTCCAAGACCAATGCCTGTGCCCGTGGTGGCCGGACTGGACAACCCCACCGCGACGGCATACAGCAATGGGGTTAACAACAAGGCGAGTAACTCGAAGTCACTGATCATCGGTATCAGCAGGAACAGATACAGTGCCGAGACCACCAAGGCCAGACCCAGCCCCCTGGCGAAGCTTTGGCTGGCCAGCAACGGCCTTGGAAAAGTCGCCATCAGCGAACAGAGAATTCCCGCCACGATCATCCCGCCACGCGCCCCGTCCCAGGCGGTCTCGATCCAGATCAGGCCGGCCACCAGCAACGCGGTAAATGCGCGGATCGCGTTCATTGCCGCCAACGTGAAATCCAGGTGGAGCGGATTCTCCTGGCCGCGAAACATGCTGCTGGCCGCACGCCCTTCCTGAATCGCGTCGCTCAGCTCCAGAATCTGCCCCAGTTGCTCCAGCATCCGCGCCTGCTCCCAGCGCAGTGACCAGGCCAGTGAGCGCAACGTGGCGGGCATCGTCTCGGTCAGTTGTTCTGCCTTATAGGCTTGATCATCGAAACGCTGTTGCAGCGCCGTGAAATGGTGCCGCGCTTCGGTCGACAGTGAGCGCCCTTGCAGGGCCAATTCATCGAGAAACGCCAGTTCTTCGCCACGCAAACGCTGTATCTCTTCGGGCAACGCTCCTTTCCAGCGCTCGGCCAGCAGTTGCCGCTGGTGACGTAGCGCCGTCAGCCGCGAGGTTAGCAGCACCAGCTGATTGCCCAGCAGTTGCACCAGACCATTGGCGCTGCGCAATCGGGGTGCGTCGTAATACAAATGCCGCCTTACACCTTCCAGGGCGCTGATGGCACCGAGCAGTTGCATCTGCCGCCGATGGAAATCGGCCTCGCTTTCTTCGGTTCGAATGACGGCAGCAGCGTGGGTCGCGAGCAGCTTGATGACCTGATCGATCTTGGCGAAGTAATCCCGGGCCACCGCTTCCGGTCGCGCGGTCAGCAGACTGACCACGCACACACAAGCCACCGCCAATAGCGTCTCGGTCACGCGGGTGACGGCTAGAAGGAACGTACCGCCCTGATCGGGTACCGCCAGCAGTGCCACGACCACTGCCGTGTACCCGCTCAAAACAAACGCCTGGGAACTGGTGTAGCGCAACAAGGTGCCGCCGGCGGTACACAGCGCCAGCCACAAGGCCAGGGTGAGGATGAAAGGCAGGGGCGCCTGGGGAAAGATCGCCATGATCAACACCGCCACGACCGCCCCTAGCGTGGTACCGATGACCTGGCCGAAACTTCGGGCCAGGGCCATGCCACCCAATGGCTGGCTGACGATGACCACCGCCATGATCGACCACTTGGGTTGTTCAAGGTCGAACAGGAACGCCAGATACAACGTCAGCAGCCCGGCCACGATGGTCCGCAGAGCGAACAACGCCACGCCGGGCCCGGGGTTGAGTATCGCCTTGAAGTACTGAAGCAGCGGTTGCATGGGAGCGCTCATTGAGTCATCTCCAGCAAGCGTAGTCACTGCCAAGGCGCCTCGACGGGTTTCAATGTCGACGCAACCTGTAGGCAAAATCATTGAAAAGCCAGCCAGCCTCGAATTGCCTGACTAACGAATTGAACTGAGTCTGGGTTTGACTCACAGCCTTGGCTGACCGAAGCTGGCACCTTTGCAACAGCTTGCCAGCTCCCGGATTCCTGCATGCCCCAGTCTCGCCGCTACCTGCTCATCAGCCTCTGCGTCCTGTTTGCCATCGGCCTTGCCTGGTTTTTCCTGCGCAGCACACCCCCCGCCGTGCCGGAGGCGATCAAGCGTGGCTACAGCGAGGCGCTGAATCAGGCGCGCGCGGGCCAACCGGGTGCAGCGCGGGTTCTCTACCAGCAATTGGGCCGCCCCGATATATCGCCCAAACGCCGCGTCTGGTTGCATGCCGAACTGCCCAACTACCCCAGCTCCGTGGCCCTGAAACTGGCGGATGCCGACTTGCAGCATGAATCACCGGACGTGCGCATCGCGGCGATCAAAAGCATCAGCGGTCTGGTGCCCAGCGGTCAGCGCAGCCTGCTGCTGGGCCCGTTACTCGATGACAGCGAACAGCGCGTCCGCTATGCCGCCGTGAATGCCTTGCTGGGGCTATCGCCGGACGATCTCGGCTTGTACTTCGGGCCGCTGGAGCAAGCCATCGATGCCTGGGAACAGGACCTGAAGAGTCAACCGGAAAGTGCCGACAACCAATATCAACTGGCTCGGCTGCATCTGCACAATGCCGAATTGAAAGAGGCGCAGCAGGCGCTGGAGAACACCTTGCGTCTTGCGCCCGGCAACCTGCCCGCGCTGGTGATGCAAATCGACGTACTGGATCGCCTGGGCCAAAACGATGCGGCCCGGCAACTGTTGGCCAAGCAACTGAAGGCTCAGCCCGACTCGGCCTACCTGCAACATGCCCTTGGACTCTGGCTGTTGCATCACGGGCAAAGTGAGTTCGCCCTCCTCGGCCTTTCCAAAGCCGTGGAGTTGGAGCCGGACAACAAGGATTACCGCTACGACCTGGCCACCACGCTACACGCTGAACAGGAACTGGAAGCAGCGCAGAAACAGTTGCAGGAGATCGTCCAGCGCCACCCGGCCGACCGAAGAGCCCGGGTACTGTTGATCAACTACTGGAAAGAAAGCGGCCAGCTGCAAAACGTACAGATTCTGTTGGCGCAACTTGAACAACTCAATCCCGACGACCCCGCCTTGCAGCAAGGGCTTTAACAACAGCAAAAATTTCGTTGAACTCGTCGTCTCGGCCAAGGGTCAAGAGAACAGGTAGTCCATTCAGGCGCTACGGCCTGCTGCCTCGCTTCCCCTAGTCATGAGAGGGCATTTTTTGTCTACATCAAACGAGTTGATCAGTGCAAAAGCCGCCACCGGCATCGAAGGTCTGGATGACATCCTGGCCGGTGGCTTGTCCCGCGGGCATGTGTTTTTACTGGAGGGGGAACCCGGAACCGGCAAAACCACCGTCGCTTTGCATTTCCTGTTGGCCGGCGCTCGTGCCGGCGAGCGCTCGTTGTACATCACGTTGTCGGAAACCGAGCGGGAGCTGCGACAGGGTGCGTTGTCCCACGGCTGGGAGCTGGATGAAAACATCCACATCTTCGAGCTGACGCCCCCGGAAAGCCTGCTCAATGCCGAGCATCAGCAGAGCTTGTTGTATTCCTCGGACCTTGAACTGGGCGAAGCCACCAGGCAGATTTTCGAAGTGGTCGAACGGGTCAAGCCGACCCGCGTGGTACTCGACAGTCTTTCCGAGATCCGTCTGCTGGCCCAAAGCTCATTGCGTTACCGTCGCCAGATCCTCGCGATCAAACACTACTTCGTGCGCTATGACGCCACGGTGGTGTTGCTGGACGACCTGACCACCGAATCCCTCGACAAAACCGTGCACAGTGTGGCCCACGGCGTCATTCGCCTTGAGGAACTGACCCCAAATTATGGCGCCGAGCGCCGGCGAGTCCGTGTGGTGAAGTACCGTGGCCAGAAGTACCGTGGCGGGTTTCACGACTTCACCATCATGGGCGATGGCGTTCATGTGTTTCCGCGCCTGGTGGCCGCCGAGCATCGCGGTCGCTATATCCGTCAGCAACTGTCCAGCGGCATCAAGGAAATGGATGCCCTGCTCGGTGGCGGGATCGAGACCGGGTCCAGCACGTTGATCCTCGGCCCGGCCGGTACCGGCAAATCGCTGATCTCGATGATCTTCGCCGCTGCCGCCGTGGCCCGTGGCGAAAAAGCCGCGCTGTTTATTTTTGATGAAGAGCTCGGGTTGCTGTTCGAACGCATGAAGAACATTGGCATCGACCTCCAGGCGTTGCAAGACACCGGCAACCTGCTGATCGAGCAAGTGGACGCGGCCGAGTTGTCCCCCGGGGAGTTTTCCTACCGGGTTCGTCGCTGCGTCGATGAGCGCAACATCAAAACCGTGGTGATCGACAGCATCAATGGCTATCAGGCAGCGATGCCCGAAGAAAACGCCCTGGTACTGCACATGCACGAGTTGCTGCTGTACCTCAATCGCCAGGGTGCCGCGACCTTCATGACCGTCGCCCAGCATGGACTGGTCGGTGACATGCAGGCCCCCGTGGACATCACCTATCTGGCCGACACGGTCGTCCTGCTGCGCTACTTCGAGGCACTGGGCAAGGTGCGCCGGGCGATTTCGATCATCAAGAAACGCACGGGCAGCCATGAATCGACCATTCGTGAATACCGCATCAGCGCTCAGGGCATGACCATTGGTGAACCGCTGGATGCATTTCAGGGGGTATTGCGCGGTGTCCCGACCTATCTGGGTGCCAGCAATCCTCTGCTTGAGGAACAAAGCCCGTGATCGCCCGGGAAGCGATGTCCGAGCGTGCAATCATTCTCGCGCCGCTGGGTCGCGACAGCCAGATTGCGCTGATGATGCTCAATGAAGCGGGTTACGACGGGGTCATTACTCGGGACCTGGTGGCGTTGTGCAGAGAACTGCAGCAAGGGGCAGGATTACTGCTGATCTCTTCCGAGGCCTTGCTGGGCGGTGATCTTGAACCGCTGCTCGGGCTGATCGAGCAACAGCCGGCCTGGTCCGACCTGCCGATTGTATTGATGACCTACCATGGCGGCCCGGAACAGAACCCGGCATCGCGCTACGGCCCACAACTGGGGAACGTGACCTTTCTTGAGCGTCCGTTCCACCCGGTCACGTTGATCAGCCTGGTGACCACCGCATTGCGCGGTCGTCGACGACAATACGAAGCCAGGGACCGGCTGATCGATTTGAGTCAAAGCGAACTGCGACTGCAAAATACCCTCGAAACCCTTGAACAGCAGGTAGAGGAACGCACCGCCCAGCTGCGACACAATGAAGAAGCCCTGCGCCAATCGCAGAAGATGGAAGCGGTCGGCCAGCTCACCGGCGGCATTGCCCACGACTTCAACAACATGTTGACCGGCATCATCGGCAGCCTTGAGCTGCTGCGCCGACGTCTGGCCCGTGGGCGCACCGAGGATCTGGACAGCCTGATCGACCTCGGCGTGACCTCAGCCAACCGCGCGGCGGGCCTGACCCACCGCCTGCTGGCGTTCTCCCGGCGTCAGTCGCTGGACTCCAAACCCGTGGAGATGAATACCCTGGTCGTGTCCATGGGCGAACTGCTTCAGCGCAGCATCAACGAAACCATTCAGCTGGACATGCAGCTGAACGAGCAACTCTGGGTGGCCGAGGCTGACCCCAATCAACTGGAAAGCGCCCTGCTCAATCTGGTGATCAATGCTCGGGATGCGATGCCCGATGGCGGCAAACTGGTGGTAAAAACCAGCAATCAGTATCTGGACCGTGACTTCACCGAGACGCAAAGCAACCTTCAACCGGGTGATTACGTGGTGCTGAGCGTCACGGATACCGGGTGTGGCATGCCGCAAAGCACCATCAACCGGGCCTTTGACCCGTTCTTTACCACCAAGCCTATCGGTCAGGGCACAGGCCTTGGATTGTCGATGATCTATGGCTTCAGCAAGCAATCACGCGGCCATGTCGCCATTCACAGTGAAGTAGGCAAAGGCACCACGGTGAGTCTGTTTCTGCCGCGATTCGACGGTGAGCTGCCGAAGGCCAGCCCGGTGAACGTCCAGCACGCTCCGTTCGCGCGCAATGGCGAAACGGTGCTGATCGTCGAGGACGATCCGGCGGTGCGGGTGTTGGTCAGTACAGTGTTGAGTGACCTGGGCTATGCCTTCGTCGAGGCGGGCGATGCGAACAGCGCGGTGCCGATTCTCGATTCCGGGCAGCGTATCGATCTGTTGATCAGCGACGTTGGATTGCCCGGCATGAATGGCCGGCAACTGGCGGAAATCGGCCGGCAATACCGGCCTGATCTGAAGGTGTTGTTCATCACCGGCTACGCCGAGCACGCGGCGGTGCGCGGTGGCTTCCTTGATCCAGGCATGCAGATGATCACCAAGCCCTTCACCTTCGACCTGTTGACGGCGAAGGTACAGGAGATGATCCGGCATTAATCAGCACCAGCCCGGCGTCATTGAGCATCACCACACAACAGCCAAGACTAGGCCTCGTTTTGAAGCCTGTCACCTGTCAACTCTGACAGCTATTCGCGGTAGTTTTTTTTGGGTTCAATCCCCCCTGAAGTACGCAGCGTGCCTGCTCGAAGGCGGCTGTGCGCTCGCCTGTCACGGGCAGGTCAACGCTCAAGGGATGAACACTCATGAAAAAGATAATCGCACTTGTACTGACGGTTGCCCTCACGGGCTGCCAGGTCCACGAACAACAAGAACCAGTACCGCCAGTCGAACGGAGATCCATCGGGATCCTGGATTCGGGTTCCAGCGCACAAACGTATTCATCCGCAGCAACGGCCGACGGTGCAGCGGTCGCAGCCAACCTGACCAGTCGTTACAACGACATTCGCCAGGATTGCGGCAAGGCTTCGATGCCCGCGTTTCTGTGCGCAGGCGTAATGCTGCGCGCAACATTGCCGTCGACCCAGTATTCGAGCTGGAACCCAAGCCCACGCTCACAAACCAGCGGAGGCGTATCTTTTTCATATTTGAGGAAGGACGCCAAGTTCGCCAGCATGGTGTTCCTGTACAAAAATGGCTTCGTATTGGCTCCGGTACTGGCAAGGCCCACCGGTACGCGGCAGATCGAAGTGTTATGTTCGTTTCCTATAGACGGTGCAACGGATCGACGAGAGGATCCAGGCTGCGGTCCTTACAAACCTAGGCCCGCTCACAGCAATCGCTGCCAATCACAAGGCATAACCACCGGTGATCAATGGCTGGCCAATTTCAGAACAAACAATGCGCTGTGCAGTTTTGATGTGCGCGACTCGATGAACAATCTGGGTGCCGACTCGTTCTATCAATCCATTCGAGCCCATAACTTGGGAAATTTCATGGCAGGCCAGCATGAGTACATCGAATTGATCCTTGCCACTTGGCCGCAAAACATCCCACGCGAACTTCCGATCGAAGCGTTTTTCTACATCTCGGGTGGGCTGCCTGGCGCGCAACATGATCAGACAGACTACTTCGCCAAAACCGGTGGAGCGGTGGTTCCAATCATAAAACTTACGATGCCCACCGCAACGACTGATGCTGTATTCACCTACATTGCAGCGGATCAGGTAAAACGCTGAGCTACTGAAAGGACACCGGTCAACGAACGGTGTCCTGCATCAGGACAGCATTTCCTGCATAAGCTCTTGCAGCACATCCAGATCAAACGGCTTGGCCAGGATCGGCGCCTTACGGGTGATCGGGCTGTCCGTCTCGCGGATCTCCTGCGGATAACCGCTGATAAAGATCACCTTGAGCTCCGGTCGCAGCTTCACGGCAGGTTCCGCAATCTGCACGCCAGAGATCCCGCCCGGCAGGCGGAAATCGGTGATCATCATGTCCAGGTGCGGTTTGCTCGACAGAATTTCGAAGGCCTGCTCGCCGTTTTCGGCCTGCAATACCCGGTAGCCCTCACCCGACAGATAGGCAGACAGCACCATCAAAATCGAGGGGTCATCTTCGACGATCAATACGACGTCTTGTGCATCTTCACTCATGGGAAGCCTTTGTTCGGTCAATAGCTGCTGATACGACCGTGGGGTCGATCAGAGGTTGCGTTTATCTGGCTGTTTTCCTACAGCGGCAGACAAACGCGAAACAAGGCGCCTTCGCCAATCCGGCTTTCGACGGTAATAAAACCGCCATGGGCGGCCACAATCTGCTCGGAAATAAACAACCCCAGGCCCAGCCCCGCGACAGCGTGTTTAGCCGTGACGCGTTCGAACTGCTGGAAAATACGCTTCTGGTTCTCTTCGCCGATGCCGATCCCCAGATCGCGCACTTCCACCCAAGCCTGACCGCTCTCACTGTACACCTTAACGGTGATCGGACTCTTGGCGCCGTAGCGCAAAGCATTGGTCAGCAGGTTGGACATCACCTGTTCAATGCGAAATTCGTCCCAGCTGCCCAGCACCGGTTGCTCGGCCTCCAGGGTGACCGAGGACTCGGCAGCATCGATCTGCGGTGCAAAGTTCTGCAACAAGTCGCGAACCAGCGCCGACAGATCGAAGCGCGTCGGTCGGATCGACAACTTGCCCGTGCGAATGCGCGACACATCGAGCATGTCCTCGATCAAGCGAATCAGGCTTTTGATCTGCCGCTCATCGCGATCGACCATCGCGTGCATTTTGTCCAGGGTGAACGCCGCCGCGTTGTCCCGGGCCAGGTGCATCTTGCGCAACTGGGTTTCGAGGATAAGGCCATTGAGCGGCGTGCGGACTTCGTGGGCAACGATGGACATGAAGTCATCGCGCATGCGCACCGCTTGCTCCAGTTCCAGCTGGGTACTCTGTAACTGCTTGAGCAGCGCTTCCTGCTCGCGGCGGCTTTGCTCCAGCTCTTCGACCTGCTGTTTCATCGCCTTGCTTTGGCGATACAGTTCGACGAACACGTTGACCTTGCTCTTGACCGCATGGATATCCAGCGGCTTGTAGAGGAAATCCACGGCGCCGCTTTCATAGCCCTTGAACGCGTAGTTCAGTTCACGACCGCCCGCACTGACGAACACAATTGGAATGTTCTTGGTCTTTTCCGTACCGCGCATCAGCTCGGCCAGTTCGAAGCCGTTCATGCCGGGCATTTGCACGTCGAGAATGGCCATGGCGAACTCGTGTTGCAGTAACAGCGACAAGGCTTCGTCGGCGGACAAGGCTTTATAGACGATACGGTCTTCGCGCTTGATCAACGCTTCGAGCGCCAACAAGTTCTCCGGCAAGTCGTCGACGATCAGCAGTTTGGCCTGGATATTACTTAGCATGCGATTCGTTCCAGCTCGACAAGCAGACGGCCGATGCCGCGAATAGGGAGAATATGGTCCGGCTGGTGTATATCAAGCGCCGCCCGGGGCATGGTCGCGACCTGGGCTTCGTCCGGGTCCTGAACGATGGTCATGCCTCCACGACGCTTGACCTGGGCCAGGCCGCGGGCGCCATCACGGTTGGCGCCGGTCAACAACACCGCGGCCAGCGCTGAACCGTAGGCATCGGCGGCCGACTCGAACAGGTAATCGATGGCCGGTCGCGAATAATGCACGCGGGCTTCCAGGCTCAAGGAAAAACTGCGGTCCTGCTCCACCGACAAGTGATAACCCGGAGCCGCGAAATACAGCGTTCCCGCTTCGACCAGCGTCTTGTCGCAGGCTTCCCGCACAGGCATGGCTACGCGCCGTGCGAACACCTCGACCAGATGACTGCGACGTACGTCCGGCAAGTGCAAAACCACAATGATCGGCAGTTTGAAGCCTTCTCGCAGTGAGCCGAGGATATTCAGCAATGCCTCCACTCCGCCGGCCGAGGCGCCGATCACAATAGCCTCTATAGAAGGCAGATCCGCTGCACTGTTCATGATTTTCGGTAGACCCGTTCTTGTTTGACCAACGGTTCGAACTGGTTGCCGTAAGACGAGAAATCCAGGGTTTCCTTGCTGCCCAGCACCAGAAATCCTCGATGGCAAAGGGAATCATGGAACAAACCGAAAGCACGATCCTGAAGCTTTTTATTGAAATAAATCAAAACATTACGGCACGAAATCAATTGAGTTTCTGAAAAAACACTGTCAGTCGCCAGGCTGTGATCGGCGAAGGTCACGTTCTCACACAGGGTCTTGTCGAAAATGGCGTAACCGTAAGCCGCCGTGTAGTACTCGGCGAACGAACCCTGGCCACCTGCCTGCTGGTAGTTATGAGTGTAGGCGCGGACACTCTCCATGGAGAAAATCCCTTGCTTGGCTTTATCCAGCGAGCGCGGATTGATGTCGGTGGCGTAGATGATGGTGCGATCGAGCAAGCCTTCTTCGCGCAGCAGAATGGCCATCGAATAGACCTCCTCACCGGTGCTGCAACCGGCAATCCAGATCTTGATCGAGGGGTAAGTCTTGAGCAGCGGCACCACTTCCCTGCGGATCGCCAGGAAATGCGAAGGGTCGCGGAACATTTCGCTGACCGGGATCGTCAGCAGTTGCAACAACTGCATGAATGCCGCCGGGTCGTGCAGGACCTTTTCCTGCAACGCTGAAATGGTCGTGCACTCGAACTGGCTCAACGCGTGATTGACCCGGCGTTTGATCGAAGCACCGGAGTAATCGCGAAAGTCATAGCTGTATTTGAGGTATATCGCCTCGATCAACAAGCGCAATTCGATTTCAGTGTTCTTTTCCACTAAATGCGTTCCATCTTCGGCAACCACACGCGAATCAGCGAGAACAGGCGATCCAGGTCGATGGGCTTGGCCAGGTAATCGTTGGAGCCCGCTTGCAAGCAGCGCTCCTGATCGTCCTTCATGGCCTTGGCCGTCACCGCAATGATCGGCAGCTTGCGCCAGCGCGGGTCCTTGCGGATCTCGATGGTGGCTTCGAAACCATCCATCTCCGGCATCATCACGTCCATCAGCACCAGATCGATGTCCTCGACTTCATTCAGTCTTTCAATCGCTTCACGGCCGTTCCGGCCGATGACCACGACTGCACCCTTTTGCTCCAGGGCACTGGTGAGGGCGAAGATGTTGCGTACATCGTCGTCCACCAGCAGCACCTTACGACCCTCGAAGACCTTATCGCGGCTGCGCGCGGTCTTGAGCATCCTCTGGCGTTCATGGGACAACCCGGATTCGACTTTGTGCAGAAAGAGTGTCACCTCATCGAGCAAACGCTCGGGCGAGCGCGCCCCCTTGATGATGATCGAGCGCGAATACTTGCGCAGCTCGGCCTCTTCGTCCCGGGTCAGGTTGCGCCCGGTGTAGACGATCACTGGAGGGAACGAGCAGATATCTTCCGTGGACATGCGCTTGAGCAAGTCGTTGCCGAGCATGTCCGGTAGCTTCAGGTCGATGATCATGCAATCGAAAATCGTCGTGCGCAGCAGGTCCAGCGCATCTTGTGCCAGGCCAACGGCAGTGATCTCGATGTCCTCGTCACCGATCAGCCGGGCAATGCTGTCGCGCTGCAAATCATCGTCTTCGACCAGCAGGACGCGTTTGACTTTCTGGGTCAGCTTGGCCTCAAGGCGGGCAAACACGTCCTTGAGTTCTTCGCGGGTGGTCGGTTTGACCGCGTAACCAATGGCCCCCATGTGCATCGCGGCTTCGACCCGGTCTTCCACGGAAATCACATGCACCGGAATGTGTCGGGTTTCGGCGTGTTCCTTCAGGCGTTGCAACACAGTCAACCCGGAATGATCCGGCAGACGCATGTCCAGCAGAATGGCGTCCGGGATGAATTCCCTGGCCAGGTCGTAACCCTCGTCCGCCCCGTGCGCCACCAGGCACTGATAACCCAGCTCATGCGCCAGGTCGTAAAGGATATTGGCGAAGTTCGGCTCGTCTTCCACCACCAGAATGCAACGCGTGGCGAATGGCGCTTTGGTGCGATCGTCGTCGAAACGCGGAATATCGACTTCGGCAATCAACGGCACCGGCGCGGCGGGCGTTACTCTCGGTGTTATGGCAACCGGCGTGGCTCTCATCGGTTCGACAGGCTCTTCGCCCGGTTCAACGTATTGCTGCGGCAACACCAGGGTGAACACACTGCCCTGCCCCGGCTCGCTGGTGACGCTGATGGAGCCGCCGAGCAAAGCGGCCAGGTCACGGGAAATCGACAAGCCCAGGCCGGTGCCGCCGTAACGACGATTGGTGGTGCCATCGGCCTGGCGGAAGGCTTCGAAAATACCGTCCTGCTGATCCGCGGCAATGCCAATCCCCGTATCGCGAATGATAAAGGCAATACCGTCGGCGGGCTGACTGGCAACTGTCAGGCTGACTTCGCCTTTTTCGGTGAATTTCACCGCGTTGGACAGCAGGTTCTTGATCACCTGCTCCAGACGCTGGCGGTCGGTGAAGATCATCATCGGCGCACCGGCCTGCACCTCGACGTGGAAATCCAGTTTCTTGTCGGTCGCCAGGGGTTGGAACATCCCGCGCAAACCATCCACCAGGCGCGCGACACTGGTGTTTTCCGGTCGCATCTCCAGCTTGCCGGCCTCGACCTTGGAAATGTCGAGAATGTCGTTGATCAAGTTGAGCAAATCATTGCCGGCAGAATAGATCGACTCGGCAAACTTGACCTGCTCGGCGCTGAGGTTTTCCTGAGGGTTTTCTGCCAGCAACTTGGCCAGGATCAACGAGCTGTTCAGCGGCGTGCGCAACTCGTGGGACATGTTGGCGAGGAATTCAGACTTGTACTTGCTCGAGCGCTGCAACTCTTCGGCGCGTTCTTCGAGCTGGATCTGGGCCTGATTGAGCTGGGTGTTCTTCAGGTCCATGGCGTCGCGCTGTTCCGCCAGGATCTGGCCCTGTTCGGCGAGCTGCTCATTGGTTTGTTCAAGCTCGACCTGCTGGGTCTCCAGATGCACCTGAGATTCCTTGAGAATCCGCGACTGTTCTTCCAGCTCTTCATTGGCGGTCTTGAGTTCTTCCTGCTGGACTTGCAGCTCTTCATTGAGCTGCTGGGTTTCAGCCAGCACTTCCTGCAGGCGCTGGCGATAGCGAGCGGCCTCGATGGACGTGCCGATGTTGCCGGCAATCAGTTCAAGCAATTCGACATCGCGGTCCGTCAGCGGGCGCAGGAAACCCAGCTCGATCACACCGTTGACCCGATCGTCATCACTGGTCGGCACCACCAGCACACTGTGCGGCAGACCTTCACCCAGGCCGGAGCTGACCTTGAAGTAACCGCTCGGTACGTCATCGAGACGGATCAAGCGAGCCTGGTGCGCTACCTGGCCGACAATGCCTTCATCGCTGTAAATCTGCTGTTTGCGCGCTTCCTGCTCGCGGGAGAAACCGTAAGAAGCAATGCGCTTGAGACCGCCATGGTCTTCGCGGACATAAATGGCGGCGACGGCGGTGCCCAGGTACTGCGCGCAGAACTGCAGGATGTTGCGGCCCAGCAGATTCAGCGACAGTTGCCCCAGCACTTGTTCGGCCAGTTCAGTCTGGCCATTGCGCAGCCAGGCTTGCTGTTCCAGACGCTGGGCACTGGCCTGTTGCCTGGCGAGGGTGGCGCTGTAGTTTTGCGAAAGATTGAGCAAATCCCGACGACCAATATAGGCCAGCAAGGCGCTGATCCCGGCGATGAATAACAGGTAAAGGCTGATGCTCCAGATCGTGGTACGGCGCACTTCTTCGTTGCGCGTGGTGCGTAACTGTTGCTCCATGTCGATCACGTCTTCGAATTGCTTGCGGATCTCATCGGTCAGCCGCTTGCCGCGCCCGGCCTTGACCGCGCTGCGGTAATCGCCGCTGGATCGCTGCAATTCAATCAGGGACTGCGCGTAAGTGGCCCACTCATTCTGCAAGGCCTGGAGCCGGTGCAGACGATCGGTCTGCACCGGGTTGTCCGCGGTCAGGTCGAGCAAGGTATTGAGGGCGACAGCGATTCGCGGCTTGGCCGTTTCGTAAGGTTCAAGGAAGTGCTCGTCGTCAGTGAGCAGGAAGCCGCGCATACCGGTTTCCAAATCGACGGTCAGCTTGATCGATTCATTGGCGTTATTGATCACCCGGTCAGTGTGCTCGACCCACTGGATCATCGACAGCAGGTAAGTAATCAGCGAAACAAAGAACACTGCACTGAGCACGCCGACACCTAACGGCAGGCTGAGGTTGCGGCTCAGGAGTTTGCGGAATCGTTGCTCATCAACCGAAGACGCGGATGTCATGGGGGGAAACCTTGTCGAACTGTTGAAAACCAAGGAGTTTGCCCCAAAAGCGCCGGTTTGATCCAACTATCTGATACCTTTCCGCGCAAAATCCTACATTCCACTGCTCCACCGCAAAGGAGCGGTTATCCTTGCCGGCACGTGGGCGGCTATTCTTTTTTCTACCGCGTGGGAACTTGTCGGGTTCCGTCACTTACTCAAGCAAGAGCCCGGCGATTTCGATCGACCGACAACCGCGAATTCATTCTCTGAGAACCCACTATGTCCGCTACCGCGTCCATCATCCTTGTAGTCGAAGACGACGCCATCGTGCGCATGCTGATTGTCGATGTGCTGGAGGAACTCGAGTTCAAGGTGCTCGAGGCCGATGGCAGCGAACAGGCGCTGGAGTTTCTCAACGATGAAGACCAGTACATCGATTTGATGATGACCGATGTGGGGCTGCCAATCATGGACGGTCGCGAATTGGCCGCCCAGGCCCGGATGTTGCGTCCCGAGCTGCCCATCCTGTTTGCCAGCGGTTATGCCGAAAGCATGGATGTGCCCGAAGGCATGTCGGTGATCGGCAAGCCGTTCTCTATTGATCAGTTGCGCGACAAGGTCAAAGGCATGCTGGCTTGAGAAAGTTGTCTGGGGCTGTGGCCCCTCCACTTCTGCATAAACCGACGCAAGGCTGCATTTTTCGGCGTTTTTCGGCTCTGACCTGTCAACTCTGACAGTAGAAAAGGCCGCCCGCCTGGCGTTTGATTGGACCGGTGATCCCACTCATAAGGAACCGAGTCCATGCCGAGTCGAACCGAACGCTACGCACGTTATTTGAGAATCAGCGGATTGTCGTTGATGCTCATCGCCGGATATGGTTGCCAGTCAGCCTCTTCCGACAATCCCCAGCACTGCTTTGAACAGAGCGGACAGGCGTTCAGCGAAGTATTGAGCTGCTATCACAAAGCCCAAGCGGCACAACCGCTGCGCTACATCAGTAAGGGACAAGAGCAACAGCCCGGCGTCAACATCCGGCGCTTCGAGCTGAGGTCACAGTCCTGGGGCCAGAGCGGTCAAGTCGCCCCGGCAGACTGGATTCACGGAGTCGACCTGTACATTCCCGACCACGTAAAGGGGACGCGCGCCGTGCTGGTCGCCAACGACGGCGTTAATAACCCTTTGCCCGGTGGGTCCCCGGGAGCACCCAATAACTTTTCGCAGCAAACACTGCTCAACATTGCCCGGCAAACCGGTTTGATCGTAGTGGCTGTCAGCAATGTCCCTAACCAGTATTTGACCTACAGCGATGACGGCGTGCGGCGCACAGAAGATGACAGCGTTGCCCGCAGCTGGGACCTATTCATGCAGGCCCCGGAACAACAACCCTTTATGTCGCTGCATGTGCCAATGATGGAAGCGCTGGTCAAGGCCATGGACCTGGCGCAAAAGGAAACGCAGCCAGGCCAGGTGGTGAGTTTTCTGGCTACCGGCGCGTCGAAACGCGGTTGGGCGGTATGGCTGTCTGCCCTTGCGGACTCACGCGTCGATAGCATCGTGCCGTTTGTCATAGACGTCTTGAATACGGACAAAGTGTTCGACCAGACGGCTCTGGCTTACGGCGGTAACTGGCCTCTGGCGTACTTCGACTACCACTCGCAAGGCGTGATCGCCCAACGCAAGAGCGAGCCGTTCAAGAAGTTGCTGCAAGTCGAAGATCCGATGAACTATCGAAATCTATCCGGCTACATCGACCGCTTGAAGATCCCGAAATACATCGTCAACGCCAGTGGCGATGACTTCTTCATCCCGGATGCTTCACGCCAGTATCTTATGGATCTGCCGGGTGACAATACACTTCGGGTCATTCCCAATGCCGCCCACGATGTGCGGGCGTTTGTTGAAGCGAACCTGATTCCTTACATCAAGCGGCGGCAGGCCGGCAATACCGCACCGAGGTTAAAGGCACAGCAACAGCACCTGGACGCCACATCGACCACGTTGCAACTGACCTTGTACGAAATGCCAATCAGGATGACCCAGTGGACAGCCCACAACCCAAAGGCCCGGGACTTCAGGTACAACTGCGGCGTGCGCTACACCGCAGCACAGTTGCCGGCCTCCACGGAAGTCCATGCGACTCTCCGTGCTCCCAAGGTGGGTTGGAGCGCAGCGTTCTTCGAGGCTGAGTACGCAGACGGCGTTATCGAAACGACGATGGTCAAGGTTCTGCCGGATACGTATCCGAATCAGGCACCACCCGCCGATGAGGCGTTTTGCAGAACACTACCCCCCACCCTGGGTCAGTGAATCAAGACACGACAATCTCGACCGTTTTGCTCAGTGGAGTTGTCGTGTTTCCTTAACTGTTTTTGGTCATTCATTTTCTTGCGCCTGCCGCCGGAGCGTTCAGCTCAGTGCCACGCTTGCTGTCGCTTAATACAACATCAATAACTTACCTCCCCCTGAAACTGATTCTTCTCTCCAATAGTTTGCCACCTGCCGGCAAACATTGTCTATTTATTACCTTTAGAGCGTGCGCCTTCGCAAATAAACACAACCCATCAAACTTCGCTGTCGAAATACGCACTAACACAACGCTCTTTGCTTCCCAGATCGAATTAAAAGAGTATTTCCGCCAACTTTCAACCCACACAAAGTCAACGGATTTACTTATGAGCAGCATCATCACCTCACCCCCTCCGACACCTGACAACTTTGAACTGACAAAAACAATTCGAGGTGAACAAGAGGATTTTATTCGTGCACTTGAAATTATCATCCAGGGCGCAGAAGACAATGAACCTGTCGATCTTTCGAACATCCATATTCCCCACCGCCCAGGCACTCCGTTTGATGAGGCCTATGAGCCAGGAAGAGTGCTTCTGGAAAAAATGGTTCACACTTCCGACTTTTCCAAGCTCAGCGAAGCCCTGACTATTTTTGACAAAGAAACTTGCCTTAGAGTCAATGTGCGCGGTGATCTCGATGTTCGCCGACACACCCCTTGGATAAGCCTGAGGGATGAATTTAGATATTTTCCTGGTCTCGAACATTCATTATCAGTGATAGGTGAATTGGCAGAGATGGCGGGCGGTTATATTTACTTCAACGACCCTATTAGCGTTGAACAGTGGCTAACCTTCCATCAGTTCAATATCCCGAAGACGGTGGGCGAAACAAAAAACCTGATCAGGTTTCTACACCTCGATTTACCCAATGCCTCTCCGGTTGGTAACTACTGGCAAGCAATCTCGGGCGCTGAAAGCTCCCCGTTTTTGCTGAGCGCAGCGGAACGTGAGCGAGTGATGGCGCTCACCCGTGAGGTGTTCAAGCACCCTCATGAAATTCTGGAGGAGCTCGCTCGACCAGTCATTTCAGATAAATCCATCGAACAGGTGGAAGCGGGAGCCGGTTACCTGCTGGACCAGATCCTGGAAACCGAGAGAGCAATAGAATATGGACGCGAATACCTCGCCGCTGTGGAATGGTATGGCACCCATGATGGACAAGACGCCTGTAAAGAACACGTACAGTCGTTGCTGTTGGCAGCGGTCATCCTTGGATTTGATTCATCGGCTGGCCAAACACGAAATCAGATCGCAGGCTATGACCTCTATCAGCCTGGTAACGTTGATCGTAGTCCCCTCGCTGTTCGTGGGGATCTTGAAGATCACCTCGCCGGATTGAACAAAGAGGCAGGCCGTGCGACACCGCTGGCTTCGTTTATCCTCCTTGCGGGTATCGCGCCTGAGTTTCTCGTCAGGGACCTGCCCGAGTCATTACGACTGGGCTCCCCGGCCTGGGTCACATTCAGTCAGGCCGTAGCGTTGGCCGAGCTCAATGACCCCGGATCGTCTCGGATGATGACGTACAGTCAGCTGCTGGACTTTGCGGCGCTTGAGCCTGTGACTTCAGAACTCTCGCTGCTACACAGTGTTGTGGCGATCAACCCTATTATCAACTGGGCAGCATTAAATGGAGTGATTTCGGCTGATACGCATGGCAATTACAATGAACACGCATTGCATGTTGCGACTTCCGCCTTCAGCGAATATATCGGTCACTTCGATAGTGTTATCCATGCACTCACCAGCCCTCTGCCTTCCCGGCAGGCCCTCGCACTTTCACAGTTGCAAAAAGAACTTCCGGGGTGCGACTATCTCGACAAAAAAATTCTGGTACAGGCAGGGAAAGGATTTTACGCCAATCGCGGATCATCACTAAAGATGTCGATGGTGGATTTGCACATGTCTGATGATCTTGCATCAGGTGAGTGGAACCGAAGTGGCACCAGCATTTATAAGTCTTTCCCGCAAATCACATCGTTGTATCCCGTGAGTGAGCTGTTTGAGCCCGCATTCGATGCCTACTATGAAAAACTTGAAGCCGGTGTCGTCACTAATATAAAACTCGCCCTGGCACAGTTGCCCGATCAGGATCGGATCGCACTTCAGGTGGGCGAAATCAGTTTTTATACGATTCGAGAGTCGGTAGCGGCCCTGCACAGCACGCCAGCCAGTTCAGTCGGTCTTGTCGGCGTGAACACCAAACCTGCGCAACGGACAGAGAGACAGATCGACAAAGACGCGGCCATCTGCCGTTACGGAATAGTCCTCTGTGCGACTTACCAGGGCCGCGTCAGCTGTTATGAAGTGTTCACTCTGCGCGGCGAATGTCGAAAAAATACCAGGCTGGGTCGCTTACTTGTCGACTCGGGCAAATTAAATTCAACTTCCCGGTTGGACTTCAAGGGGAACTTGACTGACCCAAGTCCGGCGGTCGCCCCCTTTCACTTGCCGATTGATTTCGTCGCTTACAGTCAGGGAGTTGCACCTCGAGACGATATTTCCAGTAAGGCGGTGATCGAAAAACTCGGAGTACTGTCTGCCCCGTCGATACTTCCACCCTTGCGCAGTAGTCCATACCATAGCTTTTGCACCGAACAGTTTGAGGCTATCGCTCGCTTCATCTTCAAGCACCGCCCCTTCGCGACGTATGAAGAGCTGTACCGCAATGCCGAGGGTAGAACGGCGCTGGAGCTTGAGCGAGAAAAAGCCGAGCGCATAGGCACCTTCATCATTGATTTGATTGTGCCATTCAAAAAATGCATTGAGGACCTCTCTTCGGATGACAAGACGCGCCAGGCTGAAGGTGCCGTCGGGTGCATCATCGATGGGCTTGCGATTCTCGCGGTGGTGATCGGTGTCCCTGCACAGTTTGCGAACGCAGCAGCCAAGACCGCCTCCCTGGCCGCAAAAACCGCCCACTTGGCCAGGATTGGTGTCGGTGTGACGCTCTCAATCCTCAATCCTTTGGATGGCACGCCTCAATTGTTGTTTGGTGGTGTCAATCTGCTTAAAAAGGGTTTCCTTAAATTGAGCAAACAGGGAGCGGTTGCCCTGGACAACGCGACGTTTCAGCTGCAACGGCTCACGGGACGCGCACAATCCTATGACCTGTTCAGGGCGGCCAATCGTACGGATGTCAGGCAAGGTACATGGCAATCGCTGGGAGACTCTGCTGAAGCTGTCTCAATTTTGGCTATTCGCCACAAGCACCAGTGGTATGCCCTCAATCTGCGGACTGGCGAACCGTGGGGCCCCGCTTTGAAGAACTTTCGTGTCACCAATGATTTGGTGCGAGTACCCGGCTTGCATCGAGTCATGCCTAAAAGCTATGCACGAACCGTCATCACCAACGCGTTACCCATTGCGGGCCGAAAAATCGACTTTGCAATTGACGTACTGGGCAAGCGAATTCACGACGTTGACAGCAAATTCGTACTCAAGGCGTTCTTCGGTTCGGACTCGGATGAGGTGATCGAATGGTATCTGGACGGTCTCAAAATCATGAGAGACGATCTCAAGACTGTCTCGATCAGTAACTTCATGGTTGATGGGTCCAGCGCAGGGGATGTAATGGGCGGACTTTACACCAATCGCTACAAGGCCTGGCAAGCCTCTACGAAGGCAGATCAAGCACACGAACAATTCATAGTGTTCTATGCCGACCAACTAAATCATTACTACCGACGCATGAAATACGACGACAGCAGAATCGCTGACATATTGGTGCACGAAATGTCTCATGGCGGGCCAGGCACTCTGGATTTTTTCTACGCAGACAAAAGTCTTAGTAAGTCCTCGGGGCTGGGTGACACGGAAGTATCCGAATTGCTCAATCTGGCCAAGGGTAGTGAGTATATTGCCCCCTCCAGCAGGCTTGCCGGTAAAGATGTCGGAGTGCTGCTCAACCCATCGGAGGGTGACATCGTGCCGTTTCTAAACGAGGCGCCCGGTTTACTTAATGCTGACTCCCAAGCCGTTGTTACTTCGTTACTGAGTCAGTCGGTGACGAATGCTCCGGCTTTTCAAGCCAATCTCTCCCATCTACGCGCAATGTTGAAGGGAGCCGGAAACAAGCGCATTACCGGACCTATACGGCTGAATCTAGGACAGGGTTCCATTCCCGTGAGGTGAACTTCAGTTCCGTCTGCTGTGATTTAATGGTGCCCCTCTCTCGCGCCCATCTACCTACATCAAGGAATACCGGTTCATGACCCAGCCCCACGCAACCAAAGTCCTGGTCATCGGTTACGTCTGGCCCGAGCCCCGTTCTTCAGCGGCCGGTGGGCATATGATGCAAATTCTCGAGACTTTCTTGCAGCAAGGCTGGGACATAACTTTCAGTAGTCCGGCCAGCTCCGGTGAGCATCGGGCAGACCTGACGGTGTTGGGCATTCGCGAAGTTCCGATCGAATTGAACAACAGCAGTTTCGACACGTTCATCAGCGAACTGGCCCCGGATATCGTTTTGTTCGATCGGTTCATGATGGAAGAACAGTTCGGTTGGCGAGTTGAGAAGCACTGCCCGGATGCCTTGCGCGTGCTTGAGACTTCCGACCTGCAAAGCCTGCGAGATGCCCGCCATCAACGCCTCAAGGAGCGTTTGAAGGCGAGCGACGACACCAATGACTTCAATGAGCTATTCGCACCAGCGTTACGTGAAGAGTTTGAGCTCATGGCCGAGACCGATCTGGCCAAACGGGAAATCGCAGCGATTTATCGTTGCGACCTGAATCTGATGATTTCTGAAGTAGAGATCGAGTTGCTGGTCGAGCAATTCAAGCTGCCGCGCCACTTGCTGCACTGGTGCCCGCTGATGGTCGATCTACCGAGCGTGCCACCGGTTTCTTTTGAAGACCGCGCGCACTTTCTCAGCATCGGCAACTTCCGTCATGCGCCCAACTGGGATGCGGTGCTCTGGATGAAAACCACTATCTGGCCGCTGATCCGCGAACAACTGCCAAAAGCTCAACTGCACATTTACGGTGCTTACACACCACCCAAAGCGACGGCATTGCACAACCCCGGCCAGGGTTTTCATGTAATGAATTGGGCGGAAGATGCATTGCAGGTCATGTCTGGCGCGCGGATTTGTCTGGCCCCCCTACGCTTCGGTGCCGGAATCAAAGGCAAAATTGTCGACGCCATGTTGTGTGGCACGCCCACCGTCACAACGCCAATCGGCGCAGAAGCGATGCATGGCGAACATCTCTGGCCGGGGGCTGTGACCCGAACGGCACAGGCGTTCGCCGAGTGCGCGGTTCAGCTGTACAAGGACGAGGCTCTGTGGACGGATGCCCAATCCCAAGGGAAGACATTGCTGGCCGATCGTTATCGACAATCGGAGCATGGTCCGGCACTGATCGAAAAACTGTTGCATTGCCAACAACATCTGGCACAACTTAGAAACGACAACTTTATGGGAAGTATGTTGCGTCATCACCATCACAAAAGTACGCAATACATGGCGCAATGGATTGAGGCAAAGAATCGGAATCCGCGATAGAACTTACGCCAACAACAAACATTTTGCATTATCACTATTATTGACCGAGCCTGACACTCAACTTTATAAGTACCCAGCCAAACTTACTTAAGTTCGGCGCCATCAACCCTTCTTATAAATTAATGCAAGGATGCATTAAATGAGCAACTACGCCAATAACAACTGGATGTCCGCCACGCCAGCCATTAACACTTTATCCCTCAGCGAACTGACGCTACCTGGCACTCATAACGCCGGCTGCGACTGGAAAGCGCCCTGGCCTTTTTTCGGCCCTCCCCCCCACTGGGTGGCCTGTCAGCATGAATCGTTCTATAGCCAACTGTGTCATGGGTCTCGAGTACTTGACGCCCGCCTGATCTATGACGCCGCTGCCCCGGGGTTAGGAAAATTCATATTTACACATGACAGTCATCGCTCTAATCGCACGCTGGGAAACCTGATAACCGACCTAAATAGATTCCTTATGGAAAATCCAGATGAGTTTGTCATTGTGGACTTTCACCAACTCAAGAATGGCGAGCATCCATTTGACTTCAACTACTTCAACGACATGATGTTGAGGTTTATCGACCACCGGATGATTCCTGTCCAAAACCAGGGCCTGAGCCTTGAGAGACTCAAGCAAATCAGCCCACTGCAAAGGATACTGGTCGCCGCTCCATGGCACAGCGCTCTTGATCGAACTGTATTTCACGAGCAGATCAGGCACAAATGGTCTGGCAGCGGTATCACTAACGCCGCTGATTTGAAGCAGCACATTATTAATGTACTGAAATACCCGCCAGGCACAGGGGCACCGTGGTCACTTTCCGCCACCAGTTACAGCGCGCTCGGTGGCCCCGTGGATATTCATGACGATCTTGATTCCTGGTTCGATCCGAATACCAGCGACTGGGCGTCAAAATGCAACATCATCAACGTCGATTTCATTGAAGAGTCCAACATCGTCTCTTATTGCCGAACGGTAAACCAGATGAAAGCGCGCGATCGGGTCCCCCGTTAGCGAAAGTCGTGGCAGGCTGGCACAGCAGGCGCCAAAAGAGGCATGATCGAACAGCGATAACAAGAAAAGCATCCTGACATGACACGAACAGCCCGCGTGACAGACCCCTCCTACGAATTGATGGACGACCACAACGGGTTGTCCATCATCTACCGTCAGCACGGATTCCCTTGCCCGCTGGTGCGTTGGCATTTTCACAAGGAATACGAACTGCATCTGATCGTCGCCAGCTCCGGCAAAGTGTTCATCGGTGACTACATCGGTAATTTCTATCCGCAATCGCTGTTCCTCACCGGCCCCAACCTGCCCCACAACTGGATCAGCCAGGTGGCCGAAGACGAAGTGGTGCCCAAGCGCGACATGCTGGTCAATTTCACGGACGAGCTATTCGACAGCGGCCACTTGGTGTTTGCCGAACTCAAGGCACTGGCGCCACTGTTGGAGCGCGCCCAGTACGGCATCGAGTTTCGCTGCAAGCACACCATCCGCCAGGCCATGACCTTGATGCAGCGCATCGCCGATACCCAAGGCGTGACGCGTCTCGGGCACTTTTTCATTCTGCTGGAGTTGTTGGCCGCCTCTGACGACTATCAGCTGCTGTCCGGGGCCACGACGCCGCAATTGGCCGACGAGCACAATATCGATCGCACCAACCGGGCGGTGGATTACATCTTCGCGCATTACGCTCGGGAACTGCCGCTGGAAGAAGTCGCCGAGCACTTGGGCATGAAGCCGACCTATTTCAGTCGTGTGTTCAAGCAAGCCACCGGCCGCTGCTTCATCGAATTCGTCAATCGCCTGCGCATCAGCAAATCCTGCGAGCTGCTGGCCGATGGCAACAAACCGGTCACCGACGTGTGTTTCGAGTCGGGCTTCAACAATATTTCCAACTTCAATCGGCGCTTCCAGCAGCTCAAGGGCATGACGCCATCGCATTACCGGCGGTTGGCGGTGCAGCGGTTGACCGAACAAAACCTTGGTTAACCACAAATCCCTGTGGGAGCGGGCTTGCTCGCGAAAGCGATGGATCATTCAACAGTGATGTTGACTGACACGACGCCTTCGCGAGCAAGCCCGCTCCCACAGGTTAAGACCTGTTTTCGCACTGAAAACCTGTACGTATTCAATAGGCTTTAACCGCTGAAAACCCGTTCCCTGCACCTCTCCCCTCAAAGTCCAGTGCAAAATAGTATCGATTGAAGTGCGATGGATGATTTGTCACGTCATCAATTGAAGGCTGTAATCAGTGCACATTCTTCCTGCCGTCGGAAGACACAAAAACAATAACTGTCCTTCTGTAACCCGCCGGGTGCAGAAAAGGAGTGCACGATGCAACATTCTGTAAAAGCTCTGCTTGCCCTCACCTGCATGACCCTCAGCAGCGTCAGCCTCGGCGCCCAGACCCTGACCATCGCCACCGTCAATAACAGCGACATGATCCGTATGCAAAAACTCTCGAAAACCTTCGAGGCCGAGCACCCGGACATCAAGCTCAATTGGGTGGTGCTGGAAGAGAATGTTCTGCGCCAACGCCTGACCACCGACATCGCCACTCAGGGCGGACAGTTCGATGTACTGACCATCGGCATGTACGAAGCCGCACTCTGGGGCGCCAAAGGTTGGCTGGAGCCGATGAAGGATTTGCCGGCGTCTTATGCCCTCGACGACGTGTTCCCATCGGTGCGTGAAGGCCTGTCGGTCAAGGGTTCGCTGTATGCCCTGCCGTTCTATGCCGAAAGCTCCGTCACCTATTACCGCACCGATCTGTTCAAGGAAGCCGGGCTGACCATGCCCGAGCACCCGACCTGGACCCAAATCAGTGAATTCGCCAGCAAACTCACCCATAAGGATAAAGAACAGTACGGCATCTGCCTGCGCGGCAAGGCCGGCTGGGGCGAGAACATGGCGCTGATCACCACCGTCGCCAATGCCTATGGTGCGCGCTGGTTCGATGAGCAGTGGAAGCCGGAATTCACCGGCCCCGAGTGGAAGAACGCGCTGAACTTCTACGTCGACACCATGAAAAAATCCGGCCCGCCGGGCGCGTCGAGCAACGGTTTCAACGAAAACCTCGCGCTGTTCAACAGTGGCAAATGCGCCATTTGGGTGGATGCCAGCGTCGCTGGCTCCTTCGTCACCGACAAGACCCAAAGCAAGGTCAGTGACCACGTCGGTTTCACCTACGCACCGCACGAGACCACCGACAAGGGCTCGGCCTGGTTGTATTCCTGGGCACTGGCGATTCCGACCAGTTCCAAGGCCAAGGACGCGGCGAAAACCTTCAGCGCCTGGGCCACTTCCAAGGAATACGGTGCGTTGGTTGCCGAGAAAGACGGCATCGCCAACGTGCCGCCAGGTACTCGCGCTTCGACGTACAGCGATGAGTACATGAAGGCTGCGCCGTTCGCCAAGGTGACCCTTGAATCGCTGAAAGCCGCGGACCCGAGCAAACCGACCCTCAAACCCGTGCCGTACATCGGCATCCAGTTGGTGACCATTCCTGAATTCCAGGCCGTGGGCACCCAGGTCGGCAAATTGTTCTCGGCAGCGCTGATCGGCCAGACCACGGTCGACCAGGCCCTGACCGCTGCCCAGTCAACCACCGAACGTGAAATGAAGCGCGCCGGTTACCCCAAGTAACCCCACAACCTGCTCCCGCCTTCTGTGGGAGCGAGCCTGCTCGCGATGACGACCTCCCATTCGACATTGCGGGGACTGATACACCGCCATCGCGAGCAGGCTCGCTCCCACATTAGATCTTCATAGGTCTGCATGAATCGGTTCTATCACCATGAATATTTCAACTGCCAAAGCTCACATGGACATTCCCCAACCGGTGCGTAAAAGCCGGTTGGCCAACCCCGGCTGGTTCCTGGTCAGTCCCTCGGTGGCGTTGTTGCTGCTGTGGATGATCGTGCCGCTGGGCATGACCGTTTACTTCTCGCTGATCCGCTACAACCTGCTCTACCCCGGCGAAAACGAGTTCGTGGGACTTGAGAACTTCAGCTACTTCCTCAGTGACTCAGGGTTCCTGCCCGGAGCCACCAACACTTTGTTGCTGGTCGGCAGCGTGCTGCTGATCAGCGTGGTGTTCGGCGTGTTGATCAGTGCGCTGCTGGAGGCCAGTGAGTTTCTCGGTCGCGGCATCGTGCGGGTGATGCTGATCTCGCCGTTTTTCATCATGCCCACCGTCGGTGCGCTGATCTGGAAGAACCTGATTTTCCACCCGGTGTCGGGGATTCTCGCCTACGTCTGGAAACTGTTCGGCGCGCAGCCGGTGGACTGGCTGGCGCACTACCCGCTGCTGTCGATCATCATCATTGTGTCCTGGCAATGGCTGCCCTTTGCGATCCTGATCCTGATGACCGCCATGCAGTCCCTCGACCAGGAGCAGAAGGAAGCCGCGCGCCTCGACGGTGCTGGGCCGATCGCGATTTTCTGGCACCTGACCCTGCCGCACCTGGCCCGCCCGATTGCCGTGGTGGTGATGATCGAAACCATCTTCCTGCTCTCGGTGTTCGCCGAAATCTTCACCACCACCAACGGCGGCCCCGGCTACGCCTCGACCAACCTCGCGTACCTGATCTACAACCAGGCGCTGGTGCAGTTCGACGTCGGCATGGCATCCGCCGGCGGTTTGATCGCGGTGGTGATCGCCAACATCGCCGCCATCGTGCTGGTGCGCATGATCGGCAAAAATCTGACAGACAAAGCCTGAGGCCTGCGCCATGACCCTTCAACAATCCCGCCGTCTGCAAAGCCTGCTGCTCGGCACCCTGGCCTGGGCCATCGCGATCCTGATCTTCTTCCCGATCTTCTGGATGGTGATGACCAGTTTCAAAACCGAAATCGATGCGTTCGCCACGCCGCCGCAGTTCCTCTTCACGCCCACGCTGGAGAACTACCTGCACATCAACGAGCGCAGCGACTACTTCAGCTTCGCCTGGAACTCGGTGGTGATTTCCTTCAGCGCTACCGCCCTGTGCCTGCTGATCGCAGTGCCGGCGGCGTACTCCATGGCGTTCTACGAAACCAAGCGCACCAAAGGCACGCTGCTGTGGATGCTCTCCACCAAGATGCTGCCGCCAGTGGGCGTGCTGATGCCGATATACCTGCTGGCCAAGAGTTTCGGCCTGCTCGATACGCGCATCGCGCTGATCGTGATCTACACCCTGATCAACCTGCCAATCGTGGTCTGGATGATTTACACCTACTTCAAAGACATCCCCAAGGACATCCTCGAAGCCGCGCGCCTCGACGGTGCCACGCTGTGGCAGGAAATGGTCCGGGTGCTGCTGCCGATCGCCAAGGGCGGTCTGGCGTCCACGGTGTTGTTGTCGCTGATCCTGTGCTGGAACGAGGCGTTCTGGTCGCTGAACCTGACCTCGTCGAAAGCCGCGCCGCTGACTGCGTTGATCGCCTCGTACTCCAGTCCCGAAGGGTTGTTCTGGGCCAAGTTGTCGGCGGTATCGACCCTGGCCTGCGCGCCGATCCTGATCTTCGGCTGGATCAGCCAGAAACAATTGGTCCGCGGTCTGTCGTTCGGCGCCGTGAAATGAAGATCGCCGACTCAACGCGACCACTGTGGGAGCGAGCCTGCTCGCGATGGCGGAGTGTCATTCAACAGTGATGCTGACTGAGGCGGCCTCATCGCGAGCAGGCTCACTCCCACAAAAAAGCCCGCACGGCTCAACTGAATAACAACAAGTGGAGGCCCATCATCATGGCCAACCTGAAAATCAAGAATCTGCAAAAAGGCTTCGAAGGCTTTTCCATCATCAAGGGCATTGATCTCGAAGTCCGTGATAAAGAATTCGTAGTGTTCGTCGGCCCGTCGGGCTGCGGCAAATCCACCCTGCTGCGCCTGATCGCCGGTCTGGAAGAAGTCAGCGGTGGCACCATCGAACTCGATGGCCGTGACATCACCGAAGTCAGCCCGGCCAAGCGCGACCTGGCGATGGTGTTCCAAACCTACGCCCTGTACCCACACATGAGCGTGCGCAAAAACATGTCGTTTGCCCTCGACCTGGCTGGCGTACCGAAAGCCGAGGTCGAGAAGAAAGTCGGCGAAGCGGCGCGCATCCTCGAACTCGGGCCGATGCTCGAACGTAAACCGAAACAGTTGTCCGGCGGTCAGCGTCAGCGCGTGGCCATCGGCCGGGCCATCGTGCGCAATCCGAAAATCTTCCTGTTCGACGAGCCACTGTCCAACCTCGACGCCGCCCTGCGGGTGCAGATGCGCCTGGAACTGCTGCGCCTGCACAAAGAACTCAAAGCCACGATGATCTACGTGACCCACGACCAGGTCGAAGCCATGACCATGGCCGACAAAGTCGTGGTACTCAATGGCGGCAAAGTCGAACAAGTCGGCTCGCCCCTGGACCTGTATCACCAACCGGCCAACCTGTTTGTCGCCGGGTTCCTGGGCACGCCGAAAATGGGCTTCCTCAAGGGCAAAGTCACCCGCGTCGAAAGCCAGAGCTGCGAAGTGCTGCTGGATGCCGGCACCCGCATCACGTTGCCGCTGAGCGGCGCCAACCTGAGCGTCGGCGGCGCGGTCACCCTGGGTATTCGCCCGGAGCATCTGAATCTCGCGCAAACCGGCGACTGCACTTTGCAGGTCACCGCCGACGTCAGCGAACGCCTGGGCAGCGACACCTTCTGCCACGTGGTGACCTCGTCCGGCGAAGCGCTGACCATGCGCGTTCGCGGCGACCTGGCCAGCCGTTATGGCGAGTCGTTGAGCCTGCACCTGGACGCCGAGCACTGCCATTTATTCGATGCCGACGGCGTGGCGCTGACCCGCCCGTTGCGTGCTGCGGCCTGATTTTAGAGAGCATCTGATGAAACTGAATAAACAGAACCTCAACCGCCTCGCCCCCGAGGTGGTCCTGCCCGCTTACGCCCTGAGCGACACCCACCAAGGCATTGCGCACATCGGCGTCGGCGGTTTCCACCGGGCGCATCAGGCGTATTACACCGATGCGTTGATGAATACCGGCGAAGGTCTGGACTGGGCGATTTGCGGCGTCGGCCTGCGCGCCGAAGACCGCCGCGCCCGGGACGATCTCAAAGAGCAGGACTACCTGTTCACCCTGTTCGAGCTGGGCGATACCGACGATACCGAAGTCCGGGTCATCGGCGCGATTCGCGACATGCTGCTGGCCGAAGACGGCGCGGCAGCGCTGATCGACAAACTCGCCAGCCCCGAGATCCGTATCGTTTCGCTGACCATTACCGAAGGCGGCTACTGCATCGACGACAGCACCGGCGAGTTCATGGCCCAGCTGCCGCAAATCCAGCACGACCTGGCGCACCCGAACGCACCGAAAACCGTGTTCGGTTTTCTCTGCGCCGCACTGGCCAAACGTCGTGCAGCCGGCACACCGGCGTTCACCTTGATGTCCTGCGATAACCTGCCGCACAACGGCGCGGTCACTCGCAAAGCGTTACTGGCGTTCGCCGCCCTGCGTGATGCCGATCTGCGGGACTGGATCGCCAGCAACGTGAGTTTCCCCAACGCGATGGTCGACCGCATCACGCCGATGACCAGCACCGAACACAAGCTGCAACTGCACGATAAACACGCTATCGACGACGCCTGGCCGGTGGTCTGCGAACCGTTTGTGCAGTGGGTACTGGAAGACAAGTTCGTCAACGGTCGGCCAGCCTGGGAAAAGGTCGGCGTGCAGTTCACTGACGACGTCACGCCTTATGAAGAGATGAAGATCAAACTGCTCAACGGCAGTCACCTCGCACTCACTTATCTGGGTTTTTTGAAGGGTTACCGCTTCGTTCACGAAACCATGAACGACCCGCTGTTCGTGCGCTACATGCGTGCCTACATGGACTTGGACGTGACCCCGCAACTGTCACCCGTGCCGGGGATTGACCTGACCGAGTACAAAAACACCCTGGAGGCGCGCTTCTCCAACCAGGCGATTGCCGATCAGCTGGAGCGCGTGTGTTCGGACGGTTCGTCGAAGTTTCCGAAGTTCACTGTGCCGACGATCAATCGATTGATTGCCGATGGACGAGAGACGACGCGTGCGGCATTGGTGGTGGCCGCTTGGGCGTTGTATTTGAAGGGCGTGGACGAGAATGGCGAGACCTACAGCATTCCTGATCCGCGGGCGGCGTTCTGTCAGGCGTTGGTGGCGGATGATGCGTTGATCACGCAGCGGTTGCTGGCGGTTGAGGAGATTTTTGGTACGGCGATCCCGCATTCGCCCGAGTTTGTGGCGGCGTTTGAGTGGTGCTGTAACAGCTTGCGGGATGGGGGGGTGACGCGGACTTTGGAGCGGGTGCTGGCCTAGGTGGCTTGAGTGTCAGAGAGAACCACCCCTCACCCTAACCCTCTCCCCAGGGGGTAGAGGGGGCTGACCGAGTTGCTCTTGGTGCTACATCGACCTGAAAAATCGAGTCGAACTCAGGCTTGAAAAGCACAAAGATCGGCCCCCTTTCCCCCTCTCCCCTCTGGGGAGAGGGCTGGGGTGAGGGGTGGTTTTCAGATTAACGTTACAAACCAGCAGGACCGCCCATGGCAAACCAACAACTATTCCTCGGCATCGACTGCGGCACCCAAGGCACCAAAGCCATCATCCTCGACGCCGTCAGCGGTGAGGTGCTGGGCCAGGGTGCCGCCGCGCACAGCCTGATCACTGGCGCCAACGGCCGTCGCGAGCAAGACACCTCGCAATGGCTGGAAGCCTTCGCGCTTGCCACCCGCCGTGCATTGCTCGCGGCAAAGGTCGATGGCCAGGACATCCTCGGCATCGGCGTTTCCGGCCAGCAACACGGGCTGGTGCTGCTCGACGATCAGGGTCAGGTGCTGCGTCCGGCCAAACTCTGGTGTGACACCGAATCCACCCCGGAAAACGACCGCCTGCTGGCCCATCTGGGTGGCGAAAAAGGCTCGCTGGAACGCCTCGGCGTTGTGATCGCGCCGGGCTACACCGTCTCCAAACTGCTCTGGACCAAAGAACAACACCCGCAGATTTTCGCTCGCATCGCGCGCATCCTGCTGCCCCACGACTACCTCAACTATTGGCTCACCGGCCGCAGTTGCAGTGAGTACGGCGACGCCTCGGGCACCGGGTATTTCAACGTGCGCACCCGCCAATGGGACTTGCAGCTGCTGCGTGATATCGATGCCACCGGGCGACTGCAAGCCGCGCTGCCAGAGCTGATCGACGCTCATCAAGCCGTCGGCACGATCCTGCCGAGCATCGCCGAACACCTGGGCATCAACCCGCAGGCGCTGGTCTCCAGCGGCGGTGGCGACAACATGATGGGCGCAATCGGCACCGGCAATATCAAGCCCGGCGCAATCACCATGAGCCTCGGTTCATCGGGGACGGTGTACGCCTACGCTGACCAGCCGACAGTCAGTCCGGACGCTTGCGTCGCAACGTTCTGCTCCTCCAGCGGTGGATGGCTGCCGCTGATCTGCACCATGAACCTGACCAACGCGACCGGGGTGATTCGCGAGCTGTTCGAGCTGGATATCGAACAGTTCAACGAACTCGTCGCGCAAGCCCCCATCGGCGCCGAAGGCGTGTGCATGCTGCCGTTCCTCAACGGCGAGCGCGTCCCCGCCCTGCCCCATGCCACCGGCAGCCTGCTGGGGTTGACCATGACCAACCTGACCCAGTCCAACCTGTGCCGCGCCGTGGTGGAAGGCACGACCTTCGGTTTGCGTTATGGGCTGGACCTGCTGCGCCAGAATGGCTTACAAAGCCGCAGCATTTGCCTGATCGGCGGCGGCTCGAAAAGCCCGGTGTGGCGACAGGTCGTCGCTGACATCATGAACACCCCAGTCATCTGCACCGAACAAAGCGAAGCCGCGGCCCTTGGCGCGGCGATTCAGGCGGCGTGGTGCATCTCCTGGGAAAACGGCCATGAAGACAGCCTGGAGGATCTATGCGAGCGCTGCGTGAAGTTCGATCCAGCCAGCGAAACCTTGCCGATCGCAGACAATGTGGCGGCCTGTCAGCAAGCCTACGAACGCTATCAACAGCATGTCGCAACCCTTTAAAGAGTGAATAACTATGTACCTGGTGTGTGGCGAAGCGCTGTTCGATTTCTTCAGTGAAGACGACGCCAGCGGCCTGGCTTCAAAAGTGAATTTCAAGGCGATTGCCGGCGGCTCGCCGTTCAACGTGGCGGTGGGTTTACGCCGTTTGGGGGTGGATGCTGCGTTGTTTGCCGGCCTTTCCACCGACTATCTTGGTCGGCGCTTGCAGCAGGTGCTGCAGGATGAAGGCGTGCGCCCGGATTACCTGGTGGATTTCGCCGCGCCTACCACCCTGGCGATGGTGGCCGTCGGTGCCAATGGTTCACCTCATTACAGCTTCCGGGGTGAAGGCTGCGCGGATCGTCAGCTGAAAACCGAACATCTGCCGGAACTGGGGCCTGAGGTACGTGGCCTGCACATCGGTTCGTTTTCGCTGGTGGTGCAACCGATTGCCGACACGCTGTTGGCATTGGTGCAACGGGAAAGCGGTAAACGCTTGATCAGCCTTGATCCCAACGTACGGCTCAATCCTGAGCCGAATATCGACCTGTGGCGTTCGCGTATTGCCACCTTGGTTGAGCTGGCCGACCTGATCAAAGTCAGCGATGAAGATTTGAGCCTGTTGTACCCCGAGCAGGATCCGCAACGGGTCATTGAAGGCTGGCAGCAGCACCGCTGTCAGTTGGTGTTTCTGACCCGTGGTGGCGAGGGGGCGACGGTGTTCAGCCGTCAGCATGGCTCCTGGTCGGTACCGGCGAGTTCAGTGAAAATCGCCGACACCGTGGGCGCTGGCGATACGTTCCAGGCGGCGTTGATTACCTGGCTGACGGAGCAGCAGCTGGATTCGGTTGAGGGTGTGCAGCAGCTGAGTCGTGAGCAGATTGATGCCATGCTCAAATTTGCAGTGCAGGCGGCAGCGCTGACCTGCAGCAAGACCGGGCCGGACTTACCGTATCGCCAGCAACTCACCTAACTGATCGTTCCCACGCTCCGCGTGGGAATGCCTCAAGGGACGCTCCGCGTTCCAATTCGCGAAAGGGACGCGGAGCGTCCCGGGCTGCACTCCCACGCGGAGCGTGGGAACGATCATTTCGCTCTGTCAGAGCACCGAAAAGTTGTAACTCACAATCAACCGGGTCTCATCCACATCCCGGGCAAACTTCTCGTAGTTGGTCCGGTACGTCGCATTGCGCAACCGCAGGCTGACATCCTTGAACGTCCCGCTCTGCACCACGTACTTGAGTTCGCTGTCGCGCTCCCACTCCTTCCCTTCCTGATCACTGCCCAGCACCTTGATATGGTCACCGTTCACGTAACGGGTCAGGAAACTCAGCCCATTGATGCCAATCGCTTTGAAGTCATAGTCATAACGCAGCTGCCACGAGCGTTCCTGTGCAGCAGCGAAGTCGTTGACCTGTACATAGTTGACGAGGTACGGATTGGTCCCATCCAGATACGGCATCGAATTGTCGCCGTTCATGCGCTGCCAACCGGCGCTGAAGGTGTGGCCGCTGATGGCGTAAGCGAGCATGCCGCTCAGGGCGCGGTTGTCGATGGAACCTGCACGAGCAGCGCCGCTATCGGCACTCTTGAGCAATCGAAGGTCAGCCTTGAGCACGCCCTCGCCCAACGGCTGGTTGGCCAGCAAGCCTACGAAGTGCTGACGGTAGATATCTTCCAGCTCGGCGTAGTGATATTGGCCGGCCAGGCGCTCGTTGATCTTGTAGTCGAAGCCGTACATGTCGAAATGATCGGCGGTGACGTTGCAGGCATAACGCTTGTTCTTGCAATGCACGCGGATGTCCTGGGAATCGGTGGAATCCCGGGCGGTGTACTGGTCCAGCCGCGCCGCCATAAAGGTCAGGTCCTTGACCTCTTTGGACGTGAGCATTGCGCCGTTGAACATCGTCGGCAACAAACGACCGTCGTTGTACTTGAGCAACGGCACGTCGGGCAGCAATGCGCCGTACTTCAACACACTTTGCGAGACGCGCACTTTGGCGGTCAGCCCCAGTTTTGCGTATTGGTCTTTCGACCCACGCGGATCCTGCCCCGTGGACGGCAGCAAACCACTGTTGCTGCTGTCGGCGCTGGAGTCGAGCTTGAGGCCCAACATGCCCAAAGCATCGATCCCGAAACCGACGGTGCCTTCGGTGTAACCCGATTGCAGATTGAGAATAAAACCTTGGGCCGACTCTTCACGTTTCGAAGCGCCCTGCTCGGTGGACGTGTGCCCATCCCGAAAGTCGCGATTGAAATACACCGTGCGCGATTCGAGTTTCGCCGTGGTGTCGTCGATAAAACCGCTCGCAAAGGCCGACCCGGTAAAACCGGCGCACAGGACTAAAGCGCCGAAGCCGAGTGACTGGCGCGCGGTGATGAGAGTAAAGGGGGGACGCATGAAAAAAAGCTCCAACAGTGCAGCGTTTGCGCAAGGCGCAATAAGCCAGAAAATAGCCTTCAGCCCGGACAAGTAACTTGCCAGGATGAAGTGGACACACAGAAGTGAGCGGCGATGATGGCAGAAGGCTGTTACTGGCTACAGACGACTTTAGTCGGTAAATGACTATTCGTTTCCTTGAACGAGGCGCTTTAATCCTGCACCATCCGCCCCAGCTTATTCAAAGGACGGAATTAAAGGCATGCTGGACGCGAACGCAACCCATATTTCCCTGACGCTGGAAGGCGTTTCCGTTGACCTTCAGGTACTCAGCTTCGTCGGTCGCGAAACCCTCAACCAGCCGTTCTGCTTCGACATCGAACTGGTCAGCGCGCGCCCCGACCTGAAACTCGAAGAGTTGCTGCACAAGCCCGGCTGCCTGACCTTCGGCGCCACCGGCAAAGGCATCATCCACGGCCTGGTGTACCGCATCGAGCAAGGCGATTCCGGCAAAAGCCTGACCCGCTACAGCATCAGTCTGGTGCCACAACTCGCCTACCTGCGCCACAACCATGACCAGCAGATATTCCAGCATTTAAGTGTGCCGAAGATCATCGCTCAGGTCCTCGAAGCGCGCGGCATCCTGGCCGATGCCTACAGCTTCCAGCTCGGCGCGATCTACCCGGAACGCGATTACTGCGTGCAGTACGACGAATCCGACCTGCATTTCATCCAGCGCCTGTGCGAAGAAGAAGGCATTCACTTCCACTTCCAGCACAGTGCCAGCGGCCACAAACTGGTGTTCGGCGATGACCAGACGGTGTTCCGCAAACTCGCGCCCGTGGCCTATCAGCAAGACTCCGGCATGGCCGCCGAGAAACCGGTGATCAAGCGCTTCAACCTGCGCCTGGAAACCCGCACCACCCGCGTCAGCCGTCGCGATTACGACTTCGAGAAACCGCGCATCCTGCCCGAGGGCTCCGCCAAAAGCACGTTCGCCCCGGACCTTGAAGACTACGACTACCCCGGCCGCTTCACCGACCGCGAACGCGGCAAGCAACTGGCAACCCGCGCCCTGGAACGCCATCGCAGCGACTACAAACTGGCCGAAGGCAAAGGCGACGAGCCCACCCTGGTCAGCGGCCACTTCATGGCCCTGAGCGAACACCCGCGCGCCGAGTGGAACGACCTCTGGCTGCTGCTGGAAGTGGTGCACGAAGGCAAACAGCCGCAAGTGCTCGGCGCAAACGTCACCAGCGACGTCACCCAGAACAAAGACGATTTCCACCAGGGCTACCGCAACCGCTTCCTCGCCACCCCGTGGGACGCGCACTTCCGCCCTGCCCTCGAACACCCGAAACCCAAAGTCCTCGGCAGCCAGACCGCCATCGTCACCGGCCCTGCGGGTGAAGAAATCCACTGCGACGAATACGGTCGCGTCAAAGTCCAGTTCCACTGGGATCGCGAAGGCCAGGCCGACGACAAGACCAGTTGCTGGCTGCGCGTCGCCACCGGCTGGGCCGGCAGTGCCTACGGCGGCATCGCCATCCCGCGCATCGGCATGGAAGTGCTGGTGTCGTTTATGGAAGGCGACCCGGACCAACCGCTGATCACCGGCTGCCTGTACCACAAGGAAAACGTCGTCCCCTACGACCTGCCGGCGAACAAGACCCGCAGCACCTTCAAAACCCTGAGCTCGCCGGGCGGCAACGGTTACAACGAGTTTCGGATTGAAGACAAAAAAGGTGCGGAACAAATCTATCTGCACGCCCAGCGCGATTGGGATGAAAACATTGAGCATGACCAAAAGATTCGCGTCGGCAACGAGCGACACGACACCGTTGAGGCCAATGTTTTAAGCGAATTCAAGGTTGAAGAACATCGCATCACCCACCTCGACCGCAAGACTGAAACCCGGGCGGATGATCACCTCACCGTTGGCGTGACCCAGCATGTGAAGGTGGGGACGGCGCAGTTTGTCGAGGCCGGCCAGGAGATTCACTACAACGCCGGGGAAAAGGTTGTGGTTGAGGGTGGCATGGAGCTGACGGCCAAGGCTGGCGGGAGCTTTGTGAAGGTGGATGCGGGGGGCGTGACGATCAGTGGTGCGCAGGTGAAGGTTAACTCGGGCGGTGGGCCGGGGTCGGGGACGCCTGCTGCGCCGTTGTTGCCGGGGCCGATGAAGATGGCGGATGCCGATAAGGCCGGCAAAGTCCCGATACCGCTGCCAAAACGCCTGAACGAGTCCGGCATCACGCCGTTGTGCGGCAAACAAAGCAACGGCGCCTGCAGCCGTAAGGATTGCACATGCATGTAAAAGCGTTGAACGCCCTCCTCGCCGAACCCCGCCATTCGTTCGAGCAACTGCCGAGAGAACCGTCGAGCCAGACACTGTGCTTCATCATCGACCGCACCCGCCAGCCTGAGGCCATGAGCCGCCTCTACCGCGTCGGCGAACCGATGAACTCCCAAGGCTTGTTCATCGGCACCGATTTCGCCGAGATCGCCGCTGACGGCCCCTTGTGGCTCAACGCGCCATGGGGCAGCCGCCTGGCCGCCGAAGCCGCAAAGCTTTGTGAGGAAAACTTTTCCGGCATCGCCCTGACCACTGACGACCCAGCCAAAGCACTAACCCATGCGCGCTGGCTGTTACGCGCCAATGACGGCTCCGGCGGACAAAGCCTGCTGAGCTATCACAAGCCAAGCCTGTGGGCCGCACTGGCCTACACCGCCGGCGAAACCTCGCATCAGCTCTTTGGTCCGTGGCATCACGTCTACACCCCGGCGCCGACTCATTTCGGTGCTGGCAACGGTAATTGGTTGAGCTGGCGCCCGGTCTCGGAACTCGAATGGCTGCGCGACGCCTCAGCGTTCAACATCCCGGACGATGCACCAAAGGTTCAAGAGCGATTGGGCTGGATCTACTGGGTCGATGAGCAATACGCCGCATTTGGCGAGCCGACTGACGAAGAACTGCCCAACATCGCGGAAAACCTCGATGTGCTGGTCAATCACAACATCTACGAAGGCCGGCATTTGCTCAAACTGGCCCACATCGCCAATGGCCCGCTGCTCGAAACACAGCCCCAGGCCATGGCCATCCTGCAATCCAGGGAAGAGTCGTTCATCAAGGTTGAACAGCTGAAGCAACTCGCTACCAGCGCCGCCTGATGAACCCGTCCGTGTAACGAATGAATGGAAGCATTTATGGAATCCAATACCAGTGCTGTACCTACTGCACCAACAGCCGAAGAAACCTGTGCGAAGCCGCCACGGGATCTCGGTGAGCAGCCCAATGCACCTGATGAAACGCCCGGCTCTCATGACAAAGTAAAAACGCCGTGTTCAACAACCTACGGCAGCGCGATTTACGACACCGAAAATGAATCGTTCTGGCTACTGCCGGAACGCACGACTTCGGCGCTTAAAGAAGCGGCCAATGACCTGGACCAAAAAGTAAGTTCAAGCAAGTCTGCCGAGGAGCGCAAAAAAGGCCTCTACAGCACAGGGTTGCTTGAATACTTCCTCGAACCCAAATTGGGCAACTTTCTCGCGGGCGAAGAGCAAGTGCGAATGCTCGAGATTGAAGCGCAATACCCAAGCATCAGTGACCTGGATGCCACGTTGCTGGAGGCGCAGCAACAGAGAAAGGCTGCAGCGCCACCGGCTCCGGCTCCCTCGACGCCTCTAACCCGACTTGAACAAGATGACATCAAAAAGTCCGAGTGGATGGCGGCGCAACAAGACGCAACGCGGGTGCACAGTGTTCATGCTGAATGGCAAAAGTTGAAGCGCACTGCCATCGTCGCCGCTAAAGAAAAGGGTTACGCCTACGAAAGTGGAAGTCTGTACTCCCCTGAATCCATTGCAGCGCGCGAGGGCGTTCAGAAATACCTCAAAGCTCGAGAAACCTTACTCAAAGAAAAAGACCTGGCCACATTAGGCTCGGCTGAACTCGCGCCGCTGCTGGCTAATGACAAAAAGCGACTAGACGAGGTCGCGACTTGCGGGGCGAATAACCAACTCCCTCTTTGTACGTACGTGCGCGATCAGGAAGCACAGCGTTTAAAAAGAAAAGCGATCTATGTTGCTTACCTTGAGTCCATTACTAGTGTTGCTCAATACGGAATTGCCTTACCCGAATTCGCCCTGATTCCTGCGAGCGGTGCTTCGGTCGAAGGTGGCGTCGACCTGTTCAAGCAATACCTGGCGCTTGAGAAAAAGCAGACAGAGGTCAACGAACGACTTAGCACAAAATATAAAGGCTGGATCGAAGCAAGCGGCCGGCAGGCCAAAGCGCCGGCCAACCTTGTTTCCCTCGAGCGCGCCGAATGGGACCGTCTGCAGGCAGATAAAGAAAAGTTACGACTGCAAGCCGAGAAAAACATGGAAACCGCACCTGTTCGTCGACATCTGTTGTGGGAGCCCGAGCAGTTCCAGGCCAAGCCGATGGATCGGCTGGTCAAGGATGGTTTTCCGCTTCATGAAATGAGCATGCTGGATGACCTCAAGAAACCATTGACCTACCTGAGCATGTATTCGCTTCCAAGACTTCAGGCCACCGTCAAGAACGACTGGAAAAAGGTCGGCGCCAAAGTCAAAGACTTGACCAAACGCCCAGGTAACAGCACTGGCAAAGCCGCCACCGACAGTGAATTGAATTTGTTCGGCCAATGGCTCGAACAGGAAGGCGCTCTGCGGATCAAGGACCAGGAAAGCGACTGGTTTTCCCCCGAAGGCTGGTTCGAGATCGAAAAGTTTTACACCTTTCTGCAAACCAAGAATTACAAAGTCACTGCCCTTGATAGTGCCGGCAGCCGCAAGGAATGGGGTGTACGCCTGCAACAGGTGTTGTTCAAAGACAACGTGCGCAAGACCTTTCGCATTTTTGATATCAGCCCCCAAGCGCAACTGGTTCGCTGCCTGACGTCGTCATCCACTGAGATCATTCACGGGTCAACAAAAGTCGAAGGCCCCGCTTTTAGCCTGGCGGAAGGATTTAAAGCCTCGGCCAAAGCGTCATTCGGCGTCGACCTCGCCCGTGGTGAAGTCGAACTGTTTAAAGTCGATCTGCCTGAACGCAGCAAAGCCAAAGAAATCACGTTTACCTATCTGGACGGTAATAGCGTCCAACAAACACTCAATCTCGGCCGGTTTTCGTTGTATCTCGGCGCCAAGGCCTGGGGCTATGCCGGCGCCTCGCTGCTGCTTTCCTCCGAGATAGCGCTGGACGTTGGCAACGCGGGATTCCATTTGGCTCCGCCAGAACCCGTGGTACGGACTGGAGACAAACGCGATTTCGTCCACACCGAAACCAGCGATCAAATCAAGGGAGTCAATAAAAACCTGCAAGTACAGAATGGAGGCAAAGCCGCCTTCAATTTATTCGCCGGTTTGCAATCGGGAATCATGGTGACCGGCGCCTTGAACTGGGCCCCGCCTTCCGAAGTCGCCCTGCTACAACGGGCACCCACATCGGGGTCCAAAGACTCGATGAAGACCAACGAGTGGTTCAGCCTCGCTCGTTTAACCGCCGAACTAAATGTGGCCGCAGGTTTGGGGATAAAGGGCGAAGCGAGTATTTCGTTGTATGACGGCCGGTTGATTCTGGTACTGAAGGCTTCGTTGGTAGCCGGCCCTGGTGTGGGTGGGGCTTTCAAGTTTGAAGTAGGTTACGACGCAGTGACAGAGTTGATCAACTTGTTCCGTAGAGAGCTTTATAAAAACAAGCAAAATCCTTTCTTTGCCATCGATAAAAATACAAACGATTACATGTCCAAGCTAAATGCCTTGGCCATTTGCGGCTTTGATATCCCTATGGTCTATATCATGGGAGTGGATGCAGTCATGGCCCTTTATGAGAGTTTGACCGCTACCGGCAAGGGAGGGCCGATTGCAGATACTATTATTTATTATGCGAACCAAGCAGAATTGGAGGAATGGTGCGTTAACGCGATTCCGGGTGCTTTGGGCCCGCTATTAATGACTTTAATTAGCCCTGCAGACGAATTCAGTATTAGCAGTACCAATTCATCGGGCGATACAGCGAAAGAAGAACGCAAATACGACAAAAGCGAAGCGCACTTGATACAACAAAAAGCTATTGAGCGTATTCTTAGATGGATATTAGATAACGCAAAAAAACAGAATACCGTCGATAAAGCCCAGAGTCAGTTCGAGGAGATCTGCATGTGCATGAATCGCTTTGGACTAAAGCCAGCGAACGAAAGGCAATTTTATTGTGATAATCGACTGGCGCTTGATAACTTTATGTCAGATGCAGTTCTAAGACTTGCCGATCCAGAAAACGACAAAATGCGTACACGATATGCTCAACATGTGAAATTATTAGGCTCAAATAGTGATAATTACTGCCAGCGCAGTCAATTTTATGGCCGAACATATATACCCGCTGGCAAAGCCAAATACATTGCTCCAGACCAGTAGAAACTGAGGACAACACATGCGCCAAAAATTCACACTCGCTACTGCAGTTTTTTCGCTGCTTTTTTCTTGCCAATTGTTTGCAAAACCTACAGCTGAATTGAATGCAGCCAAGCAAACGGGAATAGTTTTTTACAATCAGTACAAGATGGCGCCTGCAATACAGTATTTGACGATAGCCGCAACAGGTGGGGATGCGGAATCCCAGTACTATTTAGCTGAATCAATTAGAAATACAAAACGCTACATGACCGAGGACGCTCAAAAGTGGTACGAGGAATCAGCAAACCAAAATAACGTTTATGCGATGATACAGCTCGGACGAAGTGATGATAATCTCTGCGTCAACATGGGCAACTGTCCTGAAAGTACAAAAACACCGGCGCAATGGTTGAAAGGCGCGCTAGATTTGACGAAACCTGTTGCTGAAAGTGGTGATCCCGAAGCGATGTACTTAATGTATGAACTAACGCTTAAGGATGAATGGCTGGAGAAATCTGCAAATTCTGGATATGCATTAGCTCAATACTGGATGGCAATTGGAACTAGGCAAGGAGACGGTTTCTTCTTGCCGTGGAAGCGGCATGAGGCAATTGGAAATTGGCTGAAACTATCTGCAGAAGGAGGATACCCCCCTGCAATGATGGAATACGCTGCGTTTATTTATGAAGATCAAGGTGACTTAACAGTCGCTCGCCATTGGATTGTCGAAGCAGCTAAAAAAGGGTACAAATCAGGCGTCAGTAGTTACGGCGCATATTCAGCCCATTCACCATCGCTTTATGACTTCCCATTAGATAGAGTTAAAGGTTATGCATTGACCTCGCTACTATCTGAACTTGACGGCGGCGGAGATGTACAGGTTTACGTAAATGAAACCCTTCCGGAAATTGCCGAAAAAATGACACCGGATGAAATTTCAGAAGCTAACGATTTTGCAAAAAACTGGAAGGCCACTCATCCCCCTCTGTCGTTTTTCCCGGAAAAATTGAGCCGTTAACGTTGATAAAGAAAAGTCTATTTACCGCATTGTTGATTATTGCGTTTGCAAATCCAGCATCCGCCGAACTTTCCTCGGAACAGCTATCAGCAAAAACACAAGGGATTACTTTCTACAACCAATACAAAGCTGTTTCTGCCACCCCCTTCCTGACCATTGCTGCGGAAGCCGGCGATCACGAAGCACAATATTATTTGGGTGAATCGCTCAGGAGGAAAAATCATTATATGAATCCTGAAGCACGAAAATGGTATGAGGCCTCTGCCGCACAGGGGGATCTTTACGCCATGATTCAGCTTGGGCGTAGCGAAAAAGATCTATGTACGTTTTCAAATGATTGCCCTCCTGATCAAAAAAAGCCCATTGAGTGGTTGAATCAAGCTAAAAATATAGCCATGCCCAAAGCAATTCAGGGTGATGCGGAGGCTATGTATATATTGTACGAGTTAACTTTAGACGACGCCTGGCTTGAAAAGGCTGCCATGGCAGGTAATGCACTTGCTCAATACTGGATGGGGGTAGGTTACCAACAAGGTGAAGGTTTTTTCCTGCCATGGAAACGTGGAGAGGCCGTGGCAAAATGGTTTAAAGCTTCCGCCGAAGGTGGTTATCCAAAGTCAATGATGGAATACGCCGCAATACTATTTGAAAGTGGGGATGTTGAAGGTTTTCGGCATTGGAATGAACAAGCAGCGCTGGTCGGTTACGCGGATACGGTTTATGGATACGGATCTGATATAGCGCATGAACCCGACACCTATGGATTCCCGTTCGATATCATAAAGGGCTATGCGCTTGTATATTTACTCTCCGAGCTTGATGGTGGTGGCGGAATGCAAGTCAATGTCGAATACAAACTTCCTCTAATCGCTGCAAAAATGACACCTGAACAGATAATAGAAGCTAAGGAGTTTGCAAAAAAATGGAAGTCCACCCATCCACCCCTATCATTTTTTCCTGACAAGTTGAGTCGCTAATTTCAATGAGCACCCACTTAGCATGCGCGCTATTAATTACTGCCCTTTCAAGTAGTGCATTCGCGCAAACATCCGTGGAACAACAAGCAGCAAAAATACAGGGAATAACTTTATACAATCAATACAAAGCCATTTCCGCAATCTCATACCTAAAGCTTGCAGCCGAAGGTGGAGATGATGAGGCTATGTATTATTTAGGCGAAGCCATAAGAAAAAATAATCGCCATATGAATACTGAGGCACAAAAAGCTTACGAAGACTCTGCGACTCTAGGAAATGTCTATTCAATGATAAGGCTTGGTCAAGCGACTGATGACTTATGCATTGCAATGAATAATTGTCCTCAAGGAAATAAAGCGCCCAAGGAATGGATGAACTTAGCTAAAAAATCTGCAAGTCTAGAAGCCGGACGTGGAAATGCGGAGTCAATGTACCTAATGTATGAGATATCCGGCGATGACAAATGGCTCGAAAAGTCGGCACAACATGGTTTTTCTCTCGCGCAGTTTCGCTTAGCCACAAAATATCAAGAAGGCGGCGGATTTTTTCTACTTTCAGCAAGTCGATTAGACGCTGTGGAGCGCTGGATGAAAGCTTCAGCGGAAGGTGGCTATCCACCAGGGATGATGGGGCTAGCAGCAGTTTCAGTTGAAAAAAATGATCTTGAAAGTTTCAGATTCTGGAGCGAAAAAGCTGCTGCCTCAGGATATGTCGAGGGAGTGTTCGGATACGGCTCCTATTTGGGAGAGGATCCGTCTAATTATGGGTTCAAATTAGACCTTGTTAAATCATACGCTCTGCTTTCTCTCCTTTATGAACTTGACGGAGGAGGACATGTTCGACGAGATGTTGAGGACGTGCTACCGGACATCGCGAAAAAAATGTCACCAGAGCAAATGAAAGAAGCTAAAGTTTTTTCGGAGAACTGGAAATCCAGCCACCCTCCGCTGTCGTTTTTCCCTGACAAGCTATGAAGCATTAACACTATGAGAGCGTATTTTTTCATAGCCCTCTTCGCGATCGAAATATCTATCCAGGTTAACGCACAGCCTACGTTGAACCTGAATTCCACGAAAGCGCAAGGCATCACACTTTACAATCAGTTCAAAACAAGTGCAGCAGTGCCATTCCTTGAATTAGCAGCACAATCAGGTGATCACGAAGCCCAATATTATTTGGCTGAGTCACTTAGAAAGAAAAACCGCTACATAGATGCCGAAGCACGGAAGTGGTATGAGGCTTCGGCAGCGCATGGTGATGTTTACGCAATGATTCGGCTAGGTCGCAGTAGGATCGACCTTTGTCATCAAGTGGAAAATTGCCTCGCAGGACAAAAGACACACGCCGAATGGTTGGTACAAGCCAATAACACAGCTTTGCTCAACGTGGAAAAAGGCGACCCTGAATCCATGTACCTGATGTATGAGATCTCTCTGGATCGGGCTTGGTTAGAAAAGTCCGCTAACGCCGGTTATTCAATAGCGCAGTACTGGATGGCTGTCGGGGAACGCCAGGGAGAAGGCTTCTTTTTTCTCCCGGGAAAACGCCAGGAATCAGTTCGCAACTGGTTGAAACTCGCCTCAGAAGGTGGGTATCCAGCGGCCATGATGGATTATCTGCAAATCTTGTTCGAAGAGGGTGACATGGCAAGTATTCGTCACTGGTTGCGGGTCGCAGCAGAGACCGGTGAGCAGCGGGCTGTGAGCAATTATGGCGCTTACATCGCACACATGCCCGACAAGGTCGGCTATCCCTTGGATTTGGTGAAAGGTCATGCCCTTTTTTCCTTGTTAAAAGAACTAGATGGCGGCGGCGCCATACAGGATTACGTCCAGGAAAAGCATAAAGAAATTGCCGAAAAAATGACGACTGAACAGATCGAAAATTCAGAGAAGGTGGCGCAAGAGTGGAAAGCATCTCACCCTCCCCTATCGTTTTTTTCTGACAAGTTGAGTCGTTAACTTGGAGAAGAATATTTCTTGCACACGGACTGTTATGAGAAAACTCATTATCGGTGCATTATTCGCTTTAGCTTTATCAGGTTACGCAAACGCGCACCTTACTCAAGATGAGCAATCAGCCAAATCACGAGGAATATTGCTGTTCAACCAATATAAAAATGCGCAGTTTGAGTTGCGTATTGCAGCGGAAGCCGGAGATACAGAAGCACAGTTCTATTTAGCCGAAGAACTGCGAAAAGAAAAACAGTTTATGACCGCCGAGGCTAAAAAGTGGTACGAAGCTTCTGCTGCTCAAGGCGACTACTACTCAATGTTTCAGCTCGCCACAGCTGGTGGGGACCTTTGCGCGGTGGCAAATAAATGTCCTTCTGGAATTAAAAGTGCTGGCGATTGGTTAGAGTTACTAATAAAAACGGCGGAGCCTCGGGCTATGAAGGGGGATGCCGAAGCAATGGCCATCATGTATAACGCGAAGTCTGATCTAACATGGCTAGAAAAATCGGCAGAAGCAGGCTATGCCCCCGCACAATGGCTGTTAGCCAATCGTTATTCGGAGGGCGAAGGTAGTTTATTACTACCTTGGAATCGTAAATCCGCCGAAGAGAAGTGGTTGAAAGAATCTTCCGAAGGTGGTTACCCAAAGGCCATGATTGAATACATTTCTATTTTGTATCAGCGTGGTGATATGGAAGGCGTTCGTCATTGGCTTGAGATAGCTGCAAAAACTGGTTACCAAGACGCTGTAAGTAGCTACGGCGCTTATCTTTCTCATACCCCTGATAAAGTCGGATATCCTATCGACCTCATAAAAGGTTATGCGCTGGTTTCGTTATTGAAAGAGCTAGACGGAGGTGGAAACGTCCAAATTTATGTCGAAGGAAAACTTCCTCTTATTTCAGAAAAGATGACACCCGAACAAATTACCGAGGCTAATCGTTTTGCTAAAGAGTGGAAAGCCACACACCCACCACTTTCCTTCTATCCCGAGAAATTAGGCCTGTAACTTTGAGTTCTAGAATCTATCTGCAGACGCATCAAGGGATACAACCGCCTCTATGGGCACACTCTATAAAAACCAGAGTCGCACTAACAATTTCTATTCTATGAAAATTCTCCGAATAATCGCTCTGTTCGCACTATTTTTTTCAGGCGCTTCATGCGCAGGCCTCACCGTTGTTGAACAAGCAGCGAAAACTCGGGGATTGATGCTATTCAATCAATATAAAGGTGCCCAATCCGAATTGCGGATTGCAGCAGAAGGCGGAGATGCAGAGGCTCAATTCTATTTGGCCGAAGAACTGCATAAAGAAAAGCAACATATCACTATCGAAGCCTATAAATGGTATGAGGCTGCCGCCGAACAAGGTGATCTTTACGCAATGATCCGACTAGGCAGGAGTAACAGCGATCAATGCAGGACAATGAACAACTGTCCAAGTCAAAAAAAGAAACCGAAGGAATGGTTGGCAGAAGCGACAACGATCGCAAAAGAAAAAGCGGATCAAGGTGACGCTGAATCACTATATATAATGTATGAATTAACAGCCGACCGGAAATTGTTAGAAAAATCTGCTAATGCTGGAAGTCCCGTCGCGCAATATCGGATGGCTATCGGTGATCGTCAAGGGGAAGGTTTTTTGCTTCCTTGGAAGCGCCAGCAATCGGTTGAGACTTGGTTTTTGGCCTCCGCTAAAGGCGGAAACCCTAAAGCAATGATGCAGCTCTTTGGGATATACCGAGAAAAAGGAAATCTAGAACAGGCCCGGTATTGGGTAGAGCAAGCGGCTTCTACTGGATATGAATCCGGCGTTTATAACTATGGCTATTTTTTGGCTGTCGAGCCTAACACATTAGGCTTTACGATGGATAAAACTAAAGGCTACGCATTAATTTCGCTATTGAAAGAACTAGACGGCGGAGGAACTGCTCAGGTTGACGTCGAAGAAACGCTACCGCAAATAGCAAAAGATATGACCCCCAAAGATATTGAACATGCAACGCAGCTTGCTAAAAAATGGAAAAATGAGCATCCCCCGCTGTCTTTTTATCCTGAAAAAATCGATTTTTGATATCAGCCTCCATCCATAGGAGTTTCAGCGTGTTTAAACTCATCCTTGGGTGGAGGCTAGACAGCCTATATCTGCGATGTGAAATGAAAAAACTTATTATTGGTGCGTTACTTATTTCAGCTTTATCAGGCAACGCAAACGCACACCTTACTCCGGATGAGCAAACTGCCAAATCGCGAGGAATCTTGCTATTCAATCAATATAAAAATGCGCAACTCGAGTTGCGTATTGCAGCTGAAGCTGGAGATGCAGAAGCACAGTTTTATTTAGCCGAAAGACTACGCAAAGAAAAGCGGTTCATGACTGCCGAAGCTCAAAAGTGGTACGAGGAATCAGCAAACCAAAATAATGTTTATGCGATGATACAACTCGGACGAAGTGGTGATAATCTCTGCGTCAACATGGGCAACTGTCCTGAAAGTACAAAAACACCGGCGCAATGGTTGAAAGGCGCGCTAGATTTGACGAAAGCTGTTGCTGAAAGTGGTGATCCCGAAGCGATGTACTTAATGTACGAACTAACGCTTAAGGATGAATGGCTGGAGAAATCTGCAAATTCTGGATATGCATTAGCTCAATACTGGATGGCTATTGGAACCAGGCAAGGAGACGGTTTCTTCTTGCCGTGGAAGCGGCATGAGGCAGTTGGAAATTGGCTGAAGCTATCTGCAGAAGGAGGATACCCCCCTGCAATGATGGAATACGCTGCGTTTATTTATGAAGACCAAGGTGATTTAACAGTCGCTCGCCATTGGATTGTCGAAGCAGCTAATAAAGGGTACGAGTCAGGCGTTAGCAGTTACGGCGCATATTCAGCCCATTCACCATCGCTTTACGACTTCCCATTAGATAGGGTTAAAGGTTATGCGTTGACCTCGCTACTATCTGAACTTGACGGTGGCGGAGATGTACAGGTTTACGTAAATGAAGCCCTTCCAGAAATTGCCGAAAAAATGACACCAGATGAAATTTCAGAAGCTAACGATTTTGCAAAGAACTGGAAGGCCACTCATCCCCCCCTGTCGTTTTTCCCGGAAAAATTGAGCCGTTAACGTTGATAAAGAAAAGTCTATTTACCGCTATGTTGATTATTGCGTTTGCAAATCCAGCATCCGCCGAACTTTCCTCGGAGCAGCAATCAGCAAAAGTGCGGGGAATAATTCTCTACAATCAATACAAGGCTGTTTCTGCTACCCCCTTCCTGACCATTGCTGCGGAAGCCGGCGATCACGAAGCACAGTATTATCTGGGAGAATCGCTCAGGAGAAAAAATCACTATATTAATCCTGAAGCTCGAAAATGGTACGAGGCGTCCGCTGCCCAAGGTGATCTATACGCAATGATTCAACTTGGGCGTATCGTGAAGGATCTTTGTACATTTTCAAACAACTGCCCACCTAATCAAAAAATGCCGGCCGAGTGGTTAAATCAAGCTAAAAAAATAGCATTGCCGAAAGCGATCCAGGGGGACGCAGAGGCCATGTATATTATGTACGAATTAACCGTTGACGAATCATGGCTTGAAAAATCAGCTATAGCTGGCCATGCACTTTCTCAATATTGGATGGGCGTGATCTATAGACAAGGAAAAGGCTTTTTCTTGCCTTGGAAGAGAGGGGAAGAGGTTGATAAATGGTTTAAAGCATCTGCCGAAGGTGGCAATCCAAGATCAATGATGGAATATGGTGCGATTTTGTTTGAGAAAGGAGACATTGAAGGTTATCGGTATTGGAATGAACAAGCGGCGTTAGTAGGCTATGCATCCACTGTCTATGGTTATGGATCAGACCTTGCCCACGAACCGGACCTGTATGGCTTCCCATTCGATATTATTAAAGGATATGCACTTATATATTTACTAGGGGAGTTAGACGGCGGTGGTGGTCTGCGGGAGATGGCCGAAAGTAAACTCCAAAAAATTGCCGAAAAAATGACATCTGAACAGATAGTAGAAGCTAAAGAGTTTGCGAAAAAATGGAAGGCTACTCAAGCCCCCCTGTCATTCTTTCCTGACAAGCTGAATCTCTAAGCCCAGTTGGATGCCGCCTGACAAGCACGCTACCAATCCGCAAGAATAGGAAGCAGCAAAATAGAAAGAGTTTATTCTTCCTAACGTCTCGCTACTTCCACTCCCTTACCGCGTAGCGTCAGACCGGCGCCTTCCACCCCATCATCTGCTGCTGCGCAACCAGCAGCAAATCGGACCCATCCTGCGTCAGCAGATAAAGCGCGTGAGTAATGTGTGGAATATCTTGAACATCACCGTTCTTGAAGCATTGGCAATGGAGCGTTTCAAGCAACTGGCTGGCGGCTCGGACGCGCTGTAAAGCGGCTTCGAGTATGTCTTGGGGATTGGCCTCGGTGTCGATAACCAATGGGCTTGTCTCGGTAACGCTGCTTTTGATTGAGCGGTAGCGATCGGGGAATGCATTTAGCGTTGGCATAGTAATTACTCGAGCATTAATTAGTAATCGCCAGCACCGTGACCAAACGATGGAGGCGGCTGTGTACAGGCTTGGTCAACCGCTAACACTCAAAACGGCTCGCCCGAAAGCGTCCTGCACACAGCCACCATTGCAACGCACTACGAGACATAGAAGTCCGCAGCGCGAATGATGGCACATATATGCGCAGTGTTAATCAGGTGACCAAACCTGTTCGCTGATTTTGCAGCGAGGTCAAACAGTAAACGCTGGCACCTCGCCGACGAAAGACGACAAAGAGTCCGAGTGTGTAGGACCAAGCCGAACCTCCCTCAGTTTTTTTACCTACATGAAACCTCTGTCAGAAACCTCCTCACGACAGGCGGCATTCAGTCGGGTTAACCATCGCTTAACCCCGCGGTCCAAAACTTTACTGGACCGCACGCCCTCAGAGTTCTCTGACGCCCAGTGCGGCAGGTTCGACGCCAATACGTCGAGCTGACTTCCCTCCCGCACCGGAGATCGTTCATGAACATGCGCACCTTGCTGATCACCACCGCCCTCGCCTGCACCGCGTTTGCCGGTCTGGCCCAGGCCAATGACACTTCGAGCTCCCAGGCGGTGCCGTACCACTACGGTATGCCGCTGCACGTGGGCAAGGTCATTACCTTGACCGAACCGTCGACGCTGGACTGTAAAGTGGTCACAGCGGACATGAAGTACATCGATAGCGCCTCGGGCAAGCCTGCGGAAATCTCCTACCGTAAACTTTCCGACGCCTGCAGTTATCAGAACTGACGGAAAGGTCTGATTCAACACTTTGCGGTATTCCGGTGAGGGGTTCTGGCGCTATGCTCTAGCGCCTCCCCTCACTGCCGCAAGGATTCGCCATGCAGTTATCGTTTCGTGCCTTGTCGACTTTTACCGCCGCGCTGTGTTTTCTGCTGGCCCTGATCTGGGGTTTGATGCCCGACTGGTTACTGTCAATCTGGGGTCTTGAATACTCGTTGGCGGTGGGCGTTGTCGCGCGGCGCAGTGCAATGCTGTTTGCGGCATTGGGTGTGATGTTTTATCTGGTTCGAAACGAGTCGCCTTCGACCACCCGCCATGCGCTGAGCAACGGTTTCATGGTCGGCTGCTGGGGGCTGGCAGCATTGGGCTTCGGTGAATGGCTCAATGGCCATGCCGGTCCGGGCATATTGCTTGCGGTGATGGTCGAACTGGCGCTGGGTCTGGCGTTTCTCCAGACCAGGCGCGTGTCGATGGAGCTCGAAACCGTGGGTTAAAGCGCTTTGCGGTCTGGGTGCAGCGTCTGGGCAATGGTTTGGTGCTGCATGTCAGAGCGCAGTCCAGCGATCAGGTCATTGATTTCTCGACAACCATTTAGCCGTTTGGCATTTATTCCTGTTTTTATTAGATCGAGGTGATCGGTTTCACGATCGGAATACACCTTGACGGTCATAGACAGGTCCGGCGACAGCGTGCATTGACAACGTTTCGGCAAAAAACTGCTTTCAATGATGTTGCGAAGTTCCAAGGCAGAAAGAAACATGGCGACCCTCTCCTTATTGTGAGACTGCCAATCAACGATCGATACTGACGCAATGACATCCCCGGTCAGCTCAAGACCAGCTAGAGCATAAAACATGCCTGGGATTTCGCCCTGCAGCTCATCGGCAAATCAACGATTTAGCCAAACGACTGCTAAATGGCCTCATGCAATCTGCAAGAAAGGCGTTGCTGTGCCCCTGCAATCCGCATACATCTCGCGACAAGTTTGCATTGGCCGACGACGCCAGTGAGAATGCGGCCAATCAATTCAGTATCCGCTGACCCCACTCGCACGCAAGGAGGCATCATGGGTTCGTTGATCCAAATCAATACCGTTGGGCTAATAGTTGCTGGGCTGTCGTGCGCTGCGCACGCCGCGAAACTCGAAGAAGTCGCGCCGTTCCCCAAACCCGAGAGCGGTTTCACCCGCCAGGTCATTCACCTTGCCCCACAGACTCAGGAAGACGGCTACCAGGTCGAAATCCTCGCTGGCAAAACCCTGACCGTTGACTGCAATCGCCAACGCCTGGGCGGCATTCTCGAGGAGAAAAATCTCGAAGGCTGGGGCTACCCGTTCTACCGACTGGAAAAAGTCATCGGTCCGATGAGTACACAGATGGCCTGCCCGGATGGCAAGAGCAAAAAGGACTTCGTGCCGGTGGTCGGTGACGGTTTCATGCTGCGCTACAACAGCAAACTGCCGATCGTGCTCTACGTGCCCAAAGACGTCGAAGTCCGCTACCGGATCTGGTCAGCGTCGAGCAAGGTCGAGAAAGCCGTCCAGGAGTAACCGTTCTGTCCCGTTACAGGAGCGCCATTTTGATTACCTGCCACGTCAAATATGTGATCGATCCGTACCAACTCAGCGAATTCGAAGCCTATGCCAAAGCCTGGCTCGGTATCGTCGAGCGTTTGGGCGGTACGCACCACGGGTACTTCCTGCCTTCCGAAGGCGCGAGCAATATCGCCTACTGCCTGTTCAGCTTTCCGTCACTAGCGGACTACGAAAGCTACCGGCATATCGCGATGACTGACGCCGAAAGCGCCGCACTGGTGGCTTCGCTGGTCGAGAAGAAGTTTATCGTCAGTTACGAACGGACCTTTCTGCGCCCACTGCTGGCCTGACACCGCTCACGCCGGGGCGCAGCTCATTGCGGCGCGCTCGGCCACATGGCGCAAACTGTCGAAATTGATATTGGCGCCTGAGTCGATCGCAACCAGGGTCTGACCACGGGCACCGGTTTGCGCCACGTACTTCTTGATTCCGGCCACAGCCAAGGCACCGGAAGGTTCGGTGATCGAGCGGGTATCGTCGTAGATATTCTTGATGGCCGCGCAGAGTTCGTCGTTGCTGACCGTCAACACCTCATCGACACAGAACCGACAAACTTCGAAACCATAAGCACCGATCTGGGCGACGGCCACACCGTCGGCGAAAGTGCCTACGCTCGGCAGGACAACGCGCTCGCCGGCCTGTAATGCCGCGAACAAACACGCGGAATGCTCCGACTCGACGCCGATGATGCGGACTTCAGGTCGCAAGTATTTGACGTACGCCGCGATGCCGGCGATCAGGCCGCCACCACCCACCGGGACGAAGATCGCGTCCAATGGACCTTGATGCTGACGCAGGATTTCCATGGCGACGGTACCCTGCCCGGCGATCACATCCGGGTCGTCGAAGGGCGAGACAAAGGTGCGACCGGTTTGCCGAGCCAGGTTCAGCGCGTAGTCCAGGGCAAACGGAAAACTCTCACCGTGCAGCACGGCGTCGGCGCCCCGGCTGCGTACACCGAGCACCTTCAGTTCCGGCGTCGTGCACGGCATCACAATGGTCGCGGCGATCCCCAATTCACGCGCCGCCAGCGCCACGCCCTGTGCATGATTGCCCGCCGAAGCGGTGATCACACCACGAGCCTTCTGCTCATCGCTCAACTGCACGAGTTTGTTGTAGGCGCCGCGGATCTTGAAGGAAAAGGTCGGTTGCAGGTCTTCGCGCTTGAGCAGGATCTGATTGCCGAGCGCCTCGGACAACGCTGGCGCCGGTTGCAGCGGCGTACGCACCGCGAGCTCATACACGGGCGCGGCGAGGATCTTTTTCACGTAATGCTCAAGCAAGGTCTGCTGGGCGGTGGTGCTGCTCATGGTCGTCTCCTGACGTTGATCAGAACCCAGGAGGCAGAAAGTAAAAACCCGCCTCTAGGGCGGGTTGGGTGCTGCAGTCGTGAGCTAGCCCGCCAAATAAGGAATGGCGGTAATAATGCTTGGCTGGCAGCGCAATACAGTGGAAGTCATGCCCGGAAATTAGCCGGGCGCTGATGGCAAGTCAATGGCCAATTTTACTCGGCCTCTGTAGGCTGACGACTCTGCTTATTGTCCCAAGGAAGGAAACCATGAAGTCTGTCGCCCTGCCCCTCATTGCCCTGATTGCGTTCGCCGGCTACACCGTTTCGGTGATGCTGCAGGCCGAACAGTCATTGATCGACTTCGGCATCAGCCTGATGTCGCGCCCCGACACGGCGCAGGTGGTGATTGATTTGTACCTGCTGGCGACGCTTGCGGGCATCTGGATGTACACGGATGCGCGCAAGCGCGGGCGGTCTCGGTTGTCGGTGATTCCTTACCTGCTGATTACCGCGATTTTTGTATCCATCGGGCCGTTGTTGTATTTGGTCGCGCGGGGATTTCAAAGCCGCAGGAAATCTGATGCTGCGACTCAACAGGTTTGATCCAGGAGTTGTTGTGCCGTTGAGATCGCCATCGCGAGCAGGCTCGCTCCCACATTAGATCTTCTGTGAACACATAATTTGTGATTGCCGGAGATTAAAGGTGGGAGCGAGCCTGCTCGCGATGGCAATCTCACAGCCACCGAAGTTACTTAGCCAAGCGCCTCAGCCCAAGCACCATCCCCCCCGCACCTAACGCCATCGCGGTCAGAAACAGCGGATACGAAACCCACCAGGGCACGCCCGCCGTCATCATGCTGAACTCCGACATGCCGCCGATACTTGCAATCAGGTTCAGCGGCAGAAACACCACATTGATCAACGTCAGCTTGCGCAGCAGGTTGTTCATGCTGTTGTTCATCAGGTTGCCCCGGGCGTCGATCAGCCCGGAGAACACCGTGGAGTAGATTTCCGCCTGTTTGTAGCACTGGTTGTTTTCGATGATCAGGTCGTCGATCAGGCCAATGGCTTCAGCGCTGAAGTGTTCCTTTTCCGCGTGGTTGCGCAGCCGGGTCAGCACCGCGCCGTTGCTGTGGATGGCATTTATGTAATAGATCAGGCTCTCGCTGAGGTTGAACATCTGGATCAGGTGCTGGTTTTCCATCGACGCATTGAATTTTTGCTGCAACTCCCGGGCAACCAGTTTGATCACCTTCAAGTGGCCCAGGTAGTGATGGATGTTGTTGAACAACAAGTCCAGCAACACATCCAGCGGCGTGTTCAGCCGCTGCCGAGTGCCGAGCCCGTGGAGCGGCGAGTCGTCGGTGGCGATCACCAGCAAACGGCCCGGCGAGAACAGCAAGCCGCAGGACGACACCTCGAAGACCAGGCTCCCGCCACCAGAATAGTTTTCCGGGCGTTTCCAGATCAGGAACAGGTTGTCGGGGTGAAACTCGATACGCGACACCTCGTCGGGGTCCAGGGCCGAGGCCAGGGCGTGTTCATCGAGCTTGAAATGGCTGTGCAGCAGGTCCCGCTCGGCGGCGTCGGGGTTGCTGAAGAGCATCACTTCGGCGTCCAGCCGTTCAACTTTGTGCAGGGCGCCGTGGATCAGTTGAAAGCTCTTGATCATCGGCCGTTCACCAGGCCTGGCCGCGGCGCTTGAGTTCCAGGCGACGGACAAACTCCTCCAGCACCAGTGAATACAGATCGTCCTGCAAGTAAGCGTCTTCGATGCCGGCGTCCATGTTCGGGTTGTCGTTGACCTCGATCACCACCACTTTGTCGCCGGACTGCTTGAGGTCGACACCGTAGAGGCCATCGCCGATCAGGTTCGCGGTCTTCACCGCCAGTTCCACCACCGCCCGCGGTGCTTCGTGAACCGCCAGGGTACGGCATTCGCCGTTGATGTCCTGACCCTTGGCTTTGTGGTTGTAGATCTGCCAATGGCCCTTGGACATGAAGTACTGGCAGGCAAAGATGGGTTTGCGGTTGAGCACACCGATGCGCCAGTCGTATTCGGTGTAGAAGAATTCCTGAGCCAGCAACAGCACCGAATGCTCGAACAGCTCGGCCGTGGCGTCGAGCAAGGCTTGCTGGCTTTCGACCTTGATCACGCCCCGAGAGAAACAACCGTCGGGGATCTTCAATACCAACGGGAAACCGAGACGCTCGCCGACCCGCTCAAAGTCTTCCGGTCGCTCTTTGTAGAGAATCTCGGTGGCGGGCATGCCCAGTTGATGGCTCTTGAGCAGATCGGTCAGATAGACCTTGTTGGTGCAACGCAGAATCGACGCCGGGTCGTCCATCACCACCAGCCCTTCGCTCTCGGCTTTCTTGGCAAACCGGTAGGTGTGGTTGTCGACGCTGGTCGTCTCGCGGATCAGCAGCCCGTCGTATTCGGCGATACGTGCGTAGTCCTTGCGTTCGATCAGCTCGACGTCGATGCCCAACGTCTTGCCAACCCTGACGAAGTTGTCCAGCGCCTTGGCATTCGACGGCGGTAACGCTTCCTGAGGATCGTGCAGGATGGCCAGGTCATAACGGGCCAAACGCCGGGAACGTGGCACGCGCCATATCTTGCGACTGAAACTGTCGAGTGAGTGGGCGAACTGATCTTCCTGATCTTCGCGCAACTTATGTAAGGCACCGGACTTTATCCCTTCAATGTGCCAGCCGTTAGTTCGACGAAACTCAACTAACAATATCGGGCACGGAAAGACTTCAAACAACTGTCGCGCCAGTTCCTGTAACGGCTCGATATGAGTCTTGCCAAAATACAGCGTCAGGGTAAAGCCTTCGGTATCGCTGTAAAGATGATGACTGAGCGCTTTTTCCAGGGTTTTATCCAGATCATCCAGGGCCAGGCCGTACAAGGATTTTCGAGTCAGTTCGCTGATGGTCCGCACCGACGGAATCACCTTGTGCCCACGGGCTTCGGCCAGCAGCGAGCAGTAGTAGCCGTGGCCCAGGTACTTGTAGCTGCGGCACAGGTTGATCACCTGGACCCGCTTGCCTCGCTCGTCGTCACGGGTTTGTTCGAGGTATTCCTGAGCCGTCACGATGTCTTCACTGGGGAAGTAGGAGGCCCAGTCTTCCTTGCGTTCGACGATGATAATCAACTGGCTGGAAGTTCTGGCACCGTCATTTAAATAAGTTGCTGCCGGCAAAGTTTGCTCGGATACTTCGCGCCAATGACCCTGTACCGCTGACATAGTGATTGATCCGTTGGAGAACAAGACCTTTCCTATTAAGCACGAACTTTTTAGAAAGTCCCGTTTCGTTACGCAACTTTTACGGTGGTCATATGAATCTGGTTTTTCGCTTGGCGGTGGTTGAAGATTTGCCGGCACTGCTGGAACTCGAACAACACTGTTTCACCACGGATCGGCTTAACCGTCGCAGTTTTCAATGGATGATCACCCGGGCCCATGGGCAATTGCTGGTGGCCCAGCGTGGCGAGCACCTGGTCGGTTACGCCGTGGTGCTGTTCCACCGGGGCACTTCGCTGGCGCGCCTTTACTCGATTGCGATCGCCACCGAAGCTCGCGGCAGCGGACTGGGCAAGCAATTGCTCCAACGCATCGAGGCCTGCGCCCTTGAACACGACTGCGCCTACCTGCGGCTGGAAGTACGCATCGACAACCCGGCAGCGATTGCCCTGTACGAAAGCAACGGTTACCGACGCTTTGCCCTGATTCACGACTATTACCAGGACCATGCCGACGCGCTGCGGCTGGAAAAGCGCATCCTCCAGCACCGCGACTCGCGCAACATCAAGGTGCCCTGGTATTCGCAGACCACCGATTTCACCTGCGGCCCGGCCTGTCTGCTGATGGCCATGGGCGCGCTGCAAGCGGATCGCGTGCTGGAGCGACGCGAAGAACTGCAGATCTGGCGCGAAGCGACCACCGTGTTCATGACCTCGGGCCATGGTGGCTGCAGCCCTCAAGGCCTGGCGCTGGCGGCATGGCGACGGGGTTTTGGAGTGCGTCTTCAACTGAGCATGGCCGGGCCACTGTTTCTCGATGGCGTACGCGATGCGCATAAAAAAGAGGTAATGCGGTTAGTACACGAGGAGTTCACCACGCAGCTACAAGAGACTGATGTGGAACGAGTGATCGGCGGACCACTGAACCTTCCACGGTTACTGGACAGTGGCGGACAACCGCTGGTGCTCATCAGCAGCTATCGACTGACCCGCTCCAAATCGCCGCATTGGGTGATCGTCACCGATTGCGATGAAGAGTTCGTCTACCTGCATGACCCGGATGTCGATCACAGCCAGCATCGCCAACCCATGGACTGCCAGCATTTGCCGGTCAGCCATGGGGAGTTCGACAAGATGAGCAGCTTCGGTCGAGGCAAGTTGCGGGCGGCAGTGGTCCTGTACGCCCGATCATGAGCTTCACAACCCATGTAACAGCTGGCGAACCTGTGGCGAGGGGATTTAGCGAAACGTCGCACCGCCCCGTTCGGCGGCGAAGCCGTCGTAAATCATTGGACGCGGTGTGGCTGGAAAAACGGGGGCCGCTTCGCAGCCCAACGGGGATAAATCCCCTCGCCACAGTTCGCCAGCTGCTACAAGGGATGCGTTACTTCAGGCCAATCCTGTACAGGGCTCCGTCGTCCTCATCGGTCAGTACATATAAGTACCCGTCGGGCCCCTGCCGCACATCGCGAATGCGCTTGTTGAGTTCGCCCAGCAATCGCTCTTCGTGAACGACCTTGTCGCCATCGAGCTGCAAGCGGATCAACTCCTGGCTCACCAGCGCGCCGATAAACACGTTGTGCTGCCAGGCCTTGAAGCGGTCAGCGTCGTAGAACGCCATGCCACTGACGCCGGGGGACTTCTCCCAGACATGGTGCGGGGCGACGGTGCCTTCGGCGGTCTTGCCTTTGGCTTCCGGGATCGGCTGGCCGGAATAGTTGATGCCATGGGTTGCTATCGGCCAGCCGTAGTTCTTGCCTCGCTCGATGATGTTGATTTCGTCGCCACCCTGGGGACCGTGTTCGTTTTCCCAAAGGGTGCCGGTCCAAGGGTTGAGCGCCGCGCCTTGCGGATTGCGCTGGCCGTAGGACCAGATTTCCGGGCGTACGCCGGCCTGGCCGACAAAGGGGTTGTCATCCGGCACCTGGCCGTCCGGGTAGATCCGCACGACCTTGCCTTGCAGCTTGTCGAGGTCTTGAGCGGTCGGCCGGTCGTTGTTCTCGCCCAGGGTGATGAACAGATAGCCGTCACGGTCGAACACCAACCTCGAACCAAAGTGGTTGCCGACCGAAAGCTTGGGTTCCTGGCGGAAGATCACTTTGAAATCCTTGATGGCCGTCAGGTCGTCCGACAGACGTCCGCGACCAACCGCCGTCCCGGCCTTGTCGCCCTCACCGCCACCTTCGGCATATGACAAGTAGACCGTGCGGTCTTGCTTGAAGTCGGGCGACAACGCTACATCCAGCAAGCCGCCCTGCCCCTTGGCCCAAACCTTTGGCACGCCACTGAGCGGAGCGGACAGTTTGCCGTCGGCGCTGACCACCCGCAGGTTGCCGGGCCGCTCGGTCACCAGCATCCCTTGGTGATCGGGAAGAAACGCCAGGGCCCAGGGATGTTCGAGCCCCTTGGTCATGGTCGTCACCTCAAGGGTGCCCTGTTCGCTTTTGAAATTCTGGGTTGGCGCAGCGAAAACGGGCGCCGTGACGGTGATCAGTGCGCTGGCACACAGTGTGGCCAGAAGGGTTTTACGCAACATGCACGATTCCTTTTGTCGTTCGAATGGCTGGCAAGAACGCTGTCGTGCCGTTCAACGGTTGCTGGTGTCTGCGTCTCGATGAGGTGGGTTGGGAATGAATTTGGGTGGGGTGGCGGGAGGCGAGCGATCCTGGGGATAGCGGTTGCCGACGCCACCATTGTCAAGCGTCGGAGGGCGCGGCACGGGCACTGTGTTCGGCCCACGGATGGCCGGCGCGCTGGGTTGCGTGCCTTGCATGCTGTTGGGATTGGCCCGGCGAATCGGACTGTTGTAAGGGTTGCTGGCATTGCCTGCCGGGCTCTGGGCCAACAGCAGTGAAGAAGGAGACGGCGCAGTGTCGGCCTGGGCCAGATTGCTCAGCATGCCACTCAACGCCAACGCGGTGCAGCCGAGCACAAATCTGTTCATGGGGAGCCTCTCGACATCAGCGTGGATAGAAACTTCGTTATCACGCTACGCCCGGGGTTCGGATTTGTTAACTAAAACCTCCTTCACAAGATGTAACACGAGTTGACCGGACCACCGATACGCCCGCAGGACAGGGTCGCAGCCCGCTGAAACTTTTGCGCAGCGTCACAGGTCACCTGAACATCACTCGCGAGAAGACGACCATGGCACGGGCAATCTGGAAAGGCGCGATCAGTTTCGGTCTGGTGCATATCCCTGTGGCGCTGGTCTCGGCGACGTCCTCGCAGGGGGTGGATTTCGACTGGCTCGACAGCCGCAGCATGGACCCGGTGGGCTACAAGCGCATCAACAAGGTCACCGGCAAGGAAGTGACCAAGGAACACATCGTTAAAGGTGTGCAGTATGAAAAGGGTCGGTATGTGGTCCTCAGCGAAGAGGAAATCAAGTCGGCACACCCGCTGTCCACTCAGACCATCGACATCTTTTCCTTTGTCGACAGCGAGCAGATCCCCCTGCAAAACATTGATACGCCCTACTACCTCGCGCCGGATAAACGCGGTGGCAAGGTCTATGCGCTGTTACGCGAAACGTTAAGCAAAACCAATAAAGTCGCCCTGGCTCATGTTGTGCTGCACACGCGTCAGCACCTCGCCGCGCTGATGCCGCTGGAGTCGGCGATGGTATTGGTGATGCTGCGCTGGCCCGCCGAAGTACGAAGTCTGGATACGCTTGAGTTGGGCAGTGACGTCACCAAGCCCGAACTGGCCAAAGGTGAACTCGATATGGCCAAACGATTGGTTCAGGACATGAGCGCAGACTGGAATCCCGAGGATTATCGCGACAGTTTTGAAGACAAGATCATGGCCTTGGTGGAGAAGAAGGCTAATGAAGGAAAGATCGAGGATGTGGAAACGGCGACTGGCGAAGAGGAGCGTAAAACCGCAGACGTTATCGATCTGACTGAGCTGCTTAAACGTAGCCTGGGAGGCAAGAACACGGGTAAAACGAAACCGGCCGCGCAGAAAAAAGCCACGAAGACTTCTCGTGGCTGATTGAAGGTTGTGCGGTGAATGTTATGGCCCCATCGCGAGCAGGCTCGCTCCCACAGGTGATCGCGAATAACTGTGGGAGCGAGCCTGCTCGCGATGGCTTTATACGCCGCAACAGAACATTCAGATCAGTACAAAAATCGCCACCACCCCTCCAAAAATCGCCCACTTTTCGAGGTAGTAACGCTTGCGGTTGCGCTTCTTCAGCGCTTTGCCGCGAAGGCGAATTTTGTAGATTTTGGCGAACAAGCGGTTGATACCGCCGATCTTGTCACCCGCTTCGTTCGGTGCGCCCGCCGCCGACATCACATGACGGCTGAACCAGCTGTTGAACGCCGCCGCCCAGCGATACTTCATCGGCCGCTCAACGTCGCAGAACAGAATGATGCGGTTCTGCCCGGTGGTGTTTTCAGCGTAATGAATGAAGGTCTCGTCGAACATGACCGCTTCACCGTCGCGCCAGTGGTAGTTCTCGCCATCGACGTTGATGTAGCAACCGGCATCGTTCGGGGTTTCCAGGCCCAGGTGATAGCGGTAGGAACCGGCATACGGATCGCGGTGACGGACCAGTTTCGAACCCGGTGGCAACTCGGCGAACATCGCCGCCTTGATCGAGCCGATGCTTTGCACCAATTCCGTTGTGCGCGGACAAAGTTTCATGGCCGAAGGATGGCTGTCGCCGTACCACTTCAGGTAGAAACGCTTCCAGCCCGTCTTGAAGAACGAGTTGAAGCCGACGTCGTCGTATTGATTCGAGCGCTTGATCTCCCCGGCCCTGAGCAGGTTCTGGCCCTCGGCGCGAATTTCTTCCCAATGGTCCTGCAACGGACTCAGATCAGGAAACTCGGCCGGGTTGAGGTAAGGCTTGTTGGGGATTTTCGAGAACAGATAAAGGAAGCAGTTGATCGGCGCCAGAAATGTCGAGTGGTCGCTCAGTTGACGGCCCATTTTGTGGCGCACGCGTCCGCGCAGGTGGACGTATGCAATGGAGACAACGTAAACAGCAACAATGATCAATTTCACAACAATCGTCACACGTCAGAAATGAACAAGCTGCGTCCCTTGCCGGCCAATCGGCCCAAGGGTCTTGTGCAGCGTCTGAATTAAGAACAGCGGTCCCGAATGGCGCGTTCTTGAGCCTATGCCGCCTGTCGGCATCAGGTGATAGATGGCATTTTAGCCACAGTTTGTAACCAATAGTTAACCTTCAACGGTGAAAATATGTCCACTGGTGCTGCCAAAGTGGCCGTGCGGCCTTAACGCCCTATCGTTTAAAGAGCCAGACCAGTACAATCGCCGCCAAACATTACGCGCCCCCCTTGGTTGACGACGGGAATGAACCCCGTCTCAGCGCACTTCGACTCGGGCCAAGCGCTCCATATGCTGCTGTCCACTTATTGCCAGATGGACCTTCCGCTTCTGACCGGGATGCATTTCCTGTGGTTCGAATAACGGAAACGGGTACTGAATCGGTACTGCCGCAACCCTAGCTACTCTGAATGCTTCGCAGGAAAAACCTTTGATCTCTACAGCTAACATCACGATGCAGTTCGGCGCCAAGCCGCTATTCGAAAACGTTTCGGTCAAATTCGCCGCGGGCAACCGCTACGGCCTGATCGGCGCCAACGGTTGCGGCAAGTCGACTTTCATGAAAATCCTCGGCGACGACCTCGAGCCGTCCGGCGGCCAGGTCATGCTCGAGCCGAACGTGCGTCTGGGTAAATTGCGCCAGGACCAGTTCGCCTACGAAGAATTCACCGTGATCGATACCGTGATCATGGGTCACGAAGAGCTGTGGAAGGTCAAGGCCGAGCGCGACCGCATCTACTCGCTGCCGGAAATGACCGAAGAAGACGGCATGGCCGTTGCAGAACTGGAAACCGAATTCGCCGAAATGGACGGCTACACCGCCGAATCCCGTGCCGGCGAACTGTTGCTGGGCCTGGGTATCGGCATCGAGCAGCACTTCGGCCCGATGAGCGAAGTGTCCCCAGGCTGGAAACTGCGCGTATTGCTGGCCCAGGCGCTGTTCTCCGATCCTGAAGTGTTGTTGCTCGACGAACCGACCAACCACCTGGACATCAACACCATCCGCTGGCTGGAAAACATCCTGACCCAGCGCTCCAGCCTGATGATCATCATCTCTCACGACCGTCACTTCCTGAACAGCGTGTGCACCCACATGGCTGACCTGGATTACGGCGAGTTGCGCCTGTTCCCGGGCAACTACGACGAGTACATGACCGTGGCGACCCAGTCCCGCGAGCAACTGCTGTCGGACAACGCCAAGAAGAAAGCGCAGATCTCCGAACTGCAATCGTTTGTCAGCCGCTTCTCGGCCAACGCCTCGAAAGCCAAGCAAGCAACCTCCCGCGCCAAGGCGATCGACAAGATCCAGCTGGCCGAGGTCAAGCCTTCGAGCCGTGTGAGCCCGTTCATCCGTTTCGAACAAACCAAGAAGCTGCACCGTCAGGCCGTTATCGTCGAGCGCATGGCCAAAGGCTTCGACGGCAAGACACTGTTCAAGGACTTCAGCTTCCAGGTTGAAGCCGGCGAACGCGTGGCGATCATCGGCCCGAACGGTATCGGTAAAACCACCCTGCTGCGCACCCTGGTCAACGAACTGACCCCGGATGCCGGTACTGTGAAGTGGACCGACGCCGCGGAACTGGGTTACTACGCCCAGGACCACGCTCACGACTTCGAAGAAGACTGCAACCTGTTCGACTGGATGGGCCAATGGACTCAGGGCGGCGAGCAAATCGTTCGCGGTACCCTCGGCCGCATGCTGTTCTCCAACGACGAGATCCTCAAGTCGGTCAAGGTCATCTCCGGTGGTGAGCAAGGTCGCATGCTGTTCGGCAAGCTGATCCTGCAAAAGCCGAACGTGCTGATCATGGACGAACCGACCAACCACTTGGACATGGAATCCATCGAGGCGCTGAACCTGGCGCTGGAGAACTACCCGGGCACGCTGATCTTCGTCAGCCACGACCGTGAGTTCGTATCGTCTCTGGCCACCCGCATTATCGAGTTGAGCCCTAGTGGCGTGATCGACTTCAGCGGCACCTATGACGACTACCTGCGTAGCCAGGGCGTTGTGTTCTAAGCACCGGCTGAAAATGGAAAGCCCTGTCCATGTGACGGGGCTTTTTGCATTTCAGAGTCGATCGTTCCCATGCTCTGCGTGGGAATGCCTCAACGGACGCTCCGCGTTCGGCTCCAGAAGGGACGCGGAGCGTCCCGGGCTGCATTCCCACGCAGAGCGTGGGAATGATCGGTTCAGGAGAAAGTAGTTAGCCTGCTTTCTTTTATTTTGCGCTCGCGCCATGATGCAGTTCTCCTACCGCCGCCCGCGAACGAGCCCTCATGTCTGTGCAGCAACTGCCACCACAAAGCTCCATGGCGATCACCCTGCAGATCGTCTCCATCGTCTTTTATACCTTTATTGCCTTCCTCTGCATTGGCCTGCCGATTGCGGTGTTGCCGGGGTATGTCCATGAACAGCTGGGTTTCAGCGCGATCATCGCGGGGCTGACCATCGGCTCGCAGTACCTGGCCACCCTGCTCAGCCGCCCGATGGCCGGGCGCCTGTCGGACAGCATCGGCACCAAGCGGGCGATTGTTTACGGGTTATCGGGGATTGTGTTGAGCGGCGTGCTGACGTTGATTTCAACGCTGCTGCAAAGTCTTCCGTTGCTGAGCCTGTTGATCCTGATTGCCGGTCGCTTGTTGCTGGGGATTGCCCAGGGCTTGATCGGGGTCGGCACCATCAGTTGGTGCATGGGTCAGGTGGGCGCGGAACATACCGCACGATCGATCTCCTGGAACGGTATCGCCTCCTACGGCGCCATCGCCATTGGTGCACCGCTGGGCGTGGTGATGGTTGGCGAGCTGGGGTTCGCCAGTCTTGGGATCGCGCTGTCGGTGCTGGCGCTGGCGGCGTTGTTGCTGATCCGAAACAAACCCTCGGTGCCGGTGATTCGCGGCGAGCGCCTGCCGTTCTGGGCGGTGTTCGGGCGCATTGTGCCGTTCGGCGCGAGCCTGAGCCTCGCCTCCATCGGTTACGGCACGCTGACCACCTTTATTACCCTGTATTACGTCAGCCGTGGCTGGGCCGGCGCGGCTTACTGCCTGACGGTGTTCGGCGTGTGTTTCATCCTGGCGCGATTGTTGTTCATCTCCAGCATCAGCCGTTTCGGTGGGTTCACCTCGGCCATTGCCTGTATGAGCATTGAGACGGCGGGCCTGGTGTTGCTGTGGCTCGCGCCTTCGACCGGTTATGCGCTGATTGGCGCAGGCCTGACCGGATTCGGTCTGTCACTGGTCTATCCGGCGTTGGGGGTCGAAGCGATCAAGCAAGTGCCCAATTCCAGTCGCGGGGCGGGATTGAGTGCTTACGCAGTGTTTTTCGATCTGGCCTTGGCGATTGCCGGGCCGTTGATGGGCGCCGTGGCGTTGAACCTGGGGTACACGTGGATATTCTTCAGCGCGGCGTTGTTGTCGGTGACTGGCCTCGGACTGACCTTGTTACTGAAACGCCGCGCAATGGCCTGACACCGCCCCCCCTTGTAGGAGCTGAGCTTGCTCGCGATGGCGGCGTCAGATTCAACATGGATGTTGGCTGACAGACCGCCATCGCGAGCAAGCTCAGCTCCTACAAAGATTTGTTATTGATCGGCGGTCTGCATTCCGGCCCGGGTCGGTTTGCCCAGCGCATGAGAGAAGAAACGCCCGGCTTCGGAAACCATGTTGCGATGAATGTCTTTGCGATCGACGCCATCGGCATCGGTACACAGCGCCGGCATGGCGATGATCTGCTCTTCGTTGCAAGGCGCCAGGAACACAAAGTGCCCTGCCCCGACCAGCAACTTGAAGTCCGGTGCGATCGGCAGTTTGCGTGCCAGGGCGGCGGCATTCTTGTCGAACGCTACCAGTTTGTCGCCGTCGCCGCTGTAGAGCAGCACCGGCACATGCACATCGGCCAGGGTATGACGGCCAAACTTCAGGCTCAGTGGCGCCATGAGCAGCAAGGCGCGAACCCGCGGGTCAGCCACCGGCTGCAAGTCATCACGGTCAGCAATCAATTCGCCTTGGGTGTTGCAGGCATCGCGGTCATCCGGGCGTTCCTGACAATAGCGGCGCAGACGGTCCAGGTCGGGTGTCGCGCCGGACAGAATCAGCGCCGTCTCCCCGCCCGCCGAATAACCGATCACACCGACCTGATCGGCATTGACGAAGGGCGCGAGCATTCGGTCGCCCAGCGTCGCGGTAATGGCTTCGGAAATCTGGATGGGCCGACCGTAAAGGTTACTCAACGTACCGAGGCGGCTGTGGTCTTTGGAGTTGTCACCGGGATGGATCACCGCCACCACCACAAACCCTTTGCGTGCCAGCGACGTGGCGAGGTCATGCAAGGCCAGCGGCGTTCCGATGTTGCCGTGGGACAGCATCAGCATCGGGAAACGACCGATGGCAACTCGGGTGTCTTCGCCCGCTTCGACCGTGTAGCCCTCGAGGATGCTGGAGTGTTCCTTCTCGCTGGAGGGGTAGAAGGCGATGGCGCGCATCGGCTGCAAGTCCAGAGGGTCAAGAAAACTCATCTCATGGAAGCCGACGCTCCAGTGAGGATGCGGCGCAGGCGCGGCGTGCACTGAGTTCAGGCTGCTGAGCAGGCAAATCAGTAAAATTGCACAAAGACGCACCATGGGATGCCCCACCTTGTTACTGGACCGGAGACGGTAACCCTCGACTGCATAACTCGGGCCACTATTTAATGAAATTCCGAAATAGCCAGAAACAAAAAACTCCGTCTCTGACACTTGCGTGATCAGAATACAGAGTTTTTTGGGTATTGCCCGAGCTGTTTGATTTTCTTTACACGCACCTTACGCGGCGGCGAACAACTGCTCGCTGATTTGCGTGTGAGCGTCGCTCATGGCTTTGGTGCGGACTTCGTCACCATAGGCAAGGCCATGGGCGCGGACGAACTCGATGTCGGTGATACCGATGAAGCCGAACAGCACCTTCAAGTACTCTTCGTGAGCAACGCCAGTCGCCTGACCCGCATGCAGACCGCCGGAAGTCGAAACGATGACGACTTTCTTGCCACCGCACAGGCCTTCAGGACCGGCTTCGGTGTAACGGAAGGTCTGACCGGCAACGGCGATGCGGTCGATCCAGGCCTTGAGTTGGGTCGGGATGGTGAAGTTGTACATCGGAGCTGCAATCACCACGGCATCGGCGGCGAGGAATTCGGCCAGGGTGGAGGCACTCAGCTCGGCTTCGTGTTGCTGCGCGGCGTTGCGCAGTTCAGCGGCGGTGCCGGCGGCAACCAGGGTCGTGGCGGAGAAATGGCTGATGGCATCGGCGGCCAGGTCGCGGTAGGTCACCACGGCAGTCGGCTCGGCGGTTTGCCAGGCTTTAACGACTTCGCTACTCAGCTGACGGGAAGCCGAGTTGTCACCAAGAATGCTCGAATCGATATGCAGCAGTTTCATGTGGGATCTCCAGGTGAGGATCGCCACGAGGCGATCTGATGGGGAGAATCCTACAGACGAAACTAATAGCTGATTAGTCGGCAACAATGCGATAGTTCGTCCCACTGATAGAACAATCGAGCGTCCACCATGCAAGACCTCAATGATCTCTACTACTTCGCCAAGGTGGTTGAAGCCGATGGCTTTGCCGCAGCCGGGCGTTTGCTCGGAATTCCCAAGTCGCGGTTGTCGCGGCGCATTGCCGAACTGGAAGAACGCCTTGGCGCGCGCCTGCTGCAACGCACCACCCGACAACTGAAGCTGACCGCCGTGGGTGAGCGTTACTTGCGGCACTGTCAGGCAATGCTGCTGGAAGCCGAGATGGCCGATGAAGCCGTCGCCAGCATGTCGAGTGAACCTCGCGGGCGTTTGCGCGTGTCTTGCCCCGTCGGGCTGGCCCACGAAATTCTGCCGACAGTGATCAGCGATTTCCTTGAGAAATATCCTCATGTTCAACTGGAGGTCATGTTACTCAACCGCCGCGTCGACCTGGTGACCGAGGGCGTCGATGTGGCGCTGCGGGTGCGTGAGTTGGGCGATGAGGATCCGCTGCTGGTCACCCGACGTTTGCGCCAGGCGCAGATGGCGATGGTCGCCAGCCCCGGATTTTTGCACGGCCGTGAAATCAACCACCCCGAAGACTTGAAAAACCTGCCCGTGCTCGGCGCCCTGGAAGCCGATCGCCTGGTGCATATCCGCATGCTCGACCAACAGGGCAAAAGCTGCGATCTCACTCTCGAGGCGCGATTGGGCATCGATGACTTTATCGTGCGCAAGGCCTGCACCCTCGCCGGCCAGGGTTTTACCATGCTGCCGATGATGTATTGCGAGCAGGAACTGGAAAACGGCACGCTGGTGCAGCTGCTGCCCGACTGGTCGTTGCCTGGCGGCTGGCTGCAAGCGGTCTACCCTCATCGGCGCGGGGTGATGCCGGCCGTACGCGCCTGGCTCGACCATTTGATCGAATCATTCAATGCCTGCGGGGACCGACTGATATGAAGGCTGGACGTATGAGCGAAGAGGATGTCGCGCAATTCTGTCTCGCGCTGCCGGGCGCGCGGGAAGACTACAAGTGGGGTGGCGTGCGGGTGTTTTCGATTGCCGGGAACAAGATGTTTGCCTTGCAGAATCTGCGGGGCGAATCCCTGGCCTTCAAGGTCGACAAGGACGTGTTTCTCGGTCATTGCGACCGCCCGGGAATCCGCCCGGCGCCGTATCTGGCGCGGGCTCAGTGGATCATCATGGAAACGCCCTACCCGTTGGGCCCTGAAGAGCTGCAAGGCTTGTTGCAGCGTTCCCATCAATTGGTGGTGAGCAAGTTGCCCAAGCGCACCCAGGTCGGACTGCTGCTTTAAAGCAGCGCGAACAGATGGGCGCCGAGAAACAGCTGGTCGATCCAGAACACCTGATGCATCAGCACGATGATCCAGAACACCAACTGAAACGAGAGCTTGCGCGTCTTGTGCCGAAACAGCTGCTGGGCCAGTAAAGCGCCCGGCCAGCCTCCGGCGAGTTCCACCGCATGCAACACGTTCTCCGGTATGCGCCAATGGTCGGCGCGCGCCTTGCGCTTGTCGCTCCAGTACAGCAAGAACGCCAGCAGGCTGACGACCCCGTAAGCCGCCAGGGGAATCACGGAAACCCCGCGCAGCCACAACGACATCGAGCCAAACAACGGCAGCGCGCACAGGACCGCAAACAGCAACAGTTTCAGCTGGAGATTGCGAACCTCTCCTGCGGGCTTGCGCCCAGGGTTGTTGCGCGCACTGGCGTCATTCATGGCTTGACCGCAGTCCAGTCAACCCAGCCGAACTGCCAGGTGGCCAGGATGACCAGGCCAAACGCGATGCGATACCAGGCAAACGCCGCATAGCTGTGGCTGCCGATGAACACGAGCAAGGCTCTGACGGCAATCATCGCGAAGATGAACGCCGTGACGAAGCCGATCGCGAACACCGGAAAATCCGACGGGACGAACAGGTGGCGGTATTTGAAGCCCGAATAAACCGCCGCAGCGACCATGGTCGGCATCGCCAGAAAGAACGAGAACTCGGTAGCGGTCTTGCGCGACAGCCCGAACAACAAGCCACCAATGATCGTCGAGCCGGAGCGTGAGGTCCCGGGAATCATCGCCAGGCACTGGGCGAAGCCGACTTTCAGGGCGTCTTTCCACGTGATCTCATCAACGGTTTCGGCATGCACTTCATGCTGACGCTTTTCGGCCCACAACATGATGATCCCGCCCACAACCAACGCCGTCGCAACGGTGATCGGGTTGAACAGGTACTCGTGGATCAAATCGGAAAAAATCACCCCCAATACCACGGCCGGCATGAAAGCAATCAACAGGTTTGCAGTAAAGCGGCGAGCGCCGGGCTGCGTTGGCAAACCGGTCACCACATCGATGATCTTGCGGCGGAACTCCCACACCACCGCCAGAATCGCCCCCAGCTGAATAATAATGTTGAAAGCGATGGCCCGCTCGCCACCGAAGTTGAGCAGGTCAGCCACGATGATCTGGTGGCCGGTACTGGAAATCGGCAAAAACTCCGTCAGCCCTTCTACAACCCCAAGAATCAATGCCGAAAAGGCAGTCCAAAGATCCATCAATCCCCCAAGAAGCATTGCGCCAAGGCATGCCCCGTAAATATTTTTTCAGAACGTTGATTGCGGTCAGCGTCGCTGCTGCGCCGCGCGCATAGAATCCAGACGGAACCATAAAAATTCCGTGAAAAATCGACTGGGATTCAGGTTTTTCCATGCGGGGCCGAAATCCTATCAGACAAGTCTGATTAACGCTGCCGCGTAATTGGACTTGGGTCGGATATGACCGATTGGCAAAGTGTGGTTGGATGCTGGCGATCATTTATTACAAGAAAAAGAAACCGGAGTGACAGCGTTATGAACAGCTTGCGCAGTATGTCGATCAGCCGACGTTTGTGGCTCATCTTGATCGTGGCCGTCCTGATGCTATTGACGTTGGGCGTCTTGATGCTCAAGCAGATTCACGATGACCTGTACCACGCCAAGGCTCAGAAAACCCAGCATGTGGTGCAAACCGCCAGCGGTATTCTGACCTATTACCACGACCTCGAAACTGCCGGCACCCTCACCCGCGACGCCGCACAGAAGCAGGCACTGAGCGCCGTTCGTGGCCTGCGCTATGACCAGAATGACTACTTCTGGATCAATGACCTGACGCCGGTGATGATCATGCACCCGGCCAACCCGAAACTCGATGGCCAGAACCTCTCGGCGATCCGCGACCCCGACGGTTTTGCCCTGTTTAACGAAATGGTCGCCGTCGCCAAGACCAAGGGTGCCGGCACCGTCGACTATCGCTGGCCGAAACCGGGCGCCAGCGCGCCGGTAGAGAAAACCTCCTACATCAAACTCTTCGAGCCCTGGGGTTGGGTGATCGGTTCGGGCGTGTACATCGATGACATGCAGGCCGAGTTCTATGGCCAGGTGTGGAAGGCCTCGTTCGTGGGGCTGGTGATTGCCCTGATCATGGCGCTGCTGGTCATCCTGATTGCCCGCAGTATCGTGCGTCCACTGCAGGAAACCGTGAACGCCATGGCCAACATCGCCAGCGGCGAAAGCGACCTGACTCACAGCCTCGATACCCATGGCCAGGATGAAGTCACGCAACTGGCACGCCACTTCAACGCCTTCACCGCCAAGCTGCGATTGGTGATCAAAGAACTGCAAGTGTCCGCCAGTGCCCTGGGCCAGTCTTCCAGTGAACTGGGCAACGACGCCGCCCAGGCCCAGCAACGCAGTCAGCAACAATCCCAGCAAATGGAACTGGTGGCCACGGCAATCAATGAAGTGACGTATGGCGTACACGACGTCGCGAAAAACGCCGAGCACGCCGCCAGCGAAATGCGCGATGCCGAGTCTCAGGCGCAGCAAGGTCAGGTCAACATCGATGGCAGCCTGCAACAGATCGACAAGCTGTCCTCCACCATCGATCAAGCGGTGGAAGTCATTCGTACCCTGGCCGCCGAAAGCACGCAGATCGGCAGCGTTCTCGAAGTCATCCGTTCCATCGCCGAGCAAACCAACCTGCTGGCCCTCAACGCGGCCATCGAAGCTGCCCGGGCCGGCGAGCAAGGTCGCGGTTTTGCGGTGGTGGCCGATGAAGTGCGACTGCTGGCCCAGCGCACCCAGAAGTCCACGGCCGAGATCCAGTCGATGATCGAACGCCTGCAAAGCCACTCCGAAGCAGCGGTCAAAGTGATCGGCGACAGCAGCCGTGCATCGCAGTTGACCATCGAGCAGGCCGGCCTGGCCGGCGCAAGCCTGAATGCCATTGCCCAGGCGCTGCGCAACCTCAACGGCTTGAACGCCTCCATCGCCAGCGCGACCTTGCAACAGGCGCATGTGGTCGAGGACATCAACCAGAACGTCACCCAGGCCGCCGGTTTGTCCCACAGCACGGCGCTGGCGGCTGAACAGTCGAGCGTGGCCAGCGTTCACCTGAAGGAATTGAGTGAGCAGTTGAACGGGCTGCTCAAGCAGTTCCGGGTGTAACGACAGTCCCTGTAGCAGCTGCCAAGCCTGTGGCGAGGGGATTTATCCCCGTTGGGCTGCGAAGCGGCCCCTGTTTTTCCAGCCACACCGCGTCCAATGGATTACGACGGCTTCGCCGCCGAACGGGGCGGTGCGACGTTTCGCTAAATCCCCTCGCCACAGGCTTGGCAGCTACTACACAGTGTGTGTACGCCGGTTCTACTTGGCAGCGCCTGCCGTTACAATCCGCCCCCTCTTCGATTTTCCCAAGGTACCTCCATGTCCGGGCTTGAACTGTTTGCCGCCGCCCTCGGTGTCATTGCCGTCTGGTTGACGGTCAAACAGAACCCCTGGTGCTGGCCGATCGGTCTGGTCATGGTGCTGCTTTATAGCTGGATCTTTTTTGAGGTGAAGCTCTACTCGGACATGCTCCTGCAGGTGATCTACGCCGCATTGCAGCTCTATGGCTGGTGGCAGTGGACGCATGCGGGTGACGCACACCAAGGTCGGCAGGTCAGCCTGCTCGACGGTAAATCGGTTGCTATCGGTCTGATCATTGGCGCGGTCGGCAGTCTGTTGCTGGGCGCTGCAATGGCGAACTGGACCGATGCCGCACAACCCTGGCTCGATGCGGCACTCACTGGCTTCAGCCTGGTGGCGCAGTTATGGATGGCGCAAAAACGCGTTCAATGCTGGCCGCTGTGGATCACCCTGGATGTGATCTTCGTCGGGCTGTTTATCTACAAAGGTCTGTACCTGACCGCCGGGCTCTACGCGCTGTTCGCCCTGATTGCCGTGCAAGGCTGGCGAGAATGGCGGGCCGATCCGGCGTTGCGTACATGAAGGTGCTGGTGCTGGCAGGGCCGGAATCCAGCGGCAAAAGCTGGCTTTCGAGTGAGATTCACGCCAATTTTGGCGGCATATTGGTCGGTGAGTACGTTAGGCACTTCATCGAAAGCGAAGCCCGCGAAACCTGCTACGATGACATTGCATCAATAGCACATGGCCAGCTGAGATGGGAGGACGAGGCACGCGCCCGGCAACCGCATTTGCTGATTCTCGACACTCACTTGCTGAGTAACATCCTCTGGAGCCAGACCTTGTTTGGCGCTTGTCCGACATGGATCGAGCAAGCATTGCTGGCACGGCACTACGACCTGCATTTGCTGCTGAGCCCTGAAACCGTGGCCTGGCATGACGACGGGCAGCGTTGCCAACCGCAACTGGCAGAACGCCAGGCATTTTTCCAGGCCAGCCGCCAATGGCTTGACCTGCACCACAGGCCTTGCCAGGTGCTGCAAGGTGATTGGCAACAACGCAAGGACGCGGCATTCGACGCTGTGACGCACTTGCTCACGACCTGACAGCCCCCCGCGCCCTGCCGAAAATGTCCATTCCTGAAACATCTACCCCTGCGCAAACTCCCGAGCTAAAGCGGCTCAAGCACTCCTGCAAGAAAATGTTACGCCTCTGATACAACCTGCCTTCAGCGCCCTTAGCGAGCAATACCGCCACCCTCGACGGCGTTTTTGCGTGGCCCTGTCTCAGTGGCGTTACACAATTTTTTGACTACCTCGACAATTAAATCCAACCACCTGTTTTCAAAAGAAAAACAAAAACCGGCACACCTTCTGCTCTCTTCCTCGCAACGCTGATAAGGGCCAGCGCTCCACTCACAGAAGGAATTGCCGCCGTGGGGAAACCTGATAACAACTTTTTTAGCCTCCTGCTGATCGGATGTGCACTGGGCTCGATTGTCTGCATGCCGGTACAGGCTGACAACGGCATCATTATTATCAAAAGGGATGTCCAGCCGCGCATGGCAACGCGTGCGCCGGTGATGCCCGATCCTAGCCCCACGACCGCCAATGCCAACCCGTCCAAACAGATCATCAGTCAAACGAACGAATTGAGCGACGGCGACTTTGCCGGTGTCGCCAGTGGTGCAGGCATCTCCCGCCTGGTCACTCAAAACACCAACAACCTGGGCGGCAATATCAGCAACCAGAGCCAGCTTTCCAACCTCCCCGCTGGACGTTCGGGAAATGCTGGCGGCGGTATTGCCAACATGGTCAATTCAAGCGTCCAGCAAGGCCTGGGTGCTCTGAAAGTCATAACGGGAGACCGTTAAGATGAATCGTACCCTGCTGATTATCGCCATGTTTTGCAGTGCATCGACCTTCGCCCAATCCCCCGTCATCGATAACGCCAACATCGACGGTTCGGGCGCCCAGTACCAGGGCAACCTCGGGGTCAATCAGGCTGCCGGCGACCTGCAGCAGCAGGCGAACGCCCGGGCCATCGCCGTTGGCCATGGAGCCAGCGCGACCACACAGATTCGCCAACGGCTGCGTACGGTGGTCGACCCCAGGATCGATGCCCGGTCCAGCATTCAAGGCAACTCCTTCAGCCACGGTAACGGCGTCCTGGGTGTCAACCAGAGCGCGGGCGCCAGCAACCAGCAAGCCAATGCCCTGCGGATAAGCATTGGCACACAGCCGCAAAGCATCGACGACAGCGTCCTCAGGCAACAGAACGTGACGCTGATCACCAACTCCGATCCAACTGACTCTGCACCAGGCTATCGCCAGGTCGCTACCAGCGATCAGGCCTTCACCGGTAGCCGTGGGGTGATCCAGTTGAATCAGAGCGCCGGGGTGGGAAACCGAACGGCCAATACCCTGAGCGTACGGGTCACGGACTGACCCAAACAGGTAGGTACAACACTTAACCTAAAATAAGTACGGAGAACCACCATGAAACCTTCGATGGCAATAAAACCTCTGGTTTTTGCAATCGCTGCGGTCTTGGCTGTTGCTGCACAAGCTGGACAGAACGATCGGCGTGGTCACCATCACAACGGTCACCACACTCCTCCTCCAACATGGATCCATACCGACGCGACGGCCACTGCGCACGACAAGCAGACCAATACCGGCAACCGCATCTACAACGAAGGGACTGAGAACTCCGCCGAGATGAGCAGCTCTGCCTCAGGCGCGAGCGGCAACGTCGGCGTCAACGTGGCAGCAGGCGCCGGCAACCAACAAGACAACGCGGCCGCCATCGCAAACGCTGGCTCCACCTCCAGCCTCGATAACAGCTTCGTGTTCGGCAATGCCGACGCCAGTTCTCGAGTCACTCAATACAGCAACAACAACAAGGTCTGGAACTACGGCGTCACAAACTCTGCCGTGATGAGTGGATCGGGCGATGGCAGCAGCGGCAATATGGGGATCAACATTGCTGGCGGCGACCTCAACCAACAGAAAAACACCATGGCAATTGCCAACTCCAATGCTCCGTTGGGTAACGCATCAGCCAGCGCCTCTGCCGATCAAAGCAGTCCTGGCCTGACAGTGAATAACAACGCTGATCGTACCTACCGCGTCGATACGCTTACGGTGACCAAAACCGCCAGCGGTAGTTTCTCTAAAGATAAGTCATTCGATGTTAGCGGCAGTCAAAGCGCTTCTTCGAGCTGGGCCGCGGCCGGTGCCAAGAGCTCTAATTCCAGCGGTTCTCTTAGCGTCGATATAAGCGGTTCGAAGAGCAGCAATGCGAGCGGTTCCAACAGCAGTTCTGCGAGCGGTTCTAACAGCAGTTCTGCGAGCGGTTCCAACAGCAGCAGTGCAAGCGGTTCTTCGAGTGCATCCTTGGATGCTTCCTTGAGCGCTACTTTGGACGCTGCTGCGGCGGCTTCCCATTCCACTACCGTCAATAATGGCAATGGCGATCGCACCCGCAGCAGGAGTTCCGACGCATCGCTTACCGCATCGCTTGACGCAACGCTTAGCGTATCGGTAGATAAATCGTTCGACAAATCGCGCGATTCCTCGTTCGACAGATCTCGCGACTCCTCGTACGACAGATCTCACGAATCCTCGTACGACAAATCGCGCGATTCCTCGTTCGCAAAATCGTTCGATAAGTCGTTCGAGAAATCGAACGCCTCCTCGTTCGAAAAATCGGGCAGTAAATCGTCCGAATCCGAGTTCGCAAAAGCGGGAAGCTTCAGTGAAAGCAGCTCATTTGATTTGAGCAACACCTACTCCTATCAAGTGCTGACTCCAACTGGCTGGGCTAACCCTGTGACCAACACTGCAACCCTGAGTGGTTCGGTGAATGGTGGCAGTGGCAACCTGGGCGTCAACGTGGCTGCCGGTGTGGGTAACCAACAAAGCAACTCGCTGTCCATTGCCAACCAGTCGTTCTAATTGTTGTCTCTTGAGGCCCCCTTACGGGGGCCTTTTTTCAACACACCAGAAGGCATCCCACTATGCGCATTATCGCCTTGGCAATTTTGCTTTGCGTGGCCAGTGTGATCGAGGCTGCACAACTGCCGCTTGCCGTCCTGCCGGGCGGCGCGTTGGTATATAAGCCGATCCAGAGCATACGCGAGCGTAAATTTGCCGACCTGGTGCAACAGAAAACCGACTTCAGTTGCGGCGCAGCTGCGCTGGCGACGATATTGCGCCAAGCCTATTGGCTGGACGTGAACGAAGAACAAATCATCGAAGGCATGCTGGCACACTCCGATCAGGATCTTGTCCGCGTCCAGGGCTTTTCCATGCTCGACATGAAGCGCTACGTGGAAAGTCTCGGCATGCGCGCCCGTGGTTACCGGGTAGCGACGCAAACGTTGAGCGAGATCAGAATTCCGGTTGTGGTACTCATGGATATCCGTGGCTACAAACACTTTGTGGTCATGCAACGAGTTCATAACGGCTGGGTATATATCGGAGATCCGGTACTCGGTCATAAACGTTACAAAGTCGAAGACTTTGTAAAAGGCTGGAACGGCATCATCTTTGCCGTCATCGGCCAGGGCTACGACAAAGCCAACGCGTTGCTCGACCCGCCCCTGCCGCTGACCGCCAAGAACCGCATCAACACCTTCAGCCCGGTGCAAGACGCAGAGTTGATGGATTTCGGATTCATCCAGAGTGACTTCTTCTAATAACAAGGGAGCACGACGCTCCGGGAGCATTCCAATGAAGACTCCAATCTGGCTGGCCGTGGTTTGCCTGGCCGCCAGCCTGCCGACCCAGGCACAGATGTTCAAACCCATTGAACTTAACGATCACGAACTGGCAACCCTGCGAGGCCGCTATGTCATGCCGGGACGGATCATCAGTTTTGGCATTGTCATGACCAGCACTTGGCAAAACGCCAACGGTGAAGTGATCGGGGCGACTTCCTCGATGCAAATTCAACAATCGACCATCCAGCCACAGTTTTATGTGTCGATCATCAATGAAAAAGGTAATGGCTCAGCGAGTTCGCAAGGCACCGGCACCGTCACTGGCGGCAGCGGCCTCAACAGCACCGAAGGCGTCACTCAAGTCGTGCGTGCTGCCGGCGACCATAACACTGCCTACAACAACGTTGATATCAACGTTACACGGGCTGACCAGGCACCAACAACGCAACAGCAGGGCCAGGCATTGACCGCAGGTTCGACGTTGGCCGACGCTAATGGCGCGGGCGCGCTGAGCATCACCTCGACCCGTAACGGTGTGCAACTCAACATCGTGGCCAACAACAATCAGGGCAGTACCGTACAACGTCTCGCCCAGGGTGGACTGATGCAAAACACAACTTTGCTCGGCGGTGGCAACCAGGTCCGCAACCTGACGTCCCTCAATGTCGTGCTGCGTGACAACGTGGCGACAGGCGGTTCGCTGAACGGCAATCTGGACCAGCTCAAAGGTCTTCGCACCCAAGGATTCTGATCTACGCTCAGTTTCATCAGATGAAGTCAGAAAGGGACGGCTAACCCATGCACCGATCGTTGACGTTCAGAACCATCGTTTGTTTGAGTAGCCTGGCCCCGGCGACACTGCTATACGCAGCACCGGACCCCCAGGTCGAGTTACTAAAACAAGAACTCATGGAGTTGAAACAGCGTTACGAAGCACAACAGAACGCGCTGATGGTACTCGAGCAACGCGTTCGCCAAGTCGAAGAAACACCTGCGACACCGCCTCCCAAACGCCTGACCAAATCCCCCGCCGAAACGCCCAAGGGTGGCCAGTCGTTGGCCGCCGGTGCGCCGGGAACCACAGGCAGTTCATATGGCCAATCGCTCAAGGATGACTCGGAGCCTGCACAAAGCGTTTCCAACCTGTATGACGAAGCCAGCGGCTTCTTCGGTGGCGGCAAGTTCAGCTTCGAAACCGGCGTGACCTACACGCACTACGATACCCGTGCGCTGACGCTCAATGGCTTTCTGGCACTGGACTCGATTTTTCTTGGCAACATTGATATCGACCGCATCAAGGCTGATAACTGGACCCTGGACCTGACCGCCCGCTACAACACAGGACAACGCTGGCAGTTCGACATTAACGTTCCTGTGGTTTATCGCGAATCAACGTATTCCTCCGGTGGCGCCGGTGGCGCAGGACCGGTGACGTCGGACGCCACCGTTACCCGCGACCCGACCATCGGCGATGTGAACTTTGGTGTTGCTTACAAGTTTCTGGATGAGTCGGTCAACCTGCCCGATGCGGTCGTTACACTGCGCGTCAAGGCGCCGACCGGTAAGGATCCATACGGCATCAAGCTGGTCCAGGAATCGGACAACGATAACCTCTCGGTACCTGAGGACTTGCCAACCGGCAACGGTGTCTGGTCGATCACCCCGGGTATCTCGCTGGTCAAGACCTTCGACCCGGCCGTGCTGTTCGGCAGCCTGGCCTACACCTACAACCTTGAAGACTCTTTCAGCGACATCAGCCCTCAGGTCAACTCCAAGGTGCCCGGGGACGTGAAACTGGGCAATTCCTGGCAGGTCGGCGGCGGCATTGCATTCGCCTTGAACGAGAAGATGAGTATGTCGTTCTCGTTCACCGACCAGTTCGCCCGCAAGAGCAAAATCAAGCCGGACGGTGGCGATTGGCAGTCGATTACCAACAGCGATTACAACTCGGCCAACTTCAACATCGGCATGACCCTGGCAGCAACCAATAACCTGACGATCGTTCCCAACCTGGCCATCGGCCTGACCGACGACTCGCCAGACTTTTCCTTCAGCCTGAAATTCCCGTACTACTTCTAATCCGCCACCCACAAAAAACCCGCTTTTTCGGCGGGTTTTTTTGATCCTGCAATCGCTCAACGTATCTGATGCTTGTGCAACAAACGGTAGAAGGTAGGTCTGGATATCCCCAGCACCTTGGCGGCGATACTCAAATTATCGCTGTGGCGGTTAAGTACATCGTACAAAGCCTGACGCTCTGCCCGGTGCTTGTAGTCTTCCAGTGTGCCTATCGGCGCGGCAATGGCCTGCGGTCTAATCAGCCCCAGGTCTCGCGCTTCGATCTGCCGGCCTTCGGCCAGTACCAGCCCGCGACGTACCCGGTTGGCCAGCTCGCGCACATTGCCCGGCCAGTCATGCTTACCCATGGCAATCAAGGCGTCTTCACTGAAGCTGCGCGGACGTCGGCCGGTTTCATGGCTGTAGAAATGGGAAAAGTGGCTGGCCAGCATCGACAGATCACCATTGCGCTCACGCAGGGGCGCGGTCGCGACCTGCAACACGTTCAGGCGGTAATAAAGATCTTCACGAAAGCGTTTTTTCTCGATCGCGGCCTCAAGGTCGACATGGGTCGCGGCCAACACCCGCACATCCACGGGAATCGGCTGGCTGCCGCCCACCCGCTCGATGTGCTTTTCCTGGAGGAAACGCAGCAGGTTGGCCTGCAGTTCCAGGGGCAGATCACCGATTTCGTCGAGAAACAGCGTGCCGCCGTTAGCCGCTTCGATCCGCCCGATCTTGCGTTGATGGGCGCCCGTAAAAGCACCCTTCTCGTGGCCAAACAGTTCGGACTGGATCAAGTGTTCGGGAATTGCGCCGCAATTGATCGCGACAAAGGGTTTGCTGTGACGTTGGGATTGTCGATGGAGCGTGCGGGCGACCAGTTCTTTACCGGTACCGCTTTCACCACGGATCAATACCGGAGACTCGGTGGGCGCCAGCTTGCTCAGCAACTTGCGCAGTTCGCGAATCGGTTTGCTGTCGCCAAGCAGCTCGTGTTCAGGCTGATCAATGTGAACCGTGCCCTGCCCACGCAGGCGGGCCATTCCGAACGCGCGGCCCAGCGTCACCTGAACCCGGGACACATCGAATGGCAAGGTATGGAAATCGAAGAACCATTCGCAGACAAAGTCCCCGACATTTTGCAATCGCAGGACTTCCTGGTTGAGTACGGCGATCCACTCGGTACCGCTACGGCTGATCAGCTCTTTGACGGCTTCCGGGTGTTCGAGTTGAAAAGGCTGCAAACGCAATAGGCCGACATCGCAGGTTTTGTTGGCAACGTTTTCCAGGGTGCAGCTCTCAACGTCCCAACCCGCAGAGCGCAAACCCGGCAGCAGACGGTAACAGTCGTCGCAAGGGTCCACTACTAACAGACGTCGTAAGGCAGGCACTTCGATCATGACTGTTCCTTGGCGCCAAATTTATGAAATATTATTAAAAACAGTCGTTTGGCGGATCTGGATGTAACGTTAGCAATAATTTGACGCGGCCTTGTACCGTTTGACTATAGAACGGTTGCGTTATTAGTTATAAGAAGCGTTTAGTCAGTTACCTAATGAGTCCTTCCTTTCATTCAGCTTTCAAATCCTGTCCGAACCTTGAGCCAATGAAAGAAAGTTGATATTTCTTTTAATTGTATGTGACCCGCCCCCCGGTTGCGGGCATCAGTACAAGTAACCAGCCGATCGGTAAGCCCAACCGACGGCACATCACTTGATTGGGCATACAGAGAGAAAAACCCATGAACGCCCCGCTCCGCATCAACGAAGCTCTTTTGATTGCCGACCGCGCATTCCAACCGTTCCAATGCGTGGCCTGGGCCCCACAAGACGGCAATGGCGAACTCAGCCTGACCGTTATCGATCGCACCAACACCCGCAGCATCGGCCGCAAGCAGATCCCAAGCAGTGCCTATACCGATCCTGCGCAACTTGAATGCCTGCTTGAAGCGGCGCGTGCGGAATTGAGCGAGGAGGGTTACAAACTCCAATCGTGGTCGATGCCACACTAAACATTTTGCGGGTTACCCAACGGTAACCCGCGCCCTCCCCCGATAATTATTCGAAACTGCACACGCCTAACTACTTGGCAGGCTTGTCAGTGGATCGAAAAGACACTGTTCTGGCACACAGCGACCCTCCGCCTGTTAGTTATGACAGTTGTGCATTCAGTCGTTCAGGGATTGAATGTTTCCTTATACAGTCGCCACCCAAACTCTCGGTTCAGGACGACTCGCAAGGAGCTGCGTGCATGTCAATCCAGACCGCGTTTGCAATACCGGCAACCCTGAGTGACGCCGGGAAACTCGATACAACCTTTGCCTCGTCGGGCAAAACCCAGGTGTATTTCGCTGGCAGCCTCTCAAGCATGGCCAACGGGGTCGCGATTGATTCACGTGGCAGGCTGTTAGTCGCGGCCAAGGTCGGAACGCCAGGCGGCAGTCGCTTCGGCCTGGCTCGCTTGCTCGAGGACGGCTCGGCGGATCTGGCGTTCGGCAATCAAGGCAGCGTCATCGGGCAATTTCAACACGGCTTCGAGGCCATGGCCGGCAAAGTCCACGTACTGCCCGACGGGCACATTCTGGTGGCCGGGCTGCACTACGAAAATGCTCACCGGACACTGCCCGCCCTCGCCCTGTTTGATCAGCAGGGTCGGCCGGCTCAATGGTTTGGCGACAATGGCCGTTGCGTCGTGCGCCTGCCGGGCGATCTTTCCCAAGGCGTGCGTGACACCTGGCTCCCCCCCGGCATACCGGGCGCTGAAGCCTGTGATGTCTGCGTCCAGGAGGATGGTCGAATCCTGCTGCAGGCCAATCATCACTTCGAGCTGTCCGATCATGTCGGCATGCTGATTCGGCTCAACACCGACGGCTCTTTGGACAACACCTTCAACGGTCGTGGCTTCGTGATTGTCAGGCACTTGTTGATGAACACCTGGCTCAGCAGCCTGATGGTGCAACGAGACGGCCGGATCCTGGTGGGCGGGTCGATCAACTTCCCTGAAGAAGGCCTGCTGGCCCGCTATCACATCGACGGCAGGCTCGACGATTGTTTCGCCGTGGACGGTTTCATGACCTTCAAGGCACGGGGGTATAGCGCTCAGGTCAGCCAGATCGTCCAACACGAAAATGGCGATGTGCAGTGTTTTGGCAGCAGCCGCGACCCGATGCATTGCCTGGCACTGAAAGTACACAGCAACGGCCGCCCGGACATTCATTGCAATGGAGGCCAGGCCCGATTGCTGGAAATCGGTCACAGTGGCTGCCAGTGGACCGACGCAAAAGCACTGCCGGACGGCAGCGTGGTCACAGTCGGAGCCACGATCGGCGGCGTCGAAGCGGATTTTATTCTGGCGCGGCATCTGCCCAACGGAAAACTCGATCGCAACTTCGGCAATGGCATCGGCTGGGTTCGCACCCGCCTTGGCCGCAGCCTGGATACCGCGACTTCAGTGGCCATGCAGGCCGATGGAAACATCGTCGTCGGAGGTTATTCACTGGACGGCAACTATCGAGCGGTCGTCGCACGCTATCTCGGGTAGGCCCGCATAGTTTTCCTACACTTGATCTTCCCTTCTGCTTACGGCAAGTTGCGCGCTTCTTAATACAAGGAGTAGCCGATGCCCGGTTCAATGGCTCAGGCGTTCGCGCACAATTTTCTCGGGCATTCACCCCGCTGGTACAAGGCAAGCATTGTCGGCTTCCTGATTCTCAATGCAGTGGCGCTGTGGACTGTAGGCCCGGTGGTGGCCGGCTGGCTGCTGGTGCTGGAGTTCATCTTCACCCTGGCCATGGCGCTCAAGTGTTATCCGTTGATGCCCGGTGGCCTGCTGCTAATCGAAGCACTGTTGTTGAAGATGACCACGCCCCAGGCACTCTACGACGAGCTGGTGCACAACTTCCCGGTGATCCTGCTGCTGATGTTCATGGTGGCCGGCATCTATTTCATGAAAGACCTGCTGCTGTTTCTGTTCTCACGGCTGTTGCTCGGGATTCGCTCCAAGGCGCTGCTGGCGTTGCTGTTCTGCTTCCTGTCGGCGTTTCTGTCGGCGTTTCTCGATGCCTTGACCGTGACCGCTGTGATCATCAGTGCAGCCGTCGGCTTTTACTCGGTGTATCACCGCGTCGCCTCGGGCAACGATCCGCGTCAAGACAGCGAGTTTGGCGATGACCAGCACCTGCCCACACTCCATCACGCCGACCTCGAACAATTCCGCGCCTTTCTGCGCAGTCTGCTGATGCACGGTGCCGTGGGTACCGCGCTGGGCGGAGTTTGCACATTGGTCGGTGAGCCACAGAACCTGCTGATCGGCCACGAGATGGGCTGGCACTTCTCTGAGTTCTTTCTGAAAGTCGCCCCGGTGTCATTGCCGGTCCTGGTGGCAGGCCTGGTGACCTGCGTCCTGCTGGAGAAACTTCGCTGGTTCGGTTACGGCACGCTGTTGCCGGACAACGTGCGTGCGGTTCTGGCCAATTACGCCGCCGAAGACAATGCCGAACGCACCTCGCGTCAACGTGCAGCGCTCATCGTGCAGGGATTGGCAGCGCTGATTCTGATTGCGGGGTTGGCGTTCCACATTGCTGAGGTCGGCCTGATCGGCTTGATGGTGATCGTGCTGATCACCGCCTTCACTGGCATCACCGACGAGCACCGTATCGGCAACGCGTTCAAGGACGCCATGCCATTCACAGCGCTGCTGGTGGTGTTTTTCGCGGTGGTGGCGGTGATTCACGATCAGCAACTGTTCACGCCACTGATTCAATGGGTGCTGGCGCTACCAGCGGATCAACAGCCGGGCATGCTGTTTATCGCCAACGGCTTGCTGTCGGCCATCAGCGATAACGTGTTCGTCGCGACCATTTACATCACCGAAGTCAAACAGGCCTTCATCTCCGGCCACATGAGCCGTGAGCATTTCGAGACGCTGGCGATTGCGATCAACACCGGCACCAACCTGCCGAGCGTGGCGACGCCCAATGGTCAGGCTGCGTTTCTGTTTCTGCTGACCTCGGCGATTGCACCGCTGATTCGCCTGTCGTACGGGCGGATGGTGTGGATGGCGTTGCCGTACACCGTGGTGATGGGTGTTCTTGGCTGGTATGCAGTGAGTTTCTGGCTGTAAACCCACCTGTTGTAGGAGCAAAGCTTGCTCGCGATGAGGCCGTCATGTTCAACACTGATGTTGACTGTAATGCCGTCATCGCGAGCAAGCTTTGCTCCTACAGGGTTTTGTGTGGTTATCGAGGGAGGATGTAGCGCTCGATTGCCTGGGCCGCACCGTCCTCGGTGTTGGCGCCCGTCACCACGTCCGCCTGGCGCTTCACCGCCTCTTCTGACTGCCCCATCGCGATCGACAAGCCTGCGCGGTGAAACATCGCCGGGTCGTTGCCGCCATCGCCCAGCGCCGCAGTCTGCTCCAGCGGTACACCGAGAAATTCAGCCAGTGTCGCCAGCGCCGCCCCCTTGTTGGCTTGCATCGCGGTCACGTCCAGATAAATCGGCTGTGAACGGGAGACCTGTGCCTGGCCTTCCACTTTGGGCAGCAGGAGCGCTTCCAGCTCAATCAACAATTGCGTGTTGTTGCTGGTGGCGACGATCTTGTCGATGCGCTCCAGGTACGGCTCAAAACTCTCGACCACCACTGGCGGATAACCCAGACCGTGCTGTTCACGAGGCACCATTGGGCCGTTCGGATCTTTCAGCAACCAGTCGCCACCACTGAACACCCAGATTTCAATGTCCGGCCGGTCGGCAAACAGCGCCAATGCCGTCAGCGCAGCCGTGGCCGGCAGGTAATGTGCGACCAGCAAACTGCCGTCCGGATTGACGATGGTGCCGCCATTGAAGGCTGCCGTTGGCAAGTCGACGCCCAGGGCTTCAATTTGCTGCAACATGGCTTTGGGTGGACGGCCGGTGGCCAGGCTGAACAACACGCCCGCCTCGCGCAAGGAACGGACCGCTTCGATAGTGCGTTGGCTGAGACTGTGATCGGGCAGCAACAAGGTGCCGTCCATGTCACTGAGCAGAAAACGGATGGGTTGCGACGTTGTATCACTCATCCGAGGCCGTGCCAGACGCGACCATCGCGAGTCAGCAGATCGTCTGCAGCCTGTGGGCCGTCTTCGCCAGCGGCATAGCTCTGCACGCTCGTGTCCTGCTGCCAGGCGTCGAGGAATGGCTGTACGGCGCGCCAGCCATTCTCGATGTTGTCGGCGCGCTGGAACAGCGTCTGATCGCCGGTCAGGCAATCGTAGATCAGGGTTTCATAGCCGGTGGACGGCTGCATTTCAAAGAAATCCTTGTAGGCAAAGCCCAGTTCGATATTGGCCATTTTCAAGGCGGGACCGGGCCGTTTGGCCAGCAGGTCGAACCACATGCCTTCGTTGGGTTGAATCTGGATGCGCAGATAGGTCGGTTGCAGTTCATCGACCTCGGTATCGCGGAACTGTGCATACGGCGCTGGTTTGAAGCAGATGACAATCTCGGTATCGCGCACGCTCATGCGCTTGCCGGTGCGCAGGTAAAACGGCACGCCGACCCAGCGCCAGTTGTCGATCATAACTTTTAGCGCGACGTAGGTTTCGGTATTGCTGTCGGGCGCCACGTTGTTTTCCTGGCGATAACCCGGCATTGGCTTGCCGTCGATTTCGCCGGGCGCGTATTGGCCGCGTACCGAATTGACCAGCGCTTCCTCCACCGACCAGGGGCGAATCGCGCCGACCACCTTGGCTTTCTCGCCGCGCACCGCATCGGCGCCAAAGGCGGCCGGCGGCTCCATTGCCACCATCGCCAGCAACTGGAACAGGTGATTGGGCACCATGTCCCGCAAGGCGCCGGTGTGTTCATAAAAACTGCCACGGGTTTCCACGCCTACGGTTTCGGCGGCGGTGATTTGTACGTGGTCGATGTAGTGGTTGTTCCAGAACGCTTCGAACAGGCTGTTTGAAAACCGGCTGATCAAAATGTTCTGCACGGTTTCCTTGCCCAGATAGTGATCGATCCGGTAGATCTGGTTTTCCGTCATCACCTTGAGCAAACAAGCGTTCAAGGCTTCGGCCGTTGGCAGATCGGAACCGAAGGGTTTTTCGATCACTACCCTTCTGAACGCTTCCGGCGCCTCTTGCAGCAAGCCGGCGGCGCCGAGACGGCGCACCACTTCGCTGAAGAAACGTGGCGCGGTGGCCAGGTAGAAGACGGCGTTGCCAGTGCCGCTGGCGGCGATTTTCGCCGCCAGGGCTTGATAGGTGCTGTCGTCCAGGAAGTCGCCCTGGACGTAGCTGATGCCTTTGGCCAACTTGGCCCACAAGTCCGGATCAAGGGCTTGATCGCCCTTGCCGACCTTGGCGGCCACTTCGGCCCGAATGAAGTCTTCGAGTTTTTTCGCAAAGGCTTCATCGGTGATGGCGTTATGGTCAACGCCGATGATCCGCAGTCCATCCCCGAGCAGACCGTCACGACTCAGGTTGTACAGCGCCGGCATCAGCAGACGCTTGACCAGGTCACCATGGGCACCGAACAGAAACAGCGTGGTCGGTGGTGCGGGTTCTGCCTTGGATTTATTGCGGATCAAGCGGGTCATTTTTTCGAAGTCTCCACGTGGCCGCCGAAGCCGAAGCGCTGGGCCGAGAGAATCTTGTCGCCAAAGGTGCCTTGCCCGCGCGAACGGTAGCGGGAGAACAGCGAGTTCGACAGCACCGGCACAGGCACCGATTGCTCCATGGCGGCTTCGATGGTCCAGCGACCTTCACCACTGTCAGCGACCGACCCGGAGTAACCGTCGAGTTTCGGATCGCTGGCCAGCGCGTCGGCGGTCAGGTCGAGCAACCAGGACGACACGACGCTGCCACGACGCCAGACTTCGGCGATGTCGCCTACGTTCAGGTCGAAACGCTGGTCTTCCGGCAGGTTGGTGCTGGCCTTGGTCTTGAGGATGTCGAAGCCTTCGGCGAAGGCCTGCATCATTCCGTATTCGATGCCGTTGTGGATCATTTTCACGAAATGGCCCGAACCCGCCGGGCCTGCGTGGATATAACCGCGCTCGGCGCGATCGTCTTCGGACTTGCGGTCCTTGGTGCGAGGGATGTCGCCCAGCCCTGGTGCAAGGCTGTCGAACAGCGGATCAAGGCGTTTAACCACCTCGGCTTCGCCACCGATCATCATGCAGTAACCACGCTCCAGGCCCCAGACGCCGCCGGAGGTGCCGACGTCGACGTAGTGCAGGCCTTTCTCCGAGAGGGTTTTCGCCCGGCGGATGTCGTCTTTATAGAAGGTGTTGCCGCCGTCGATGATGGTATCGCCCGCTTCGAGCAAGGTGCTCAGGGTGTCGATGGTGTCTTCGGTCGGTGCGCCGGCTGGCAGCATGACCCACACCGCACGTGGCTTGGCCAGGCCAGCGACCAGCGCCGGCAGGTCGATGACGCCAGAGGCGCCTTCTGCGGCCAGGGTGTCGACAAAGGCGGTATTGCGGTCGTAAACAACGGTGGTATGCCCGTTGAGCATCAGGCGCCGCGCAATATTTCCGCCCATGCGGCCCAGTCCAATAATCCCGAGTTGCATGTTCTGATGCTCCCTACTACAAATAATGTGTGTCAAAGGTTATAGCCCAACGCGACTAATGAGGGTTAGTCCAGAGCGCTGGCACATAGTTTCCGGGCATTGTGCCCGATCCAGATTGATAACGTCGGTAATCGCGCCGAAGACACAACGACCATTAAAAATAAAAAAGTTCCCTTCCGGGGCAAAAGAAATCAAAATCACCGCCGATAGTAAGTCAGCACCCGATGGCGGGGGCAGGTTTACAGTTGAGGCAGCCATTTGCGAGGTGAGCAATGGGCACAGTACAAGCAGCACGGCCAGCACAAACCCTTTACGTCACGATTCGTCGTGATGAATTGCGCCAGTTGAAAGACGAGCGTGACCAGTTGAAGCAGGAGCTCGCGCAATTGCGCTTGTTGACACAAAGCAATCAGGCCCAGCCTTTGCCCGTCACCCACCGTGTGCCTCACGCCTGATCCCCTCGCTTGCTTCGGAAGCAGCCCAGTGCTGTTTCCGACCTGCCATCCCCCCTTTTTGACAAATCCTGCACTCACGAAGTTTTCACATTTCTTTCCTGATACTCCGCCGCCCTCGTTTGTCGGTGATATTGGTGTCCCGACGGGGAAGTGATTTTTGGCTGGAGCGCTGAATGGCTTTGTTTAAACGCAGCAATACGTCTGCGAATGGTTTCGACTGGACAGGATTTCTCTGGCTGTTCCTGTTCTTCTGGTATTTTTCCGGCATTACCCAACTGCTGATCCAACTGACAGGCACCTCCGGCTTCACCGGGTTCCGCCAGGCTTTTGTGATGAGCGCCATCTGGCTTGCGCCGATGCTGTTGTTCCCCAAACAAACACGCGTCATGGCTGCATTGATCGGTGTGGTGCTGTGGGCCTGCTCAATGGCCAGTCTGGGTTACTTCTTCATCTATCAGCAGGAGTTTTCCCAAAGCGTCATCTTCATTATGTTCGAGTCGAACGTCTCTGAAGCGGGCGAGTACATGACTCAGTACTTTGCCTGGTGGATGGTGGCGGCGTTCCTCGCTCACACCGCTTTCGCTTACTTCCTCTGGACTCGCTTGCGCCCGGTGTACATGCCTCGCGGTCGGGCGCTGGTAGCCGCAACAGCCATTCTGGTCGCTGTCGTCGGTTACCCTCTGATCAAGCAAACCGCGCGTATCGGCAACCTTGCCGGCGGTTTCGATAAATTCGAATCCCGCATCGAGCCCGCGGTGCCTTGGCAGATGGCCGTGGCCTATCACCGCTACCTCGAAACCCTGGCCGGCATGCAAGACATGCTCAATAGCGCCAGCAAGATTCCACCGCTACACAATCTCAAAGATTCGACGACCAATCAGCCGGCGACCCTGGTGCTGGTGATCGGCGAGTCCACCAACCGTCAGCGCATGAGCCTCTACGGCTACCCTCGGGAAACCACCCCGGAGCTGGACAAGCTCAAGGATCAACTGGCGGTCTTCGATAACGTCATCACCCCGCGCCCTTACACCATCGAGGCGTTGCAGCAGGTCCTGACCTTCGCCGACGAAGAAAACCCGGACCTGTATCTGTCGACGCCGTCGCTGGCCAGCATGATGAAACAGGCCGGCTACAAGACCTTCTGGATCACCAACCAGCAGACCATGACCAAGCGCAACACCATGCTGACGACCTTCTCCGAGCAGGCCGACGAGCAGGTGTACCTGAACAACAACCGCAATCAGAATGCCGCCCAGTACGATGGCGACGTGATCGAGCCGTTCAACAAGGTCTTGGCCGACGCTGCACCGCGCAAGCTGATCGTCGTGCATTTGCTTGGCACGCACATGAGCTATCAATACCGTTATCCGTCGTCTTTCGATAAGTTCAAGGACCGCAAAGGCGTTCCGGAGGGTGTGCGCGATGAACAGGTGCCGACGTACAACAGCTATGACAACGCGGTGCTGTACAACGACTTCGTGGTCTCGAGCCTGATCAAGGACTACGCCAAGTCAGATCCGAACGGCTTCCTGCTGTACCTCTCCGACCACGGTGAAGACGTTTTCGACTCGCCTGGCCACAGCACCCTTGGGCGCAACGAAAGCAAACCGACGGCGCCGATGTACACCATTCCGTTCATGGCCTGGGCCTCGCCGAAATGGCGCGAACACCATGACTGGAGCTTTACCGGTGATCTGGGGCGGCCGTACAGCAGCTCGCACCTGATCCACACCTGGGCTGATCTGGCGGGTCTGAGCTTCGATGAACTGGATCGCAGCAAGAGCGTGGTCAGCGACAGTTTCAAGCCACGGCCATTGATGATCGGCAATCCTTACGAGCGCGAGCAAAAGGCATTGATCGATTTCAGCTTGATGAAACCCAAAGCGGCGCCAGGCACCCCGGCAGTCGTTCAGAAGTAATCCTTTCAGGGGCCGGTTCCGGCCCCTTTTTTACTGCGCCAATGGCGCGATTGCGTTCTCCGGAATATTTACAAATAACAATAATTCTCGTTAACTACTAAATCCCTCCTCCCCTCTTCGTCTTTGAACAAACGGAAATTTTCACCGTGTTGGCCGTGGGTTACCTGCACGCCGTACTCGGCAGTCGTTATGGCAGCTGGAAGGTGTCGAGCAAGACCAACAAATACGACAACAACCTGCAACTGAGCAGCGTCGATGCCAGCAGGGGACGCCCTAGCTGAACTCGATGATTCGGTGCCACCGGACCCGGTCACCGGTGAGGAGTTCTTCAAGTCAGGCGGTAAAGGCAACAAGGTTCAGGGCTTCGAAGCCGAGGTCTCGGGCGAGGTCATGACCGGCTGAAACATGACGGCCGGTGTTTTGGGGTGACCCGCGCACGATGACCCTGAGCCTGGACTGGAAGCGCTAGGCGCAGGTCATTCCCATTTGACGGAATCGGCGGATAATGTCTTTTCGACATTGCTTCATGGACGAAAGGACCCGACAACTCGTAGTGGGGCACACCATGAAACGTACAACCATGATCCTCGCCGGCCTGATGCTGATCAGTTCAACCGCTGCATTCGCCGAAGGTGGCGCCGAACGCATGCGGTACTACTTTGAGAGCCTGCGGCTCAGCCAAGCGGCGAATCAAAGTCACGCCAGCACCGCTGAACTCAGGGTTCCGAGTGATCAAACCGCGCAAGTGACAGAGCACTACAAACCGTAACGACAAAGGGCGTCCTGATGGACGCCCTTTTTCATTGCTCGTATGACCTTAAAGCGCCTTGGTCCAGAACAGCATCCGACCGTGCGCCGGGTCGAACATGCCGGCAGCAAAACCGAACTTGCCATAGGAAGCCTGGGCGATTGCATTACCTTCCAGTACCTCTAGCGTGATTTTGCAGCAGCCGCGCTGGCGAGCGATGTCCTCGACCTTTTGCAGCATCTTCTGGCTCAACCCCAAGCCGCGAAACTTCTTCACCACCGCCACATCGTGCACATTGACCAACGGCCGACAGGCGAAAGTCGAGAAACCTTCAAAGCAATTGACCAACCCGGCCGGCTCGCCACCGACAAACGCCAGAACGCTGAACGCGTGGGGACGCTTGGCCAGTTCCGCCGGCAGTTGCTTCAATAAGTCGGCGGGCAACGAGTGGCCGCCACCCATCGGGTCTTCGGCGTAAGCATTCAACACCAGCCCAATCGCCTCGGCATGCACCGGATTGGTGTAACTGGCCTGAAGCACAAGAATTTCTGCGGATTCCATTTCCACCCTCGTTCACACATTAAGTTGCCCCAGTGCATCTCGCACTGAAAGGCCGCCCGACAATATCGCGAGCACAGTCGTGTCGACAACCGGGTCCTGATGTAATTTTTCGCTCAAGCGCCCCAGATCAGCGCCTCGGTCCACCCCAGCTCGGCAAAATCCTCGGCCCTCAGGCCTGACTCGCCAGCACAGAAAAACTCGTCCAGTTGCGGTGGTTTGACCGAGGTGCCGCTGAGCATGGCGTGAACCTGCCCGCGATGATGAATCTGGTGCTCGAACAAATGGGACAGCAGGCGCAAGCGGCTGTCATGTTGCGGCGTGTCCCGGGCGATGGTCACGATCTTCCCCAGGTCTGCATCGCGCATTTGCTCGCAGTAGGCGATCAGTCGAAGGTCCACCAGCGCTTGTTCGCGCTTGAGGTCTACCGCTTGTGTAAACGGCTCATCCAGATTGAAAAACACGTAGCACTCGGGATGCGGGTCATCGCCGCGCAACTCCCGCTCCAGCGCATCCACGTAAAACCAGTCGCAGGTCAGGATGTGATTGAGGGTCGCGCGCAGACTGGGAAAGAAGCTGACCCGCGGTGCCGCCAGATCGGTCGGGCTCAACTGGCTCCAGGCCTTGGCGAGGCGATGATTGGCCCAGGCGTTTTGATAGGCCATGGTCAGCAAATGGTGCGACAGAGGCTGATTCATGTTCGCGGCTCCTTGTTCAAGCTTCGGCGAAACGTTGCAGCTGCATTTCCTGTAAACGGCTGAGGGTGCGGCGGAACGGAAACTCCAGATAACCCTCGGTGTACAACGATTCCATGGGCACCTGCGCTTCGAGGCACAGCGGCACTTTGCGGTCGTAGCACTCGTCCACCAGGGCGATGAAACGCCGTACACCGTCGTCATGCACCGACAATTGCGGCAGCTCGCGATCGCCCGCCACCACCCGCTCGACGCCGTCTTCAGTGCCTCGGGCGATGCGCCCTTCACGCTTTTGCGCGCTGAGGTTGGGCACGTCACTCAACAGAATAGCGCTGAAGGTGTCGCACAGGGCGATGAAATCCATGGCGGCAAACGGCTGTTCACAGAGGTCGGCGTAACGAGTCCAGAGTACGGTTGGACTGGCCTGCACGACATTGAGTGAGCGGTAACCCACCTTGATCGGGTCACTGGACACCGACTGGCCGACGGTCAGTGCCTTGAACACTTCACCCAGAGCGCTGGGTTGCCCCGGGGCCGCCACCCAGTAACGTTGCAAACCTTTGCCTGGGTGCAGGCGATGATCTTCACCGCCATCCACCGCAATCACCTGCATATGTTTCTTGATGGCCTCGATGGCGGGCACGAACCGGTCGCGGTTGAAGCCATCGGCGTACAGCTGGTCCGGTGGCTGATTGGAGGTGCAGACCACCACCACGCCCTGCTCGAACATCACCTGAAACAAACGCCCGAGAATGATCGCGTCGCCAATGTCGTTGACGAACAATTCGTCAAAGCACAGGACCCGCACTTCCTCACTCAGTTCGCGAGCCAGCGCCTTCAACGGGTCGGCGGTGCCGGTCAGTTGAAACGAACGCTGATGCACCCAGCCCATAAAGTGGTGGAAATGTTGGCGGCGGGCCGGGACCTTCAGGCTTTGATAAAACTGGTCCATCAACCAGGTCTTGCCGCGCCCGACCGGACCCCAGAGGTACACGCCAGTGATCGGCGTGCGCCCTTCATGCAGCGCTTCATAGCACTTCTGCAGCGCCCACACGGCATGTTCCTGGGCTTCGTCCTGGACGAAGCCCTTCTGTTCGATGGCCTGTTGCCAGGCGCTTAAGGGGGAGTCGACATTCATGCGCGGCAGTATACGTCCATGTAGCAGTGCGTTGTGGCGAGGGGATTTATCCCCGTCCGGCTGCGAAGCAGTCGTAAAACCTGAACGCACAATCTATCTGATGCAACGCGTTGTTTGAATTCACGACTGCTTCGCAGCCGAACGGGGCGGTGCGACGTTTCGCTAAATCCCCTCGCCACAATGCAGCAGCTACAGGGGATCTCGCTGTCGATTAGAGGGAGATGTCTAGCCGGGCGATCTTGCCCTGTTCATTCAGGCGGAACATGTAGCGCAATTCCAGAGGGCTGCCGGGAAACGTTCCGGAGATCAGGTTATGCACCAGCACCTTGCCGGTGCGCAGTTGCACGTCGAGCACTTCAACCCGTGGCTGGTAACGCTGGGCGGTGTCTTGCATCCATTGCGCGATGGCCTGAGTGCCGACCTGGTGCTGCCCTTCATCGAACACGTTGGCATCCTCAGCGAAAAAACTGGCCACCCGTGAGGTATCGCGGGCATTGGCGGCTGCAATGTAGGCGGCGATGGCGGGTGCCAGTGAAGAGGCGGGATTGGACATGGTTACGGCTCCTTGTTTGTTGATTCTGGAGCCATGCTAAAACAAGCCTGTGTCAGTTCTTGTCAGGAGTGAAGCGCCCTGCTTCGTCCAGTTGCATCTGTGTGCGCCAGGTGCGCAACAGGTCGCTGCGCCGCCCCGGATAACGCTCGCCCTGCTCGTTCGCTGCCGAGATCCGGTCGGTGCGAAAGGTGCGATAGGCGCTGCGTAATTCACACCAGGCGACGATGATTCGCACCTCGTTCAGAAACCCCAGGGCCAGCGGCCAGATCAGCCGCTGACTCGGCACCTGGTTGGCGTCCGCGTAATCGATGTGCAGCTTGGCCTGGTCGCGGATGGCCTGGCGAAAGACATTCAGTGGCACGGCGTTGGGCGCAAAGCCATAGCCGGGCGGTCCCGGCAACACCGTCGGGTTGTGCAACGCGTCCAGCGCTTCAGGCGCCAATACCGCCGCTATCTTGGCCAGCGCATCCGCCGCAGCCTTGCTCAACATCTCATCCCCACGCTGATCCACATAACGCAACCCCAGCACGATGGCTTCGGTTTCATCGGCGTTGAGCATCAACGGCGGCAGAAACAAACCGCTGCGCAGCACGTAACCGACCCCCGCTTCGCCATAGATTGGCGCGCCAAGGGCGGTGAGTTCGGCGATGTCGCGGTACAGCGTGCGTTCGGAAATCTCCAATTCGCCGGCAAGTGTCGCCGCAGTCACCGGACGACTTTTTCCACGCAGCACTTGCAACAGGGTCAGTAAACGAGTGGTACGCGACACGATCGGCAGGCTCTGTCCGTAAAAGTTGTCGGAGCTTAGCAGAGGACCCTGTCAGAAAGTGGCAGTAGCAATGAGGCCGGTGGTCGGCCTTTCTCTTGTGAATGGAAAAGCGCCTTGACGGTAAATATTACTCGCATCATATTAAATACATGTCGACAGACATTTATATTCGACCCCACGTCTTTTCCTTCAGGAGTCATCCCATGCATTACAAAGTCTTCGGCCGCAAAACCGGCTTGCGGGTCTCGGAACTGGCGCTGGGTGCCGGTAACTTCGGCACCGGTTGGGGTCATGGTGCCGAGCGCGACGAAGCCAAACGCATCTTTGATGGCTACCTGGAAGCCGGCGGCAATTTCATCGACACCGCCAACGGCTATCAGGCGGGCCAGTCGGAAGCCATGCTCGGCGAGTTCATCGCAACGGAACGGGATCGCCTGGTCATCGCCACCAAATACACCCTAGGGACCACGCCAGCCGCGGGCATTTCCCACACCGGCAACAACCGCAAGAACATGGTTCGCGCCGTGGAAGAAAGCCTGAAACGACTCAACACCGACCACATCGACCTGTTCTGGGCCCACATGAGCGATGGCGTGACGCCCATGGAAGAAATCCTGCGCGGTTTCGACGATCTGGTGCGCGCCGGCAAGATTCATTACGCCGGGCTGTCGAACTTCCCGGCGTGGCGCATCGCCCGGGCCGATTTGCTGGCCGAGATTCGCGGGTTCTCACCGATTGCGGCGATTCAGGTGGAATACAGCCTCGCCGAACGCACCGCCGAACGTGAACAACTGCCGATGGCCGAAGCCTTGGGCCTGGCCGCTACATTATGGTCGCCATTGGGTGGCGGGTTCCTCACCGGCAAGTACCGCACCAACGATGGCGACAACCGCGCCGCCAAACTCGGCATGCTGATCCACGCCGAAAAAAGCGCCCGTGAAACCGCCCTCCTCGACACTTTGCTAGCCGTCTCGGCAGAACTGGGCGCCAGCCCGACGCACGTGGCCATTGCCTGGCTGCGGGAAAAAGCCAAGCGTTCGACTACGGCGCTGATTCCGATTCTCGGCTCGCGCACCCGTGAACAATTGGATGCGACGCTGGGGGCGTTGAATGTGCAATTGAGTGCTGAACAGTTGTCGCGGCTTGATGGGGTCAGTGGTGTGGCGATGGGCGTGCCCCATGAATCCATTGCCGGGTCGACGGCGCGATTTACCGGGACGGAAACCCTGGATCTGCCGATCGTCCCAGTGGCCTGACACAGATCAAATAATGTGGGAGCGAGCCTGCTCGCGAAGGGGCCCTTTCAGTCAACATTAATGTTGAATGTCTGACCGCCTTCGCGAGCAGGCTCGCTCCCACAGTTTTGACCGCGTATTACCGGTCAACCTTATGTTTAGCTGCATAGAGGCACAGCATTTCCATCGCCAACGTCGCCGCCGCCAGTGAGGTAATGTCCGCACTGTCGTAGGCCGGCGCCACTTCCACGACGTCCATTCCCACCAGATTGATCCCGCGCAAGCCACCCAGGATTTCCAGCGCCTGCACCGTGCTCAGGCCGCCGCACACCGGCGTTCCGGTGCCTGGAGCGAAGGCTGGATCGAGGCAATCAATGTCGAACGTCAGGTACACCGGGTGATCACCGACCCGCGCCCGAATGGCCTCGACAATCGCATCAACACCGCGTCGATGCACTTGCCGCGCATCCAGCACTTGAAAGCCCTGGTGATCGTCATTGGTGGTGCGCAAACCGATCTGCACCGAACGCGAAGGATCCACCAACCCTTCCTTGGCCGCGTGCCAGAACATCGTGCCGTGATCGACGCGCTTGCCGTCTTCGTCCGGCCAGGTGTCGCTGTGGGCGTCGAAGTGGATCAATGACAGCGGACCATGTTTACGCGCATGGGCCTTGAGCAGCGGATACGTGATGAAGTGATCCCCGCCAAACGTCAGCATCGCGCTACCGGCGTTGAGAATGTGTTCGGCATGAGCTTCGATGCTTTCCGGCACCGACTGCGGTGTGCCGTAATCGAAGTCGCAATCGCCGTAGTCGATGACCGCCAGATGGTCGAACGGGTCGAAGGCCCACGGCCAATGGCGTTCCCAGGCAATCCCGGTGGACGCGGCACGAATGCCCCGTGGTCCGAAACGCGCACCGGGGCGGTTGCTGGTGGCGGTGTCGAACGGGACCCCGCTGACCGCTACGTCGACGCCGCGCAAGTCGCGGCTGTAGCGACGACGCATGAAACTGGTGATACCGGCGTAGGTACTTTCGGCGGCAGTGCCGTAGAGGCTGTCGCGGGTCATGGCCTGATCGTTTTGCATCGGGACGTCCATCTAAGGTTCCTTATTATTGGCGGCTACGGAAAGTGGTCCACAAGCGAGTGCGTTGGCGCAGGTCCTTGAGGCTCATGCTGCGGTCGGCGTACAGCAAACCGCGAACGTCGGCGGGTGGGTAAATGTCCGGGTCGGTGCGCACCGACTCATCCACCAGTGGCGTTGCAGCCTGGTTGGCCGTGGCAAAGAACAGTGTGTTGGTCAGCGCCGCGACGGAGTCCGGGCGCAACATGAACTCGATAAAAGCGCGGGCTGCTTCGGGGTGAGGCGCGTCCTTGGGGATCGCCAGGTTGTCCTGCCAGACCAGCGTGCCCTCTTTCGGAATCCGGTACGCCACTTCGAACGGCTTGTTGGCCTTGCGTGCCTGATCGGCGGCCATGCTGGCGTCACCGTTGTAGGTCAACGCCAGGCATACACTGCCATTGGCCAGATCGCTGATCTGCCGACCGGTCGCGACGTACAGCACATTGGGTTGCAGCTGATGCAACAACGCATCGGCAGCTGACAGATCAGCCTTGTCGGTGCTGTAGGGATTTTTACCCAGGTAATGCAGCGCCAGTCCGACTACTTCCTGGGGCGAATCGAGAATGGCAATGCCGCAGTCCTTCAGTTTGCTGGCGTACTCAGGCTTGAACAGCAAATCGAGGCTATTGAGCGGCACATTCGGCAAGCGCTGGTTCACCGCTTCGACATTCATCCCCAGGCCCAGGGTGCCCCAGGTGTAGGGCACGCCATAGCGGTTGCCGGGGTCGACGGCGGCGAGTTTTTCCAGCAAATCCGGATCGAGGTTGGCGTAACCCTTGAGGCCTTCGTGGGGAATCTCTTTCAACGCACCGGCGGCCAGTCCACGGGCCAGCACACTGGACGACGGCACGACCACGTCATAACCGCTGCCCCCGGTGAGCAACTTGGTTTCGAGCACCTCCGAGGAATCGAAGGTGTCATAACGCACGTGGATGCCGGTTTCCTGCTCGAACCGCTGCAAGGTTTCAGGCGCTACATAATCGGACCAACTGTAGAGATTCAGGACTTTTTCCTCGGCCTGGGCCGATACAGCCATGGCGAGGAACAGCGCGGGTAAACACAGCTTGAACGTGGGAGCCATGACGGAACACCTGACCAGATGAAGTGGATGCAGAATGCGTCGTCGGATACATTGGAAAAATACCAAGTTAGTTATCCTGACTTTATCCAAGAGTAATGTTTGATGCTCAGCCAACTCCACGATCTCGATCTGCAACTGCTGCGCCTGTTCGTCAACGTGGTGGAGTGCGGAGGTTTCAGCGCGGCTCAGGGGGAGTTGGGCTTGAGCCAGTCGAGCATCAGCCAGCAAATGGCCAAACTGGAAACCCGACTCGGCTATCGTCTGTGCAGTCGCGGCAAGGGTGGTTTCAAGATCACGCCCAAGGGCGAACAACTGCTGAGTGCGACTCGCAGCCTGTTCGAGTCCATCGAAACCTTCCGCCATCAATCCAATGGTGTGGCCGGGCGCTTGATCGGCGAGGTGCGTCTGGGGTTGTCCGAAGCGCTCGATCAATCCGTGTTGCAACGGGTGGCCGATGCGATCCGACGCTTTCGTGAACGGGACGAATCAGTCCGCATTGAATTGATCAGCGCCATGCCCGGCGAAATGGAACGGTTGCTGCTGCAACAACGACTGGACCTGGCGATCGGCTATTTCTCTCAAGTGCAAAGCGCTTTTGACTACCGCGAACTGTTTACCGAAACCCAGCACCTGTATTGCGCCGCCGGCCATCCGTTGTTCACCCATGATGCGCCTGACGATCAAGCGCTACAGGCTTGCGATCGGGTCGACCACCCTTACCGCTTCCTGCGCAGCGACGAACCCTTCCAGGGGAAGAGGTGTTCGGCGCGCTCGGAGCAAGTCGAAGGCACCCTCGCCTTCATTCTCTCTGGCAAGCATGTCGGTTATTTACCCGAACACTTTGCCCGCACCTGGGAAGACAAAGGATTGCTGCGCGCCGTACTCCGTGCCGATATGAGTTTCGACGTGGCGTTTCATCTGGCCCGCCATCGCGCCCAGGTGCCGGGGGATGCACAAAAGGCCTTTGAGGAAGATCTACTGGCCGCGTTCGCCTGATGATCGTTCCCACGCTCTGCGTGGGAATGCAGCCAGGGACGCTCCGCGTCCCAAGAGCGGACGCAGAGCGTCCGGTGAGACATTCCCACGCAGAGCGTGGGAACGATCAGTGCGTTGCGCGTTGCCCTTGATGCTCGCTGCTGGCATCCTGCGCCTCCATTTTTGACCCGGCCCGCCTTCTGGCATGCACACCACCATGACCGCCTCTGAAAAAGCCCCTGCCCCGCGCAATAACGACCTGATCTACGGCCTCGACGATCGCCCGCACCTGACCGCCACCGTCTTCGCCGCCCTGCAACACGTGCTCGCCAGTTTCGTCGGTATCATCACCCCGACCCTGATCATGGGCGGCGCCCTCGGCCTGCAAAGCGAAGTGCCATACCTGATCAGCATGGCGCTGTTCGTTTCGGGGCTGGGCACGTTTGTTCAGGCACGACGTTTCGGTCCGATCGGTTCCGGCCTGCTGTGTCTGCAAGGCACCAGCTTCTCATTCATCAGCGTGATTCTCAGTGCCGGTTTCATGGTCAAGGCCCGGGGTGGCGGTACCGATGAGATCCTGTCGACCATCTTCGGTGTGTGCTTTTTCGCTGCCTTCATCGAAGTGGTGTTGAGCCAGTTCATCGGTAAATTACGGATGCTGATCACCCCGGTGGTGACCGGCACGATCATCACGCTGATGGGCCTGTCGCTGATCAAAGTCGCCATGACCGACATCGCCGGCGGCTTCGGTGCGGCGGACCTCGGCGCGGCCAGTCACCTGGCCCTGGCAGCCCTGGTGCTCGGAACGATTGTGGTGTTGAACCGGGTCGATGTGCCGTTCCTGCGCCTCGGTGCGATTGTCATCGGCCTGACCCTCGGCTATCTCGTGGCCTGGCTGATGGGTGACGTCAATTTCGCCAGCCTGCCCGAAGTCCCCCTGATGAGCGTGCCGGTGCCGTTCAAATACGGCTTTAACTTCGATTGGGTGGCGTTTGTGCCAGTGGCGGTGATTTTCCTGGTGTCGCCGCTGGAAGCCGCCGGTGACTTGACCGCCAACTCGATGATTTCCCTGCAGCCCGTCAAAGGCCCGATCTACATCCGCCGGATCAAGTCCGGCCTACTCGCCGACGGCCTCAACTCGGCCATGGCCGCCGTGTTCAACAGCATGCCGATGGTGACCTTCGCCCAGAACAACGGTGTGATTCAGCTCACCGGCGTGGCCAGCCGCTACGTGGCGTTCTTCATTGCCGGTTTGTTGGTGGTGCTGGGGTTGTTCCCGATGATCGGCGCGGTGCTGCAACTGATGCCCAAACCGGTACTCGGTGGCGCTGAACTGGTGATGTTCGGCACCGTCGCCGTCGCCGGGATCAAGATCCTCGCCGAAGCCGGCCTGCATCGACGCAACATGCTGATCGTGTCGATTTCCCTCGGCATGGGCCTGGGTGTCGCGGCGGTGCCGGAAGTGCTGCGCGAGTTGCCGAAGGCGCTGCACAACATCTTCGAATCGCCGATCACCGTCGGCGCTTTGTGCGCAATCGTGCTGAATATCTTCCTGCCCGAGGAATTCATCGAGCTGGAAGAAGATGACTTCGATCCGGAAGCCTCGATCCTGCAAGTCATGGAAAATCCGCCGGCCGCTGAAACAGCCGCCAGACTGAACCGCTGAAGGGACCGTGCTACATTCATTGCGACTCCGCTTGGTAGAAGGTTGACCGCACGTTGAACAAGAAAACCGGCATCCGGGCCGCTCAGGCCCATCAAACCCGAACCCGGATTCTCGAAGCGGCCGTGAAAGTATTCACCCGCGACGGCTACTCCGGGGGCCGGGTGGAGAGTATTTCCCGCGAGGCCGATTCCAACGACCGCATGCTCTATTACTACTTCGGCAGCAAAGAGCAGCTGTTCATTTGCGTGCTGGAACACACCTACGAGCAATTCAATAAAGCCGAAAGCCAGCTCAAGCTGGACTTGGGCACACCGCTAGTGGCCCTGCAGGATCTGGTGGCGTTCGTCTGGAACTACTACGTCGAACACCCGGAATTCGTCGCCATCCTCAGCAACGAGAACCTGCACAACGGCAAACACGCCCAACAGTCCAGCGAGCTGCGCAGGTTGTCGGGAGAGGCGGTCGGCGTATTGCGGCCGATCATTGAGGCGGGTCAGGTTCAGGGATTGTTTCGTCAGGATCTGGACATCAAGCATGTGTATCTGATGATCGCCTCGCTTTGCTACTTCTATAACTCCAACCGGCATACGCTCAGTTCCTTCCTTGGGGAGGATCTGGCGGACAAGGGGCAGCAGCAGGATTGGTTGGGGTTTATCAAGGATCTGGTGGTGCGGGGGGTGATGAAACTGCCCGAACAGGATCAGGATCAGCGTTAACAGCGCCGGCCCCTTCGCGAGCAAGCCCGCTCCCACAAGGGTTGCGCTGTACCTGTGGGAGCGGCGGTGCGGCGATCTGACTTGCTCGCGAAGCTTTTAATGGCTCCCTGGATTAGCCCGCAGGTGTGCAACCTTTTGTTCCAACCCTTGCCACTGCGGCGCAGCGGTCGCAAACCGATTACGCAAATACGCCGCCAGTTCCGCCACCTGCGTATTGGACAGGCTGTCCTTGAAACCGGGCATGTAGCCCAGGTCCTTGGTGGCCGGTGCATCGATGCCTTGCAGGATGACCTTGATCAGGTTGTCCGGTTGATCGCTGTGCACATTGGTATTGCTCGCCAGAGACGGACTCACACCAAACAGTTTCGGCCCCAGGCCATCCGCGTGACAGGCCTTGCACGAACCTTCGAACACCCGCTGACCGTTGCTCAATGACAGGCTCGCGACCGGCGACGGCTGAGTGGCTTTCTCCACCACTTGCGTTTCAGCCTGCGCGCCGTTGAGTGACGCCAGGTACACCGCCATCGCCCGGATATCCGTCTTGGGCAATTTCGCCAGCTCACTGACCACCGGCCCCATGGGTCCGGTCGCCACGCCATGGGCGTCGGAATAGCCGGTGCCGAGGTAGTCGAACAGCTGATTCTCCGTCCACGGGGTTGGCGCTTTCGACAAGCCGTTCAGCGCCGGCGCTTCCCAGCCATCGACCATGCCTCCGGCCAGGAAAGACGCCCCGCCCTTCTCCGCCCCCATCAAATTGCGTGGCGAATGGCAGGCGGCACAGTGACCCAAACCGTTGACCAGGTAGGCGCCGCGATTCCATTGCTCGCTACGTTCTGGCTGCACGCTGATTTCACCTTTACGCAGAAACAACGCTTTCCACCCCGCCATCAACGGCCGCAGATTGAATGGAAAACGCATGTCGTTGGCTGTCGCCGGCTGGCTGACTGGCGCTTGCGACATCAAGTACGCATACAGCGCCTGCATGTCGGCATCGTTGATATTGCGAAACGCGGTGTAGGGAAACGCCGGGTACAGATTGCGCCCGTCGCGTCCGATGCCGTCGCGCATCGCACGTTCGAACGCCGGGTACGACCAGCTGCCGATGCCGGTCTTCACGTCGGGCGTGATGTTGCTGCTATAGAGCGTGCCGAACGGCGTTTGCATCGCCAGGCCTCCGGCATTGGTTGCGCCACCCGGCGCGGTATGGCACACCGCGCAATCGCCGACCGCCGCCAACAAACGCCCGCGTTCCAGGGTAGCCGCCGACCAGGTGCCAGCACTTGGCGGAGCAATCGGCGCGATTTCACCGTGAAACGGCCACGCGGTGGCGGCCATACCGAGTACCGCGCCGAACGCCGCAAACAGCGAACCGAACAGCCACTTAGAGCGCTTGGTCGGTGACGTCGGTGGCTCGTCACAAGTACCAGCGTTCAGCGCCGCCAGCACCCGTTCCGGGGTAATCGGCAGCTCGCGAAACCGGATCCCGGTGGCGTCATAAATGGCGTTGGCAATCGCCGCCGCGCTCGGCACCGAGGCGGACTCACCAGCGCCCATGGGCGGCTGGTCCTGACGCGGCATCATCAATACGTCGATCTGCGGCACTTCAGGGAAGGTCAGGATCGGATAACCGCCCCACTCCTTGCTCGCCACCGTGGATTCCTCGAAAGTCACCCGTTCCTTGAGCACCCGACTGGTGGATTGAATGACATTGCCGTGGATCTGATGCTGCACACCCGCCGGGTTGATCATCATCCCCGAGTCATGACCGATCACCACCCGCGTGACGGACACATCACCGGTCTGGCGATCCACCGCCACGTCCGCCACCCACGCAGCCCACGCCGCACCAAAACCGGGGAACTTGCTGTGGATGTAGCGCGCGTAGGCAAAGCCGCGACCGCGCAGAAACTGATCGTCGTTCGGGGTTTGCATCGGCGCGGTGCGCGGGGTCCAGGCGGCGCGCTCGGCGGTGGACTTCACCAAGTCAATGGCGCGCTCATCGTGCAGATAGCGCAGCCGGTATTCCACCGGATCGACGCCCGCTGCGAACGCGAGTTCATCGATGTACGACTCGTGGGCGAAGGTATTGGGCAGCGCCGACACTCCGCGCATCCATGAAGCCCGGACAATCGGCGCCATGTCATTGATGGTCACGCGCATGTGTTCGAAGTCATACGGCGGGATCGACGTGCGATCGCCCATTTCGAACATCGCCGCCACCGGTTCGACCCGTCCGGTCAATAGCAAGGCCAGGGTCGGCGCGCCGTTGGACGGGTAGCTGGTCTGGAAATCGTAAGCAGCCACACTGCCATCGGCGTTCAAGCCGCCGTCGACGTCCATCAGTTGCGCGGTGCCCTTGGGTTCCCACAGGTGCTCCTGCTCCCGGGTCAATTGCACCCGCACCGGTTTGCCCACGGCGCGGGACAACAGCAAGGCATCGGCGCAGACATCGTCGGCACAGTTACGCCCATAACAGCCCGACGCTTCCATGCGAATAATCTCGATCGATTCTTCTGCGCACTCCAGCAACCAGGCCAGGTCAGCCCGCAGCAAATGCGGATTCTGGCTACCGGACCACACGCGAGTGCCCGACGGCCGATAGTCCGCCAACCCACAGGAGGGACCGATGGAGCCGTGCATCTGATACGGCCACAAATACGTTCGCGGCATACGCTGATGGGCCCCGGCCAAGGCGTCGTCGACATTGCCCTGATTGAGAACGACGCGTTGCACACGCGGGTTATCGCGGATGGCCTGCTCGACATTACTCATGTCCGGCAATTTATGGTTCCAGGCTTTCCATGTGATTTTCAACGCCTGGGCAGCCTTGATCGCCTGTTCTTCGCGCAGCGCCACCACCCCGACGAAATCACGAATCACCACCACCGCCACGATTCCGGGAAGATGCGCGATGGAAGACTCGTCGACATCCAGCAAGCTGTTGCCGACGAAGTCACCGCAATCGAGCCCAGCATAGGGTGGGCGGATCACCCGGCCGTGGAGCATGTCCGGCACCCGCATGTCGTGGACGTATGTCAGTTCACCGGTGGCTTTGGCTGGAATATCCACCCGCGCGGCGCCCTTGCCGACCAGCTGATAGTCTTCGGCAGACTTGAGTGGCGCAGTGCCTGAGATGCGCAGTTCAACGTGGTCACCGCGCACCAGATCGGCGAAGGACGTGGTGCGTCCGTCCGCCGCGACAATTATCCCGGCCTCGACCTTCAGACTGCCCGCCTCCACCGACCAGCGTTCTGCCGCCCGCGCCAGCAGAAAACGCCGGGCCTCGGCAGCCGCATTGCGCAACGGGATCGCGGAAATCTGCAGCGTGGCGCTGGCAATGGTCGCGCCCTGATTGGGCACACGCTCGGTGTCGCCCAGCACCATGCACACTTGCTCCAGTTGCAAGTCCAGTTCTTCGGCGACGATCTGCGCCAGCGAAGTGCGGATACCGGTACCGAGGTCGACATGCCCGTTGAAGGCATACACCCGTCCGTCATCGCTGATGGCGATGAACAGCCCCAGTTCCTTGGGTTTGATCAGCGGCGTACCGCCTTTGGCCACTGGGCCTGATGGCGGCAGGATGTCGTCGACGATCAGCAGAACGCCGGTCTTGGCCAGCCATTGGTCGCGGGAGGGGATTGCGTCAGTCATGGTCATCGATCCACGTTCAAGGCGTTTGACGGGCGGCACGCAGCACCGCGCGGAGGATTTCGATATGGGTGCCGCATCGGCAAAGGTTGGCCGAGAGTTCATTGCGGATCTGGGTTTCGCTGGGGTGCGGGATGCGGTCGAGCAAGGCCTTTGCGGTCATGATCATGCCGTTGAGGCAGTAGCCGCATTGCGCCGCCTGTTCGTCGATAAAGGCTTGCTGCACCGGGTGCGGATCGGCTCGGGTGCCGAGCCCTTCGAGAGTGACGATCTGCCGGTCCACGGCGCCGGCCAGCGGAAACACGCAAGAGCGCGCCGCCACGCCATCGATGATCACCGTGCACGCGCCGCACTCGCCCAAGCCGCAGCCGTACTTGGGGCCATTGAGTTGCAGGTCATTGCGCAGGATCAGCAATAACGGCGTATCCGCCATCGCGGTGACGGTGCTGGTTTGGCCGTTGACCTCAAGCGCTACCGTGATTTCCTGGCTTGTCATTCGCTTCGCCCGATTCAGTTGATGAAGTATCCACTACACCAAAAGATCGAAGAAAAGGTCGCGGGCCAGCATCAGTTTGTGGCGTCGCGACACACTCGAGTGGTGAAGTGGTTACTACATGAAAAGAGAGCAAAAACGATGCCAGAGACTTGAACCCGTGATCAGTCCTGTGGGTCGTCGATCATTTTGCGCAGCAAAAACAACACGGCCACCCGCTCTGCGGGGTTGAGGTTACTCAGGGTCAGCTCAGTGATTTTCCCGGCACAAGGCACGGTTTGCTGCACCAGTCGATCACCGGCTTCGGACAAGCCGACAATGACTTTTCGTCGGTCCTGCGGGTCGGGTTCAAGGGTGATCAGTTCCCGGGCCTTGAGCCGCTCGACGATGCCGCGAATGGTTGCCTGGTCCACGGCTGTGGCTTTGACCAGTTCAGTCAGCGAACTGGGGCCGTGATCACGCACGGCGCACAGGGTGACGAACTGCACCGCGGTGAGCTGGGAGTCGCCGACGTTCTGCTGAAAAATCGCCATGTGCCGTTGATAGGCCTTGCGCAGCAAATGCCCGACTTGTTCGGAGAAAACGTAGGAAGAATCAGGAGTTTCAGGCACGGCAGACTCGAAAGACGATGTGTAGTGGGAAGGCATGATGGACAGGTTGGCGGGTGGACTCAAGAGCGGTTTGGGCAAACACCTTAACCGCTTTTCGTAGGAGCAAGGCTTGCCCGCGATAGCGCACTTGAGATCGCCATCGCGGGCAAGCCTTGCTCCTACAGGTTTCAGCGTTTCAGCAAACACATACACAGTTGATTTCAGCGAACCCGGGAGGCCTCAGGCGCCACCACATCTCCGCCGATCACCACCGCCTGGTCATCCAGGTACACATCGCAATGGCGCAGTGGGATATCCAGGTGGCACGGGGTTTTGCGGGTGCCACCGACTTCAGTATTCGGTCCGGTGGAGAACAGGAAGTTGCCGTAGAACGCCCGGGCATCCATGCACATGCCATCGTTTTTGTCGTGCAACCCCATGGCAGTCCACTGCGCCCGTGGCTGCAAGCCCCAGCCAATGTGGGAGATGCCGTAAACCTCGGGATCATTGAAATACTTCATGTAGTCACGCAGGTATTCGGCCTCGAAACCGCCGTGGATCGAGGTGATGAAACCCTTCTCGATTTCCAGGGTGATTTTCTCCCGTGTGTAGTTCTTGAACGGCAGCACAATGTCGCCGACATCCAGCACCAGCACGCCCTCAGCCGTTTCTTCGTTGGGCCAGGAGAACAGAAAGCCGCTGGGCCAGTGATCCCAGCGCCCCGGCTCATCAGCGAAACCGTATTCGGTGACTGAAGGATATTGCCCCAGCGCGGCGTGGAAATTGCTGCCGGCGCGGGAGGTGACGTGGATTGATTTGGCCTGTTTGAGCAGTTGCTCCGCCGCCATTACCCGCACCTTGTCAGCCTCAGTCGGGAGCATTCGCGCCAGGACTTCCGGCGGTTCGACGGCCAATAGAATTCGCGTGCCAGTCTTGAGGATCTGCTCCTGCTCCGGTGAGTGCAGCAGCATCATCGTGTCGACGATCAAGTCCGCCGCTTCCAGCGCCCGCTGCGCCGCGATATTGCCGGTCAGCGCGGTATCGCCACAGTAGGCCGTCATGTCATTGCCCATGGCCGTCGGATGGTTGAACGAAGGCAACTCCACCGCGTAGACCTTGGCCCCCAGACGCTGCGCCGCCTCCATCGCGGCGCGCACGGTGCGCGGGTTCGAATAATGGCTCTTGAGCACGGCGACGCTCTGGGTCGGGTCGACCTTCGACAGCTTCAACACGTGTTCGAACATCTGGGTCAATTCGCAATCGCTTACCGGCATTTCGTGTCTCCTCGATCGTCTGTTGTGCACCAAGTCGAAGCGCCCCGCCTCACTCCAGTGCGTTTTTACAGTGTATACGCCATTTATAAGTGATAAGACCCTAAAAGAAGACTGACTGCAAGCGTCAGACCACAACGTTACAAACCCACACAAATCTAATATTTACTGGTTACATATGGTGACTACAGACAAATAACCCTGAAAATTATTTTTTCCAAACGGCCCTTTCTTTTTAAATTTTATAGCGTATACACTTTAAAAACCTTGCGGCGACACCGCCAGCGACCATTCGAAGAAGAGGAACAAGCCCCATGGCAAGAACACAAAAAATCGCCATCGTCGGTGCAGGTCTGGGCGGTGCCGCCGCTGCCACGCTGCTGCAACAAGCAGGGTTCGAGGTGGACATCTATGAACAGGCACCCGAGTTCTCCCGCCTCGGCGCCGGGATTCACATGGGTCCCAACATCATGAAAATCTTCCGGCGCATGGGCATCGAGCAACAGCTCGATCTGATGGGCTCACATCCGGATCACTGGTTCAGCCGTGACGGCTTGAGTGGCGATTACCTGTCACGCATCCCATTGGGAGATTTCGCTCGCAAGGAATACGGTGCGTCCTACATCACCGTGCACCGCGGCGACCTGCACGCGCTGCAGATGTCGACCATCAAACCCGGCACCGTGCACTTCAACAAACGCCTGGAAACCCTGGAAGAAACCGACAACCAGGTACGCCTGACCTTCAGTGACGGCGAAGTGACCTACGCCGACATCGTCATCGGCGCCGATGGCATCAATTCGAAGATCCGTGAAGAGTTGCTCGGCGCGGAAAAACCGCTGTACAGCGGGTGGGTGGCGCATCGCGCGCTGATCCGTGGCGATCAACTGGCCAAATACGATTTGAAGTTCGAAGACTGCATCAAGTGGTGGACCGAGGATCGGCACATGATGGTCTACTACACCACCGGCAAGCGCGACGAGTACTACTACGTCACCGGCGTGCCGCATCCGGAATGGGATTTCCAGGGCGCGTTCGTCGACAGCAGCCGCGAAGAAATGTTTGAGGCGTTCCAGGGTTATCACCCGACGGTCCAGGCGCTGATCGAATCCACCGAAAGCGTCACCAAATGGCCGTTGCGCAACCGCAACCCGTTGCCGCTGTGGAGCCGTGGGCGACTGGTATTGCTGGGTGACGCGTGCCACCCGATGAAGCCGCACATGGCACAAGGTGCCGGCATGGCCATCGAAGACGCCGCGATGCTGACGCGCTGCCTGCAGGAAACCGGGCTCGGCGATTACCGCACCGCGTTCGAACTCTATGAAGCCAATCGCAAGGAACGCGCCTCCCGCGTGCAGTCCGTGTCCAACGCCAACACCTGGCTGCGCACCCAGGAAGATCCGGCCTGGGTTTACGGCTATGACCTGTACGCCCAGCCGTTGAAATCGGGGGTAGCCGCGTGAGTACGTTCATCCATGGCGGCAACGTCCAGGCCAACGGCATTCGCCAGCACTACCTGCGCTATGGCGGTAAAGGTCCGGCGCTGATTCTGATTCCCGGCATCACCAGCCCTGCGATTACCTGGGGGTTTGTCGCGGAGCGCTTAGGCGATCATTTCGACACTTACGTGCTGGACGTTCGCGGTCGCGGCCTCTCCTCAACCGGCCCGGAACTGGACTACAGCGCTGACGCCTGCGCCGACGACATCGGCGCTTTCGCCAAAGCCATGAAGCTGAACAACTACAACCTGGTCGGCCACTCCATGGGTGCGCGGTTTGCGGTGCGCAGTGCTGTGCTGCATCCGGCCGGGGTGAGCCGTTTGGTGCTGATCGATCCACCGGTGTCCGGCCCTGGCCGGCGCGAGTATCCGAGCAAACTGCCGTGGTATGTCGATTCGATTCGCCAGTCCTTGATCGGGATGGACGTTGATGCGATGCGCGCCTTCTGCGCCACCTGGTCCGAGGAACAATTGCAACTGCGCGCCGAATGGCTGCACACCTGCTACGAACCAGCAATCGTGCGGGCCTTCAACGATTTCCACGACGTGGATTTCCATCAGGATCTGCCGAAACTCCAGGCCCCGGCGTTACTGATGATCGCCGGCCGTGGTGGTGTTATTCAGCCCGAGGACGAAGCGGAAATCCTCGACCTGCAACCGAACATTCGCAGTGTCCACGTCGAAAACGCCGGACACATGATTCCCTGGGATGACCTCGAAGGCTTCTTCAGCGCCTTCGGTGATTTCCTTGGCCCACGCCTGAACTAATCGAGTCCGGAGACTTTTATGCTCACGCCTTACCGCATCGGCCAGATCGTGCCGAGCTCCAACACTACGATGGAAACCGAGATCCCGGCGATGCTCACCGCGCGTCAGTTGATCCGCCCGGAACGCTTCACCTTTCACTCCAGCCGCATGCGCATGAAGCAAGTGCGCAAGGAAGAGCTGGCGGCGATGGACGGCGAATCCGACCGTTGCGCCGTGGAGTTGTCCGACGCCAAAGTCGACGTATTGGGTTATGCGTGCCTGGTCGCGATCATGGCCATGGGGCTGGGTTATCACCGCAAATCCGAGCAGCGGCTGCGCAGGGCCACCGCCGATAACGACGGCAACGCGCCGGTCATTACCAGCGCCGGCGCCTTGATCGAAGGCCTGAAAGTGCTGGGCGCCAAACGCATCGCTATCGTCGCGCCGTACATGAAACCGCTGACCGAACTGGTGGTGGATTACATCCGCGCAGAAGGTTTCGAAGTCGTGGACTGGCGCGCACTGGAAATTCCCGACAACCTCGCCGTGGCCCGTCACGACCCGGCGAATCTGCCGGGCATCGTGGCTGGCATGAACCTGGAAGGCGTCGACGTGATTGTGCTCTCGGCCTGCGTGCAGATGCAGTCATTGCCGGTGGTGGCGCAAGTCGAAGCGCAAACCGGAAAACCGGTGCTCACCGCCGCCATTGCCACCACCTACGCCATGCTCAAGGCCCTGGACCTGGAACCGATTGTTCCCGGTGCAGGCGCCCTGCTCTCCGGCGCCTATTAAGAGGTGAGCGACATGAGCGAACAAACCGCCAACGACAACTATCAGGGCGTGTGGGGCCAGCGCATCGGTTTCGGCCAAAAAGCCGCGTTGCTGATGATCGATTTCATGCGCGGCTACACCACTGAAGGGGCGCCGCTGTTCGCACCCGGCGTGGTCAGTGCCGTGGCCGAAAGCGTTGAACTGTTGGCCAGCGCCCGCCGTCAGGGCATCCCGGTGGTGCACACCAATATTCGCTACCATCCCGGCCATTTCGCCGACGGTGGCATCTGGGTTAAAAAAGCCCCGGTGATGAAAGATATGGTCGAGGGCAACCCCTTGGCGGCGTTTTGCGAGGAGGTAATACCCCTGGAAGATGAAGTGGTGATCAGCAAGCAATACGCCAGTGCCTTTTTCGGCAGCAGCCTGGCCTCGATGCTGCACGCCCAAGGCATCGACACCGTGGTGCTGGCCGGTTGCTCCACCAGCGGCTGCATTCGGGCGACCGCGGTGGACGCCGTGCAACACGGTTTTCGCACCATCGTCGTGCGCGAATGCGTCGGCGACCGGCATCCGGCGCCCCATGAAGCCAACCTGTTCGACATCGACAGCAAGTACGGCGATGTCGTCAGCAAGCAGGAGGTCATCGCCCACTTCGAGAAATGCTGATGCGTACCACAAGAACCGCGCCATAGAGCGCAGGTCTTGGTAAAAACTGAGGAGCGAGCCCAGTAGGAGCAAAGCTTGCTCGCGATCAACGTCAACGATAACGCGCTCATCAGGATTGAACGCGGCGTTCTCTGGTTCATCGCGAGCAAGCTTTGCTCCTACGGGTACGCCCTCAGTCTTCTGACACTGCCTTTGGACGCCGCTTTCAGCGCGCCAGAGCGCTGGAAAAAAGCGGCTGTATAAAAACCATAAGTCACCGCCAGGAGACACCCAATGCCCATTGCGAATGCAGCACCCGCGACCACGGTCGCCGACCCGATTCAAGCGCTTTACCACAAGATCACCTGGAAGCTGATCCCTTTCCTGTGCTTCTGCTACCTGGCCGCGTACCTCGACCGGATCAATATCGGCTTCGCCAAACTGCAGATGCTCGATCAACTGCACTTTAGCGAAACCGCCTTCGGCCTCGGAGCCGGCCTGTTTTTTGTCGGCTACATCCTGTTCGAGGTGCCGAGCAACCTGGTGCTGGAGAAAGTCGGTGCCAAGATCTGGATCGCCCGCATCATGATCACCTGGGGCCTGCTGTCGGCCTGCACCATGCTCGTGACGTCCACCACTCAGTTCTACATCCTGCGCTTCTTGCTCGGCGCCGCCGAAGCAGGCTTTCTGCCAGGCGTTCTGTATTACCTGACGACCTGGTTTCCGACCTATCGACGCGGCCGCATCATCGCCTTGTTCATGATCGGCCTGCCACTGTCCAGCGTGATTGGCGGCCCGCTGTCCGGTTGGGTCATGGGTTATTTCGATAACTATGGCGGCCTGCATGGCTGGCAGTGGCTGTTCCTCATCGAAGCAGTACCGAGTGTCATGCTCGGCGTGCTGACCTTCTGGGCCCTGCCCAACAACTATCGCCAGGCCAAATGGCTCAACGACGATGAAAAAAACCTGCTGGAGCAAGAACTGCGCGCCGATGAGGCCAGTGGCGGGGACAGCAAACACAGTTTTCGCGATGGCTTCTTCAACCTGAAGGTCTGGATGCTCGGCGGGATCGACTTCTCGATCCTGCTCAGTGCCTATGCCATGGGTTTCTGGATGCCGACCTTCATCCGCAATGCCGGCATCATCGACACCTTCCACATCGGCGTACTCACGGCGCTGCCGAGCATCGCCGCGTTGTTGGGCATGCTGTTGATCGGCGCCAGCTCCGACAAACACCGCGAACGTCGCTGGCACATCATCGTGCCGTTTCTGGTGGGCGCCGCCGCCATGGCCAGTGCGCCGTTCTTCGTCCACAACGTGGTGGCGACCGTGGCACTGTTCGCCATTGCGTCGGCGGCGATCATCGGTGCGGTGCCGGTGTTCTTCAGTCTGCCAGCGACCTTTCTCAAAGGCACCGCGGCGGCCACCGGCTTCGCTCTCGCCTGCTCGTTGGCAAACATCGCCGGGTTGGTCAGCAACTCGCTGATGGGGGTCGCCATCGACGTCACCGGCAGCAGCGCCGGCGCGCTGTGGTTCTTTGCCGGCTGCCTGATTCTCAGCAGCTTTCTGGTGATCGCCTTGCCGGCCAAGCTGGTCAACCGCTGACACCACACTGCCCCCCTGTGGGAGCGGGCTTGCTCGCGAAAGCGCTGGATCAGTCAACATTGATGTTGAATGTTGGGCCGCCTTCGCGAGCAGGCTCGCTCCCACTGAAGAAGTGACAGCTTGCGGCGAACCCCTCACAGTGAGCGTGGTCGCACAGGTGAACCGCTGAACGTTGCTCAAGGGTCGAGCCGTCAGCGGTTTGGTCCCTTTTCTGTCGAGAACCCTTCATGCGCAGACTCCTCGCTTTATCCCTCTCATTGCTGTTGCTCTCCCTGAGCGCCTGCGCCCTGCTGCCCAATCGCGACCCACTGAACATCAATGTCGTCGGCATCGAGCCGTTGCAAAGCCAGGACATGGAAGTACGCTTTGCCGTGAAAATACGCGTGCAAAACCCCAACGAAACCGCCATCAATTACAACGGCGTCGCCCTGGACCTGGAAGTCAACGGCCAGCCACTTGCCTCCGGTGTCAGCGATCAGTCGGGCTCGATTGCACGTTTTTCCGAAACCGTACTGACTGTTCCGGTGAGTGTTTCGGCGTTCTCGGTGCTGCGCCAGACCCTGGGTCTGAGTAAAACCCAAACCCTCGACAACCTGCCCTACGTCCTGCGCGGCAAACTCGCGGGCGGCGTGTTCGGCACCCTGCGTTTCGTGGACACTGGAAAACTCAGCCTGCCAACGTCGACGACCGGCACCTGGTAAGTCACGACTCAAGGAGCGACAAAGAACATGGAAGCCACACCCACGCTCTACACCGAACGTTTAATCCTGCGTCCGCTGGAGTTGGCCGATGCCGAAGCCATCCAGCAACAGTTTCCACACTGGGAAGTGGTGCGTTATCTCAACGCCTTGGTACCTTGGCCGTACCCTGCCGACGGCGCACTGACCTATCTGCGTGACATCGCGTTGCCGGCGATTGCCGCCGGCAAAGAGTGGCACTGGTCGATTCGCTTGAAGTCGGCGCCGGAGCAACTGATTGGCAATATCAGCCTGATGGATGAGCAGGACAACAACCGCGGCTTCTGGCTTGGGCCAAAATGGCAAGGTCAGGGCTTGATGACCGAAGCCAGTGCGGCGGTCACCGAGTACTGGTTCGAAACCCTCGGCCGATCCGTGATGCGGGTACCGAAAGCAGCGCCCAACCTCGGCTCGCGCAAACTCTCGGAACGCACCGGCATGCGCTTGATCCACAGTGATGAGGGCGACTTTGTCAGCGGGCGATTCCCCAGAGACCTCTGGGAAATCACCCGTGAAGAGTGGCTACAGCAGCACTGAAGATCCAATGTGGGAGCGGCGGTGCGGCGATCCCACAGGAGGTTATGCGGTGAAACGCACGCCCGGCTTGGCGCGCTCATCTACGGTTAACTCAAACACGTCCGGGCGCGCGTAGTGCCCGACCACGTCGTAGTCGTAACGGGCGCGGATCAGGTCATCGGTGTCGATTTCTGCGGTGAGCAAACCGGTGCTGTCACGCAGCGGCCCCGCCAGAATGTCGCCCATCGGCCCGACGATCACACTGCCACCGGCAATCAATGGGCGGTCCGCCGGCCAGTTGGCGATCTCCACGCCCAAGGCGTGCGGTGAATCCTGAACCTGACAGGCGCTGACCACAAAGCAGCGTCCTTCATGGGCGATATGGCGCATGCTGACCTGCCACATTTCCCGCTCATCCACGGTTGGCGCGCACCAGACCTCCACGCCTTTGGCGTACATCGCGGTGCGCAGCAGCGGCATCATGTTTTCCCAGCAAATCACCGCACCGATCCGCCCGACCTGACTGTCGATCACCGGTAACGTCGAGCCATCGCCTTTGCCCCAGATCAACCGTTCGGTGCCGGTGGGCATCAGTTTGCGGTGCTTGGCGACCAGCCCGGCCTGCGGATCGAAATACAACGCAGTGCAGAACAAGGTGCTGCCGGCGCGTTCGATGACACCGATCACCAGATTGGCGCCGGTGCGCGCTGACAGCCCGGCCAACGCTTCGGTTTCCCCGCCGGGCACGTCTATCGCATTGGCAAAGTACCGGGCAAAGGCTTCACGCCCTTCCGGCAGGCGATAACCCAACTGAGTGCCAAAGCCCTCGCCTTTGGGGTAACCGCCGAGCAACGCTTCGGGCATGACCACCAGCGCAGCGCCGGATTCGATAATCGCGTTTTCCCAAGAAAGGATCTGTTCCAGGGTCTCGGCCTTGCCACCGGGCAAGGCGCCGATTTGCAGTGCAGCAACGATTGACTTGGGCATCGCAGTAACTCCGAAAACAATGAGGTGTTGCTCATTCTCCGGCGCCATAGGATCATGAATAAAGCCCCGTTTGCTGCTGAATGATATGAACCAAATGAATATCGCTACCGTCGATCTCAACCTGCTGAAAGTCTTCGAAGCGCTCCACGAGGAGTCCAGCGCTAGCCGGGCCGCGTTGCGTCTGGGCGTGACGCAATCGGCGGTCAGCGCGGCACTGCGAAGGCTGCGCGAGGTGTATGGCGATCAGTTGTTCGTGCGCACAGGCCGCGGACTCGCGCCCACGCTCAAGGCCAACCAGTTGAAACCGGTGGTCAGCGATGCCCTCAACAAATGCCGGCAGAGCCTGGAGATGGTCGATCCGGCCGCCCACCATTACGACGGGCGCTCGGTGACCGTGGGTATGTCCGATGATTTCGAAATCGCTTATGGCCGCCGGCTGATCGAAGAAATCGCCCGCGTCGCGCCGAAGCTACGGCTAATCTTTCGTCAGACCCACAGTCAGATCGTCGCGCAAGCGTTGATGGAACGCAGCATTGATCTGGCGATTACCGCCGGTGGGTTTGCCGAGCGCTTGCTCAGCCGTCAGGTGCTGGGAGAAGGCGGCTATCTGTGCCTGGCGGACCCGCTCAGCCTGGCCGTGGGGCAGCAGACCCTCAGCCTTGATGAGTTCGTCGCCCGCGAGCACATTCTGGTGTCGTCGGGCGGCTTTATCGGGATCACCGATGAAGGGCTGGCGGCGCTGGGGTTGACTCGGCGGGTATGTGCTTCGACCACACACTTTGCCGCGTTGCCGCACTTGCTCAAGGGCAGTCAGGCCGTGGCGACCATTCCGGCCCATGCAGCCCAAAGCATTGCAGCGCTCAGCGGACTGGCACTGCTGCCCTGCCCTCTGGCGTTGCCGCGATACCCGATCGAACTGGGCTGGCGCACCAGTACACAGCTCGATCCGGTGGTGCTGAAAGTACGGGAAGCGATTGTCGCGAGTTTTGCGAACGCTACTTGGCAGCCATCAGGCGATTGACTTCGCTGCGCACCATGTTCGCAAATTCCGGGGGTGACATGCCGTCAAGTTCGGCACGGACCCACTCGGCCCATTTGCCTTTGCGCTTGGCGCGTTCACCGAACAACCGCGCGGCTTCGCCCTTGGACTTGCCCAGGTTGCTTTGCCATAGATCGAACAGACGGGATTTCTCATCTTCCAGCGCAGCGCGCTCGGCAAGGGGTTTGTCGGCCAGATTGAAGCTCATGGGAGTTACCTGCTGCGTAAAATAGGCGACATCTTACACTGTAGGAGGATATCTCCGACTCAGGATTTTTCGTCAAGGTGGGGGCAGCGCGAAAATCCACTGCAACTTTTTCGCTGACGACAGACTCCACTGTTCACTGTCCATTTATCTGCAAGGAGTACCTCAATGGCCCGCAAAACCCGCGCACAAATCGCCGAAGATCAAATCAAGGATCAGGCCTTCAGCGAACTTCAGTCTCTGATCGAAGAATCGGAAAAACTGCTCAAAAACAGTGCCTCGCTCGTGGGTGAGGAAGCGGACACGCTTCGTGGGCAGATCGCCCAGAAACTTCAACAGGCTCGGGACTCCGTCACCCGCGTTCGTGACCGGACCAAACCGGCGGTCGAAGCCACTGAAACCTATATCGGTGGTCACCCGTGGCAAACCGTGGCGATCTCTGCCGGTTTCGGCCTGGTAGTCGGGTTGTTGTTGGGTCGGCGTTAAGCGACCCCGTTTTAATCAGTACCCAGCAAAAAGGCGAGCACGCAGCTCGCCTTTTTCATGCCCGGCTTTTATGCAGACTGAGAGTATGCAGGACTCAGAGCCCGGCCAGTTCCCGCAGATCCGCCAACGTCTGAGCATCGAGCTTAATGCCTTCAGTGCTGGACTTGGCCCGTTGTTGATGACGTCGATCCCCCGGCAAACGCTTGAGCCCCACACCGTGCATCTGCCGGACCAGCTCCTGACTGCGCTCGGCAAAATTCTGCCCGGCCGCCTTGCTCGGGTCGATCACGATCAGCAGTTGGCCCGTCCACGGCGTCTTGGCCCCCGGATGGTTCGACCAATCGAACTCGAAGGAAAAATTGCCGCCGGTCAACGCCGCTGCCAACAGCTCGACCATCATCGACAGCGCCGAACCTTTATGGCCGCCAAACGGCAGCAACGCGCCGCCCTCAAGAATCGCTTTCGGGTCCTGGGTCGGCTGGCCGAGACCGTCCACCCCCATGCCTGGCGGCAAACGCTCGCCCTTGCGCGCGGCGATCTGCACATCGCCATGGGCAATGGCGCTGGTCGCCAGGTCGAAGACAATCGGATCGCCGTCAGCCCGAGGAGCGGCGAAAGCAATCGGGTTGGTCCCGAACAGCGGACGATCGGCGCCGTGCGGCACCACGCAGGTCATGCTGTTGACCACGCTCAGCGCCACCAGGCCTTCATAGGCGAAAGGCTCGACATCTGGCCACAAGGCGGCGAAATGGTGGGAATTACGAATCGCCAGCACCGCAATGCCAGCACTGCGGGCCTTTTCCACCAGCAAGGCGCGTGCTGCCGCCAAGGCCGGTTGCGCGAAACCATTGCCGGCGTCGACCCGGACAAAGCCCGAAGCCACGTCCTCGACCACCGGCACAGCCTGGCCATTGACCCAGCCGCTCTGGAGCGTCGACACGTAACCGGGAATGCGGAACACGCCATGGCTATGGGCGCCATCGCGTTCGGCGCCGGCGCAGTTGAGGGCCAGTGTCCTGGCGACATCGGCGGAGGTGCCGTGGCGCTGAAAAATCTGCTCAAGCAAAAGAACGAGCGCGTCGAAATCGAGCGTTTGAGTGTTCGAACTGACGGCCACTTCGGGCGTTGCGGTCATCTGAAGCTCCAGTTTTATTATTGAGTACGGGCAACAGGGTGAAACGGGTTGCAGGGCAACCCAAAACAGTTGTCGATTAAGCGCTGTTCTACCGGCGTCCTGTCAAGTCTCGCCAGCCTGTTCGCATCAAGCAATATGTACCGCACCCGAGCCTTCCATTGACCGTACTGTTTTTCCTCAATCCAACGGCCTGCGATTACCCGCCGATCGCAGCACTTCGAGGAAAAACCATGTCTGCTCCCACACTGCCGTATTTTTTCGACGAGGCAGCACTTGCATCTAAAGCCAAACAGCCCGGTGAACGCGAAAAGGCACTGTCTTTCACGCTTGATGACCTGAAGTGGTTGAATGCTGTTTATCTGGCGACGCATGCAGCCCGTATCGCCAACAGCGAGCCCATGCACGTCGACCAGCTGCTTTTAAGCGTACCTGATGCGCCTGGCATCCTCCTGGCCGGCGCTTTTGCCATGAGCCGGCCCAACGATGGAGAAGTCACGCTCTACACACCGTGGAAAGGCCTGATCAAATTCGCGGACATGAAGGGCCTCAAAAGCAAACTCAAGGAATGGTTGGCACAGCCCACTGGGAAGCGTGAATTATTGCGTTTTCTCTCCATCGAACAACGCAGCGCTTTACCCGCCGCCACCGCGCCAGACATTGCCACGCAAGCCATCGCAGGTGCGGTGTTCCAGACCCAGGAGCTCACCCTCGAGCGCAATCAGGCTCAGAACATCAGGACGATGATGGGCGAGTTGCTCAAGCTGCCAACGCTGCAATCGATGCTGGACGAGACCCTCAAGACCGCGCTGCATGAACCGTTCCCCACACTGGACCAGCGCCTTACCCGACTGAAGAGCTTTGTCATCGGCAGCGATGACCAGCAATTGCTTTCCTCGCATTCACTGAGCGATACCCTGCTGCATTACTACCTGACCCATCAGTGGCCCACTGGCGATACCAGAGTTTTTTCCAACCCCCTGCACAGCGTGAGCAGCGCCGCCGATAACCAGGCCTGGGAAAGTGCAGTCAAAGAGATCGCACAAACGTTGACCCCGCGCTTGCAAGACCTGCTCAAGACGTTCTGGAACACACCGATGAACGATGGGCAATCACGCCGGAAGGTTTTTGCCGAGGGCTTGCGCGATACCTTTCACCTGAAGCTTTTGCTACAGCGTCAACAACGTGTTCTAACGACGCAGCAATACCTGCGGCTGATGAACCTCAGCCTTGAACCTGACATCGACGATCCTCTTCGTGCCGAAAAAGTCCGTGTCACCGCCCCCTTCAAGCATTACGTGGAGCTCGCCTCCACTGTGATGATCGGCAGCAGCGACGCGTTGGATTTTCTGTACACCCCTTCCAGAGGCATCGAGGCTGCGAGCGACCTGCTCGCTGTCGGGAAAATCGTCGCGCAGATGTTGAAAACCCAAGGGCATGAAGACACGCTGCTCAACTTCATGTCGTTAGACGAACGCGCTACGTTTCTTTCAATGAAGCCGGATGAACAAGTGATTGTCGGTGAACCGATCATCGGCCCGGTGTTTGAACAGTTGATGACCGACATCCTTGGCAAACAACGCGAGAATCTGGCCTATGCGCTGAGCGAATACCGTGAAAGCGAAGGCACGCAGGATCCCCGAGCCTTGTTCGACAAGGCACTCGATGTCCGCGGACTGATCGACGATCGCCTGCTGGCTGCCGATGCCGAAGGACGCTGGAGCACACACGCAGACCGGCGCCTTAGCGCGCAACCTGCCACTGTTCACGGCGAGTCGGCCAAAGAGCATCAGGCCCTTCTTTCCACCGTTAAGCGGCCGCTCGACCTACTGCTCGAAAACCAGCCGGCCATTCCCGCGACAACTCGAACGATTGCCGAAGTGCAGCGCATCTTCAATTCCTCGCTTGGGAGCCTGCAATCGCGTTTCACTCAAACCCTGTCAACGGCATTGCGCAGCGAGTTGAAGCTGCACAGCGTCATGCGCACCCTGAGTGCGACGGAACAGGCAATCATCAGCACCGTGCTTGATACCCCGGCACGCCTGCAGCGAGCGGCATTGAACGGGTTTTTGCCGGACGTATTTTCCTTGGCATTGAAGGCAAGTGGGACCACAGCCCCGTTGAAACTGGCCAGTTGTTTTGTGCTGACGGAACGTGGAGGCCTGGACCCGAAGCATTCGGGCAAGGCGATTTTGTGGACGCCGGCCTTGGGATTTGAAGCTTTCAGGGCATTGACTCCGTTGCTGAACGAGCTCGATCGACGCCTCAAGGACACCGATGATCGCCCCTCCCTTCTGGAGAACCTTGGACGCAGCGAGAGAGTGGCTGGGCGGACTTACACCCTGGCGTCGCTGCAACGAATAGATGAGCATTTTCTCGATCACGTGCAAAAGCCCTATGTCCAGCTGGACCAGGCGTGCGTCATCCGTGCGCTGGCCACGAAGCTTCCCGCGACGCCCCTGGCCAGTCTCCTGAAGCTGGTGGCCTTGCGCCAACCGATGACCGGGCTAGACCGCGCGACGGACATTGCCCAATCCCTGATCACTCAGCAAAAACTGCCGGCATGGCTGGCCAAGGCGTCCATTCAAGACCAGATATTGCACGGGGAGTTGCTTCAGCAATACCTCAACAACGTGACCAACGATCAGGACTACCTCACCGGCATAAGCTCCCTGGCACGCACGGCGCACGATGCACTTGAAAAACAACTCAAGGCAGATACGTTCGACATCGATCCGGATAAGGTCCAGATACAGATCGACAAGCGCTCGAGGTCTGCAGCCAGCACCCAAACCCTGACTGACTTTGCACTGACCCATTTCAAGGATCTGGACAAAATCCATTTCAAACTGGTGTCGCTTGATAACACCGCGATCCCTCAGGATATGGACCAAAGCTACATCAGGGACCTGGTACGAAACTTGAAGCTGGGTGAACTTCAACAAAAGACATTGAACGAAGCCTTTGCAGACACCCAGGCGAATGCCAAGGACCGCAGGAAGCGTTTTTACACGCAATTACCCTGGCAACTGATGCATTACGCCCACACGGAAAAATTGCAGGAGCGCCTCAGCGAGACCGGGTTTGATCTGATACGCCAAGTCATGGACATGCCTGACGCTATCGCCCGCGCGGCAGTCGACGGTGCCCACGCGATCATCCGCCCACTTGAGCTCCTGGGCATCAAGCGTGAACAGGCGATCAAGGTGCCAGGCGTCTATCTGATTGGCTCATCGGCTGACAGCTCCGCGCCACAGGTCCTTGTCGCGCCTCATAGCCCCGGTCACGGGGTGAAAGAATATAAAAATGAAACACAACTGGTGACCGAACTGAAGACACGCGGCGATCTGCTCGACTGGGTACTCATGAACCTCCCGCAGCCTGAACGGATACTGCTTGAACTCAGGATGGCGACCTCCAATAGCCGCCTCGCCGAGGTGAGGCTGGCGTCCAACCCGATCAAGGGCAATCTGTTCGGACATTTGTTCAACGACAATGCCGATTTATTGGCACGATTGCTCGGTTGTCAGGCCGATGACAAAAAGCAGAGCGAATGGGCAACCATCAAGCATGTGCTCGGTGAAGATCTGCAAGGGGCATTTACGTTCGTGATGGGCAAGCTTGCCTACCCGATTACGGTGTGGCGCAGTTACCGAGACATCAAGCAGTCCGCCGAAGACCTTCAAACGCACAAATGGGGAGCGGCGTTAAAGGAATTTATCAGCGGCATCGCACAACTCGCCACGTTGCGACTGTCGCTGGAATCGCAAGCGAAGCCATCTTCAACGTTAACTGCACCGGCGCCAGCAACGCCCGATACCCGCTTCAAATGGCAGGATGTCGCCATTACAGCCCCCGAACGTACGCAGTTGAAGCGTCATGAAAGCCTGGATGTGGACCTGAATTCGCTCACATTAAATTCGAGTCTCGGCCTCTATACCCATCCGACGACAAATAAAACCTACGCACCGGTTGAAGGAAAGGTATATCCGGTCGCAAAGCGCGGCACACACTGGCGCATCGCCCACACCAACGTTCACGGTCCTCGGCTGAGTCAGAACGTGTCGAAACAATGGGTTCTGGATAGGCAAACGCCAGCGCCCCGCTTCAGCATCAGCGATCGGTGGCGCACCGTATCTTCGGTTTGGGGGGGCATGAACGTCGATGCCAATGGAATGCGCGAAATCCGTCGACTGTTTCCGCAAAAGGCCCGCCAGATTGACGAAGCGCTGGACCTGGCAACCACCTATGCCTGGAACTGCTTTCAAAACCTGCAATTGCTGAAGTCTTCCGACAAGACCGTTACCCCCGTGCATCAACTCATCATGGATTTCATTGACGTACCGCAAGTGCAGTCCACGCATGTGGAGCAGCTTGAAAAAGTCATGACTGACATTTTTGCGGCCTTGTTGGACCCCTCACTCAGAAAGCCGAAAACCAATCGTTTTGCAATCGGCAGGGTGCTCGATGGCGCGGCAACAACATTCGGTTTTATCGTTCCAACGGATGCGAAGCGGAAAATCTATCTGGCAGAAAAGTTCTTCGACACCGGTTTCGAGTTCTACCGCAAACATCTTTCCGAGCCTGCCTTCCCTATCAAAACCCATGCTCAAGCAGTCACCCTTATTCATGAGCTTTCCCATATCGTCTGCAAAACCGAAGACATCGCTTACCTCGATTCCAGCAGGCCATTTCCCCATCTGATTGGACAAGCCAGCGCAACTGCCAGTGACCTCAAGGACGCGTTGACCACGCTTCAGGACACCGCACTCTCGATCAAGACTCCCCTTACCCAGCTGTTCATGACCGAGGATCCTGATACCGGTGTGTGGGAGGATCCGGGCAGCACTTCATATGAAAATACTGATCGGGTAAAAGCGCATCTATTGACCTTGACCGGCGGAGAAAACCTGAGCGCTGCCCGCAAGATTTTCAAGCGAGATCCACTGGTCAGACTCAAGGTGCAACTCGGCAACGCCGACAGCGTTGCATGGCTCATCAGCCATATGGGGCGCCAACTGCACACCAGCACCCCGTGAATCAGAACAATAAATTCTCAGTTGATGGGTAATTGCCATGACGGTTGTTCTCGCAGACTTCCCCTCAAGGTTAGAATGCGGGAAATCAGGATGGGTCAATGACCGACAACTCACTCTCGCAAGCCCAGGATGACGCAATCACCGACGCTGCTGCGCATTGGTGCATGCGTCTGCACGCCAACGATTGCACCGCTCAAGAGCGGCTGGCATTCGAGCAATGGCATGACGCTCATCCGCTTCACGCGTTCGAGTACGAGGCCATGCTGGAGATCTGGAATGTCGCGGGGGACCTGCCCCGTCCAGCCACCGTGGTGCCGATGGTCCGCGCCAAACCTGTTACGCCTTGGCGCACCTTCGGTATCGCTGCCGCGGTTTGCGCCATGGCGTTGCCGCTGGCGGCCTATAGCGGCTGGAACCTGGGCTGGCTACCCAACTCCTACCAACATTTCGAGGCGAACGACAATGTCTGCCAGGTCACCCTGAGCGATGGCAGTCAGGTGGAACTGAACCTGGGCAGTGAGCTGACGTTCAGCAACTACAAGGATCAACGTCGGATCACGCTGAAAAAAGGCGAAGCCTTCTTCAGCGTCAGCCATGACACTGAACACCCCTTCATTGTCAAAGCGGCCGAAGGCAGGATTCGGGTCACCGGAACCCAATTCAACGTCTGGATGTATGAAGATCAGGTACGGGTGAACCTGATACAAGGTTCGGTGTTGGTGAGCAGTAATGACGCCGTTGCGGGTGACGGTTTGCGCCTCGAGCCAGCAATGCAGGCGAGCTATAGACGCGGCGACTTTACTCCCCGGATCAGTCAGACCTACGACAATGACAACTCGCTGGCCTGGCGTAGCGGAAAACTGGTGCTCGATGATCTGGCGCTGACCGACGCATTGCCATTGATCAATCGCTACTTGAGCAAGCCGGTGATGATGGCCGACCACAGTACCGGCTCGATTCGCATCGGCGGCATCTACAACATCAAAGAGCTCAACAACCTGGTGGCTTCCCTGCCCAAGGTATTGCCGGTCTACCTGACCCGCAACAAAGATGGTAATCCGGTCCTCAATTCCATTCCGCAACAAGCCCCGAAAAGCTGAAGGCCGCGACCCTTTGCGGGGTGCGGCCTTCGAAACGAAACAAAGGACAAAAATTTAGGCTGTGAAAGGCGACTTACACGGGCATCTCACAGGCCGCTGACGTGACGGCGACAAATTTTCTACATTCGGGGCTTCACTATTTGCCCTGCTCGTACGTCTTATTGAGTGAGAGCACCCATCACATTTCCTGGCCGGCTCGGAAAAGGAGTTTTTGCATGTACAACTCGCAACTGCCAACGGACGGTAGCAATGCGCCAAAGGGCACTGCCATGGGCTCAGGTGTTTTCAGTCAACGCAACGAGCGCAATGGCAACGAGCGGATCAGGCTGCTGCTCAAAAGCTATGGTCTGCGAACCAGTCTGATCCGCCTGAAAGTCATCGACGCCTTGCTGACCGCCGCCGAAAGCGACCGTAGCCTTGGCGTGCGCGGCGTGCATAGCCACTTGCTGGACCTGGATATTCCCCTGTCCTTTCTCAGTGTGCGGGAAGTATTGAAACGTTTGTGCAGCGAGGGCGTGATCACCCTCAATCCGGACAAAAGCTACAGCCTGCATCCGCACGCTGCAGCCATGCTCCAACGCGAGTGATCCGCGCAAGATGCGTCGCTCAGGGTTTGACCTTGCGGCGCATCACACCATTGATCACCACCACGATCACCGCCACGCCGATGGCGATGTACTGAAACAGCTTCTCGCTGATGACGCCTGCGTTTTGCAGATACGAAAGGCCGAACATGATCCCCAACACCACGAGGGAGATCAGAATCGAGTATTTCAAACGTTGCGACTGAGTCATTGCGAGTTCCTGAACCTGAAAAATGTATCCGATTTGTATCAGAACGCATGCCAAGCCCCTACGTTTCTGCGGGGATGGGACGCTACAAACGGGGTCTCATGTTACAGCCGATGAAGAGTTTTGGCTTCATAGCGGCGATAACCATGAGGATTTTGAAATGTTCCGTCGAATCACACTGCTGATTCCCCTGCTCGCTCTCCTGACCCTGAGCGGCTGCATCGTTTTCCCCCACGGTGGCTGGCACGGCGGTCACCATTACGACCGTGGCGGGCCGGGGTATTACCAGCATCGATAATGGTTGGTTGTGCCATAAAGCGTGAATAATTGAATATTCATTCGTAAGACATATACCCCACCCAATAACTACTGAACAAATGCCTGCCCTGTCGCGGGCATTTTTCGTACATGGGTATTCACTTCTTGTTTCCGTCCCTGTGCACGTCGAAACATAGCGATAACCATTGAAGCTTTCGGTCTTAATCGATCATTTGAGCTATTCATATTCGATGATTACTCTCGGTGCATCGCAATAAACCCGTTATTAAACTTCGAGCAGGAACAGGGATGCCATGCACAAGCCTTTAATCAATATCAGCCCTCACCATTTGTTTGGCTTTTGCCTTGCAATAACTTTTTTCGAACTGCTGACCTATATGGCCAGCGACATGATCATGCCGGCCATGTTGACCGTCACCCGACAACTGGATGCCAGCCCTGATCATGTCCCCTACGCCTTCAATCTTTATCTGGCCGGCGGCATTCTTCTGCAATGGCTTATCGGCCCGCTGTCCGATCATTTCGGCCGCCGCCGGATGTTGCTCATCGGTTGTGCGGTATTCGCCCTGGCCTGTGCCGCCGCGTTCAACGCGCAAAGCATTTATGCGTTCAACGGCTTGCGACTGATTCAGGGCATGGGGTTGGGGTTTGTCATCGCGGTCAGCTACCCGGCCCTGCAAGAAGTTTTCTGCGAAGCCGACGCGGTCAAAATCATGGCGTTGTTGGGGAACGTTGCGCTGCTCTCCCCGCTGCTGGGGCCATTGCTCGGCAGTCTGCTGCTGGAATGGTTGTCTTGGCGGGAGCTGTTTTTACTGCTGGGTCTCGGCGGCGTGATGGTCTGGCTCGGGCTTTATTTGTTCATGCCGGAAACCGTGGGCACCTTGCGCCACGACGGTCAGCGACTGGAAGCAGTGCGCTTTGAATGGCACAGCACCGTGTGCCGCTATGTCGCGTTGCTGACTAACCCGCCATTCCTTTGCGCCGCAGTCGCGCTGGGCGTGATGAGCCTGCCCTTGATTGCCTGGATCGGGTTGGCGCCGCTCTTGCTGATCCACAACCAGGGGCTTTCAACGCTGCACTATGGCCTGTGGCAAATCCCGGTGTTTGCGGCCGTCATTCTCGGCAATCTGATCCTCAACCGACTGATTGCCAACGTTGAACTGCCACAACTGATTCGATACGCGCTTTGGCCGTTTTGCAGCGGCCTCATCGCGTTAGTCGCCGTCAGCGTCTACGGCGTTTCGACAGTCGTGCTGATCAGCTGTCTGGCGCTGTACGCCGTTGGGCTTGGCATGAGTAACGCCGCACTGTACCGGCTAGCGCTGTTCGCCAGCGACGACAGCAAAGGCCTGGTCTCGGCCATGATCGGCATGATCTCGATCGCCGTCATGGGCGGCGGCGGCTCGCTTATTGCGGCCGCCGGTGCCGGTGACAGCCACGATTCCTTCGCTTGGATGGCGGGTATCGCGGGGCTTCTGAGCCTGGCACCCCTACGCCTGTTTCTGCGGCGCTCTCACATCGCGCTTGCCGTCTGACACCACACAGTAGGTCTTTTGATGATCCATTTACCCCACACCGATGCGCTCTGCGCGTTAACGCAACCCTATTGCCTGGATTCCGTACCCGAGGGCCTGTTTGACCAGGCGATGGGGGAAATCAGCCTGTTTCATTGTCACCACACGCCTGGCTACGAACGCTGGCTAAACGCTAACGGGCTCGATGCAAAGGATCTGGAGACACTGGATGACTGGTCCAGGTTGCCACCGATTTTCGCCAACTATTTCAAACGTCGCTTGTTGTTCGGCCCCACTGGCGAAGGCGCGCTGGAGCTGACCTCATCGGGCACCAGCGGCCAGAAAAGTCGCATGCGCTATGACCCTCGCAGCATGGCAGCGGCTCAAGGCATGGTGAGCCACATTTTCCGGCATTACGGCTGGGATACTCCGCACAGCCCCTGCAATTATTTGCTCCTGAGCTACGAGCCCGAGGCTGCCATCACCTTGGGCACCGCTTACACCGACCAGTTTCTCTGCAGCTATGCGCCCGTCAATCGGGTCGTCTACGGATTACGCCGGACGGGTAAAAGTCACGAGTTCGACCTGTTTGGCGTGATTCGCGCCTTGCAGGAGTTTGCCGACGAGGGATTGCCCGTGCGGATTCTTGGATTTCCGGCGTTCCTTTCCCATGCGCTACAGCACATGGAAAACACCTGCGCACCGAATCTTGAGCTTCCCGCTCAGTCATTGGTGTTTTTGGGGGGCGGCTGGAAAACCCAGGCAGCACAAGAGATTCCCCTGCTTGAACTGTACGCCCGAATCAATCGGCAATTAGGTATCGACCTGTCCCGCTGTCGGGATGGCTACGGTGCCGTTGAGCATGCCGTGCCCTATATCCAATGTGCCCGCCATCATTTTCATGCCCCCATTTACTCGAAGGTTTTCGTGCGCAACCCATCCGATTTCACGGTCCAGCCATACGGCCAGCGCGGCTTGCTGGAATTCGTCTCCCCGTACATTTCGTCAAGCCCTGCTCACGCGGTGGTCATGGGCGATCTGGCGACATTACACCCCGGCGCACACTGCGGATGCGGCCTGACGACCGATTGGTTCGAGCTGCACGGACGCGCTGGCACCACCACCAGTCGCAGCTGCGCCATGGCGGCTTCCGAATTGTTGGGAGGGGCTTGATATGTACCTCATCAATGGCCAACTGCGTGACGACGTCACCCCGCAAATCGCCCTCGACAGGCTTCGAAAACAATTGCACGGGTTGCTTTCTGCACCGATCGACAGCGAGACCGTCATCGAAGCCGCGGCTCGTTTCGCCACGCAATTACAGACTCGCAGCCTTAACCTGCCTCTGGACGACGATCAACGTCAGGGGCTGATCGAGTTCTGCCAGCGCAACAACCTGAACATGAAGCTGGAGCGAGAACTGGGTTCGCAACCCCGTTCGCTGAGGCGTATCGACTACCAGCAGCCACACTTTGAAAGCTGGCACCCCTTGGGACTGGTGGTGCATGTGACGCCAGGCAATGCGCCGATGCTCGCGTTCTGCGCGGTTCTCGAAAGCCTGCTGGCCGGTAACATCAACTGGTTACGCCCCAGCACCAGCGATGCGGGTTTGACTGCGCAATTGCTGGCTGCCTTGGTGAAGTGCGACACCCGTGGCAGGCTTGCCGAGTTCGTCGCGGTGCTGCCCGTGGGCACTTCCCGGATAGCCGAACTCTGCGCTCAGGCCGATGGCGTATCAGCCTGGGGCGGTGAAAAGGCGCTCAAAGCTATTCGTCAGCAGATCCCCGCCGGATGTCGCTGGATCGATTGGGGGCACCGGATCAGTTTCGCTTATCTGTCGCCTGACGCGGCCAGCCCTTCGGCGCTGGATGCGTTGGTGGATGAGGTGTGCAGCCTGGATCAACAAGCGTGTTCCAGTCCGCAATGGGTGCTGGTGGACAGCAATGATCCGGCCATCCTGCAGGACCTGGGCGAACGTTTGAGCGAAGCCTTCAAGCGTCGTGCATCGCACTGGCCGGCGCTGGTGCCCACGGACCAGGAAGCGTGCGAGATCACCACCCGCACGGCCATCGCGCAACTGGATTACTGTTTTGCGAACCAGAGCGGCCAGGTCTGGGCCGGCCACGGATGGCGGATCATCTGGGAACATCATCAGACGCTTGCGCCTTCGCCGCTGTTTCGTACGCTGCTGCTCAAACCCGTGCCGCAACACTTGATCACCGAGACACTATTGCCCTGGCGCACGGTCCTGCAAAGCTGCGCACTGATTTGCTCTGCGACAGAAACGCCAGGACTTGTGCGAACGCTGGTCAACGCTGGGGTCACCCGTATTGCGCCTTGCGCGGGGATTCATGACGGCTATGCCGGTGAGCCGCATGATGGTGTCTACGCGTTGACGCGTCTGAGTCGCCGTCTCTCGGTGAGTCTGGCACCTGATGTGCTGACGGGCCGTGCAACGCTCGACCCGGTCCCCTCCGCCCCCGACACCACTCATGCGCCGATCATGGACAAAAACGCCTTCACAACCCAGCCGATGGGCACCGCAGCGCAATTGTATTTTCGCTCTGGAGGCAGCAGCGGCACTCCGGCCCTCGCCGGTTTCAGCTATCGCGACTTTCAACGGCAGATGCGCGCAGCGGCCGACGGCCTGTTCGCCGCCGGGCTCGATCCTGCACAGGACCGGGTCATGAACCTGTTTTACGGTGGCAGCCTGTACGGAGGGTTCCTCAGTTTTACCAAAATACTGGAACAGATGGGCGTCACACATTTCCCCATGGGTGCGCCCCAGGACGATGACTTCAGCGAAATCGCCCAACTGATCGTTGACCAGCGTGTCACCGTACTGATTGGCATGCCGAGCACCTTGCATCGTCTGTTCTTCAACGAGCAGGCTCGACTCCGCAGGTATGCAGGTATCAGCAAAGTGTTCCTTGGCGGCGAGCATCCGGGCCAAACCAGCCTCAGCCTCATGGAAAGCTGCGGGGTCTCGATGATCCGCTCGGCGATCTATGGTTCCGTCGATGCAGGCCCCTTGGGGCATGCGTGCGCCGCCACCGCGAACGGGGTGTTTCACTTGATGTGCGATACCCAGCATCTGGAAATCGTGCAGATCGAACAGGATGAACCGGTTCAGGCCAATGAGATCGGTCGCCTGCTGTTTACTTCACGAGCACGGCAAGGCCAAACCGTGCGCCGGTATGACGTTGGAGACACCGGTCGCTGGATACCCGGAGCCTGTCCGTGCGGGCTGGACTCACCTCGCTTCGAACTGCTCCAGCGCCACGGCAAACTGGTGCGAATGGGCACGGAGTTCATTTCGCCGTCGGCTCTGCAGGATAGCGTCGGCGCGCCCATTCAGCTTGTTCTGGACCACACCCCTGATGGCGTCGAGCGACTCAACGTTCTAACGGATGCAGACATCAACCAGGTTCGCAACGCATTGCTGAGCCATGAAGCGCTGGCCAATGCCGTAAACGCCAACCTGGTCACTGTCGAAGTTCAAGTGTGCACGGAACAAGCATTCACTCGAAATAAACACAGCGGCAAAACACCGTTGGTTATCGATAAACGAAAATAAAAACACCGCCAATTACTCACAACTTGTTTTTAACCGTCTAGACGACTGATAAAAAGAGAATCCAGTGAAATCGACTTATTCGCTCGAACAACTGCTGTCTTATATACGGCAACACTCAAACTTTACCGCCAGCAACTGGAACACTTACCAGCGCAGGGCATTAAGTTACAAGATATACCGCTCACCAACGCGGTGGACTATTGGGCTGATAGCCATGACTTGAGTCATTGGCCGGTTCTGACCGCAAAGGTCGACGATGCGCTGTTGTTTCAAACCGGCGGAACAACCAGCCAGGGCAAACTGTCCGTTTACACCTATAGCGAATGGCAAGAACTGGTCAGTGCATTTGGAGAAAGCTTCTCCTCTCAACTGAATGACGGCGACCGTGTCGCCAATCTGTTCTTTTCCGGAGATCTTTACGCCAGTTTTCTGTTCATCCACGACTCCCTGGCACACGTCAGGCGATCCATCTGCGAGTTTCCGTTTACCGGACACGCCGAGCTGGACGCACTGGCCGATGCGATTGATCAGCATCAGATCAACGTGCTGGTCGGCGTCCCGGCACAGTTGCTGCGATTCGCTGCCTATCTGAACCAGCATCGGCGAGTACTGTGCGGGGTTGATACGTTGCTGTATGGCGGCGAAAGCCTGTTTGCCCAGCAGGTGACAATCCTCACCGACGTATTTCCCAACGTGCGCATTGCGTCCATTGGCTACGCCAGTGTAGACGCCGGCCTTATCGGGGCCAGCGGCCGCGACTGCGCCTTGGGCGAGCATCGGGTGTTTGAACCACAAACCGTGCTGGAGATCGTCGATGAACTCACCGGTGAAGTCATCGAAGAATGCGATCGCACCGGATTATTGGTGGTGACCAATCTGACTCGCCGGCTCATGCCACTGCTGCGTTATCCGGTGGGCGACCGTGCGTGCTGGCGCGAACCCGGCTCAACCCCGAAGCGAAAATTCGCCCTCAAGGGACGTAGCGCGCACAGCCAGCGAGTGCGCGTCGGGGTGCTGTCGCTGCTGATCGATGACATCCAGCAGATCGTCCAGCGCATTGCCCACAACGACCAATGGCAATTGCTGATCGAACATGACGGCTACAAAGATATTTTGAGTGTGAAGTGGGTGCCCTCGGCGCTATCAATGGCCACCGTGCCGGTGTGCCAAGCGTTGTACGCGGCGCTGGTTGAACACTATCCCGCCATCGAGGAACTGTGCCGCGAAGGCCTGTTGGAGTTGCGAGTGTTGTCCTGTGCGGTCACCGCATTGAAGCTTCACCCACGCTCCGGCAAACAACTGCGGGTCCTGGACTTGCGCGTGTATGACGCACTGTCGCCGGAGCCCGCATGATGCCGCATTTGATTTTTCGACCCTATCGGCCATCCGATGCACGTGCCGTGAGCCAGTTGTTTCGCGAGGTCTACGGCGATCATTACGTGCAACCGGATGTTTACTTGCCGAACATGATCAATCAGCACAATGCCGAGGGGCGCTGGAAGTCGATGCTGGCGGTGGACGACGTACGCGTTCTGGGGCATGCCGCGTTGTGCCATGACACACCTGCGGACACCACCGAGCTGGCCCTCAGTGTGGTGCATCCCGCCGCTCAGGGGCAGAGTATCGCGACCCGCCTGGGACGGGAGTTGCTGTCGCGGTCAGGTTCCATGGGGTTCAAGAGCGTCTCGATCAAACAAGTGACACACCATCCCTACACGCAACGCATGGCAGCAAACATCGGCTTCCACAGCACGGGTTTGCTTCCTGACTACGTCCCTTCGCCCTTCGCTGAGCCGCTGCCGGAAACCATCGTGATGGGTTGTCATGTCGTCGAAGGACATACGCGTCCACTCCCCGACATCCCATGGCCTGACAGCTGCCGGGGGTTTATGCAGCACCTGTGTTCCGTGTTCGGGACTCATCCGGACACGACGTCTTCTCTGCCCTTGCAACTCAAGCAACACCATAAAAGATTCGACATGGTCATTCAGCGTTTGACCAAACGTCTGCTTGAGCAGATCCGGCAGTTGCCCAGGCACTGGCTGATCTCGACCAAACTTCAGTTGTCACGGCACTTTGCCCAGGACTTTCGCAATTTGGCGGCCCTTGGCTTCACCTTTACCGGGCTGATGCCTGCATCAAACACCCATGGGTGGTTCGCACTGTTTCATCGAGGGGTACAGTCTCGTCACCTCAACCTGCACTGCCCGCACATGCAACGCTTGCATGACGATTTACAGCAAAACGCCAACATGCAAAGTAGCGCCGAAGCGCTGAACAGAGCCCGCTCAGCCGCGTGAGTCTTTTCGATAAAAGTCATTGCCCGGCTGCGCACAAAGCTCCACCAGCCAGTCGACAAACACCCTCACCCGCCGGGACAACTGGCGGTGTGGCGGGTAAAGCGCCGCCAGTGGCATCCCCGGTGTCGGCACCGTCCTGAGGACTTCACACAAACGGCCTTCGCTCAGCTGGCGGGCTACGTGGTAATACGGGGTCTGGACCAGACCATACCCCGCCTCACAAGCGGCCAGGTAACCATCGGCGCTGTTGACCGAGACTTGCTTGGGCAGATTAATGAGCTGAACCTGATCATCTACCATGAATTCCAGCCCAAAACGCTTGCCATTGCTGCTGGAGAAATACTCCACCATCTGATGGCCTTCAAGGTCAGCCAGACACTGAGGCGTCCCGAATCGCTTCAAGTAGTCGGGGCTGGCACACGTGACCTGGTCCAGCATGGCCAACGGCCGCGCCACCAGTGAATCGTCCAGTGAGTCGCCGCCCCGCAATACGCAATCGACGCCTTCGCGTATCAGGTCGACAGGCCGGTCGTTCAAGCCGATTTCCAGCTCGATCAAGGGATATCGAGCAGTAAATTGCGGTAATGCCGGGATCACCATCAAGCGTCCCACGCCCGCCGGCATGTCAACGCGCAACAGCCCCTTGGGGTTATTGCGTGCAGCGCTGAACACCGCTTCGGTTTCCTCCAGGTCTGCCAGCAACCGTACGCAACGAGGGTAATAGGCCGCTCCATCGAGCGTCAGGCTGATCTGCCGCGTCGTGCGTTGCAGCAACTGCACACCGAGATGCGCCTCTAGCTGCTTGATCAGAATGGTCACTGAGGCCCGGGGTAATTGCAGGCTATCCGCCGCCTTGGCGAAACCGCCCAGCTCGACGATTCGGGTGAACACGCGCATCGCGTTAAAACGGTCCATTGCTTCTGCTTACCGGCTGATTATTTAGAAATGACGAACAGTGATAGCAGTTTTAGCCGGTTTATCTTGTTTCTGTCGAGGTCAACAATGGACGCCACATTCACAGGGAGCTGATTTCATGCAAACACGTCAACTGGGCAAAAACGGTCCACTCGTCAGCGCGATGGGTCTGGGCTGCATGGGCATGACCGATTTCTACACGACGGGCGTGGACATCCGCGAAGCCACCGCCACTCTGCACCGCGCGCTGGAGCTGGGGATCAACCTGCTCGACACCGCCGACATGTACGGCCCGCACACCAACGAGGAGCTGATCGGCAAGGCCATCGTCGGCAAGCGCGACCAGGTGTTTCTGGCCAGCAAATTCGGGATCGTCCGCGACCCGAGCAATCCGGTAGCGCGGGGCGTCAACGGCCGACCGGAGTACATTCGCGCCTCTATCGACGGCACCCTCAAGCGCCTCGGTGTCGAGACCCTGGATTTGTACTACCAGCACCGCATCGATCCGCAGGTGGCCATCGAGGAAACCGTCGGTGCCATGGCCGACCTGGTGAAAGCCGGTAAGGTTCGGTACCTGGGGTTGAGCGAGGCCTCGGTCGCAACGCTTGAGCGGGCACACAAGGTTCATCCGATCAGTGCGCTGCAAAGTGAGTATTCGTTGTGGAGCCGTGACCAGGAGGAAAACGGTTGTCTGGCTGCGTGTCAGCGCCTGGGGGTTGCCTTCGTCCCCTACAGCCCTTTGGGCCGTGGCTTTCTCACCGGCGCGCTGAAAAGCCCTGATGATTTCGCGGCAGACGACTACCGGCGCTTCAGCCCGCGTTTTCAAGGCGAGAATTTCGCCAAAAACCTGTTGCTGGTGCGGCAAGTGCAGGACCTGGCCGCAGAAAAAGGCGTGACCGCCGGCCAACTGGCGCTGGCATGGGTACTGGCTCAGGGCGATTACGTGATTCCGATTCCGGGAACCAAACAGCGTAAATACCTGGAAGAAAATGTGGCCGCGCTGGATGTGAAGCTCAGCGGCGAAGACTTGCAAGCGCTGGAAGCGATATTCCCGGTCAATGCCACGGCTGGCTTACGTTACCCGGAAGAAGTCATGGAGTTGCTTGACCGGTAACCGATACCTGGCCCATTCGACACGTTGAGTGGGCCAGGGCAATCGGGCGTCACGCCTTGGAGCTGACGCCCTTGTCGGTCGGCACCGTCGTTCCGTTACCCTTGCCGTAAGTGTGTAAATTTTGCAGCACGTAGATCGCCGTCTTGTATTCCGGGATCAGGCCGACAGCGTACTTGTCACCCCTGATACTGTTGTTCTGAATCGTGTCCAGTTGCGTGGCGAAATACTCCAGTGCGTTGAATTTCGCATCCGGGTCTTTCTGAACCCCAAACCGGTCAAACTTGTCACCGGCATTCATTAGCGTCATCGACGTAATATCGGAAATCAGGCCTTTACCTCTCAAGAAGGCGCTGAGATTGCCCAGTTGTTTGGCGGTGACATTTTCCGGGTCGAAACCTTTGATGTTCCTGTGCAGTTTCTGCTCATCCATTTTCGCGGTGTTCAGCAACGTTGGATTGGTACCCACCAATGCCAGCATCTGCTTGACCCTGGCGCTTTGCGTCACAGGCTTGCCGGCGCCCGTGTCCTTGACCAGCAAACCTGCCTTGGCCGTCCAGGCCCCGGTATAGCCGATAGTCATGACCGAACTCCCGACTGCGTTAACTGATGCAGCCGTCCGTGTGAGGCGACCATAAAAAGTTCCTTGTTTAGTCTGGTTTAGAGCGGGCGAGTATCAGTCTGGCCACTGGCCACACCAACAATTATTTCCGATTTTTACAATTCTCGTACATTTACGATACAACCGGGCAAGTGCCCTGTTTCATTGGTCTATACATTAATTTGGAAAGTGGTACAGACACTAAACATGTACTACTAACCTATTGGTTAGTTAGTTTGTATCCATTACGACACCTCTCAATGCGCACCGTCCGTCACCGCGTGGCGATCCCCTGAGTGCTGTCCCCGGCCCTCAGCAGCCAACCTGACAATCTTGTAATGTGCGCCTCATCTGACTGACAGCTTTGATCTACGATGATCAAGGCTGCCCGGCTTTGTATTACTTCGAAACACTCCTTGGATGCCTGGCCAAAAAAAATGGTCAGAATGCATTTTTTTGGCCGCAATTCGAGACGAGATTCCCCATGCGAACCCACCTGCGTCTGGTCGCCCTGAGCGCCCTGTTCATTTCCTCCCTGGCCCAGGCCGCCGACCTGATCCCGATCGAGGTTCACCGCGATGCCAATTGCGGTTGCTGCAAAAAATGGATCAGCCATCTGGAAGCCAACGGCTTCAAAGTCGACGATCACGTCGAAGCCAATATGAGCGAATTCAAGCAACAGCACGGCGTGCCTCCGCGCCTGGCGTCGTGCCATACCGGCTTGATCAACGGCAAATTCGTTGAAGGTCATGTCCCCGCCGATCAGGTGCTGGCCTTGAGCAAGCGCAACGATCTGTTGGGCGTTGCCGCCCCCGGCATGCCCATGGGTTCACCCGGCATGGAAATGGACGGCATGAGTGATGCGTATCAAGTGATTGGTCTGAAAAAAGACGGCACTGACGTCGTGGTGGCGGACTACCCCGCCCATTGATGTTCGGTGCGTACATCGGGCTGTTCTTCGTCGCATTCGGCGCAGCCACCCTGCTGCCCTTGCAGTCCGAAGCGGTATTGGTGGGGCTGTTGCTCAGCGGCAAGTATTGGCTCTGGTCGCTGCTCGCCGTAGCGACATTGGGCAATGTTCTGGGGTCACTGCTGAACTGGTGGCTGGGGCGCGGTATCGAGCGGTTTCGTGATCGGCGCTGGTTTCCGGTCAGCCCGCGCCATCTGGAAAAAGCCCGAGTCCATTATCAGCGTTACGGTCATTGGTCGTTGCTGCTGAGCTGGGTGCCTGTGATCGGTGATCCGCTTACCCTGGTGGCCGGCGTGATGCGCGAGCCGCTGGGGCGATTCCTGCTGATCGTGACCCTTGCCAAAGGCGCCCGTTATGGTGTGCTGGCCATGGCCACAGTGGGCTGGATGGGTTGAACGATCATCCACGGCGATTGCCTGTGTTTAATGTCGCCCTAATCATGCCGATCCAGCATCGGCCGATTTCCAATGGAGTTCGCCCATGTCCCTCACCCGCTGGCTGCCCGGCCTGCTGCTGACCGCTGCATTGCCTGTCATCGCCCACGCCGAAGGCCCGGAATACGGGCCGGAGCTGCAAGGTTTCAAGTATCCCTACACGGTCAAGCATTTCGCCTTTGAGTCCCAGGGAAAATCCCTGCAAATGGGTTATATGGATGTCGCCGCCCACGGCAAGGCCAATGGACGCAGCGTGGTGTTGATGCACGGCAAGAATTTCTGCGGTGCCACCTGGGACAGTTCGATCAAGGCCCTGAGTGAGGCCGGTTACCGGGTCATTGCCCCGGATCAGATCGGTTTCTGCACCTCCAGCAAACCCGACCATTATCAATACAGCTTCCAGCAACTGGCGACCAACACCCAGCAATTGCTCAAGGCCCTCGGCATTCAAAAGGCCAGTGTTCTCGGGCACTCCACCGGCGGCATGCTCGCCACTCGCTATGCGCTGCAATACCCCGATCAAGTCGAACAACTGGCACTGGTCAACCCCATCGGCCTGGAAGACTGGAAAGCCCTCGGCGTGCCCTATCGCACGGTTGATCAATGGTATGAGCGCGAGCTGAAACTCACCGCCGACGGCATTCGCACCTATGAACGCAACACCTATTACGGCGGCCGCTGGAAGCCGGAATTCGATCGTTGGGTAGACATGCTCGCCGGGCTGAACAAAGGACTGGGGCATACGCAGGTGGCGTGGAATTCGGCGCTGATCTACGACATGATCTTCACCCAACCGGTGTACTACGAGTTCAAGGACCTGAAGATGCCGACCCTGCTGCTGATCGGTACATCCGACACCACGGCCATCGGCAGCGACATTGCACCACCCGAGGTCAAGGCGAAACTCGGTCACTATGACGTCCTCGGCAAGCAGGTGGCGAAACTGATTCCCCGCTCGACGCTGGTCGAATTCCCCGGCATGGGCCACGCGCCGCAAATGGAAGAACCGGCGCAATTCCACCAGGCCCTGCTCGCCTGGCTGAACAAAACCAACCCCGTTCATTGATGAGGTAAGGCTGATGGCAGTGCAGATTGCGGTGATTGATGACTGGCAGGACGTGGCCCGTGACGTGGTGGACTGGTCGGTGCTGGACGACATCGGTGAAGTGAGCTTCCTCCATGACTACCCTGCCGACAACGAAACCCTGGCGGCACGGCTGGGCGAGTTCGAGGTGATCTGCGTGATGCGCGAGCGCACCCGGTTCGATGAGGACCTGCTGCGGCGCTTACCGAAACTCAAGCTGCTGGTCACCGGCAGCATGCGCAACGCCGCCCTGGACCTGAAAGCCGCCGCTGCGCTGGGCATTCAGGTTTGTGGCACTGACAGCTACAAGCACGCCGCGCCGGAACTGACCTGGGCGCTGATCATGGCGGCGACCCGCAACCTGGTGGTCGAAGCCAACGCTCTGCGCGCAGGTGGATGGCAGCAAAGCCTGGGTGGCGACCTGCACGGCAAGACCCTGGCGATCCTGGGTCTGGGCAGCATCGGCACCCGCGTTGCCCGCTTCGGTCAAGTATTCGGCATGCGGGTGATTGCCTGGAGCGAGAACCTGAACGCCGAACGCGCAGCCGAAGTCGGCGTGACCTACGTCAGTAAACAGGAACTGTTCGAACAGGCCGATGTGCTCTCGGTCCATCTGGTGCTCAGCGAGCGTAGCCGCGGCTTGGTGGACGCCCAGGCGCTGGACTGGATGAAGCCCTCGGCGCTGCTGGTCAACACGGCGCGCGGTCCGATTGTCGATGAGGCAGCGTTGATCAAGGCGTTGCAGAAACGGCGACTGGCCGGTGCTGCGCTGGATGTCTTCGAGCAGGAACCCTTGCCGCCTCATCATCCGTTCAGAACCCTGGACACTGTGCTGGCCACGCCCCACGTCGGGTATGTCAGCCAGCAGAACTATCACCAGTTTTTCTCGCAGATGATTGAGGACATTCAGGCCTGGTCTGCGGGAGAACCGATCCGCGTACTGAGCTGATACCGAGTCATCGTTCTTCGTCGGAACGCCGCCCGGAGCAAGCCCGCTCCCACATTGATTTTGTGAACGACACAGATCAAATGTGGGAGCGGGCTTGCTCGCGAATGGCCTCCCACCGATTTAACTGCCCTTCACCGCTACAAACGCCACCGTCTCATAAGGAACCGTCACTACGTCCCTTCCACGAAGTTCAGGCTCCCCGGCAATCAGCGCTCTCAACTGTGCATCAACCTTCGCCCTCGATTTGAGCTTTCCTTGCACAGACCGCCAGAAACAAATGAATAATTGTTCAGCCTGTGGTGTTCACCTTGCATCGCCCCTGAGAACTAACCTGTGGAGCATCGCCCATGAACACCCGTTTCTCTGCGTTAACTGTCCAGTTGCTGTTGGCAGTCGCATTGTCCAGTTCGCTGGCGTTCGCCAATGGTGGTGGCGATGACGCCCCCGCAAAACCCAATTGCCCCAAAGGGCAGGTCTTCGACTCCCGGTCGCAAAAATGCCTCAGGCAAACCAGCAGCCTGGTCCCGGACGCCGACCGCACCGATTACGCCTATCGCCTGGCCAAGGGCGGTCGCTATGAGGAAGCGCTGGCCCTGCTCGACACCCTCAAACAGCCAAACACCGCCAAGGCTTTGAACTATCGCGGCTACGCCACGCGTAAACTGGGGCGCACCGACGAAGGCATCAGCTATTACCTGCAATCGGTCAAACTTGACCCGCACTACGCGCAAGTTCGCGAATACCTCGGCGAAGCGTATGTGATCAAAGGTCGGCTGGACCTCGCTCAGGAACAGTTGCAGCAGATCAAATCCATCTGCGGCAGCACCACCTGCGAGGAATACCAGGACCTGGCCGAAGCCATCAATGATTCATCGCAAACCTGACACACCGAGCAGACGGAGGTCGCCATCGCCAGCGATCAGGCAATACGGGCAGAACTGGGCCAGCACCTGGCGCGTTTATGGCGCTACGGCCTGCTGCTGTCCCGGCAACGGCATGTCGCCGAAGACCTGGTGCAGGCCACCTGCGTGCGGGCGCTTGAACGTGCCGGGCAGTTTGTCCCGGGCACCCGCATGGACCGCTGGTTGATGAGTATTCTGCATTCGATTTGGCTCAACGAAGTTCGCTCCCGAAGAGTGCGTCATGGACAGGGGCTGGTGGATGCCGACAACGCCTTGTCGTTCGATGGTGAATACGCGGCACAAACCCATGTCCTCGCGACTCAGGTGATCAGGCGCGTGGATGCCCTGCCCGAATCCCAGCGGGAAACGGTGTTTCTCGCCTATGTCGAAGGTTTGTCCTACCGCGAAGTGGCCGACGTGCTCGACGTGCCCATCGGCACCGTCATGAGCCGCCTGGCTGCGGCACGCGCGAAACTGGCCGAGTACCCGCCATTGCACACCGTGCCGAACCCTTCCACTGGAGAACGTCGATGAACGATCACGCCCGCCCGACGTTCCCCTCGGATGAGCAACTGGTGGCCTATCTCGACGACCAGCTCGACAGCGAACAGCGCACCCGCATCGACGCGGCCATCCTTGAAGACCCAACGCTCAACCTGCGCCTGCAATGGCTGGCCCGCAGCAGCCTGCCATTCAAGGAGGCCTACGATGAATTGGGTCGACAGGCGCCCGTGGACCGTTTGCAATCGATGCTCGACACCTTGCCTTCACCTGAACGCCCGGCCATGAATCGGCGCTGGTTTCTCGCCGCGGCCGCCGGATTGGTGGCGAGTGGCGTGGTGGCGGATCGGCTGTTCCTCGGTTGGCAGTTGAGCCAGCAAAAGAACAACTGGCGCGCTCTGGTGGCCGAGTACATGTCGCTCTACGTGCCGCAAACCCTGGACCACTTGCCCACTGACGAAGCCGCTCAGCGGGTGCAACTGCGGACCATCGATGCGCGTCTGGGCCTGAATCTTGTGCCGGCACAACTGGCCTTGCCACGCTCCGAGTTCAAGCGCGCGCAAATCCTCGAGTACGACGGGGTCGCCATTGCCCAAATCACCTATCTGGACCCGGCGCACGGCCCCATGGCGCTGTGCGTCACCCGCTCCAACAGCGGCAGCCGGCATTTCGCCCAGGAGCGCCGGTACGGGATGAACATTGTCTATTGGGCTGACATGCAACATGCCTGGATGTTGATCGGGCATAACCCGGTGGCGGAACTGGAGGACATGGCGAAATTGTTGCGCTCACGTCTCAACGTCTGAACGACGTTGCAACTAACACCGAGCTCCTGTGGCGAGGGGATTTATCCCCGTTCGGCGGCGAAGCCGTCGTAATCCATTGAACGCGGTGTTGCTGGAAAAACAGGGGCCGCTTCGCAGCCCAACGGGGATAAATCCCCTCACCACAGCCTCGCAGGCTCGGCAGCTGCTACAAAAAACGCGTCAGGCTGAGGTGGGCAACCACAAACGGAACCGTGCCCCACCCAACGGCGACACTTCGACTGTGAGCGTGCCGCCCTGAGCTTCCAACGCCCGCCGACTGATTGCCAACCCCAGACCAAACCCGCCCGTGGCGCGATCCCGACTGCGATCCAGCCGATAGAACGGTTCGAAAATCCGCTCCCGCTCCTCATCCGGAATACCGATCCCGTCATCGTCCACCCAGATTTCAGCCCCCTTGGCACACACCTGCACACCAATCTGAATGCGTTTTTCGCAGTAGCGCATCGCATTGCGCAGCAGGTTCTGAATAGCGCGAGCCGTCAGCCTTGGGTCGAGGATGAAGCGTTCAAGTTGTCCGTGCAGGAGCACATCGATAACGATGTCCGGGGATTCCAGTTCTTCGTCGACGCTGCCAAGGATGCTGTCGATAAACTCATCCAGCGACACCTCGACCCGCTCCGGCAGCCGCGCCGGGTTTTGCAGGCGGCTGTAGGACAACAGTTCCAGCACCAGCTCATCGAGTTCGCGAATGTGCGCGACCAGACCTTGCAGACGCTCGCGACTGGCAGCAGGCAAATCGTCGGACAGCGCCAGCGCCAGGCCGAAATCCAGTCGTGTCAGGGGCGTGCGCAATTCGTGAGAGACGGCATTGAGCAGGTCCCGCTGCTGGTTGAGCAGATTCTCGATATCGCCAGCCATGGTGTCGAAGACGTTGGCCAGGCTACCGATGTTGGAGCTTTTGGAAATCTGTGTGCGCTCGCTCAAGTGGCCCTTGCCGAAACGTTCAGCCGTACCTTTGAGGCGTTCCAGGTCGCGCCAGTGCGGGCGCAACCACAGCAACAGACAGGCGAGCATGGTCGCGCCGATCAGCACGTTGATGCTCCAGTACAACAGGCTGACGTCCATCGGGTCCGGCGGCACGACCATCTCCACCACCGTCCGCTCGTTCAGCGGCGACACCGCCAAGGTGCGCCAGCCCCAGTCGCCAATGCGCACGACGTTCTCGCCACGCTGCAAACGCTTGCGCTCATCAGCGGTGAAATCGGCATCGTCGTTACCGGTCAGGACGATGTGCAGCGGCTGGAATTCCTTGTCCATCTCCGCGGCCAAGGCCGGCCACTGCTCCGGGGGCACGGCGTGAAACTGTTTGACGATGAGGGTTTGCAGCCCGCGGGAATAGTCGAGGTTGTAGGTGACAAAGCGTTCCTGGAAGACCTTGATCACCACGTCAGGCACCAGATAGATCGCCGCGCTGTACGAGACGATGGTCACCAGATACAGGCGAAACAGGATTCTGAACATCGACTCAGCATTCCCACTCGGAACGGCTGAACAGGTAACCCTTGCCCCACACGGTCTTGATCTTGCGCGCCTCGCCGGCGTGGTCGTCGAACTTGCGCCGCAGCTTGGAAATCGCCACGTCTACCGAGCGGTCGGTGCCATTGAACTCGATGCCGCGCAGGCGTTGCAGAATCTGGTCACGACTGAGCACTTCACCGGCATGCCGGGCGAGTACCACCAGCAGGTTGTATTCACCGCTGGACAGTTCGACCAATTGCTCGCGCCAGGTCACGGTGCGCTCGGACAGGTCGATGCACAGATTGCCCATCAGAATGCGGTCGTTGGCCGTCTGCGGTTCAATCAGGCTGCTGCGCCGCAGCAACGTTCGCACTCGGGCCAGCAATACGCGCGGTTCGCAGGGTTTGGTGACGTAGTCGTCGGCGCCCATTTCCAGGCCCAGCACCTGATCGTGACTGTCGTCGCGGGCGGTGAGCATCAGAATCGGCAACGTGGCCGAATCGGCGCGCAGCAAGCGGCAGACTTGCAGGCCATCGAGCCCCGGCAGCATCAGGTCGAGGATCACCAGGTCCGGCGGATTGACCCGCGCACGTTCGCGCACATGGTCACCACGGCTGATCACGCTGACGCTATAGCCGTTGCGTTCCAGGTAGCTGGCAATCAATTCGGAGAGCGCGGTGTCGTCTTCGACCAGGAGGATGTTGGGCATGGGTGTTTCCAGGGAGTGCAGTGGTGCCTGGTCCGGCCTCTTCGCGAGCAAGCCCGCTCCCACATTGGATCTGTGGTGTTCACAAATCCCCTGTGGGAGCGGGCTTGCTCGCGAAGGCGGCCTGGCAGGCGCATACGTAATCAAGCCGTCAAGGATATACGCCCTCACGCCCGCCTGAGTAAAACCCTTACACAATTTCACACAGCGCCTACAAAGCTTCACCGCTACCCTCGTCGCCTCCCCGTAGGATGCGGGGGGTCATTATTGGGGTATTACATGTCAAAGAATCTGCTTGCCAGGCTCAGCCTGATTGCACTGGCGGTGACGCTGAGCGCTTGTGACAAGGCCTCGACGGCCGAAGAACAGGCACCTCTGGCCACGGTTCGCATTGAAACCATCCAGGCCCGCCCCCTGTCGATCACCAGTGAACTCAGCGGGCGGATTGCCGCGCCACGCATTGCCGAAGTCCGCGCCCGGGTTGCCGGTGTGGTGCTGCAACGGGCGTTCCGTGAAGGCAGTGATGTGAAAAAAGGTGAAGTGTTGTTCCGTATCGACCCGGCGCCGTTCAAGGCCGACCTGGACAGCGCTGAAGCGGCGCTGCGCAAAGCTGAAGCCAATGCGTTCCAGGCGCGCTTGCAAGAGCAGCGTTACGCGCAGTTGATCGAAGGCAATGCCATCAGCGGTCAGGACTATGACAACGCCCGGGCCAGTGCCCGGCAAACGGCTGCCGACGTCGCCGCGAACAAAGCCGCCGTGGAACGGGCGAAACTCAACCTGGGTTACGCCACCGTCACAGCGCCGATCTCCGGGCGCATCGGCCGCGCATTGGTGACCGAAGGCGCACTGGTCGGGCAGAACGAAACCACACCGCTGGCATTGATCCAGCAACTGAACCCGATTCACGCCGACCTCACCCAATCGACCCGCGAACTCAACGACCTGCGCCGGGCGTTCCGTTCCGGCCACTTGCAGCAGGTCGGTCAGGACCAGGTAAAAGCCACGCTGATCCAGGACGACGGCAGTCTCTATCCGTTGCCCGGCAAGTTGCTGTTCGCCGACATCACCGTCGACCCCGGCACCGGTCAGATCATTCTGCGCAGCGAATTCCCCAACCCGGACCTCGACTTGCTGCCGGGCAGCTTCGTGCGCGTGCGTCTGGAGCAAGCGGTCAACCAACAAGGCATCAGCGTGCCGCAACGGGCCATCCAGCGTGACAGTGCCGGTATTGCCCAAGTGCTGTTGCTCGACGCCGAGCAGCGGGTCGGCCAGCAACCGGTCGAACTGGGCGCCGTGCAGAACGATCGCTGGATTGTCACCAGCGGCCTCAAGCCCGGCGACCGCATCGTCACCGAAGGCCTGCAGCACGCCCGTCCCGGCGAAAAAGTGCAGATCGACGACACCCCTCTTCCACTTGCCCAGGCTTCTGGTCAGTAAGCAGGACGCTTCTTTATGCCGCAGTTCTTTATCGATCGCCCGGTGTTCGCCTGGGTGGTTGCCCTGTTCATCCTGTTGGCCGGCGCCCTGGCCATTCCACAGTTGCCGGTGGCGCAATACCCCAACGTCGCGCCGCCGAAAGTCGAAATCTACGCCGTGTACCCTGGTGCTTCGGCGCAAACCGTGGACGAAAGCGTGGTCAGCCTGATCGAGGAAGAACTCAATGGCGCCGACCATCTGCTGTATTTCGAATCCCAGAGCAGCCTCGGCAGCGCCACCATCACCGCCACGTTCCAGCCGGGCACTGACCCGGAAATGGCGCAGGTCGATGTGCAAAACCGCCTGAAAGTGGTCGAGTCGCGTCTGCCTCAAGCGGTGACGCAGCAGGGCTTGCAGGTGGAGAAAGTTTCCGCCGGCTTCCTGCTGCTGATCACCCTCACCTCCAGCGACGGCAAGCTCGACGACGTGGCGCTCAGCGATTACCTGGCGCGCAACGTGATGAACGAGATCAAGCGTCTGGACGGCGTCGGCAAGGCGCAGTTGTATGGCGCCGAACGGGCCATGCGAATCTGGATCGACCCGCAGAAGTTGATTGGTTTCAACCTGACCCCGGCCGACGTCAACGCCGCCATCGTCGCGCAGAACGCTCAAGTCTCTGCCGGCAGCATCGGCGATTTGCCGACCCGCACCACCCAGGAAATCACCGCGACCATTCTGGTCAAAGGCCAGTTGTCGACGCCGGAAGAATTCGCCGATATCGTCCTGAAAGCCAATCCCGATGGCTCCACTGTGCGCATCAAAGACGTGGCGCGTGTCGAGATCGGCAGTCAGGAATACCAGTTCTCCACCCGCCTTAACGGCAAACCGTCGACCGCCGTCAGTGTGCAACTGGCACCGGGCGCCAATGCCTTGAGTACCGCCACGTTGGTGCGGGCGAAGATGGACGAACTGGCGCGCTACTTCCCGGCTGGCGTGGAATACAAGATCCCGTACGACACCTCGCCCTTCGTCAAAGTCTCGATCACCAAAGTGGTTTACACCCTCGGCGAGGCGATGTTGCTGGTGTTCGCCGTGATGTTCCTGTTCCTGCAAAACATCCGCTACACGCTGATCCCGACCCTGGTGGTGCCGGTGGCGCTGATGGGCACCTTCGCGACCATGTTGGCTCTGGGGTTTTCGATCAACGTGCTGACCATGTTCGGCATGGTGCTGGCAATCGGCATCCTGGTGGATGACGCGATTGTGGTGGTGGAGAACGTCGAGCGAATCATGGCCACCGAAGGCCTGTCGCCCAAAGAGGCCACGCGCAAGGCGATGAAGCAGATCACCGGGGCGATCATCGGCATCACGCTGGTGCTGGTCGCGGTGTTCATTCCGATGGCGTTCATGCAAGGGTCGGTCGGGGTGATTTACCGGCAGTTCTCCTTGTCGATGGCGACGTCGATTCTGTTCTCGGCGTTCCTCGCCCTGACCTTGACCCCGGCGTTGTGCGCGACGCTGCTCAAGCCGATTGCCAAGGGCGAGCATCACGAGAAGCGCGGGTTCTTTGGCTGGTTCAACCGGCGTTTCGAACAACTGACCGAGCGTTATCAGGGCTGGGTCGCCTATGCGTTGAAACGCACGGGCCGTTACCTGCTGATCTACGGCGTGCTGCTGATCGGATTGGGCGTGTGCTTCAGTCGCCTGCCCTCCTCGTTCCTGCCGGTGGAGGATCAGGGTTACACCATCACCGACATTCAGCTGCCACCGGGTGCAAGCAAAAACCGCACGGTGCAGGTGGTCGAGCAGATCGAAGCCCACAACGCCACTGAACCCGGCGTCGGCGACAGCACGGTGATTCTCGGTTTCAGCTTCTCCGGTAGCGGGCAGAACGCCGCGTTGGCGTTTACCACCCTCAAGGACTGGTCTGATCGGGGCAGCGACGACTCGGCCAGTTCCATTGCCAATCGCGCCAACATCGCGTTGAGCCAGATCAAGGACGCCGTAGCGTTTGCGGTACTGCCGCCGCCGGTGGATGGCCTTGGTACCTCCAGCGGTTTCGAATTCCGCTTGCAGGACCGTGGCGGTCTCGGCCATGCCACGCTGATGCAGGCGCGTAGTGAGTTGCTCGCTGCCGCCGAGAAAAGTCCGATCCTGATGAACGTGCGCGAAAGCGCCCTGGCCGAAGCGCCGCAGGTGCAACTGGAAGTCGACCGCAAACAGGCCAACGCGCTGGGCGTGTCCTTTGCCGACATTGGCAACGTGCTGTCCACCGCCGTCGGCTCGGCCTACATCAACGACTTCCCCAATCAAGGGCGGATGCAGCGGGTGGTGGTGCAGGCTGAAGGCGATCATCGCAGTCAGGTCGCCGATCTGCTGAAGATTCACGTGCGCAACAGCACCGGGGAAATGGTGCCGTTGTCGGCCTTCGTCCAGGCCAAGTGGACCCAGGGCCCGGCCCAAATGACTCGCTACAACGGCTACCCGGCGATCAGCATTTCCGGTGAACCGTCGCCCGGTCACAGCACCGGCGAAGCCATGGCGGAAATCGAGCGTCTGGTGGCCCAAGGGCCGGCGGGGTTGGGGCAGGAATGGACCGGGTTGTCATTGCAGGAGCGCTTGTCCGGCAGCCAGGCTCCGATCCTGCTCGGTTTGTCGTTGCTGATCGTGTTCCTGTGTCTGGCCGCGTTGTATGAGAGCTGGTCGATTCCGACTTCGGTGCTGCTGGTGGTGCCGCTTGGCGTGCTCGGCGCGGTACTGGCCGTGACTTTTCGCGGGATGCCCAACGACGTGTTCTTCAAGGTTGGAATGATCACTATCATCGGGCTGTCGGCGAAGAACGCGATCCTGATCATCGAATTCGCCAAGAGTCTGTACGACGAAGGCCATGACCTGATCGACGCCACGCTGCAAGCTGCGCGTCTGCGACTGCGGCCGATTGTGATGACGTCGCTGGCGTTCATTCTGGGTGTGGTCCCGTTAGCGATTGCCACCGGGGCCAGTTCGGCGAGCCAGCAAGCCATCGGCACCGGGGTGATTGGCGGGATGATTACGGCGACGCTGGCGGTGGTGTTTGTGCCGGTGTTTTTTGTGGTGGTGATGAAACTGGTAAAAAAACGCCACGGATGAAGATCGTTCCCACGCTCTGCGTGGGAACGATCAACAGAGGGATGTTTCGTCGGCCGCGCTGGGCTAAGGTGTTTGCATACCCTGGCCCCATCGAGTTCACATGCCCTTCCTCGCCCGCACCCACCCTCGCCTCTCCTCCGCCGCCACGCTTGGCATTGCCGTGGGGATTCTGGCGCCGGCCGACTCGATCATCAGCAAAATCCTCTTCGGCTGGAACGCCGGCGTCTGGGCTTACCTGATCCTGATGCTCTGGCTCACCGCGCGCGCCAAAGCGCCGGATGTGAAACGCATTGCCGAGGTCGAAGACGAAAATGCCGGGCTGGTGCTGTTTGTTGTATGCATCGCCGCGATAGCGAGCCTGGCGACCATCGCCTTTGAACTGGCCGGCAGCAGGGAGCTGGAAACCACCCGCAAACTGTTGCACTACGGCTTTACTGCATTGACCGTGATCGGTTCATGGCTGCTGATCGGGGTGATTTTCAGCGTGCACTACGCCCGTCTGTTCTACACCTGGACGGGCAAAGACCCTGCGCTACGTTTTGCTGAAGGTCTGGCAACGCCCAACTACTGGGATTTCCTGTATTTCTCTTTCACCATCAGCGCGGCAGTCCAGACGTCTGATGTCGGCGTGGCGACTCGGGATTTGCGCAAGATTGTCCTGGCGCAGACGCTGATCGGTTTCCTGTTCAACACGGCCATTCTGGGGTTCTCGATCAACATCGCAGCGGGGCTGTTCAATTGATCCCTGCACAAACGTTCTAGTCATCACCCTCGGCGCGGGCGTTAAATAAGTCGGTAATCCGTCTCGCAGGTGCAGCATGACTTCTCACAACTGGATCGACCTGGCCCAGGACGCCGACACCGGCATCGAGACCCTGCGCGCGCATTTCGAAGGCCATGCCTACGATCCGCACTGGCATGACAGCTATCTGGTGGGCGTCACCGAACAAGGGGTTCAGCAGTTTAATTGTCGGCGAGCAAAGCACCAAAGCACGCCGGGCAAGGTGTTTCTGCTCGAACCGGGCGATATCCACGACGGCGAAGCACCGAACGAAGACGGTTTCACCTACCGCATGCTCTACCTCGACCCGCAGTGGCTGAAACGTGAACTCAGTACCGTCTTCGAAAACGCCCCCGACAACAGTCAATTGAGTTTCGCCAACACCCTGGCCAGCGACTCGCGACTCGCCCACGCCACCAGCCTGGCGTTTCAAACCCTGCATCACGGTGAGCTGAAAATCGTCCGACAGACCGCCCTCGACGGTTTGCTCGAACGCCTGACCAGTCACCTGCACTGGCGCGCCCGCTATGATGAGGATCCGCGCCTGCCGCTGGTGGCGCAGAAGGCACGGGAGTACCTGCACGCCAACGCGCAATACGACATCGGCCTCGATCAACTGGCCGCCGTCACCGGAGTTGATCGCTTCCGCCTGACCCGCGCCTTCAAGGCCGCTTATGGCATGGCACCCCACGCCTACCTCGTGCAATTGCGCCTGGCGACCGCTCGGCGAATGCTGGCCCGTGGCGAGCAACCGGCGACGGTCGCGATGGAACTGGGGTTTGCCGATCAGAGCCATCTGGGCCGCTGGTTTGTCCGGGCATATGGCTTGACGCCGGCGCTGTATCGCAAGCGCTGCTCAAATCTTCCAGACGCATGATCCGGACTTTGTGAGCATCGGTTCCTGAGATCATTCACGGAGTCTGCTGCCATGTTGTCCACCTTTCCGACCTTGCTACCTTTTATGTTGTTTGCTTTCGTCGCCTCCATCACGCCGGGGCCGACCAATATTCTGGTGCTGAGCAACAGTGCCCGGTATGGCTTCAAGGCTACTTTGCCGATTATCTTTGGTGCCTGCGCCAGCGCTGCCGTCATCGTCCTGCTGGTAGGTTATGGTTTGGGCGAATCCCTGAAACAGATTCCCTTGTTGCAATACGCCATGCAGTGGCTAGGCGTTACCTGGTTGAGCTACCTGGCCTGGCAGATTTACCATTCTGCGACCGATACCTTCGATTCCGATGTATCCGGCAATCAAAGACGTCCGCGGCTTTTGACCGCCGCAGGCCTGCAATGGATAAACCCAAAAACCTGGATGATGGCCATGGCCGTCGTCAGCGTGTTTGCCGACAATGGTGCCGATCGTTTTGATCACATCGTTTATTTGAGTTTTGCGTTTTTTGTTATAGCCCTGCCATGTATGACTGCTTGGGCAGTTCTTGGGTCGAGTGTCAATCAATGGCTTCGTTCAACCAAAGCCTTGGGAAACTTTAATCGGTCCATGGGTTTACTGCTGGCAGGTTCGACGTGGCTAAGTGTATGGGTCGGCTGATAAAACTTTCCTTTCGCTCCAAACGAGCAGATAAAAATCACATAAACAGGGCTATGTAAACTGTCAAGTCTGACAGTTTACAGCGACGCCCAATGGCGGTTTTATACCTCATCCCGGATGATTTTTTTAATAGCGGGATACCTTGTCATGACTATGGAGACCGTATTGATGAACATGATCACGCAGAAACTCAGACAGTCCGTGGGTGCTGGTAATTGTGCCGGGACAATAGACGGCAGAGAACCATTCAGCGCAGGTCTGGTGGAACTCTCGGAGCGAACTTTCCCACTGCCTCATGGCGAGGCTTATGTCATGTTTGCCCGGCAACGCGAGCCACACCCGGAATACACGACAAAAGAACTTACCCTATCGTTTTCCAAGGGGTTGGAAAATAAGTCCTACGAACTTAAACCGGATTCACATCAAGTACGCCTGACATTCGCCGATAACAGCGATCCCGCCAAACCGATTATTTATACCCAGCTCACGGGAACAGCCGATCTTGAACTTGATGAGACGTCAGGAATTTTTTCCGGAAAGCTGATAAAGGTTGTCGTCGAGAATCAAGATGATGATGTCTCTAAACAGCTGACGATTGATGTAATTTTTTCTGCAAAAGGAGCCATTGCCATGTTCCACCAACCTCGCGGTCGAACGCTAGCGGCATAATCGTTTGATCTGAAAATTAAAAAGGAAGCAGTTGCTTCCTTTTTAATTTGCTTTCGCAGACTTTTACCACCTATAACGAAAACCGAAATTGATACCGTAAGGTTGTTCTATGTTTTGACCTCTGCTGTACTCGAAGTCCGCATGCATGTTGAGGTTATTTGTCATTGCTACAGCTATGCCAGCGCCCAACTCCGCACGGGAACCTGACAGGTCGTTGTTGAAAACGTTGTTGTTGACTTGCACCTCATTATTTTTTGCGAATTCATGAGCCCATGCGGCGCGAAGGTACGGCTGTACCACACGTCCTTGTCCTAGCTCTATATTTCGGCCCGCGGTAGCGCCCACCTTGCCGAGTAACGAACGTGTGCGATCCCCTTCAGCTTGCAGGTCGTTGCTCAGGGAAAAATCCTTGCCCTGGATGACCACAGCTGACCATTCAGTGAAGGGTTCAAGGAAGTTGCCATTGTCGAAGTTGATGTGTTTGCCAAACTCGACAGAACCACCCAGCCCCGAGTTGTCATAATCTCCCTTGGCCCGTGTTCCATCGCTCAACCCCACTTTCGCGTTATTACGGAAACGGTTGGCCTTCAACACACCGTCGAAGTAATAGCCTGTCTGGGTGTCTAACCAGGTCACATAGGCACCCAGGTAGTAACTTTCCACGCGGCCTGAAGTGCCGGCATAGAGATTGAGATCAGACTGGCTTTGACCCGCCAACACCCCCACTAACCATTGGCCATCTCCAAGAGGAAGCGCCGCATCCGCGCCCAGGGTGAAACCTTGCTGGGTTTGTTGATAACCGACGCCTGAGCCATCGGCAATGTTGTACTTGTTGGCATAGGTGCGCCCCCACGCGCCGCTCTGGCCGCCGTTGAAACGCAGTTCCCCCATGCGAGTGCGCAACGAGGTCAGCTCACCCAGCCAAACGGTCGATGCGGTATTGAAGAGCGCAAGTACAGAACGCGCACCAGGACTCACTATTCGGGTGCTTGGATCAAGTATCCAGTCATTACCGCTTTTCGCCAGGCCGTAAGAAAAGGTTCCAAGTTCAACCGCTCCGTTCACCAGAGAAAAGTTTGCGTCGCCACCTGCTGTTTGAACCACGCGAATAGGCTGGCCGGCAGCAGGATCCACGCCGCTGCTGGCGATCAGCAGTTCATGATTGCCAGTGGCGGTTCCGGTGACATTTAGCAAGTCGGTTCGGCCCGTGCTGAAATCCGTTCCCATCACGAATCGACCGTTACCGGAAAGGTTGGTCACATTCAATTGATAGAAAGCATTGGTGTCCCCAAATACTACGGATCCCCCGCGATTGAGGATGAGGCTGTCAACCTGGCTGTCACCCACCAATACCCAGCGGGAAGAGTCATTGATCGTGGTGCTGGCAACGTTTTCCAGGCGGCCAGTCAAAACCGAATCGTTTTGCAGTACCAGCTGTATGGCACTGCCTTGCTCGGAAACGATGTTCCCATTCAAGGTACTGCCATTGACGGTCATGGAGACATTGGCACCGCCCCTCACATCCAGCAAAGTACCGTTGCCGGCCAGCAATCGGGAATTGTTCAGCGAGAGGGTCGCAGCCTGAGTCGAAGCGTTGTTGAAATCGACCACAATCGCCGAACCGGTGCTCCCCTGGACAGTGGTGTTTTCAAGCGCCAATACAGCGGGTTGTGCGTCATTCACGTCAACATCGATACGTATGCCGTCTTGTCCACCGATAACAGTGCTGTTTCGGGCAATGGCTTGTCCACTGCTCAATCGAAGCCCGTAACTCGTGGCCCCGGTACCTTGAATAATTGAATCGCTGACATCCAGGGTGCTATGAGCGCTGACCAAGGCACCTCCCAGAACACCTGTAATGGTGCTCTTACCCGTCACGACAACGTGGGAGCCAGTCTGAGTCGCTGTATTGCGAACCGCCTGCAGCCCCAGACGATTGCCGGTAACAGTGCTGTTATTGATGGTGGCATCGCTATTGGTCAGCAGGACAGCGGCAAGACCACCAGAGCCTGAAACGGTAGCGCCATTCAGATTGACGATCGATCCATTTCTGGCCGAAAGCTGCTGTGTAGTACTACCGGTGTTTACATTGAGTGTCGAATTATCAGACGTGATCTGAAGTGTTTGCGCGCCATTGACGGTCAGTGTGGCTTGCTGGCTCAAGCTCCAGCTTTCTGGAGTGCCGCCATTGATGGTCACATCCCCCCCTACAATGGGCGCAGCGCTGGCGTATGAGTGATAGAGAGAAAGCAGCAATAAGCTCGTTGCTGTCGAGCCACACGTATTTATAACCTTTGAAAAAACAATTCCTCGCATGGGGCACCTGCCTTAAATAAAACTTAAATGCCGACACTCTGAGCAGGTCAGCTATTTGAGGGGCGCTAGGTTAGCTGGGCGTTTCGCAAACCTCTGTAGGACTTGTCCTGTTTTGCGACTGGAAAAGTCCTCAGAATTAAGCCCTGACTATTGACTTTAAATATTAAAGATACGGCGAGCGCACCGCGCTCACCGCGTCATTACAATCAATCTTGAGGTTACGTTTCCTCGCAATATTTGCCCCCGTTATCTGTCAGAAATACGCCGTGTTCAGCTGGCAAGGAGTCCGGCGTTGGATTATTACCGCCCCCCCCCCGAGAAATGGAGTAAGTAACCCGGCCTTTTCCGAGATGGGCCGGTTTAAAGTGATCTTCATATATGCCTATATGAATCAATGCACCATTATCGGGATATGTTCCGCTAATGTCGTGGGTCGCTGTCGTTTCTGTGCCTGAAATGGGAGCGGGAGGCACTGCATTATCATACGCCACCCATTTCACGGTAATGGTCTCTCCATCAACCGTGTACTGATTCTTTTTTACGAGCACAGTCAGGTTTCGTCGTGTCGTTCCGTCACCTGGATTATTGCTGCTAGGAAAGTTCAGGGTTGGGCAACTGATCCTTCTAAGAGGCCCGCCAAGATACAAGACTTCAGGTGCAACCATTTCGATCGGAAATTCTTCTACAGGAATATCTTTTAGCCTGGATGGCGTTGGATTCACCCCGGTTAGCGTATACAGCGTATAGCGCAGCACCTTGGTTCCGCTTTGCTGTGTAAGCACCGTCCCCCAAGGCAGATGAATAGGAAGGGCTGTACCTTCTTGTCCTGTCGTCAATGCAATGGTGTTACCAATCTTGACATCATCATAAAAGACATCGATCAGCCAACCTTCTTCCGTTGGTGGGGCAGCAAAAAGATCAATCGTGATCTCGATTCCGGTATCGCCGTGATCCGCTTCGAGAATTTCATCGATGCTGCCCTTTGTCGTTTTCAACTTCGGCGCATCCAGCCCCACAAGAATTGGATCAGGACCCACGAATGAAACATCCACATCAACGTTCGCTTTATCCGTAGCTATCTCACGAGTCGAGCGGAACATTTTATAGCTGACTTCCGTAACCACGCTGCCATCGGTATTGCCGTACACCTCTTTTACAAGATCATAACTGGCAAAGAACGATAGTTCGGTATTCGTCCCTACCCTTTGTTCCGGAGTAATTTGCTTTCCGCCCCAATAAACAACAACGGTGTCGGAGTCTGCGTTGGGTGTTGGTACAGTTACCTTTATTTCGACGCCCCTGGAATCAAGTTGAGTGTCAGCCAAGTCGATCAAACCATCGCCATTTTGACCGTTCGCCAATGGGATCACTGGCGGCAAGATAACGTTAGGATCAGGCAGTATAACGACCGTTCGCTGACTGGGATTTGATCTTTTCCCCCGGTTACCCGGCAGGTCTGTCGCGACATATATAAGCCGGTTTGTACCCTCATCCTTTTTAAACACGTCAACCGGGATCAAAGCTTCCCCAGCCGTCAACGTACCCTCAAACACCGGTGTGTCGCGGTCCGGATCAGGTGCAGGCCCCCAATAGAATCGGTAAATGTCACTTGGGTGATAGGTCGGGGAGACGGCAGGCTTGACTGGAATCCCAAGCTTGCCTTCGAGATACGCCTCATCAATCGGGTCGTTCGGGCCCAGATCTGCTGGCCATGTAGGGGCCTTTGGCGTGAGGTCTGAAGCGGGGTTCTTTGTTTTGTAGGGAGCTGTGCTGTCAATCGCGTACGAGATAGGCGGCGAAATCGACTCATTCGTTGCGCCCGCCCACAGGATGTACCTAAATTCATATTCGGTCGGAGTTTCTGGAGTGTCCTCCTCCTTCATGAAGCTTAATGGAATCTCGAAAGGCACACTCCAGTCCCTGCCAGCCACTGGACCCAACTCAATAAAATGTGGGTCGGGAACAATATTCGTCCAGTCAGGGGCTCCTTTTCTTCGAGCCTGCGGCTGTAGTAGATCGTCGTCATATTCCTCGGCTGGTTTGGGTATGGTGTACTGTAAGGGCGATAGTAATTTGTCGATGGGGATACGAAGGTCGCCACCGGGTAACGTTTGTGCCAAGAGGGTAGGAGGCAGAGCTTCAGAAAGAACACTTCCACCCTTACCGAGTTTTTCTTGAAGCACTGCCATTCTGGACAATTTCGCCTGTTCAACTTTAGCATTCATGTTCGCCATCTCCATTGCCTTCACAATTAATTGCGACACGACCCCAAGAAGCAATCAGCCTCTTCGTACGCTTTTGTTCGCCACTCTTGATATCCATGCCAAACTCAAGGCCCGCACGGAAGTTCGTTTCCACTTATAATCCTGTCAATTTTCACCACTGCCAACTCTGAAGTACCTACAAGTTTCGCACCTCGATATATGAGATAAACGACAGTGGCAGAGTCATCATTCACCATCGGTTTTATATGAGTTTCGTAAGGTTCAATGACCAGGGAATATCCTTCACGTATGTCTTGATCACTTAACGATGGCCGGATGACGCTCTTCCGAGCGCTGCTGATTTCCGGGCCACTTCCATTCAGTGATGAATAACCCCGCCAGAGTACTTCGCAACGATCACCGACCCTGAACCCCTGAAGCGCTGGGATTTCGACTTTTACCCCCTCCCACATTGGAGGTATCGTTGAGCAATTCAGATACCCGTCCGAGTTGACATTGGGAAACCTGGCTTCTTTAAGATCTATTGGGGCAGGTGTGTGATCAATAGTCAGTCGCCGCTTAAATGATTCAGATGGATTTCCTGCGCTGTTGACAAGCTCATACCACAACTCACCCGCCCCATTATTATTCAGATGCTCCGGGCCGATTCGGATAATAAATTCGGGCCTCATATCCTCTGGTTTATAGGTGTTAGATATTATTGCTGGGGGTTGCCCAATCTGTTCAAAAAAGACCGTCAGCGTATCGCTCTCTTCCGGCTCCTTCGCCGGTTCAGGCCATAAAGGAACAACTACTTCAATACCGGCCAGCAGCAATGGAAGTGGAATATGGCCCTCCGGGTCAATATTTGAATCGAGTACGCCGATGACTTTCGGTGGATCGTATATCGGAGGTTTATTAACTGCCATATCGGAAATCCTTCTCGCGATCGTAGGATTATTCTTTAGTACCGAAAGCTGCCGCTTACATGAATTAAGCGCCAGGTTTGGAAGGCTGGCTACTGTCACATTTGACAGGTAAAGCGACCGTTCGTCTGTTTTCCGCAGTATTTCAGGCATACATCTGCCCGCGACGACTTGACGCAGGCCTTGCATTTGATGCCTTATGAAACCGGTTTCAGTCTTTCACCGCTGAACTCCTGACAACTCCAATAACAAGGTCCACCACCGTGAACGACTTCTCCGCCGCCCAACGCAGCCGCGTGACCATGCTCGACGTCGCCGAACACGCCAAGGTCTCCAAGGCCAGCGTCTCGCGCTTCATCGGTGATGACCGTGCCCTGCTCTCCGATGCCATTGCCCTGCGCATCGAGCAGGCGATTGCCGAACTGGGCTATCGCCCGAACCAGATGGCCCGCGGCCTGAAGCGCGGACGAACCCGCCTGATCGGCATGCTGGTGGCCGATATCCGTAACCCTTATTCGATTGCCGTGATGCACGGGGTGGAAACCGCCTGCCGTCAGCACGGCTATAGCCTGGTGGTGTGCAACACCGATCGCGATGACGAGCAAGAGCGTCAGCACCTGGCGTTGTTGCGCTCGTACAACATCGAAGGCTTGATCGTGAACACCCTCGGCCATCACCGCGACGAGTTACGTGAACTGCACCGGGAAATGCCGCTGGTGCTGGTGGATCGCAAGGTCGAGCAGCTGGAGAGTGATCTGGTCGGCCTGGACAATCCGGCCGCCGTTGAAATGGCCCTCGCCCATTTACAAGAACGCGGTTATCGCGATGTGCTGTTGGTGACCGAGCCGTTTGACGGCACCAGTTCGCGGATCGAGCGGGTCAGCAGTTTCAAGGCGCAGATCGAGCAACGTCCGACGCTTCAAGGGACCATCGCCGAGACCGGAAGCGATCTGAGCACACGTTTGAAAACCTTCCTCGACACGCCCGGCCCCGGCCCGAAAGCGCTGTTCTGCGCCAACGGAATCGCCGCGCTGGCCACCACCCATTCGTTGCGTGAACTGAAGTGCAATCTTTTCGAGGATGTCGGCCTGATCGCCCTCGATGATCTGGATTGGTATCCGCTGGTGGGTAGCGGGATCACTGCCCTCGCCCAGCCGACGGCTGAAATTGGCGCCAGTGCGTTTGAGTGTTTGCTCAAGCGCTTGCGTGGTGATGACGGGCCGGTGCGGACCCTGGATTTTTCGGCGCGGTTGATTGTGCGGGGGTCGACCGATGGACATTCTCGATGAGGCCGGTAAATTCACCACAAAACATCATCAATATTTTTTTGAACCAAAATGAAACCGGTTTCAGAGGTATATAACAATGAATAAACCACCCGTTTCCATCAGCCTGTCGAGCTACGGCGCCGACCTTGTTCGCCAACGCGGCCAAGGCAGCTTCATCGATGTATTGGCCGCCGCGGGCGCCACGCGCATCGAATGGCGCGAAGAACTGCTGACCGTCGAAGACCCCGCGCAACTGGCCGATGCCACGCAGGCCCAAGGCCTCGAAAGCGTGTATTCCTCGCCGATGGAGTTGTGGCTGGCCGGCCAGTCAAAACCCAATCCCGAACTGATCTCTGCGCTCCAGCGCGCCCAGGCATTCGGTGCCAAATGGCTGAAAGTGTCCTTGGGGTATTTCACCGACAACAGCGACCTCCAGGCCTTGTCCCGCGTACTGGGCAAAAGTGCGGTGCAGTTGCTGGTGGAGAACGATCAAACCTTGCACGGCGGCCGCATCGAACCGTTCCAGCGCTTTTTCACTGAAATAGAGCAACATAAGCTGCCGGTCAAAATGACCTTCGACATCGGTAACTGGCATTGGCAAGACCAGTCCGCCGCCAGCGCCGCACGGTTGCTCGGTCGCCACGTCGGCTATGTGCATTGCAAAGCCGTGACGCGCCGGGCCGACGGCAAACTGGTCGCCATGCCGCCGGCCGCCAGTGACCTGCATCTGTGGGAACAACTGCTGCGGCACATGGCCCAAGGCGTGATGCGGGCGGCGGAATATCCGCTGCAAGGCGACGACCTGGTGCAGTTGACCACCGAGCACGTCGCCACCCTCGCCCGCCTCGGTCAAACCCGGTTGGAGAGCGCTCATGTCTGAGATCGATATTCTGTCGTTCGGCGAAACCATGGCGATGTTCGTCGCCGAGCAGAACGGTGATTTGGCCGACGTCGACCGTTTCCACAAACGCATTGCCGGCGCCGACAGCAATGTCGCGATTGGCTTGTCGCGGTTGGGTTTTAACGTGGCCTGGTTGAGCCGGGTGGGCGCTGATTCGCTGGGACGGTTCGTGATCGACACGCTGGAAAAGGAAGGTCTGGATTGCAGCAACGTCGACATCGACACCGCGCACCCCACCGGTTTTCAGCTCAAGTCGCGCACCGACGACGGCAGCGATCCGGTGGTCGAGTACTTCCGCCGTGGGTCGGCGGCGAGTCATCTGTCGCGGCAGTCGATCGCGCCTGAATTACTGAACGCCCGGCACTTGCACGCCACCGGCATTCCCCCGGCGCTGTCCGAAACGGCCCGGGAAATGTCTTTCGAATTGATGACCCGCATGCGCAATGCCGGGCGCAGCGTGTCCTTCGACCCGAACCTGCGCCCGAGCCTGTGGGCCAGCGAGCAACAGATGATTACCGAGATCAACCGCCTCGCCACCCTCGCCCATTGGGTGCTGCCGGGGTTGAGCGAAGGCCGATTGCTGACCGGTTTCGAAGACCCGGCCGACATCGCAGCGTTCTACCTCGACCAAGGCGTAGAAGCCGTGGCGATCAAACTGGGCCCGCACGGTGCGTATTACCGCACTCATCTGGACCAGGGTTTCGTGGCGGGCGTGCCGGTGGAAACGGTGGTCGACACCGTCGGTGCCGGCGATGGTTTTGCCGTCGGCATGATCAGCGCCCTGCTGGAAAACCACAGTTTTGCCGACGCCGTGAAGCGTGCCAACTGGATTGGCAGCCGCGCGGTGCAAAGCCGTGGGGATATGGAGGGGTTGCCGACCCGGGCTGAACTCTGCACTGAATTTGAAACTGCCAATCGCCAGCAGGCTGGCTCCCACACTGGATCTGTGTCGATCACGCAACCTGTGGGAGCCAGCCTGCTGGCGATGAGGCCCTGACAGACCATCGATTTATTGAACCTGCTGCGACAAAAACAACAAGCTCAGGAGCACCACTATGAAAACCGCAACACTCGCCGCCCGCCGCTGGTGGTACATCATGCCGATCGTGTTCATCACCTACAGCCTGGCGTACCTGGACCGCGCCAACTACGGGTTCGCCGCCGCCTCCGGGATGGCCGCCGACCTAATGATCACACCGGGCCTGTCGTCGATGCTCGGCGCACTGTTCTTCCTTGGCTACTTCTTCTTCCAGGTGCCGGGCGCGATCTACGCCCAGAAGCACAGCGTGAAGAAGCTGATTTTCGTCAGCCTGATTTTCTGGGGTGGCCTGGCCACGTTGACCGGGATCGTCTCCAACGCCTATTGGTTGATCGTGATTCGCTTCATGCTCGGGGTGGTCGAAGCGGCAGTGATGCCAGCGATGCTGATCTATCTGTGCCACTGGTTCACCCGTGCCGAACGCTCGCGCGCCAACACCTTCCTGATCCTCGGCAACCCGGTGACCATGCTCTGGATGTCGGTGGTCTCGGGGTATTTGGTGCAGCATTACAGCTGGCGCTGGATGTTCATCATCGAAGGTTTACCGGCGGTGCTCTGGGCGTTTATCTGGTGGCATCTGGCCGATGACCGTCCCGCTCAAGCCAAGTGGCTGAGCGATCAAGAGAAGCAGGATCTGCAAAGCGCCCTGGCCGCCGAACAGGTGGGCATCAAAGCGGTGAAGAACTACGCCGAAGCTTTCCGCTCGCCCAAGGTGATCATCCTGGCCTTGCAGTTTTTCTGCTGGAGCATCGGCGTCTATGGCTTCGTATTGTGGCTGCCGTCGATCCTCAAGGCTGGCGCACAGATGGACATGATCGAAGCCGGCTGGCTCTCGGCGCTGCCGTACCTGGCCGCGGTGATTGGCATGCTGCTGGTGTCCTGGGGCTCGGACAAAATGCAGAAGCGCAAACGCTTCGTCTGGCCGCCGCTGCTGATCGCCTCGATTGCTTTCTATGGCTCCTACGCCTTGGGCGCTGAACACTTCTGGTGGTCCTACACCCTGCTGGTGATTGCTGGCGCCTGTATGTACGCGCCTTACGGTCCGTTCTTCGCGATTATTCCGGAAATCCTTCCGGCCAACGTCGCGGGTGGCGCCATGGCGCTGATCAACAGCATGGGCGCGCTCGGTTCGTTTGGTGGTTCGTATCTGGTCGGTTACCTGAACAGTTCCACTGGCTCGCCGGGTGCTTCTTACCTGTTGATGAGCGGCGCGTTGATGCTCTCGGTGGTGCTGACGATTTTCCTCAAGCCCGGCGCCAGTGACCGGGTCGTGGCCAAGGCCGTTGTGCAACGGTCCACAGCCGCTCATTCCTGAATTGAAGTTGAGATGATGACGATGAAAAAGCACGTTGTGCTGTACAAGAAACTCTCGCCGCTGCTGATGGCTCGCCTTCACGAGCAGGCCGAGGTGACGCTGATCGACAACCTCAATGCCGACGGCTTGGCAGCGCTGCGCGAGGCCCTGCCCCGCGCCCACGGGTTGCTCGGTGCGAGCCTGAAACTGGATGCCGGATTATTGGATCTGGCACCTGATCTGGAAGCCATCGCCAGCGTCTCCGTGGGGGTCGACAACTACGACATCGACTACTTGACCGAACGACGGATCCTGCTCAGCAACACCCCGGACGTGCTCACCGAAACCACGGCCGATACCGGTTTCGCGCTGATCCTGGCGACCGCCCGGCGCGTGGTGGAACTGGCGAACATGGTTCGCGCCGGTCAGTGGAAGCGCAATGTCGGTCCCGCACAGTTCGGTACCGATGTACACGGTAAAACCCTGGGCATCATTGGCATGGGACGGATCGGTGAGGCGCTGGCCCAGCGTGGGCATTTCGGGTTTGGCATGCCGGTGATTTACCACAGCCACTCGCCGAAACCGGCGGTGGAACAGCGGTTCAATGCGCAATACCGCAGCCTGTCGGAGCTGTTGCAGCAGGCGGATTTCGTTTGTCTGACTTTGCCGCTGACCGCTGAAACCGAAGGGCTGATCGGGGCCGAGCAGTTTGCCTTGATGCGCCCCGAAACCATCTTCATCAACATTTCACGGGGCAAGGTGGTGGACGAGGCGGCGCTGATCCGGGCCTTGCGTGAGGGGCAGATTCGCGCTGCGGGGCTGGATGTATTCGAGCGTGAACCGCTGAACACTGACTCGCCGCTGTTGCAGCTGAACAACGTGGTGGCGACGCCGCACATTGGCTCGGCGACGCATGAAACGCGGGAGGCGATGGCCACGTGTGCGGTGGACAATCTGCTGGCGGCGCTGGCCGGTGAGCGGCCGAAGAATCTGGTGAATGTCGGGGCGTGGAAGGCTTAAGAAATTCAGCGCTTGTCAGTCAGTCTTCGCGGGCAAGCCCGCTCCCACAGGGTTTTGTGAACGCCAGAGATCCCTGTGGGAGCGGGCTTGCTCGCGAAGAGGCCGGCAATGGCAATACAGACTTTCAGGCCCGACGCGCTTCCAGCAAGTCCGCCGCACACAACGCAATCCGCCGGCACGCATCCGCCAGCTTCAGCTGATCCACCACCAACCCCAGTCGAATATGCCCCGCCGCACTCGGCCCGAACGCTTCACCCGCCAGCACCGACACGCCATAACCTTCCAGCAGCCGCTCGGCAAAACCCTGGGCACACAACCCCGTCTGGCGTACATCGATCATCACGAACATCCCGCCATCAGGCCGGATCGGCCGGATGCCCGGGCAATCCCTCAGACGTGCGCACACCAGGTCGCGACGCTGGCGATACTCCTCGCGCATCTGCGCCACTTCCGGCAGGTCCTCATCCAGCGCCAATTGCGCGGCGTTCTGAATGAAATCCGGAATGCCAAACAGCATGCACAACGACAAGTGCACCAAGTGTTCGGCCAAAGGTTTCGGCCCGATCACCCAGCCCACGCGCCAACCGCTCATGGCGTGGGATTTGGACAGGCTATTGATGGTCGCCGTGCGCTCAGCCATGCCCGGCAGGCTCGCCGGGCTGATGTGCACGCCTTCGTACAACAGATCGCTGTAGACCTCGTCGCTGATCAGCCACAGGTCGTGACGAACACACAGCGATGCCAGTTCCTGCCAGACCATCAGCGGCAAACTGGCGCCGGAAGGATTGTTCGGACTGTTGAGCAAAATGGCACGGGTCTTGGGTGTGATCAGCGCCGCGACATCCGCCGGATCGACCCGAAAGCCGTTCTCTGGGCGCACCGCCACCGGCACCACCTTGGCCGCGCAGGCACCGAACACGCCTTCATAGGTCACGTACATCGGCTCGGCGACGATCACTTCATCGCCCGGGTCGAGCAGGCACTGCGCGACCGAATACACCGCACACTGCGCGCCCGGCAGCACGATCACATGATCGGCCTCCACCGCTTGACCACTGCGACGTCGATGGCGCTTGGCAATGCTGTCGCGTAACCCCCGACTGCCACGTACTGACGGGTAGTGGGTGTCACCGGCCAACAAGCTATCGATGCACGCCTGAACGATGGGCTGCGGCGTATCGAAGTCGGGATCGCCGATCGATAGCAACAGCACATCAACCCCCTGCTCAATTAATTCCAGTGCTCGGTCATGAATCTGCCAGGCCGCAGCGCCGTCACCGGCGATTCGTTTGGTCAAGGCTGAATAGCGCATGTAATTCTCCAGTCGCGCAGGTTCCAAGCCACAACCCTATCTCAAATCACGAAACGCGCCACCATGGCATTTAAATCCACGGCCAGGCGCGACAGTTCGTGCGTCGCGGCGCTGGTCTGGTTGGCACCGGCGGCAGACTGGGTGGCCAGGTCGCGAATGTTCACCAGGTTGCGATCGACCTCGCGGGACACCTGGGCCTGTTCTTCGGACGCGCTGGCGATCACCAGGTTGCGCTCGTTGATCAATTGGATCGACTGAGTGATCTGCTCCAACGCCACACCAGCGGCGCGGGCCATTTCCAGGGTGCTTTGGGTGCGTTGATTGCTTTGTTGCATTGAGGAGACCGCTTGGCCGGTGCCGTTCTGGATGCCGGCGACCATTTTTTCGATTTCCTGGGTCGATTGCGCGGTGCGATGGGCCAGCGCCCGGACCTCGTCGGCCACTACCGCAAAACCGCGTCCGGCTTCACCGGCACGGGCGGCTTCGATGGCGGCGTTCAGTGCGAGCAGGTTGGTTTGCTCGGCGATGGCGCGGATCACGTCCAGCACCTTGCCGATGTCGCGCCCCTGAGCGGCCAGGCCTTCGATCATCACCGAAGTGTTTTGCACATCGTGGGTCATGGTCTGGATCGCGCCGACAGTTTCCACCACACGGTCGCGACCTTCGCGGGCGGCCTGGGTCGACTGGTTCGAGGCTTCGGATGTCGACACTGCGTTGCGTGCCACTTCTTCCACGGCGGCGGTCATTTCGTTGACCGCGGTGGCGGCCTGTTCAATCTCGTTGGTCTGCTGTTGCAGACCGCGGGACGCTTCCTGGGTGACCGTGCTGAGTTCTTCAGCAGCGGCCCCCAGTTGGGTGGCGGAACCGGCGATCTGTTCGATGGTTTTGCGCAGGCTGGCCTGCATCGCGGACAAGGCACCGAGCAAGCGGGCCGGTTCGTCAGTGCCGTCGACCTCGATGACGTTAGTCAGGTTGCCGCCGGCAATGGTTTGCGCCGCCAGCAACGCACGGTTCAGCGGTGTGACGATGCTGCGGGTCAGCAACCAGGCCAGCAGCACGGTCATCAGCGCCGCGATGACCGCCACGGCGATGATGCCGGTAATGGCGCTGCGGTACTGCTCGCCCGCTGTGGCCGATGCGGTTTTCGCATCGGAACTATTCAGCGCCACCAGTTTGTTCAACTGCTCGCCCATCTGGTCCGTACCTTCCTTGATCCGGGTGTTGATCAGCGTGCGCATCTCATCGAGCTTGTTCTGTCGCGACAGCTCCAGCATCTGGTTCTGGGCTTGCATGTAGCTGTCCAGCGTGGCCGTGAACGTCTTGTACAGCGCAGCTTCTTCCGGTGAGGCCGACAACGCGGCATAACTCGATTGTGCGCTGCGAACCTTGTCGACCAGCACGCCGATACGCGTCTGGGCTTCCTGCAACGCGGCTGGATCACGATTGACCAACACCCGGAACGAGAGAATGCGCATGCGCAGGACGTTTTCCGTCAGGTTGCCGAGAAACCCGACGCTGGGCAGCTGCGTGGTTTCCATGTCGATGGAGGCTTGGTGGATGCTCGTCATGCGGTTCACGGCAAACACACCCAGCACAATGACGAGCAAGGCAATGAAGGCAAAACCCAGGAAAGCTCGAGGCGCGATATTCAGATTACGCAATGACATAGGATGATTCTCGGGTGATGGGGCTACGAGCATCCTTGCGTGATCGCTGAAATGGCGGGCGGCGGCGCACGCGCTTTCAGTTTGGCGCCACTGTTGGAATAGGTTTGTGTGGGCCTATTGGCTGTATCGGCGGGGGATGAGGATTTTTGCGGGGCGTTGAGAAATATATTTCAAGTTTGGAACCGCCCCTCACCCTAACCCTCTCCCCAGAGGGTAGAGGGGACTGATCGCGTGGTTCTTCCGGGATTCTGCGACCTGAAAATCCTGAGTCGAACACAGGTTCTGAAAAGTATGGAGATCGGCCCCCTTTCCCCCTCTCCCCCATGGGGCGGTCCGACGTTTCGGGAGGGCTGGGGTGAGGGGTGGATCTAAACTTCAACGCAAGACTCAAGCCTTACGCAAAGCCACTCGCCAAACGCGCGCAACATCACTCGCCCGTTCCCGCAACAACCGCGGTGCCTCGGCACACGCCTGTTCCAGCGTCATCGGTCCACTGGCCAAGGCAAACGCGGCATCGATGCCATGTTCGTACAGCGCCTGATAACCCTCACCCAGTGTTCCGGCGAGGACGATCACCGGCACGCCGTGCTGCCGAGCAATACGCGCCACACCAAACGGCGTCTTGCCACGCAGGGTCTGAGCGTCGAAACGACCTTCACCGGTGATCACCAGGTCGGCGCCTTCGACCGCACCCTCCAGGCCGACCAGTTCGGCGACCACTTCGACCCCGGCCTTGAACTGCGCCCCCAGAAACGCTTTGGCAGCAAACCCCAGGCCGCCTGCCGCACCGCTACCCGGTTCGTCACGTACATCTTTGTTCAGGACCTGAGCGCACCGTTCGGCAAAGTGCCCGAGCGCGCGATCCAGTTGCTGGACTTGCTCGGATGATGCACCTTTTTGCGGGCCGAAAATCGCTGAGGCACCGTGAGGGCCGCACAGTGGATTGTTGACGTCGGCGGCGATGTCGAATTGCACCTCGGCCAAACGCGGATCGATTTCACTCATGTCGATTCGCGCCAGTTGCGCGAGGGCCAAGCCGCCCGGTGACAGTATTTGCCCCTGGGCGTCCAGCAGTTTGACGCCCAAGGCTTGCATCGCACCCGCCCCGCCGTCGTTGGTGGCGCTGCCGCCAATCGCCAGAATGACCCGTTGCGCCCCGGCATCGAGCGCCGCGCGGATCAACTCGCCGGTGCCGAATGTACTGCTGATGCAGGCATCACGCTTGCCCGGCGGAACCAGTTGCAAGCCACTGGCCTCGGCCATTTCGATGATCGCGGTGTGGCTCTGGGGCAGCCAGCCCCAAGCGGCCTCAACCGTTGCGCCGAGCGGCCCACGGACTTGGGTGCGGCGCAGTTCGCCCTCGCACGCCGCCAGAATGGACTCGACGGTCCCCTCCCCGCCGTCCGCCATCGGGCATTTGACCAGGAGCGCATCGGGCCACACCTGCGCCAACCCCAGAGCAATGGCGTCAGCCACACCCTGGGCACTCAGGCTGTCCTTGAACGAATCGGGGGCGATGACGATTTTCATGTGAATTCTCCAGTTCCAATGCGTTCCATGCTGCCAGCAGGCAAGAACAATAACGCCGGTCCGCTGCACAAGCGGTCATGACGATTATTGTTCATTCCCACAAAACCTCCCTCCACACCGTCCGTTGCAGCTGCCTTGTGGTGAGGGGATTTATCCCCGTTCGGCTGCGCAGCAGTCGTAGAACCTGAACGCACGGTCTATTTGATACACCGCGTCGTCTAAATTTACGACTGCTGCGCAGCCGAACGGGGCGGTGCGACGTTTCGCTAAATCCCCTCACCACAACGGCGCTGCTACAGATTGGTGTTCGGTGCGTCGGTTTGTGGGAGTAGCTGGACACCCAGGTAGAGCGCCAGCATCCCGTCGAGTCTTAGCGGATCAACACCACTGAGCTCGGCAATCCGCTCCATCCGGTAACGCAAACTGTTGCGATGGATGCCCAGCGCATCGGCACAGGCCTGGCTCTGACCATCGTGATCGCACCAGCTGCGCAGGGTCGCCAGCAGTTGGCCGTTGCCATCCTTGGCGATGACTTTGCGCAGCGGTTTGAGCAACTCGTCCAGCGCGTCGTCGTTGCGGTGCCGCCAGAGCATCACCGGCAACCGATAACGGTTGAGCGTCAGCAAACGGGAATGCGGCAACACCTCTCGTCCATAGGCCAGCAAATCGCCCACGCGTCGATAGCAACGACGCAACCCGGACAATCCATCCGCCTGCCCGCCAACGGCGATGCGCAGAATGTTCCAGCCGAGGCCGTCGAGTTTTTCCAGCAGCCGGTCATTCTCGATCGCCTGCGCCGCCGGTCGGCACCAGAGCAACGATGACTTGGCCGAACTCACGCACCAACTGTCCGGGTAGCGCGAGGTCAGCCAAGCGCTGAGCGCCTCGACGGTTTGCCCCGGCCCGTGTTCCATCCCTAACTCGAACAGGTACGGCACCCGCGTCATCTGCGGCTTGAGCCCCAGCTGCTGCGCTTCGTCGATCAACCGCGGCGAATCCCCGGCCTCGCTGAGCAGCAATGCCAGCAGATCGTCGCATCGCTGGCGTCGCCATTGCTGTTCAGCCTGCTGATTGCGCTGGCCGACCAGCATCTCGGCGGTCATCCGCACCAGTTCGGCATACGTGCGCAATTGCTCGGGTTCACCGGTGATGCCCAGCACGCCAATCAAGCGCTGATCGAGCAACAACGGCAGGTTGATACCCGGTTGCACGCCTTTCAAATGAATCGCCGTTTGGGCGTCGATCTCCACGACTCGCCCGTTGGCCAGCACCAGTTGCGCACCTTCATGCCGGGTGTTGACCCGCTCCGGCTCGCCGCTGCCAAGAATCAGGCCCTGGCTGTCCATGACGTTGACGTTGTACGGCAGGATGGCCATCGCCCGGTCGACGATGTCCTGGGCCAGGTCGTGATCGAGTTCGAACATAGCGAGGATCCTTGAAAGCGTGATGGAGCGGATTGTTCACCCGCACAGGCCTTGGTTGCAAACCCTGTGCTCAGGCACAAAGACAATGACCCAGACGGTGGCCGAGACTCACCGGGCGGTCAACGTTACCCTTGCATCGCAAAAAATCATAATAAAGAGAGAGCCCGCCATGTCACAGAGCGCCGCCGCTACCCAGGCCATCGTTGACGAAAAAAATGCCGTCTACAAACGCATTACCTTGCGTTTGATCCCCTTCATCTTCATCTGCTACCTGTTCAACTACCTCGACCGGGTGAACGTTGGATTTGCCAAGCTGCAGATGCTCGACGCGCTGAAGTTCAGCGAAACCGTGTACGGCCTCGGGGCCGGGATCTTCTTTATCGGTTACGTGTTGTGCGGCGTCCCCAGCAACCTGGCCCTGACCAAATTCGGCCCGTGCCGCTGGATCGCGCTGATGATGATCGTCTGGGGCTCGCTCTCGACCTGCCTGCTATTCATCACCACCCCGACCGAGTTCTACACCTTGCGCCTGTTCACCGGTGCGGCTGAAGCCGGGTTCTTCCCGGGCGTGGTCCTCTACCTTTCGCAGTGGTTCCCGACCTTCCGCCGTGGGCGCATCATGGCACTGTTCATGTCGGCGATCCCTGTGTCCGGCCTGCTCGGCAGCCCGTTTTCCGGCTGGATTCTCAACCACTTCGGCGCAGGCCAGGCAGGTTTGGCGGGCTGGCAGTGGATGTTCCTGCTGCAAGGCATTCCGACTGTGATCCTCGGCGCCCTCGCCTACTTCCTGCTCAGCGACAGTTACGCCAACGCCAAATGGCTCACGCCGTTCGAGCGCTCGGTGCTGGAAGCCGACCACGCCATCGATCTGGCCAACAAACCGAAAACCACCACCGACTCGCTGCTGGCCGTGTTCAAGAACCCAGCGATCTGGGCCTTCGGTCTGATCTATTTCTGCATCCAGAGCGGCGTCTACGCGATCAACTTCTGGCTACCGTCGATCATCAAGAACCTGGGCTTCAGCGATAACCTGGTGATCGGCTGGCTCAGTGCGATTCCGTACCTGCTGGCGGCGCTGTTCATGTTGATGGTCGGCCGCTCGGCGGACCTGCGCAAAGAACGCCGCTGGCACTTGGTGGTGCCGATGCTGATGGGCGCGGTGGGTTTGCTGATCGCTGTGAACTTTGCGACTACGCCGGCCATTGCCATCCTCGGCCTGACCATCGCCACCATGGGCGCCCTCACCGGCCTGCCGATGTTCTGGCCGGTGCCGACTGCGCTGCTGAGCGCGGGCGCTGCGGCGGGTGGTCTGGCGTTGATCAACTCCATGGGGCAGATGGCCGGGTTCCTCAGCCCCTATCTCGTGGGCTGGGTCAAGGACAGCACCGGGTCGACCGATGCCGCGCTTTACCTGCTGGCGGGCGTGATTGTGTGCGGGAGTTTGCTGGCGTTGCGCATGACCCGTACCCTGCGCGTCTGATCACCGGCAACTGATCGTTCCCACGCTCTGCGTGGGAATGCAGCCCGGGACGCTCTGCGTCCCTTTCCAGAGCTGGAACGCGGAGCGTCCCTTGAGGCATTCCCACGCAGAGCGTGGGAACGATCGGCACCGGGTGTTTGAGATTTGCGTTTGCTCTGGGCAGTCATTCTGGTATTTGATTGAGCCTTTCTCCCACCGGTAAAAGGATTTCGTCATGAGCTATCGCACGCTGGGTCATTCGGGTTTACAGGTTTCCACCCTGACCCTGGGCACCATGATGTTCGGCGAACAGACCAGCACCGAAGATTCCCTGCGGATCATCGACAAGGCCTGGGACCAGGGCATCAATTTCATCGACACCGCAGACGTTTACACCAACGGCCGCTCCGAAGAGATCGTAGGCGAAGCGATTGCCGGCAACCGCCACGAATGGGTGCTGGCGACCAAGGTCGGTTTCGGCCCGGTGGACGGCGTTCCAAACCGCAGCGGTTTGAGCCGCAAGCACCTGTTCAATGGCATCGACGCCAGCCTGACGCGTCTGGGCACTGACTATCTCGACATCTATTACCTGCACCGCGAAGACCACAACACGCCGCTGGAGGTCACGGTGTCAGCCATCGGCGATTTGATCCGCCAGGGCAAGATTCGCTATTGGGGTTTGTCGAACTACCGTGGCTGGCGCATCGCCGAGGTGATTCGTGTGGCCGATCAACTGGGCGTCGACCGGCCGGTGATCAGTCAGCCGCTGTACAACATCGTCAACCGTCAGGCGGAAACCGAGCAGATCACCGCCGCGCAGAACTATGGCCTGGGCGTGGTGCCTTACAGTCCGCTGGCGCGTGGTGTGCTCAGCGGTAAATACGCGCCGGACGTAAAGCCGGATGCCAACAGCCGGGCCGGACGTGCAGACAAACGCATTCTGGAAACCGAATGGCGCGTTGAATCCCTGCGCATTGCTCAGCAGATCCAGCAGTACACCCAGGGTCGCGGCGTGGGCATCGTCGAATTCGCCATCGCCTGGGTGCTGAACAACAGCGCCGTCACCTCGGCCATCGTAGGGCCGCGCACTGAAGAACAATGGGATGCCTACACCAAGGCTCAAGCGGTGAAGATTACGGCTGAGGATGAAGCCTTCATCGATTCGCTGGTGGTGCCTGGGCATGCGTCGACGCCGGGATTTAATGATGTGAGCCACTTTGTATCGGGACGCAAACCGCGTCTGGCTTGAGATTGTTCGCGAGCGAGCATGCTTGATCGTTCCCACGCTCTGCGTGGGAATGCCTCAAGGGACGCTCTGCGTTCCAGCTCTCGAAAGGGACGCAGAGCGTCCCGGGCTGCATTCCCACGCAGAGCGTGGGAACGATCAGGCTCTGTTGATCAATATTCAACTCGAAAACCACGTATCCTCCGCACCCGTTTCACGTTCAACTTCGCGAGGACAGTTTGTCTAAAGGTATCGCTCTATCGGTTTCAGCCTCGGTGCTGTTTGCCGTCATGTATTACTACACGTCGTTGCTCACGCCTTTGAGCGGCGTGGAAATTTTCGGTTGGCGAATGCTGCTGACCCTGCCCTGCATGACCGTGTTCATGGTGGTTTCCGGTGAATGGAAACGCGTCGTCGCCCTGTTTCGACGGCTGGTTGGCCAACCAAAACTGCTTGCCGGCCTGATCGTTTCCGCGACGCTGCTTGGCCTGCAACTTTGGTTGTTCATGTGGGCACCGCTCAATGGCTATAGCCTCGACGTGTCCCTGGGCTACTTCCTGTTGCCGCTGGCCATGGTGCTGACCGGGCGGTTCGCCTATGGCGAGCGACTGTCTTACCTGCAAAAGGTTGCCGTGTTTTTTGCGTCCCTCGGCGTGCTCAACGAGCTGTATCAGGTCGGCGGTTTTTCCTGGGCGACCTTGCTGGTCGTCATCGGTTATCCGCTCTACTTCATCCTGCGCAAACGACTGGCGACCGACAACCTCGGCGGTTTGTGGATGGACATGGCCTTGATGATTCCGTTGGCGTTCTGGTTCGTACAAGGCGGTGAACAGGGTTTCGCTGTATTCGATCAACACCCATGGCTGTCGCTGCTGATCCCGTTGCTCGGCGTCATCAGTGCTTCGGCGCTGGTGGTTTACATCATCGCCAGCCGGTTGTTGCCGTTCAGCCTGTTCGGGTTGTTGAGTTACGTCGAGCCGGTGCTGTTGCTCGGCGTCGCATTGCTGCTGGGGGAAAGCATCAAGCCCGGTGAGTGGCTGACCTACATACCGATCTGGTTGGCGGTGGTTGTTCTGGTGTTCGAAGGGTTCAAACACCTGGTCCGGCATCGACGAAAATCGATGTAGGACCGGCACGAAAAAGCCCGGCCAGCATTGCTGCTGACCGGGCTTTTTTTACACTGAAATGGCTTAGTCGGTGGAGAGCACGCCACGACGAACCTGGTCGCGCTCGATGGATTCGAACAGCGCCTTGAAGTTGCCTTCGCCAAAACCATCGTCGCCTTTACGCTGGATGAATTCGAAGAACACCGGCCCCATCAGGGTTTCCGAGAAGATCTGCAGCAGCAGACGCTTGTCGCCTGACTCGGACGAACCGTCCAGCAGAATGCCGCGCGATTGCAGTTGATCAACCGGCTCACCGTGGTTCGGCAAACGACCTTCGAGCATTTCGTAATAGGTTTCCGGCGGCGCGGTCATGAAACGCATGCCGATGCTTTTCAGGTGATCCCAGGTTTTGATCAGGTCATCGGACAGGAAGGCAACGTGCTGGATGCCCTCGCCGTTGAACTGCATCAGGAACTCTTCGATCTGCCCGGCCCCCTTGGACGATTCTTCGTTCAACGGGATGCGGATCATGCCGTCCGGCGCGGTCATGGCCTTGGAGGTCAGGCCGGTGTATTCGCCCTTGATGTCGAAGTAACGGATCTCGCGGAAGTTGAACAGCTTCTCGTAGAAGTTGGCCCAGTAGGCCATGCGACCGCGGTACACGTTGTGGGTCAGGTGGTCGATGATCTTCAGGCCAGCCCCGACCGGGTTGCGGTCGACACCTTCGATGAACACGAAGTCGATGTCGTAGATCGAACTGCCTTCGCCGAAACGGTCGATCAGGTACAGCGGCGCGCCGCCGATGCCCTTGATCGCGGGCAGGTTCAGTTCCATCGGGCCGGTTTCGATGTGAATCGGCTGGGCGCCCAGTTCCAGGGCCCGGGCAAACGCCTGCTGGGCATTCTTGACGCGGAACGCCATGCCGCACACCGACGGACCGTGCTCGGCCGCGAAGTACGAAGCGACGCTGTGGGGTTCGTTGTTGAGGATCAGGTTGATCTGGCCCTGGCGATACAGGTGCACGTCTTTGGACCGGTGGGTCGCGACCTTGGTGAAGCCCATGATCTTGAAGATCGGCTCCAGCGTGTTCGGGGTCGGCGATGCGAATTCGATGAATTCAAAGCCCATCAGGCCCATTGGGTTTTCGTATAAATCTGCCATGGTTGGCGCCTCATCATTTTCTTGTCAATTAACGGATCGTTAGTTGCTAGCAATGCTGAGACCGGCGGGTGGCGCGCAGGAGATGCCCCGCACGCTGCGGGCGAGGAAGTCACCGTAGATCAATTGAAACCCAAAACTCTTCATTGTCGACCCAAGGCTATTGCGGGCGAGGCTTCTGCTGCCAGAAGACGATTATTCTTATATGCGTAACCCGATTCTACACAGCGTAAATAGGTTTGTCCGCCTTCTGTATCAAATCCCCTTTTTCCCTGCTCGCGCAAGGGGTTTGTTGCACAGGAAAATCCCCACGAGGATCAGCCCTCCTCCCAGACACATCGCCAGGGTCAACTGCTCGCCCAACAGCAGCGCACCGAGGATCACCGCCGTCAACGGGTTCAGAGCGATGAACACGCCTGAACGCGTCGCGCCGATTTTGCGAATGCCGTCGTAATAGCCGATATAGGCCAGCGCTGAACCCAATACGCCCAGATACATCAGGCTCATCCATTGCGTGGGTCCGAGGCTGGCGAGTGCAGCCACACTCAACTCACCGCGAACAGCACTGGTCACCCACAACATCAGCGTGCCCAACAGAATCGAGTACGTCACCGTTTGCACCGGCCCCAGGGTGTGATTCAAATCTTTGGAAAACAGCGAATAAACGCCCCAGCCAAGCACACAGCCGAAGATCAACAGATCGCCGATCCACGCGTCGGCGTTGCCGGCCAACAATTGCGGGTTGCGGCTGACGATCACCAGGCTCGCCCCGGCAATACAGATCGCAATTCCGACAACTTTTGCTCGACTCAAGCGTTCCTTGAACAACAGCCACGACGCCAGCCCGATCACGGCCGGGTTCAACGCCACGATCAATGACGCCCGTGAGGCATTGATGTAGTGCAGCCCATAAAAGAAGCACAGGTTGTAGAAAAAGATCCCAAAGAACCCCAGCAGCGCCAATTGCAGCCATTGCCTGGGGCTGGGCCTTGCAAGGGGCACGCGGGCCAGTAGCAGAAACACCAGCAACGCAACGCTGGCCAGCAAGAATCGCAGGCTGGCGGCAAACAAAGGGCTGAGGCTGTCGGCCAGAAACCGCCCGGCGACAAAGGTGCCGCCCCAGATAATGGTGACGGCGGCCAGTTTCAGATAAACCGGGACATCCGAAGGGCTGGACAGGCTTTGTTCATAGGTCGTCATAGGTTTCCAGAACGAGAAAATCGGGAGAGATGACGTATCATTCGGCTAATACCTTCTCATCGTAAAATGAGTAAACACTCATGACACTGACCCAACTGGAGATATTTTCTCTGGTCGCCGAGCTTCACGGTTTTACCGCGGCAGCCAATCGCTTGGGGATTTCCCAATCCGCGGTCTCTCACGCCCTCAAGTCGCTGGAACAGGAATTGGGCGTCGAGCTGCTGCGCCGGCATCAGTCCCGGGTCGAACTCAGCGACATCGGCCAACAGCTTTTGCTGCGCGCCCGGGCGATGCTGGGCCTGGCCAACACCCTGCGCCAGGAAGCAGCGGATGCTCGCGGGATGAAACGCGGCACGTTGCGCATCGGCTCGTTCGGCCCGACCTCATCGATCAAACTGCTGCCGCTGATCCTGCAGCATTACCGCGTGGCTCACCCGGGCATCGAGGTCCATATAGATGAAGGCCCGGACCGACAGGTGATCCAGTGGCTGGAGGAACGGCGTATCGATGTCGGTTTCGTGGTGTTGCCCGAGGAGCGGTTCGACACCTTTGCGCTGATCGAGGACCAAATGGTCGCGCTGCTGCCCGTCGATCATCCGCTGGCCCGCCGCGACAGCCTTAGCTTGAGCGATTTGTGCAACGACCCCTTTGTCTTGACCGAGGCCGGTTCGTCGGAACTGGTGTCGCGATTGTTCAGCGCTGCGCGGCTGACACCGAACATCCGTTATCGCTGCTCGCAACTACTGAGCACGCTGGACACCGTTGGCCGAGGCGACGCGCTGACGGTCGTCGCCGAAAGCTCATTGCCCGATGATCGCGACAGTCGCTACGTGAAAAAACCGCTGTCGCCAACGGTCACACGCCAGGTGGGTCTGGCAGTGCTCGATCTGCGCCAGTCATCACCCGCGACGCTGGCCTTTATCAAACTGGCAGAGCGACTGAACGACCGTTGAGCGGCGCACGCGCCGAGGGCCAACTATCATGGCCTCTACCTGAACTCTTTTTGGAAGGCGTCCGGTGCGGCCAATTATCTGATCGCCCGCGGCGTGAACTTCTTGCAAGGTTTTCTGTTCGGCCGGCCAATGCCCGGCGCGGACTTCATTAACGCATTAAGTCACCATTAACTAGCGGCGCTCAGAGACGCGACAAGGAAATCGCGCACCAATTTGAATCAAAAGACTACTGTTGTTACATGAAGAAAAAGACAGGATTTACTCTTGGCCAATTAACTACTACAATTTTTCATGCCTGCACTAGATTGGCAGGTGAGCCATTATCACCGGGTCGCTTCAAGGCTCTTGGCTTATAGCTTTGTTTGCGGTTGGTATCAGCCAAACACACTATTGGAGTAAAGATATTGTCCAGACTCGCTGAATTTCGTGCAGCTGAAAAGGCCCTTCAAGAGCAGCTCAAGCAGCTGGAAACCCTGAAGAATGATGCCGGGCTCAAGAAAGAAATCGAATTCGAAGAAAAGCTCCAGGGGCTGATGAAAACCTACGGCAAGAGCTTGCGCGACATCATCGCCATTCTCGATCCGAACCCGGCCAAATCCGGTCTGCAACAGGCAACACCTAAAACCCGCCGCGCTCGCGTGGTCAAGGTTTATCAGAATCCGCACACCGGTGAACTGATTGAAACCAAGGGTGGTAACCACCGCGGCCTGAAAGCCTGGAAGGAACAATACGGTGCCGCTACCGTTGATTCCTGGCTGCGCGGCTAAGCACTCGCGGTGACCAAAAAGCCCTGCCAATGCAGGGCTTTTTCATGGACGCCTTCTAAATGCAACGATTGGCGTCGATCAACTCGCTACTTGCTGAGTAACTTTGTGCTTAATCCGTTTGGGTATCTAAAAATTTCAGAATGCGCTGAAACCGGCAGCCATTGAAATCTTTAACTAAAGTTTCAAGCTGTTACGGGCTGTCTCTATTTCATCCTGACTTGCCTTATAAACCTCTGCCTGCCCCGCGTAGGAAAGAACATAGGCCTTATCGCCATCCACGGCGGCAACCAATGTTTGAGAGAGCACATGCCTTCCGTTCTGCGTGATCGTGCAGGTAGTTTCCAGCGCTGATAAGCGGCTCAAGGTCGTCGGGTGAATCTTGTTGCAGACACTTTGATAGCCGCCTTGAAAGAAGTCCTTCTGCACCGACTTGCGCATCTCCAGCAACACGCCTTGCAGATTTACCTGATGACCGCTTTCCACCTGAGTCATGGTCAACTCCATCACCATCACCGGCGTGCCGCCCTGATCGTTTTTCACCGCGCGCTGGCGGGATACCTGGGCGTTGGCGTGATCTTGCGGGACAGCTTCGACCTCCCAGCCGTTGGGCCAGGTCATGATTGGCTCGTCTGCGTGAGCGCTGTTAACACCTGCAAGCACACAGATCAGGACGAACATCGATTTACAAAAACGCATCATTGCAATGAACACTCACGGATTGAACCGTAAAGTCTGAGCCTCGCCCGTCGGTCAGGCAATAGCCGACTGTTTGGGTTTGGTGATGTCAGAGCCCTTGCGTATCATTGTCGCCATTCGTTAGCCCCACTTATTTTCCGGAGGGCCCATGAGCCTGCACGAATTGAACACCTTCCCAGGCGTGACTGCCCAACCTGACACCGCCACCCAGAAGTTCGTCTTCAACCACACCATGCTGCGGGTCAAGGACATTACCAAGTCGCTGGATTTCTACACGCGCATTTTGGGTTTCTCGCTGGTTGAAAAGCGCGATTTCCCGGAAGCCGAGTTCAGCCTGTACTTCCTGGCGCTGGTTGATAAAAACCAGATCCCGGCCGACGCTGCTGCTCGCACCGAGTGGATGAAGTCGATCCCCGGCATTCTCGAGCTGACCCACAACCACGGCACCGAGAACGACGCGGATTTCGCTTACCACAATGGCAACACCGACCCGCGTGGCTTCGGTCACATCTGCATCTCAGTGCCGGATATCGTCGCGGCGTGCGAGCGCTTCGAAGCGCTGGGCTGCGATTTCCAGAAGCGCTTGAATGACGGCCGTATGAAGAGCCTGGCGTTCATCAAAGACCCGGATGCGTACTGGGTCGAAATCATCCAGCCTGCACCGATGTAAGCCCCACTGCAGACCCCCTGTGGGAGCGGGCTTGCTCGCGAATGCGGACTGTCAGGCGACATCACTGCTGAATGACAAACCGTATTCGCGAGCAAGTCGGATCGCCGCACCGCCGCTCCCACATTGGGAATGTGCAAGACATAAAAAACCCCATGATCGCTCATGGGGTTTTTTGTGTTTTCAGCGTCGGGTTTTATGCCGGAGCCGAGGTCCGGATCAAGTGATCGAATGCGCTCAGGGAGGCCTTGGCGCCCTCGCCCACCGCAATCACGATCTGTTTGTACGGCACGGTGGTCACGTCACCGGCAGCGAACACGCCCGGCATCGACGTTTCACCACGGGCATCGACGATGATCTCACCGCGAGGCGACAACTCGATGGTGCCTTTGAGCCAGTCGGTGTTGGGCAGCAAACCGATCTGCACGAAAATCCCTTCCAGCTCGACGCTACGCAACTCGTCCGACTGACGATCCTTGTAACGCAAGCCGTTGACCTTCTGGCCGTCGCCCAACACTTCAGTGGTTTGCGCACTGGTAATCACGGTGACGTTCGGCAAGCTGTGCAACTTGCGCTGCAAGACCGCATCGGCGCGCAGCTGCACGTCGAACTCCAGCAGTGTTACGTGGGACACGATACCCGCCAGGTCGATGGCCGCTTCGACGCCGGAGTTACCGCCGCCAATCACCGCCACGCGCTTGCCTTTGAACAGCGGACCGTCGCAGTGCGGGCAGTACGCCACGCCTTTGTTGCGGTATTGCTGCTCACCCGGGACGTTCATTTCACGCCACCGCGCACCGGTCGCCAGGATCACGGTCTTGGCTTTCAGGGTCGCGCCGCTGGCGAAGTGGACTTCGTGCAGCTCGCCATTTTTACCCGGCACCAACTTGTCGGCGCGCTGCAGGTTCATGATGTCGACGTCGTATTGCTTGACGTGTTCTTCCAGCGCCACAGCCAGTTTCGGCCCTTCGGTTTCCTGCACGGAGATGAAGTTCTCGATGGCCATGGTGTCTAGTACCTGCCCACCAAAACGTTCAGCCGCCACGCCGGTACGAATGCCTTTACGGGCAGCGTAGATCGCGGCCGAAGCACCGGCCGGACCGCCGCCGACGACCAGTACGTCGAAAGCTTCTTTGGCGCTGATCTTCTCGGCCTGACGCTCGATGCCGCTGGTGTCGATCTTGGCGAGAATTTCTTCGAGGCCCATACGACCCTGGCCAAAGTTCACGCCGTTCAAGTAAACGCTTGGCACAGCCATGATCTGACGGTCATCGACTTCGGCCTGGAACAGCGCGCCGTCAATGGCGACGTGGCGGATGTTCGGGTTAAGCACGGCCATCAGGTTCAGTGCCTGGACCACGTCCGGGCAGTTCTGGCAGGACAGCGAGAAGTAAGTCTCGAAGCTGAACTCGCCTTTGAGCGAGCGGATCTGCTCGATCACTTCAACGCTGGCTTTCGAAGGGTGACCGCCGACTTGCAGCAAGGCCAACACCAGGGATGTGAATTCGTGGCCCATCGGGATGCCGGCGAAACGCAGGCGGATATTGGCACCCGGGCGGTTGATCGAGAACGATGGTTTACGGGCATCGTCACCGTTGTCGAGCAAGGTAATTTGAGTAGAAAGACTGGCAACGTCTTTGAGTAATGCGAGCATTTCCTGGGATTTCGCACCGTCGTCGAGGGATGCAACGATCTCGATCGGCTGGGTGACCCGTTCCAGGTATGACTTCAACTGGGCTTTAAGATTGGCGTCCAACATACGGGCGATTTCCTTTTTGAATTCGAAAAAAAACGCCCGAGCGAATCTCGCCCGGGCGTTTTTATTGGGCGGTTGCAGCTTACTTAGGTGCGGAAACCCGCCCTGATGATGCGATCCACAGACTTAGATCTTGCCGACCAGGTCCAGGGACGGAGCCAGAGTGGCCTCGCCTTCTTTCCACTTGGCTGGGCAAACCTGGCCTGGGTGAGCAGCGACGTACTGAGCAGCCTTGATTTTGCGCAGCAACTCGGAAGCGTCACGGCCAACGCCGCCATCGTTCAGTTCAACGATTTTGATCTGGCCTTCAGGGTTGATCACGAAGGTGCCACGGTCAGCCAGACCTGCTTCTTCGATCAGCACGTCGAAGTTGCGGGAGATGGCGTGAGTCGGGTCGCCGATCATGGTGTACTGGATTTTGCCGATGGCTGGCGAAGTGTTGTGCCAGGCAGCGTGGGCAAAGTGGGTATCGGTGGAAACGCTGTAGATCTCGACGCCCAGCTTCTGGAACGCGTCGTAGTTGTCAGCCAGGTCTTCCAGTTCGGTCGGGCAAACGAAGGTGAAGTCGGCTGGGTAGAAGAACACGACAGACCACTTGCCTTTCAGGTCAGCGTCCGACACTTTTACGAAGTCGCCATTTTTGTAGGCGTCAGCTTTGAACGGTTTAACTTGGCTATTGATGATAGGCATCGATGACTCTCCGTCAGGGTTGAAAAGTTTGGTTGAGAAGTTGATGGAGTGGATCCTACCGACTCGATTGCCGGATGGCTCATTGGCAAAGCTCATGCTGCTCATTGGTTTTCGCTATTAGCCGAACGTATTAATAGAAGAAACCTTACTTGGCAGCGCCAATGGTTTTTTCCGCGAGCGGTGTCATCCCGAGAAACGGGCTGGCTTCAACATAGCGCATGGCGGACTTCATATCCTTCCAGCCCACGTAACTCATCAACGACTTCAAGTCCCACCCGCTCTGATGCGCCCACGTGGCAAAGCCGCGCCGCAAGGAGTGACTGGTGTAGTGCTCGGCCGGGATGCCGGCGCGCTCCAGCGCCTGGCGCAGTAACGGGATCACGCTGTTGGCGTGCAGCCCCTCCTCACTCAGGTGGCCCCAACGGTCGATGCCCCGGAATACCGGCCCGCGAACCAATGCGGCTTCGCTGATCCAGTCGATGTACGCCTGCACCGGGCACAGGCGCTGCAACGCTGGCGTCTGGTAAGTCTTGCCGAGGTTTTCGCGGTCGCTCTTGGTTCGCGGCAAATACAGCGTGATGCCTGAGCCGGCAGCCGCTTGCACGTGCTCGATCTGTAACCGGCACAACTCATCGCTACGAAAACCGCGCCAGAAGCCCAACAGGATCAGCGCCCTGTCGCGCCTGGCCCGCAACAGAGCCGGTTGATCGTGTTCGGATTTTGCGGTGTGCGCTTCTTGCTCCAGCCAGGCAACTACTTGCTCCAGATGTTGAAGCTGTAACGGCTCGGCCTGTTTTTCTTGAGCCGGGTGTAGCGCGCGAATGCCCTTGAAGACCTTGCGCACCACCGGCGCCTTGGTGGGATCAGGAAAACCCTGACTGTTGTGCCATTGCGCCAGCGCTGACAAACGCAATTTCAAGGTATTGATCGACAGCACCCCCGCATGAGCGACGAGGTAACGCGCCACGCTGTCGCTGGTCGCCGGCAGGAAACCGCCCCAACTGACTTCGAAATGCTCGATAGCCGCCCGGTAGCTGCGACGGGTGTTGTCGCGGGTGGCGGCTTGCAGGTAACGATCCAGCTCAGTCATGGGCTCAACTCTCTAAAACGTACCGCTTTGGCGGGTGAAAACGCGCCACAGGGCTCATCACACGGGGTAATACCAGTATATCCCGCCTGAATACTTGTCGTATTTTAAGTTTTTATGATGCGTGGTACATTATGTACTTAGGTGGCATGTACCACAGTACGAAATCGTAGGAGAACTCATGGCTCGTGGCGGTGTAAACAAAGCGGTGGTGCAAGCGGCGCGCCTGGCAATTCTGGCGCGCGGTGAAAACCCAAGCATCGATGCGGTACGGATCGAGATGGGCAACACGGGCTCGAAAACCACAATTCATCGCTATTTGAAGGAGCTGGATAACGGCACCGAGCGCACCGAAGTGCCGCCAGAACCGATTGATGACGAACTGGCGGGACTGGTCGCGCGGCTGGCACAAAGACTCAAGGACCAGGCTCAGGAGCCTATCGATCAGGCCCGCGAGCAGTTCGATAAACAAAAGAAAGCGCTGGATACGCAACTGCATGAAGCCCAACAAGCCAACATGCAATTGCAGCAGCAGTACGAAATTCAAAGCCTGGCACTGACTCAAGAGTCCGAGGCCCTGCAAGAAACCGGCGCCATGCTGCAGACCGAGCAAACCCGCAACGCCGGACTGAACCAGGCGCTGGCGGATTTCGAATTACGTTTGCAAGACAAGGATGAGCAGATCCGCTCACTGGAAGAAAAGCACCTACACGCTCGCGATGCCCTGGAACATTATCGCAACGCTGTCAAAGAACAGCGCGAGCAGGAGCAACGTCGCCACGAAAGCCAGGTGCAGCAGATTCAAATGGAGTTGCGCCAGGCCCAGCAAAGCGCATTGATGCGTCAGGATGAGATCACGCAATTGCACCGCGACAACGAGCGTTTGCTGACGGAGAACCGTGGCACATTGAGAGAATTAAACCTGCTGCAGGATCAACTCAAGCAAACCAACGCTCGACAGGATCAGTTACTGGAACAGGTCAACCGTATCGACAACGAACGCACCCTCCTCCAGGAACGCTTGCGCGCTGCCCTGCTGGAAAGCCAGTCGCTGAAACAGAGCGTCGATGAGCAGTCGCAGATAAACAAAGCGCTGGAAATTGAGTTACTCAAGACTCAGGCGAGTCTCGATGAGAGCGTGCGCCTGGCCGCTGTCATTGCGACAGCACCAGACGCATCAGAGCCCAAAAAGGACGATTAACCCGCGACCGGCGTGCGCATGGTGACGAATTCTTCGGCGGCAGTGGGGTGCACGCCGATGGTTTCATCGAAGTCGCGCTTGGTGGCACCCGCCTTCAAGGCGATCGCCAAGCCCTGAACAATTTCCCCAGCCTCCGGACCGACCATGTGACAGCCCAGAACCTTGTCGGTCTTGGCGTCCACCACCAGTTTCATCAGGGTGCGCTCCTGACATTCGGTCAGGGTCAGTTTCATTGGACGGAAGCGGCTTTCGAAGATCACCACATCGTGACCGGCCTCCCGCGCCTCTTCCTCGGTGAAACCGACCGTGCCGATGTTCGGCAAGCTGAACACCGCGGTCGGGATCATCTTGTAATCCACCGGGCGATATTGCTCAGGCTTGAACAAACGTCGCGCCACGGCCATGCCTTCGGCCAGAGCGACCGGCGTCAGCTGAACCCGACCAATGACATCGCCAAGCGCCAGGATCGACGGTTCAGCCGTCTGATACTGCTCGTCGACTTCGACGAAACCTTTCTTGTCGAGTTTGACCCCGGTGTTTTCCAGCCCAAGATTGTCGAGCATCGGACGTCGACCGGTGGCGTAGAACACACAATCCGCTTCCAGCTCACGACCGTCCTTGAGGGTCACCTTCAGGCTGCCATCGGACTGCTTGTCGATACGCTCGATGTCGGCGTTGAACTGCAGGTCCATGCCACGCTTGGTCAGCTCTTCCTGCAAGTGTTTGCGCACCGCACCGTCGAAGCCGCGCAGGAACAGCTCACCGCGATACAGCAACGTGGTGTCGGCGCCCAGACCGTGGAAGATCCCGGCGAATTCGACGGCGATGTAACCACCGCCTACGACCAGAACGCGCTTGGGCAGCTCTTTGAGGAAGAACGCCTGGTTGGAACTGATTGCATGCTCATGCCCCGGAATCTCCGGAATCTGCGGCCAGCCACCGGTAGCAATCAGGATGTTTTTGGCGGTGTAGCGCTCGCCATTGATCTCGACCTGGTGCGGATCAACGATTTTGGCGTGGCCTTCGTGCAAGGTCACGCCGCTGTTAACCAGCAGGTTGCGATAGATGCCGTTCAGTCTATTGATCTCGCGATCCTTGTTGGCGATCAGCGTCGCCCAATCGAACTTCGCTTCGCCCGGCGTCCAGCCAAAACCCGAAGACTGCTCGAAGTCTTCGGCGAAGTGTGCGCCGTAGACCAGCAGTTTCTTCGGCACACAGCCGACGTTCACACAGGTGCCGCCAAGATAGCGGCTCTCGGCCACAGCCACTTTCGCGCCAAAACCGGCAGCAAAACGCGCAGCCCGCACACCGCCGGAACCGGCGCCAATCACATAAAGGTCAAAATCGTAGGCCATTTTCAATCTCCTCGGCAGTCCACAAGCATACCCGCAGACATCCGTTGGGCAAGCGCTGCAAACGATATGGGGACGGAAAATGAAAAAGCCACCCGAAGGTGGCTTTCGATACAAGTGGGTCAGAGGCTATCAGTAAGCCTTGCCAGTCTTGTAGAAGTTCTCGAAGCAGAAGTTGGTGGCCTCGATGTAGCCTTCAGCGCCACCGCAGTCAAAACGCTTGCCCTTGAACTTGTAGGCAATCACGCAACCGTTTTTCGCCTGCTTCATCAGGGCGTCGGTGATTTGAATCTCGCCGCCTTTGCCTGGCTCGGTTTGTTTGATCAGCTCGAAAATATCCGGCGTCAGGATGTAACGACCGATGATTGCCAGGTTCGACGGTGCGTCTTCCGGGGCTGGTTTTTCGACCATGTTGCGAACGCGGTACAAATCATCAGCGATCAGCTCGCCAGCGATCACGCCGTACTTGTTGGTTTCCATTGGATCCACTTCCTGGATCGCAACGATGGTGCAGCGATACTGCTCGTACAGCTTGACCATCTGGGTCAGGACGCCGTCGCCTTCGAGGTTGACGCACAAGTCGTCCGCCAGTACTACCGCGAACGGTTCGTCACCGATCAGCGGGCGGCCAGTCAGGATCGCGTGGCCCAGGCCTTTCATTTCGGTCTGACGGGTGTAGGAGAACGAGCACTCGTCCAACAGTTTGCGGATGCCGACCAGGTATTTTTCCTTGTCGGTGCCTTTGATCTGGTTTTCCAGCTCGTAGCTGATGTCGAAGTGGTCTTCCAGAGCGCGTTTACCGCGACCGGTGACGATGGAGATTTCGGTCAACCCAGCGTCCAGTGCTTCTTCGACGCCGTACTGGATCAGTGGCTTGTTTACCACCGGCAGCATTTCTTTGGGCATGGCTTTAGTCGCTGGCAGGAAGCGAGTACCGTAACCGGCTGCTGGGAACAAGCATTTCTTGATCATATAAGTCCTTGATAGGGCTGTGTGTACGAGTTTCGGCGCAGTCTAATCAGGCGGCGTGCACCTTACAATGCCCCCGCGCTGGCTAACCGATGCCATCATAGAGAAATATTCTCGCGGATAGTTCCCGAGATAACTCCGCAGCCTTTATAGATAGCACAGACCATCAGATCTGCACGGCCGCGAATCCTACACCTTCAGCACCCGTTGAGTGCATTTGGCGCTATCATTGCGCGATTGAACCAGCCAACGAGGCAGATAGATGTCGGAAGCAAAAAGTGTCAACGGGTTCCTGATCAATCAGGCGAAAGACGGCCAGTGGTGGGTAGACAGTGCAGGCGGCGAAAATATCGCCGGGCCTTTCCCTACCGAAGCGTTGGCGATTGAAGTGGCATCCGTTCTGGAGCTCGAACACCCAGCCCCGAAGCGTCGCGGCAAGGACAAGTCCTGAGAAGTACCGGACTCGGCCCAAGCCCTGCCTTGCGCAGGGCTTTTTTGTGATTGCCTGCAACTAAGTGGCCATTCGCTATAACCTTTTGATGCCAGCGCTGTCACAGGCTCAGCCCCTTCATCCTGACGACGACAACGACATGATTAAATTCTTGCCACTGATTGCGGCACTGGCCCTGAGCGGCTGCGCCACTTCCGAAACGACCTACCTGAACAACGGCGAGCAAGGCCTGGCCATCGACTGCTCCGGGGAAGCCAATTCCTGGGCGACCTGCTACGAAAAAGCCGATGCCTCTTGCGCCGGCACCGGCTATCGGATCGTCGGTACCGACGGAACACCTTCGACCAAGGAAAGCGACAAGACGCTGGGCGTCGACGTCGGCAACTACAAGAACCGCAGCGTCGTGGTGGTCTGCAAGTAAGGCGCCCTGCCCTACATGTGAATTTCGGCGAACTTGATCCCGAGACCGCGCACCGTCTCGATCAATTCATCGAGGCTACTGAAGGATTCGACTTCATCGTTTTCATCCACCAGAAAATAACTGCGCCCGGCGCTTTTCTTGAAAAACACGATCCATTCGCCCGGATTCGCCGGATTCTGAATCACGTGGGTGGCAGAGATGTGACCCTCTGCATGGCGCTGCTGTACCTGCTCTCGCTTCATGCTCGACTCCAGAAATGACGATGCCGCCAAAGCGCTGCTTTGGCGGCATCGTGCTGACGGGCGACAGTCTATCAGCCGGAAATGCACGCCGTAGCGGCATTGCGTACATCCATGGGGCGCAACGGTACATTGGAGATACGCTCATGCAATTTGATGCTGCTGCCAGTGGAGCGGTCTTCGATATCAAATACCGCGGCCGGCCCCGACGAGAACTTCTGCGGCACGATGACTCGCATACCATCCTTGTGCGGCTCGACTTGCAGGGCTCCCCGGCTGCCGGCCAGTTTTTCGGTCAGGCATTGCGCGTACTCATGAGGCTTCTTGCCTGAAATTACGTTCATGGTCGGTAGCGACTCATTGATCTCCGAGACACTCGCACAACCACTCATCGCTATTGCCATAGGCAGGAACAGCACACCCCACTTCATACAACACCTCCGATAAAGACACTCCGACAGTACAAATACTGTTTTTCTCCGAGGCATGCTGCATTTATCGCTCATAGAATTCCGAATAACTGTTTTTAATTGTCAAAGCAGACCACGACGACCGGATAATAACCCGTTCGGGCTGATAAACTGCGCCAATCGCACATGCTATCGTTTTGATTTTGTAGAAAAAGCCCTTCTGGAGGCGCCTCATGAAATTTATCCACCAGCGCGAGCACCTCAACGAAGACGACATCGTCGTCATTCAATGCTCCCAAACATGCAATATCCGCTTGATGAACGACGCCAATTTCCGCAGTTTCAAAAATGGCGGCCGCCATACTTATCACGGTGGTGCATTCGACACCTTCCCGGCCCGGATTACTGCACCGAGCACCGGTTTCTGGAACATCACCATCGACACGGTCAACCGCCGGCCGATCAGCGTGACTCGCAAACCGACCCTGACTCACACCATCAAGATCATCCGCCGCTCCAGCACGAAACTGAGCTGAGTGACACCCAAACACCAAGACAAGCAGGTATGACCGTGGCCCAAACGACCAAGTACGTCATCAAATACAAACTCAATGGTGAGCGTCGCTTCGAATTTGCCCAGCTTGAAAAAGGCACCGAAGAAGAAGCCAAGGCCGCATTGGATGCTCTTCACGGTTCGAGCGAAGACGTCATCAGCGACATCAGCGTCAGCAAAGCGCTGTAACGGGATCCGGAGCGACAACATGGATGGACGTCTGCTCCTGTCTCTGGAATTCAACCGCAAGCGCCGGAGTGTCAACGAAGTCCACGCTCCCTAGACTGGCCACCTCAACCTTTGGTTAAGGAGTCAGAACATGTCTACTTCCTCGATTCGCTTCATCAGCGGCACTTCCAGCCTTGGCGTCTTGCTGCTGGCGTTCAGCGCCGAGGGTTTGTGTGCACTGCTGATCGGTGATGATCTGGCAATGCTGGAACGCGATCTTTCGCAACGCTTCCCCGGCCAACAAGCACCGCAGCGCGATGAAAGCTTGATGCCTGCGCTGGAGCAAACCCTGCGCCACCTCGAAGACCCGCGCACCACTCTGGATTTGCCGCTGGATCTGACAGGCAGCGTGTTTCAACGGCGAGTCTGGGATGCCCTGCGGCAAATACCCATGGGTGAAACCGCCAGCTATCTGGACATCGCGCGACAACTGGGTCAACCCACGGCTTTTCGGGCGGTGGCCAATGCCTGCGGAGCCAACCCGCTGGCGGTGATCGTGCCGTGCCATCGAGTACTGCGTCAGGATGGCAGCCTTGGCGGCTACCGTTGGGGGCTGGAGCGCAAACGGCAACTGCTGGATCGTGAGGCGCAGCGATGAGCGAGCGTTCTCTCGATGAACTGGACTGGGAAGCGCTGGCACAGCAACTCGATCAGGATGGCTGCGCGATCATCCGGTCGCTTTTAAGCGACGAGACGTGCGATGAAATCAGCGCTCTGTACGCCAGTCCCGAACCGTTTCGCTCGCAAGTGATCATGGCTCGTCACGGCTTTGGCCGTGGCGAGTACAAATACTTCAAATACCCGTTGCCGGATATCGTCTCCCGTTTGCGCAGTGCGCTCTATCCTCGATTGGTGCCCATTGCCAATCGCTGGTACGAGCACATGAACCTGCCAACTCGTTTCCCGCAAACCCATGAGGAATTTCTCGACCGCTGTCATGCCGCCGGTCAGGAACGCCCGACGCCGTTGTTGCTGCAATATGGACCGCAGGACTACAACTGCTTGCATCAGGACCTGTACGGCGAACACGTCTTCCCGCTGCAAGTGGCGATTCTGCTGTCAGAGCCGGACGACGACTTCACCGGCGGCGAGTTCGTGCTGACGGAACAGCGCCCGCGGATGCAGTCGCGCCCTCAGGTCATTGGCCTGAAGAAAGGCGACGGGCTGATCTTTGCCGTCAACCAACGACCGGTCAAAGGCGTTCGTGGCTATTACCGAGTCACCCTGCGCCACGGCGTGAGTCGCCTGCACAGTGGAAAACGGCATACCCTTGGAATCATCTTTCACGACGCGCTATGACCCCATGAACCCGCTCACCTTCGACTTGTTTGCCGACGCGGAACCCGAGCAGCAACCCAGGCTCGATCATATCGGCGAACAATCCTGCGTCCTCAGAGGCTTTGCCCTGCCCTGGCTGGATCAGTTGCTGCCCGCACTGGACACGGTTCTGGCGGCGGCACCGTTTCGGCAGATGATCACGCCCGGAGGTTTTACCATGTCGGTCGCCTTGAGCAGTTGCGGCGTGCTGGGCTGGACCACCGACCGCAGCGGTTATCGCTATACCCGCGATGATCCACTGACCGGAAAACCCTGGCCGAAAATGCCCGAGGTGTTTCTCGACCTGGCACAAGCGGCGGCCCGGGAAGCGGGGTTTGCGGATTTCACGCCTGATTCCTGCCTGATCAACCGCTATGTTCCCGGGGCCAAGATGTCGTTGCACCAGGACAAAAACGAAGTTTCCTACGCAGCGCCCATTGTTTCAGTGTCTCTGGGATTGCCGGCGATGTTCCTGTTCGGCGGCTTCGAACGCAGCGATAAAAGCCAACGAGTACCGCTGCTCCATGGCGACATCGTGGTCTGGGGTGGCGTGGATCGCTTGCGTTATCACGGGGTCTTGCCGATCAAGGACGGCCAACACCCGCGACTGGGCGAACAACGGATCAACTTCACCTTTCGTACCGCCGGATAAAGCCTTCGAATTCGACCGCAAGACCCGGGGTGCAGCGACCCCGTCGGCTGGTTAATCTGCATGAAACAGGTCAGGACATGAAGCCATGACAAGCCATCCGACAAAGATTGCCATCGAGAACGATCCTCGCTGGGCCGCCGTCGTCGCGCGTGATCCCCGGGCAGACGGACAGTTTGTATACGCGGTGAAAACCACTGGCATTTACTGCCGCCCCAGCAGCCTGGCGCGTTTGCCGAAACCGCAGAACGTCGAGTTCTTCGACACGGCCGAGCAGGCCCAGGCGGCGGGTTATCGCCCCAGCAAACGAGCCGCGAAGGATCAAAGCGACATCGCCGCGCAACACGCCGCGACCGTGGCGGCCGCTTGCCGCCAGATCGAAACCGCTGAGAATCCGCCTGTCCTGAGCGAACTGGCTGTTGCAGCGGGCCTCAGCAGTTTTCACTTCCATCGGGTGTTCAAAGCGGTGACCGGTCTGACGCCCAAGGGTTACGCTGCGGCCCACCGTTCACGCAGGGTCCGTGAGCGCCTCGCGGACGGAGACTCGGTGACCGACGCGCTGTATGACGCCGGCTTCAACTCCAACAGCCGTTTCTATGAATCCGCCGATCAGCTATTGGGCATGAAACCCGGTGATTACCGTGCGGCCGGTCAGAACAACGACATTCGTTTTGCCGTCGGCCAGTGTTCCCTGGGAGCGATTCTGGTGGCGCAGAGTGAGCGTGGTGTTTGTGCGATCCTGCTGGGCGATGACCCGCACCAACTGGTCTGCGATCTGCAGGACAAGTTTCGGCGCGCCAATCTGATTGGCGCCGACCAAGCGTTCGAGCAACTGATCGCCAAGGTGGTTGGTTTTATCGAAGCGCCGGCCCTTGGCCTGGACTTGCCGCTGGACGTTCGCGGCACCGCTTTTCAGGAACGGGTCTGGCAAGCCCTGAGGGAGATTCCCGTCGGCTGCACCGCCAGCTACGCCGATATCGCTCAGCGAATCGGCGCGCCAAAAGCGATGCGCGCCGTGGCTCAAGCCTGCGGCGCGAACAACCTGGCGGTGGCGATTCCGTGCCACCGCGTGGTGCGCAGCGACGGCAACCTGTCGGGCTATCGCTGGGGTGTGGAGCGCAAGCGTCAGTTGCTTGAGCGCGAAAACCCGTCTGAGTCCTGAATGCCGATATAGACCGACACTGAATCCGCGCTGGTATAGACCTCGAAGTCCGTTGCGAACGAGCGGCAAACCTGCGGGTTGTCCTTAAAGTAAGCCCAGATCAGGCCCCACGCCTGAATGACGCAGTCCGGCATCGCTCCTTTGGCGCTGAACACCAGGTAATCGCCCCCCTCCACCTGAACCTGCGCAAAGCCCTCCGAGGGCGCGGTGACTGCCACACCCGCCGTCACATCGAAGTGGCCTGAAGCATCGGACTCGTAGTTGGAGTAGACGCCGTACATGAAGGAATCCGGCTGTTTGTGGGGGATCTTGTCGAAAATCCCCTCAACGAAGAATTGTTCCCACATCGGACCGATGCGCGCAGTGCCTGGTTGCTGCTCTGCGGCATTGCAAGTGCGCACTTGCAGGCCCGAGACGCTAAAGGGCCGTACTTCACGCTGCTTTACATCCATGGTCAATAGTCCTTGTCTCTGTCATTTGTCTGTTTGAATTATGGTGCAACAGTCAACGATTGACGTCGACCACCACCCGACCACGCAACTGACCAGCGAGCAAACGCGGTGCGGCCTCGATCGTTTCACTCAAACCGATTTCGTGACTGATCAACGGCAGCAAGGCGAAGTCGAGATCCTTGGCCAGACGATTCCACGCCAGTATCCGCTTGGCTTTGGGTTGAGTCACGCTGTTGATCCCGGCCAGGGTCACGCCACGCAAAATGAACGGTGCGACTGAAGCCGGGAAGTCCATGCCTTGCGCCAGGCCACACGCGGCGACAGTGCCGTTGGCCTTGGTGCTGGCACAGGCGTTGGCCAGGGTGTGACTGCCAACCGAGTCGATGACTGCCGCCCAGCGCTCCTTGGCCAAGGGCTTGCCCGGCTCGGACAGCGTGGCGCGGTCGATGATTTCGCTGGCGCCCAGTTGCTTGAGGTAATCGTGCTCAGAGGTTCGGCCGGTGGATGCGACCACCCGATAGCCGAGCTTGCTTAGCAGTGCGATGGCGAAACTGCCTACACCGCCATTGGCGCCGGTGACCAACACTTCGCCTTGCTCCGGCGTCACGCCATTATGTTCCAGCGCCAGGATGCTCAGCATCGCCGTGTAACCCGCCGTGCCGATGGCCATCGCTTGCGCCGCAGTGAACTCTTTGGGTAGCGGAATCAACCAGTCGCCATTCAAGCGAGCCTTCTGCGCCAGTCCGCCCCAATGCCCTTCACCAACACCCCAGCCATTGAGTACGACCTGATCACCGACCTTGTAGTCTGGATGCTCGCTGGATTCGACAGTGCCTGCCAGATCGATCCCTGGCACCATCGGGAATTTTCGCACCACCGGGCTGCTGCCGGTGATCGCCAGGCCATCCTTGAAGTTCAGCGTGCTGTACGCCACACGCACAGTCACATCGCCCTCGGGCAGTTGATCGTCATTGATCTCTTGCAGTGTGGCCCGGTAACCGCTGTCGTCTTTATCGATCAAAATGCCTTGGAACATTGCTGCCTCCAGATGGAATCACTCAGTTGTCGTGCCGTTGAAATAACATATAGCAACATTTCACCGTACTCGACTTTAAGCCAAGAGTGACACACGGAACAAAAACTCGACTGGCCTTATGTCAGGCATAGCTGTTACAAAATCGGTCCTACCGTCCCTGCCCTGTTATGACGTCGGAGAACCCTTCAAATGAGCAAATGGCCAGACACTCGCATTCTTGACCTGCTCGGCATTGAGCTGCCGATCATCCAGGCCCCCATGGCCGGCGCGACCACTTCGGCCATGGTTATCGCAGCCAGTAACGCCGGCGGCCTGGGCTCGATGCCCGCCGCCATGTTGAGCATCGATCAGTTACGCGAGGAGCTGAAAACGATTCGCCAACACACTCAGCGCCCGATCAACGTCAACTACTTCTGCCATCAGCCGCCCGCCGCCGATGAGCAACGCGCTCGAGACTGGAAGAATCTGCTGGAGCCCTACTACCGGGAACTTGGCGTGGACTTCGACGCGCCGACGCCGGTGTCCAATCGAGCACCGTTCGATAACGCGGCCTGCGAAGTGATCGAAGAATTTCGCCCCGAAGTCGTGAGTTTCCACTTCGGCCTGCCGGAAAAGTCCCTGCTGGACCGCGTGAAAGCCACTGGGGCGAAAGTGCTCTCCTCGGCCACCACGGTTGATGAGGCCATTTGGCTCGAACAGCACGGTTGTGACGCAATCATTGCCATGGGGTACGAAGCCGGCGGCCATCGGGGCATGTTTCTCAGTGATGATCTGAGCAGCCAAGTGGGGATCTTTGCGCTGGTGCCGCAGATCGTTGATGCGGTGAAAGTACCGGTGATTGCTGCCGGCGGGATTGCCGATGCACGAGGCGTCGCGGCAGCGTTCCTGTTGGGGGCTTCGGCGGTGCAAGTGGGCACGGCGTATTTGTTCACGCCAGAGGCCAAGGTCAGTGCGTCTCACCACAAGGCGTTGCGCACGGCCAAGGAAAGTGAAACCGCCGTCACTAACATTTTCACCGGACGCCCGGCGCGCGGCATTCTCAATCGGGTAATGCGCGAACTCGGACCGATGAGCGCCAAAGCACCGGCCTTCCCGCTGGCGGGTGGTGCGCTGATGCCATTGCGGGCCAAGGGAGAAGCGGATTTCAGCAATCTCTGGGCAGGTCAGGCATTCACCCTGGGCGTTGAAATGACCACGGCTGAACTGACCCGGAAGTTGGCTGAGGAAGGATTGGCCAAGTTGGTGGGTCACTAAGACACGCCCGTGTAGCAGCGGCCGAAGGCTGCTACAGGTTCAGCGTGGCCTCAATAACGCGCATTCAGTACGTTCCGTTTGCAGGCATTTCGCTATATATTCCGCTATATAGCGTTTACTCCCCCCTCGCTGCACAGGCCTACAACGGAGCCGTTTCATGACCATTCGTGCCTCACGTTTTGCCCCCACCTGCCTGGCAACCCTGATCGCAGTGTTCGCTTTCGGGTCCGCCCAGGCGGACGAAGTCCAGGTTGCCGTCTCCGCCAACTTCACTGCACCGATTCAGGCGATCGCCGCCGATTTCGAAAAAGACACCGGGCATAAACTGGTCGCAGCTTATGGTGCAACCGGCCAGTTCTACACCCAGATCAAGAACGGCGCACCGTTCGAAGTGCTCCTCTCGGCGGATGACACCACCCCGCAAAAACTCGAAACCGAAGGCGACACCGTCAAAGGCTCGCGTTTCACCTACGCCATCGGCACCCTGGCGCTGTGGTCGGCCAAGGAAGGTTACGTCGATGCCAAGGGCAAAGTGTTGAGCGACAACCAGTATCAGCACCTGTCCATCGCCAACCCGAAAGCCGCGCCTTATGGTCTGGCCGCCACTCAGGTGCTGGCGAAGCTGGGCCTGACCGACAAGGTCAAAACCAAGATCGTTGAAGGCCAGAACATCACCCAGGCCTACCAATTCGTCTCCACCGGCAACGCCGAACTTGGTTTTGTGGCCTTGTCGCAGATCTACAAAGACGGCAAAGTCACCGGCGGCTCGGCCTGGATCGTTCCGGCCAACATGCACGACCCGATCAAACAAGACGCGGTGATCCTCAACAAGGGCAAGGACAACCCGGCTGCCAAGGCGCTGGTTGACTACCTCAAAGGTCCGAAAGCCGCCGCTGTCATCAAATCCTACGGTTACCAACTCTAAATGACGCTATCGAGTGCTGACTTTTCCGCCATCTGGCTGACCCTGAAACTGGCGTCGCTGACGACAGTCATCCTGCTGGTCATCGGCACTCCGATTGCGTTATGGCTGTCGCGCACCCGCTCGTGGTTGCGCGGCCCGGTCGGGGCGATCGTCGCCCTGCCCCTGGTACTGCCGCCAACGGTGATTGGCTTTTATCTGTTGCTGGCGCTTGGCCCTAACGGGTTTGTCGGCCACTTCACCCAATCACTCGGCCTCGGCACCCTCACCTTCAGTTTTGCAGGGCTGGTGATTGGCTCGGTGCTCTACTCGATGCCGTTCGTGGTCCAGCCACTGCAAAATGCTTTTTCCGCCATCGGCATTCGCCCATTGGAGGTGGCCGCGACCTTGCGCGCCACTCCCTGGGACACGTTTTTCAGCGTGATCCTGCCGCTGGCCCGCCCCGGGTTCATCACTGCGGCTATTCTCGGTTTCGCCCACACCGTGGGTGAATTCGGCGTGGTGCTGATGATCGGCGGCAACATTCCCGATAAAACCCGCGTGGTCTCGGTGCAGATCTACGATCACGTCGAAGCCATGGAATACGCCCAAGCCCATTGGCTGGCCGGGGCGATGCTGGTGTTCTCCTTTATTGTGTTGCTGGCGCTTTACTCCAGCCGTAAAACCAAAGCGGGCTGGAGCTGATCGATGATTCATACGCGTCTGAAACTGAAGTATTCAGGGTTCGCCCTGGAGGTGGATCTGCAATTGCCCGGCCGCGGCGTCACTGCGCTTTACGGCCATTCCGGTTCGGGCAAGACCACCTGCCTGCGCTGCATTGCTGGCCTGGAGAAGGCCGAGCAGGGTTTCATTCAAGTCAACGATGAAATCTGGCAGGACAGCGACAAGAAGATTTTCGTGCCGCCACACAAACGTGCGCTGGGTTACGTCTTCCAGGAAGCCAGCCTGTTTCCCCATCTGTCGGTGCTGGCCAATCTGGAGTTCGGCCTCAAGCGCATTCCTCGCCCACAGCGACGGGTCGACATGGCTCAAGCGACCGAACTGCTCGGGATCGGCCATTTGCTGGATCGCCATCCGCAGCACCTTTCCGGCGGTGAACGGCAGCGAGTCGGCATCGCCCGCGCCTTGCTCACCAGCCCGAAACTATTGCTGATGGACGAGCCGCTGGCGGCATTGGATAGTCAGCGCAAAAACGAAATCCTGCCTTACCTGCAACGACTGCATGATGAGCTGGACATCCCGGTGCTGTACGTCAGCCACTCACAGGATGAAGTTGCGCGGTTGGCCGATCACCTCGTTCTGCTCAGCAATGGCAAGGCGCTGGCCAGCGGCGCTATTGGCGAAACGCTGGCCCGTCTCGACCTGCCCCTGGCGCTGGGCGACGATGCCGGCGTGGTGATCGAGGGGCACGTCAGTGCTTATGATGCCGACTATCAGTTACTGACCCTGCAACTGCCGAACACGACCCTGAACATTCGCGTGGCTCACTCACCGATGACCCCGGGTCAGGCGCTGCGCTGCAAGGTTCAGGCACGGGATGTCAGCCTGAGCCTGCAAAGTGTCGAGCAAAGCAGCATCCTCAATCGCCTTCCGGTCACCGTGATCAGTGAAATGGGCGCGGACAACGCCGCCCACGTGCTGATCCGTCTGGACGCTGGCGGCACGCCGCTGCTGGCGCGGATCACCCGCTACTCCCGGGACCAATTGGGCGTGCACCCCGGCCAGCAACTCTGGGCGCAGATCAAGGCGGTGGCGGTGCTGGCGTAAATCCGCTGGCACCACTGCAACAGCGTGCGGTCAATGGCTGTAACGGCCCCTGATCCACCGCCAAGGACTACTGCCATGCCCGATACCGCGCTGCCCGATGTGCTGCCATCCGACCTGCATTACGTCGATGACACCCAACCCGGCATCACCCGCAAGAAACTGCGCGGCAAGTTCTGCTACTACGACCCTACGGGTCAGCGCATCACCGATCAAGACGAGATCAAACGCATCAATGCCCTGGCCGTACCGCCGGCCTACACCGATGTGTGGATCTGCGCCGACCCGTGCGGCCATCTGCAAGCCACCGGTCGTGATGCCAGAGGTCGAAAGCAATACCGTTATCACCCGCGCTGGCGAGAGGTGCGTGATGCCGATAAGTACTCACGTTTGCGGGACTTCGGCCTGGCCCTGCCGAAACTGCGCCAACAGCTTGAAACGCTGTTGGCGGCTCCCGGTTTCAGTCGCGACAAGGTCATGGCCACGGTCATCACCTTGCTTGATGCGACGCTGATCCGGGTCGGCAACTCCCAGTACGCTCGGGACAACCGCTCCTACGGCCTGACCACCCTGCGCAACCGTCACGTCGAGGTCAACGGCACCGCGATCCAGTTCCAGTTCCGTGGCAAAAGCGGCGTCGAGCACCAGATCACCGTGAAAGACCGACGCCTGGCGCGGATCATCAAACGTTGCCTGGAGATTCCCGGGCAAAACCTGTTTCAGTACCTGGATGAAAACGGTGAGCGACACACCGTCAGCTCCTCCGACGTCAACGCCTACCTGCAAACCCTCACCGGTGCCGACTTCACCGCCAAGGACTACCGAACCTGGGCCGGCAGCGCGTTGGCGTTGGCGGTGTTACGGGAACTGCAGTGGGAGCCCGAGTCGGATGCAAAGCGGCATGTGGTGGAGATGGTCAAGAACGTCGCCAAACAACTGGGCAACACCCCGGCCGTCTGCCGCAAGTGCTACATCCACCCGGCGGTGCTCGATGGTTTTCTTTTGGGTACGTTGGCTGAACTGCCCAAGCCTCGAGCACGCAAAGGGCTCAGGGCGGAGGAAGTCGGGCTGACGGTGTTTTTGGAGAAGATGATCGCAACCGTTGAAGCGACGAACTGACCTGCCTATTTTTTGCACGATCGCAAATGGCTTCTATAGTTGTTGTGAACCTGAATTAGCTGCGGTGACGCCATGGAAGACATTTTCGTTGTGAAGCGATGCAACAAGATCATCATCCATGGTCGCCGAGCCGGAGAAACCGATCATCCACCACCTGACGCCGCCGTCTGGTATCGCATCGCCGATACTCGTACTCGCGGCTTCATCGGGGACGGTTTCGATCGTGAAGAAGACGCCCTGCGTGAATGCCGGCAGCTGAATGCCAGGTCGCAAGTGACGGCCCGACAAGGCTGATGCTACCTGCCTTTCACGGGTCTATACTGAAGAACGGCTGAAGGATTAGCGACCCCATCGGCAGACAGCTCGCTCCCCGCGGGCTTTTTGCTGCCAGTCAAAGGTTTCTTGAACGGAGGTGTTTGCCATGTCCGAAAAAGAGTCCATCACCACACTGCTCACCCTGCTCGACTCCCGTCAGGCTCGCCTGGCAGCGGCATGCAAGGAAATTGCCGACTGGGTCGATCATCAAGGTGGGCACCCGACGGCCCTCAGAATCCGTGATCGTCTGAACGACATCGAGAAGGACACGCCACTGATTCGCAATACGCTGTCGTCGCTCAAACCTGTCGACCCGCCCCTGCCGCGGTTCAGATGATTCGATCTGGACAATCTCAAGGACACGGCCTGATTCAGGACGCATGAACGGCGACCTTATCGTCACCGGGTGCGTCCTTGCGTGAACGCTTTCTGCGGCATCCCCAACCCAGCCTGACGCTGGGCTTTTTTTATTACTGCGCAGCCTGTTTCACGCTGTGTTCACAACTCACGCCCTACAGTGACCGGACTCCTTTGAAGAATCCCCCTGGCCCGCCCGCATGCGGGCCTTTTTTTGTCCGCATTGCACAGACAACGAACGTTCACCGCACGCTGGAGGTCAAACAATCACACGTCACGAAGGAGGCGTCTTATGGTCACTCACTTCAAAATCGGCGGGCATCTGGCCTGCGGTCACAAAGGCAGCAAACTCGTTTCAACCAGCGAACTGACCCGGGTGAAATGCAGAAGCTGTCGCAACACCGACGCGTTCAAGGATGCGCGCAAAGAACAGCGCAACGCTGCACGCCGCGCCGCACGCAAAGCTAAAGTTACGCATACCGCCAATGACTGGCGCGCGGCCTGGGTCGAACGGCTCACCGCCATGGAAGGACGGCAACGATTGCCTCGTGGTTTCACCGGTCAGCCTTTCGTTTAGCTGACAGCATCGGCGGCGGAATCGAGTTCACTCGATCCGGCCGCTGGCGCCATGATTTCCAGCAACGACATGCGTTTGAAGGCCTCGACCCGCAACGCATCGCTGTCGGGGAATACCCGCAGCATCGCGTCGGCCAACAACCCGCCCGCAATACGACTCTCCTGCAGTTCCAACGCCATGAGCTGTTTGTCCGCCTGCATCCCGGACCAGGTCGGCCGGCGCGGGACTTTTCCGACTGTGTTCGGCGCACGGCTGCTACGGGCACCTGGCAAATAAGGGATGAAATCGAAGCAGCTTGGCGGCAAGCAGATTTCTCGACTAGGGTTCTATCGAATTGAAATGGCGCCGGCTGCGTTGGCGGGCCTTGATCAAGGAGGAGACCGATGACACCTATTCGTATTGCTGAGAAAACCTATCGCACTTGGTCCAGCCCTATCTTGCTTGAACTCAAAGAAAGACAGCATCAGCTCGATCCGGTAGCCCGCCAGGCCCTGCAAAATGTCTTGCTCGAGAGAAGGCTTGTCGATACCGGCAGCCCTTCTGGTGAAGATCGACGCGGCGCTAATCCAAGGGCTGGCGGGCCGGGTCAATAACTGCCACTGGCTAAAACAGCAAGCCAGTAACAAACAAGGGTTTGCATCAGCTATAGCTCGCAAACCCTTGATTTAATAGCATTCCTTACGCCGGAATCGACCTGGCACTCCGCGAGAGACCACCAAGAGGGGGCGTCACTCGCGCATGGCCGAGGAAGGCAGGCGGGTGTTCGATGCCCATCCGGGACTGCATCTGCCGCCCTATCTGCCCAAACGCGACGCGTCACACAGGGAGTATCAATGCATCAGGTTGCGCAATGTTATCTTGGCGTATGGAAGCGGCGTTTGATCCAGCACCGCTCAGGGCTTTCGGACAGCGAAACGGCCGTGCATTGGCTACAGACACCGCGACTGTTTGCCGACCTGCGAATCCCCCCCAATCCGCTCCCAAATCTGGCGTTCGAAGAACTCAGCCACTCTCAACGTCTGGTGCTGTGTGAACAGAAAGGTTTTGCCGGGGTAACCCAGATAGACGCCGACATTTGCCAATGGCATCGCAAAATGGATTATCAGCCGGCTAGTGGCGCTGAAGACATTGGTCGCATGCACTTTGAAACCAGTGAGTGCCTGATCGAAACCGCTCTGGACGAAAGTTACTACGAAATATGGGAACGCTTGCCCGACTCCCTCGGCGCTTGTCGTGGCCAATGGTTGCAAGCGATGGATGAGCCATCGCGTCAGGGCTGTCTGTTATTGGCCGGGGACTATTTTCTGTTCGCCGCCAGCCGTCCCACACCACTGACACCGGGCATTCATTTGCGCGAAACGTTCAGCCAATCCGATAGCTCAATAAACCCTGCTTCCCTGTTCGCCTGCGAACTGTCTTTTGGCCGGCATCACGCCGGGGAAACCCCATGGAAAATCGAGTGCTCAACACTCCCCGCCAAAACGGGCCAATGCCTGCTGCCAGCATCGGTGGACCCGTTTGCCCCGGATATTTTCGCCAATGAAGACGTCATGTCTTCACTCGGCACATTCATTCCAGCGGGCGGTTGGCGCTGTGCGCCTGATCCGTGAGACGTGAGACGTGAAGATTGCCCGACTTGCGCTGGCAGAGGGTTTGTAACGAAGGCGGCGGCCACTGGTCTACCCTGAATGTACAGCCGGAGGGTTCAACCATGTGCGGACGCCTTTCACAGTACCGGGGAATTCACGACTTCGTCGCGGCGCTCAGCATTCCCAACGCACTGATCAACTATGCCGGCGACCAGCCTTTCGAGCACTATAACGCCGCACCGACGACGCAACTTGCCCTCTTTCACCAAGAAGGTCAGTTTCTGCGGGCCGACATGGTTCGCTGGGGCTGGCGCCCACACTGGGCCAAAGATCGCGTCGCACCGATCAATGCTCGAGTTGAGAAAGTAGCCCATGGCCCATTCTTTAAAGCGATCTGGCCCCACCGGGCGATCATCGCCATCGACAACTGGTTTGAGTGGGTTTATGACGGCGGACCAAAGAAACAGCCCTACCTGATTCGCCACCGTGACCGGACGCCAATCCTGTGTGCCGCAATCGGTCAGTACCCCGTCGCCGAGCATGAACCGAGCGAGCATGACGGCTTCGTTATCATCACTGCAGACAGCGCCGGCGGTATGGTGGACATTCATGACCGCCGCCCGGTGACGCTGTCACCCGAGCTCGCTCGCGAATGGCTGGTCCCCGCCATGCCGAAGGAGCGCGCCGAGGAAATTGTGCTGCTCCAGGGCGAGCCCACCGAGGCGTTTGAGTGGTACCCGGTGGACCGAGCTGTGGGCAATGTTCGAAATCAAGACCCCGAACTGATCGAGCCCATTGGAGAAATTACCAGCGGAGATGAGAAAGGTAACGGGCGATAGACCTGAAGATCAGGCTCTTGCCAGATGCAGTACCCGTTGGAATGACTACATTCCGATGGTGGCCCAACGCTTCAAGCGCCGCTGCCTGATGCTGCCGAAGAGGAAATTCTCGTAGGAAAGCGATTTTCGTTCCGGTCCTGAATGCCAAACCTGCTCCAAAACGTTTTTACACATCCTCGACCCGAAGCTGTCGGTCATGGCCTCTGGAATAGTCGGGGCAATTCAGCCCAAAGTCTGCCAATAGATGCTCGCGGATTGGGACTTGGGGCAGAGTCGAAATCACGCTGCTCTGTTATCGATCAACACTCTCGAAATAGAAGTTCCGATAACCACGGACAAACACCCAAAGGCCTGTTCGCAGAAATGGTCCGGTTACTGCGTCATGACCCAAGTAGCCCCCCCCCCCCCGAAAAAACTACTAATGAGCAACAAAATATAAAAATGAACTATACCCAATAGGGCAAATCGCTACTGACTCCGGGACCTGATGCCATTTGAAGATCGTCGTCCCAGGAACTTCAACGTCAAACAGACCGAGAGATTCTGGTTATGGACGCTTTGAAAATCGCTGCCAGCGATGCAGTTCGAAATTGCTTTCGTACGACCCGTGAAATCGTCCCGTTCGATCAGACCGACCTTACCGATGTCGCCGTCGCCGTACTCTCGGTAGATGATTTGGCAGCAGGGGCGCTGGATTTTATCAAGCGAACCGGCTTCGATATCCCGATCTTCCTGGTGGCATCTCAGGGACGCAGCAATCGCTCCCTGGAGGTCTACAAGCAGCTGCAGGATGTCATTTTGCAGGTTAACGGTGTCTTCGACTTGTCCAGCAACAATGCCGAGTACTACGGCAATCAACTGGAGACCGCAGCCAAAGCCTACGAAGAAACCCTGCTGCCGCCGTTCTTCGATGCGCTCAAACACTACACCGAGCAAGCCAACGCGACCTTTGCCTGCCCGGGCCACCAGGGCGGCCAGTTCTTTCGCAAACATCCGGCTGGCCGGCAGTTCTTCGACTTTTTCGGCGAGACCTTGTTTCGCGCCGACATGTGCAACGCCGACGTCAAACTCGGCGATTTGCTGATCCATGAAGGCCCGGCGCTGCTGGCGCAAAAACACGCCGCGAAAGTGTTCAACGCCGACAAGACTTACTTCGTGCTCAACGGCACCTCGGCGTCGAACAAGGTGGTGACCAACGCCCTGTTGACCCCGGGCGACCTGGTGCTGTTTGACCGCAACAATCACAAATCCAATCACCAGGGCGCGCTGCTGCAGGCCGGCGCTACCCCGGTCTACCTCGAAACCGCGCGCAATCCCTACGGTTTTATCGGCGGCATTGACGCCCATTGTTTCGAAGAAGACTACCTGCGCCAATTGATTACCGAAGTCGCGCCGGACAAAGCTCAACTTCCACGACCCTTTCGCCTGGCGATCATTCAACTGGGTACCTATGACGGTACGATCTATAACGCCCGGCAGGTGGTAGAGCGCATCGGCAAACTGTGCGACTACATCCTGTTCGATTCGGCGTGGGTCGGTTACGAACAGTTCATCCCGATGATGAAGGACTGCTCGCCCATGTTGCTCGATCTGGACGAGAACGCCCCGGGGATCTTCGTCACGCAATCGGTGCATAAACAGCAGGCCGGTTTTTCCCAGGCCTCGCAAATTCACAAGAAGGACCGACACATCAAGGGCCAGCCGCGTTATTGCAATCACGCACGGCTGAACAACGCTTTCATGGCCCAGGCATCCACCAGCCCGTTTTACCCCTTGTTCGCCTCGCTGGATGTGAATGCGCGTATTCACTCAGGCCGCAGCGGCTTGCGCCTGTGGGACGACTGCGTGAAGTTCGGCATCAATGCCCGCAAGCTGATCCTGGAAGCCTGCACCATGGTCCGTCCCTTCGTGCCGGACTCTATCGACGGGCGTCCATGGCAGGACCATCCGACCGACGCCATCGCCGGCGACGTCCGTTTCTTTGAGTTCCATCCGAAGGATCGTTGGCATGCCTTCCCGGGCTATGCCGAGAAGCAGTACTTCATCGACCCGTGCAAGTTGCTGTTCACCACGCCGGGCATCGATCCAGTGGATGGCAGCTATACCGATTTCGGTATTCATGCCGGCATCCTGGCCAACTTCCTGCGCCAGAACGGCATCGTTCCGGAAAAGTGTGACCTCAACTCCATCCTGTTCCTGCTCACGCCGGCCGAAGACTGGGCAAAGATGAGCCATCTGGCGGCACAGATCGCGCGTTTCGAACGCTTCGTACATGACGACGCGCCCATGAGCCAGGTGCTGCCGGCCATCTACAACCAGCACGAGGAGCGTTATCGCAACTACACCATTCGCCAACTCTGCCAGGAAATGCACGACCTCTATCGGCACCACAACGTGCAGCAGTTGCAGAAGGAAATGTTCCGCAAGGAACACTTCCCGAAAAAGGCCATGAATCCACAGCAGGCGCAAATCGAGTACATCCGCGGCAATGTCGAGCTTGTGCCCCTGGCTGACGCCGATGGTCGCATTGCGGCCGAAGGTGCGCTTCCTTATCCACCCGGCGTGCTCTGCGTGGTGCCCGGGGAGATATGGGGCGGCGCGGTGCTCAAGTACTTCCTGGCGCTGGAAGAAGGCATCAACCGCCTGCCCGGCTTCACACCGGAGTTGCAAGGCGTGTACCTGAAACAGGAAGGCGGTCGTACCCGCGCCTATGGGTACGTGCTCAAGGTCTGATGTTGCATTCTCAACATTGCTCAAGGAGATACGCATGAGTCACTCGCAAACCCGATTGCCAGACGATTTGGCACAGCGCTTTCCGGTGCTGATCGTGGCCAACATCCAGGAACATGACGACAGCATCATTCTGCGCAGCGCTCAGGCGATTGCTGCAGTCTTGCGTGAGCATGAGATGGAGGTGGAACTGGTCGGGTCGCTGGAGGAGGCAGACATCGCCGTCAGTGCCAACTCCGCCTACTGCTGCGCGATCATTGGCTGGGGACTTTGCGAAAACAATCAGGACCAGGCGCTGAAGTTGATCCAGCTGATCCGTCGCCGCACGGCACAGTTGCCGATCATGCTCGGCATGAGCCAGGCACATCGTAGCCAGGTGCCGCTGGCTTTCGTGGAGAACATCGACGGCTTTATCTGGCTGCCCGAAGACAGTCCGGAGTTCATCGCTGGACGGGTCGAAGCCGCCGCCCGGCGTTACCTCGACAGTATTCTCCCGCCGTTCTTCGGCGCTCTGGTGAACTTCGCCGGCACCCATGAGTACTCCTGGCATACCCCGGGCCACACCGGCGGTACCGCCTTCATGAAAACTGCAGTGGGTCGTACTTTCCTCGACTTCTACGGCGAGCAGATGCTTCGCTCGGACCTGAGTGTTTCGGTCGGCGAACTGGGCTCGCTCAATGACCATTCCGGCCCGATTAATGAAGCGGAAAAATATGCCGCACGGGTGTTTGGCGCTGACTTCACCTTCTTTTCCGTGGGCGGCAGCTCCGCGAGCAACGAGATTGTCCTGCATTCGGCAGTGACCGATGGTGACGCTGTTCTGGTCGACCGCAACTGTCACAAGTCATTGAACTATGCCTTGAACATGTCCGGTGCGGTGCCGCTGTACTTGCGTCCCCGGCGCAATGCGCGTGGTTTGATCGGACCGGTGCCGCTTAGCGAGCTGACGCCTGCGGCCGTCGCACAGAAACTCGCTGACAGCCCACTGGCAACCGACAAGACTGCCAGGCCGGTGCTGGCGGTACTGACCAACTCGACCTACGACGGTCTCTGCTACAACGTGCAGACCACCACCCGCGAACTGAGCCAGAGCGTCGACCGCATTCACTATGACGAAGCCTGGTATGCCTATGCCCGTTTCAATCCGTTGTACGAGGGGCGCTATGGCATGCATCGCGGCGAACGGCATGCCGACGACGCCACGGTGACCGTCACCCACTCCACCCACAAGCTGTTGGCGGCACTGTCCCAGGCCTCGATGATCCATATCCGCTCGGGCAAGGTGCCGGTCAAGCCGGCGCTGTTCAACGAAGCCTTCATGATGCACACCTCGACTTCACCGCAATACAGCATCATCGCGTCGACCGATGTCTCGGCGAAAATGATGAACGATGCCGGTGGTTACCTGACCGATGAATCCATTGATGAAGCCATTGCCTTTCGCCAGGCCATGGTGCGTCTGAGCAACGAAATACAGCAACGCAACGCCAAGGACTGGTGGTTCGGCGTGTGGCAACCGGACCAGATCGACGGCGTGCCTTTTGCTGACCTCGACCCGCAGGTGTTGCATCACGGCGACGCCTGGGTGCTCAGGCCGACGGCGACCTGGCACGGTTTCGGCGACCTGGGCAGCGATTACTGCATGCTCGACCCGATCAAGGTCACCGTACTCACGCCAGGGCAAACCCTTGAAGGGCAGATGGAGGACAGCGGCATCCCGGCTCCGCTGGTGTCGTCCTTCCTTTCCAGTCGCGGCATCGTGGTCGAGAAAACCGAACCCTACTCAATCCTGCTGCTGTTCAGTCTGGGGGTGACCAAGGGCAAATGGGGTTCGCTGGTGGCTGGGCTGATGGAGTTCAAGAAACACTACGATGGCAACTCTCCCCTTGAACAGGTGATGCCTGATCTGGTCGACAGCCATGGTGAGCACTACAGCAGCATGGGCCTCAAGGACCTGGCCGAAGAGATGCACCAGGACATGCTGGCCACGAAAATGCTGCACAACATGGATGCCGCCTACACCTTGCTGCCCGACCCGGTGTCCTCGCCAAGGGCGACTTTTGCCAGCCTGGTCAAAGGTGAAATCGAGCAGATTGCCGTACGCGATATGGTCGATCGCACCGTTGCCGTGCAGATCGTTCCTTATCCGCCGGGTATTCCGCTGATGATGCCTGGTGAAAAAGCGGGCAATGACAAAAAAGCGATCGTCGACTACTTGCTGGCGATGGAGGCTTTCGATGGCCGGTTTCCCGGTTTTGAACATGACAACCATGGCGTCGAGATCGAACGCGATAGCCAGGGGCGCCCGACCTACAAGGTTTACGTAGTCAAGCAGTAAGCATTAGCCCCTGTCCGGCCGCGTGCTGCACGTTGCCGAACCCAGGTTCAAAACTTCGCACAAGGCAAGGAGTTTGCGATGGCTGATTCAAGCAAAAAAATGGGCCTGATGGGGCTCACGACGCTGGTAACAGTCAACATGATGGGCTCGGGAATCATCATGTTGCCCACTAATATGGCTCAGTTGGGGGCCGTGTCGCTGCTGTCATGGATTTTCACTGCAATCGGTTCGATGGCCATCGCCTACTGTTTTTCCCAGTGCGGCGTCTTTTGTTCGCGTTCAGGCGGCTTGTCCGCCTACACCGAGGAAGCCCATTCAAAGTCCGGCTTTTTCCTGTGTTCGTACCTGTACTTCCTGTCCCTGGCCATCGCCAACGTGGCCGTGGCCATCTCGGCGGTGGGCTACATGACGGCCTTCGTGCCCTGGCTCGGCACGGGTGCCATTCCGTTATGCGTCGGCACGATCGGGCTGATCTGGCTGACCACCTTCGCCAACTTCGGTGGCCCTGGCATCACCGGCAAGATTGGCGCTTTCACGGTGTGGGGCGTGATCATTCCGGTAGCCGGCCTGAGCATCATCGGCTGGTTCTGGTTCAAGCCGGATGTGCTGGCCGCCGCCTGGAATCCCAACAATCTGGCGATTTCCGAAGCCGTCAGCAAAGCCATACCCCTGACCCTGTGGGCATTCCTGGGCATGGAGTCCGCGGCCCAGGCCACCGATGCCGTGGAAGACCCCAAGCGCAACGTACCGCTGGCCTGCCTGTTCGGTACCCTCGGAGCCGCGGTGGTTTATGTGCTGTCGACCACCGTCATCCAGGGCATCATTCCCAACGATGAACTGGCCAAATCCTCGGCGCCTTTTGCGCTGGTCTACGCCACGATGTTCAGCCCGATGGTGGGCAATATCGTCATGGCCCTGGCGGTCATGGCCTGTGTCGGCTCGCTGCTGGGTTGGCAATTTACCCTGGCGCAAACTGCCAAGATGACGGCTGACCAGAATTTGTTTCTGAAGCTGTTCAGCAAGGTCAACTCCATGAATGCGCCTGTCGTTGGCATGATCGTCTGCGGCGTGCTGCAGACCCTCATGGCTCTTTCGACCATCTCGCCCGATGCCGCCGCCCAGTTCAGCAAGCTGGTCAGCCTGGCAGCGGTCACCAACCTGATCCCCTATATCACTGCGCTGACGGGCCTGCTGGTGATCATGCACAAGGCAGGAGTCTCATCAGCCATTCACACGCGTAACGTGGTGGTTTTGTTGATTGCAGTCACGTACTGCTTGTACGCCCTGTATGCCTGCGGCAAGGACGCAGTCATGGGCGGCACCCTGGTACTCGCGGTCGGCTACCTGCTTTATGGATTCCTCGCCAAGCGCTTCACCGAAGCGCCAGCCACCAACCAGGCCAGGGCCGTAAACCCTTAGGCGCTGCCAACAGGACTGCACAGACAACTGCATACGGGGAAACCGGACATGAACGTACCATTTGCCACAACCACCAGACTGCTGCTTGCCCTCGCTCTCTCGACGCTGCCGCTAATGGCCGGCGCCAACACCCTTGAACGCGTGCGCAGCAGCCACACCTTTACGCTGGGTTACATGCCGGACCTGGCGCCCTTCAGCAAGCACGAAGGCGACAAGGCCAGCGGTTATGCCATCGACCTGTGCCTGAAAATCGCCGACAAGCTCAAGAGCGAGTTGGGTCTGCCCGACCTGAAAGTGCGCTATCAGCCGGTACAGGTTTCGGACCAGGTCAGTGCTGTGAGCCAGGGCAAGGTCGATATCCTCTGCACGCCGACTCCGCCAACCCTGGAGCGGCGCAAGATGATCAGTTACTCCATACCGATCTATACCGCTGGCCTCTCGGTCGTGGTGCGCAAGGATGCTGCCGCGCCTTTGCTCAATGTGCTCAACGGCCAGGTCGCTTACACCGGTCCGACCTGGCGTGCCAGCATCAACAATGGTCTGGCCAACCAAACCTACGCGACCCTTGAGGGAGGAGTGACTGAAGACTGGATTCGCGAACGGATGCGCCTGCTCAACGTAATCGCCTCGCTGGTGACCGTGGCCAACAACGACGAGGGCGTCAAACTGGTCGCCGAGGGCAAGGCCGATGCCTTTTTCTCAGAACGCATGCTGCTGCGCAACGAAATCACGAAGGAGGGCGCGGCCAGGAACCTGATGGTCCTGGACCGCATTTTCGAGTACTCGCCGGTGGCGATGATGGTGGATCGCAACGACGAAGACTTCCGCTTGCTGGTTGATACGGCCCTGAGCGAAGCCTATTCCTCCGGCGCCATAGAAAAGGGATACGACCAGTACCTGGGCGGTACTGACGATACCGTGAAAAAACTGTTCAGGATTTATGCATTGCCCCAGTGACAATCGTCAGCAATAGGCCGCCTGCGGGCGGCCTTTTTCATATGGCTCTCATCCAGACACCACGAACTTCGACTGCAATCACCATGAATCGCGTCTGCCTGGAGATAGCCATGAGCACATTGGCAGTTTTCGGAATGAATGAACACTTCGGTGTCGCCCAACTCAGCAGCATGTTCGACTCCCTCCAGTACGCGGCTGATTACGCGGACCGCATCCGTAAGCTTGGGCGGTGTCGCGATGTCATTATCAGGGCGAAGATCAAGCTGCCGCAAAACGACTTGTAGCGGAAGTCGCCCACCAAACTTTCGTGGCTGGACTACTCGCCCTCGCCGGAATCGACAGCAGCCGCTTGCCCCGCCCTCACCTATTGCGTTGAGTACTGTTTTCAAGCCGAAAGATCAGGCCCAAGAGTCAAATCGATGTCTAGCCTCGCCAATGCTTTACCGCGAGCTAACGCCTCATTGAAGCTGTTGTACTTGGCATTTTCACGGATTGCTTCAACCCGGCTTTCTTTGTTCTCTACAGCGATTCTAAGTCCTGTTGGCACAGAATCACTGTCGCTATCCCATTCGAAATCAATCTTCGCTTTAACGCCTCGATGCTCATAGACAACTGGGTACGGCCTATCCACTAACACCATTTCGATCTCCTTGATCCGGCTCCATGCCGGGCCGAACACAAATACCCCACTTCAACGAATCACGCCAGCCGGCGAGGATCACTTATGTTCACAGCAATCGATTTGTTTTCCAGGTTTGGCGGATGGACCCGAGGCGGGGTTGATGCCGGCCTGCAAGTACTCTGGGCAGCAAACCATTGGTCAGCAGCCGTCGAGTGGCACACAAAGAACAACCCGGACAAAAACCACTCAGAAACGAAAAAGGCCTACGCCGTTAAGCGTAAGCCCTTGATATTCATGGTGCCGAAGCCGGAATCGAACCGGCTGCCCCGATGAGGCCGAGGCGCTGGTCAGTGCCAACGCCGCCGACATCATCGAGCTTTACCAGCGCCTTGCGGCCTGACCCTTTTCACTCATGGCTTGGCAGCACTGCCTTGAAATAGCTTGGTGTAAGCGAAGTAACCAACAGCAATCTCAGCGACTGCCATAACCCCGAATACTGCACCAAACATGAACGAAGCGGCGATGAAGCCTATCGCCACAATGCCAATAAAGCCCTGGATGATTTGTAACGTCTTCTCCTCAAGGGAAAATTTCCCACTCAGGAATAGGCCAGCAGCAAGGCCAATCAAAACACCCACAACGATTCGCGCAAACATCACAGCTCCTTCATCCGGCTCCATGCCGGGCCGAACACAAATACCCCACTTCAACGAATCACGCCAGCCGGCGAGGCAATCGGCTGTCTGGAGCAGTTATGAATCCCTACCTGATCACGGGCCCGGCCCAGATCGGCATCAGTGGTGGTCGCACGAGCGGGCACATGGTGTACAAGATCCTCGAAGCTCACGGCGGCGCCCTGCCGCCGGATATGCACTTGTTCTTTCAAAACACCGGAAAGGAGCGCGAAGAGACGCTGGTCTTCATCGATCAGATCGCCAAGCGCTGGAGCGTGAACATCGTCTGGATGGAATGGTGCCGTGTGTACGGTCAGCCTGACGATGCACCGTGGTACAAGCTGGTGGACTTCGAAACGGCCAGCCGCAACGGCGAGCCCTTCACCATGATGCTCGAATATTACGCTGCGTACCGGAAAGCAGAGAAGAAGCTGCCGCCGGTGCTGCCGAACTTCTCGAACAACATGTGCACGGCTTATCTGAAGGTGAAGATCGGCGAGAAGCACATGCGCGCCCTGGGCTACACCGAATGGGATTGCGTCGTTGGCATTCGCTACGACGAACCGAAGCGCTACCACCGCATGATGGCCGCCAATGATCGAGGTGGCACGCGCTGGGACAACCTCTGCCCTTCCTACACGGCTGGTGTCACCAAGGAGAACGTCGGCGCCTTCTGGGCGGCCCAGCCCTTCGACCTCGGCATGGATTCCGACTTCGGCAACTGCGACCTGTGCTGGAAGAAGAACGAAGGCAAGCTGATCAAGACCATCATGGAAGACCCGTCGCGGGTTATCTGGTGGTCAGGCACTGAAGAGCGATTCGGCCAAGTGTTCAGGCAGGATCGAGCTGACTACAACACGATGGGCTGGTCCGCCGAGCAACGATCCCGGCAGACCGACTTCGATTTCGATTATCTCGCCGAAGACATCGACTGTTTCTGCGGCGATTGAACAGCCGCCGCATATTCAGGTGTAGATAGCTGTTGATGTCGTGATTTTTGGAACGGGATCGGCAACTCGGTTCACAGCCAGCCACTGCCGTGTTTTCTGCACATCGAACTTCTGGCCTTTGTTTTTCATGGTCACAAACAGAGTGTCAGCCACTCGATAACGACCACAACCATCCGCACAGTTTCTTTCATGAAAGTCGCCAATAGGCTGAACAGTTTCAGCATCCGCGTCGCAAATTAAGCAGGTCATTTTGCATCCTCCTTGTGAATGACCATTCAACTGTAGCCGATCCCTTACCACCTTCCACCGCCCGGGCATGACCCGGCATAGGACAACCCCATGCCCACAGAAAACAATACCGCTGAGCCAGCACCGAGCTTGGCGACCGGCCATTACCTCGACGCCGCGACTTGGGCCGACTTCGTCCAGCGCTTGCGCTATGACTGCAAGGGCAATCGGGTCCACGATCATTGCACTGCTGATGCCATCTTCATTGTTGAGGCCCGCCGCATCGTCTCCGGCCTGGACATGGATTACACCGACAAGCGCCTGGTGTATTGGGACAGCGGCGAGTCGGTAGCCTACTCGGTCAAGGAGTACTGGGACGGTCTGTCCAGCTACGAGAAAAGCCAGCTCAATAAAAAGATGCAGGCCTGGTCGGAATGCCAGTTCATGAAAGCTGGCGAAGACGATCAGTGGTACGTGCTCGGCGAGCTACCCGAACACAGTGTCACTGGCTGGGACGATCGCTGGGAATACGTCAATGCGCACTTCACCCACGCTGCCGCCGAGGCCTTCATCAAACGCAAGAAGCACGACTACCGCGATGGAATGCGGGTCTACGTCGAATCGCAGTACTACGCCTGGGAATTCAACGCCATCAAGGAAGCGATCCTCAACGGCACGCTGACCTATGCGCCGAAGGAGAAAACGTAAATCACTTCTGATCAGTCGACCGACCGATCTCTTCACGCGTAGGCATGGTCCAGTCCGAGGCCCGTCTTTCATAGATCGAGTCGTCGCGCTTATACCCATCGTAGGTGAACAGCAGCACGTAAATGGCGAACGCAGTTGCAGCTAAAGCAGCCCTACCTATCGGGTTCGCATTCTTTGATAGACCACCAGGGCCAATAGCTACCCAGCCGCCCCGAAGGTAAGAAAATACGGCCTGACCGAACCATGCCTGTAGCGCCAGCGCCTCCCAGAAATGACCCCAATCCCCTAAGAAACGCACAATAGCGTTTGTTAGAGAAGCGGCGACCAACAGGACCAGTATTAGGTACCGAAAACGGCTGAGGAAAACGAGGACGCTATTCTCAGGATCCATACTCCTCCTGCCTCCCAATCAATTGAACGAGCTGCCAACACTATCTGAACTCCTGATATCGGCTGATTAGAGCGGATCCTAAATCAGCAACCAGCGGTTATTTCCCTCCCCCTTCAAAGTCAGCCGCTATAGCGGATCAAAATCGCCTAACTGCTCACGGGCGTCGGGGATGGCGTACTCAAGCAATTCAAGCGGAACGTCCTGCTCGAACAAAGTCACCTCGAAACGCAACGTTGCATCGTTCCGAAAAATCTCAAATACCGGCCCCTTATCACCTCGCCAGCATTCCAGCGCCAGCCCATCGTGACCTTCGACAACGCTCGAAGCACGCCAGAACTGGTATTCAACTCCGTGTACGACCACATCGCACCTCCCTCTTATGTGGTGGCAACGATACCTCTCCCCTATATGAATTTGATAGCCGCTATAGCGGCAAAGGAACAGTCATGCCTGAAGAAATCAAACTGATCCAGCCAGTCCCTGTTGTGCGCGATGAGAACGGCATGTTTTGGCACCCAGAACTGCCATCGTTTGACGAGGGCGATGAACAGAAGAGCAAGCAGTGGGTTGCCGACCAAGGCCTGAGCGTCCTTCGCGTCAGCCTTGAAAACGCCGATGAAGCCGTCGCGGATCAGTATTTCGAATCCGGTGACCCGGACTGCAGCTACTGGGAGCCTGAGCGGCCAGGCGGCGAAGAATGGTTCTGCCTGTCCATCAACGATACTGACGACGGCCCGGTCTGCTGGTGGGCACGCAGGGTGACGCCATGATCCTCCCCGCCCTCGCCTACATGGCCTGGCTCATCTACTCGGGGCCACGGTGATGAATGACTGCGAACTGTTGGACCTTGCTGCGAAAGCGGTAGGCCTTGAGCTTGAAGAAAACCGTCACTGCCCTTCCGGTGGAATGTGGATCGTCGATAAAAACACAGGCCTCGATATCGTCTGGTCACCACTGACCAATGACGGCGATGCGATGCGCCTGGCGACAAGCCTTCAACTCAGCATCAGCTGGTTCAACACACTGCAGTACGTGATGGTCGAGCGTCGAGGCTTTGGCGAGAACATCGGCTGGACCGAAGAGTCCGGACGGGGCGGTGCGGCCCGCCGAGCTATCACCGTCGCAGCAGCCAAAATCGGCAGCGCTCTTCCCTAACCCCTCTTCCACCTACCAGCCTGCCGGTGAACGGTCATCGACACCACTGCGTCTCACACGGTATCCCGTCGTCGTCTCCGTCCATTTCCATTCCCGGGCAATTCAGCAGAAAGTTTTTGGCTTCTGCGCATGAGGTCATCTGCGAACAGCGCTTGCGACCATCACATTTGAATCGAGCCGCAACGGGCTTCTGCGCAGTCATGACTTGGGAGGTTACCTGTTGATTCGATAGCCTCGCCTCAGTCCATGACTGTACGTCAGGGGAAAGCTTCCAAGCCAACAGACCAACAACAAGCACTAACCAAATCAGTTTCATTTGATTCATCCGTGATGAGAGATCGTTTGCATTCTCACGCCGCCTGCTTTCCAGCGTATCCCATTAATCCACATACAGCCTGCCGGTGAACGGCGGGCGAGGACAGCGCGTGAATATTTACCGACACACCTTCGCAGCCGTCTGCCCTTCGGACGGTGAATTGATCATCTATCGGCTGGAAGTTAGAGCGCCAGCGATGATCCGCATCGAGCGCATAAAGGCCGCAACCGCGGTCATCAAAAAAGGCTGGCACGAACAGATCGCCGACCGCCTGGCCGAGGACATCGGCGGTGATCAAACCATTATCGCCACTCACCAGGGCGTCGAAATCGAAACAGTAAGGCTCAGCGGATGATCGCTTATCACGGCACACCGATCGGCGGCACCCGGCAAGATGGTGCCCGGTTCCTCGCCGGGCGGCATGCGCTGGTACCGTTTCCGCGCCAGGACGACATGGGTATTGTCGTTGATGTCTGCCAGTCATTCGTTTTCGACAATGGCGCGTTTTCGGTCTGGAAGAAAGGGGGAACCCTGGACGTCGACGGATACACCCGCTGGGTTGAGCAGTGGCACCGTCACCCAGGTTTCGACTGGGCTCTAATCCCCGACGTCATCGACGGGGACGAAGCGGCGAACGACGCGCTTCTGGCGGCATGGCCGGCGGAGTTGCGCGGCGTGCCGGTTTGGCATCTGCATGAATCGCTTGAGCGCCTTGCCCGCCTGGCTGCTGATTGGTCGACGGTGGCCATTGGCAGTTCCGGTCAGTGGGCAAGTCCGGGAACGCCAGCATGGTGGAAGCGGATCAGTTCAGCGATGGACGCCATCTGCGACGATCAAGGCCGCCCAGCTTGCAGACTTCACGGCCTGCGAATGCTCGACCCAGCGATCTTCCAGCACCTGCCCTTCGCCTCGGCTGACTCTACGAACGCGGCGGTGAACGGCGGGAGCATCAGCCGATTCGGCATGTATGCCCCGCCCACCGCCGGCCAGCGCGCCAACGTCATCGCCGACCGCATCGAATCACACAACAGTTCGCCGATCTGGCAACGAGAAACCCAGACCGAGATGGCCATCTAATCCACCACCTTCTGCCGCCACGCGCGGCATGGACAGCTCATGAGCATTCAATTTTTATCGCATGAAGAGGTTTGCGAACTGACCGGCGCGCGGACCAAAGCAGGACAGATCCTCAACCTCAAGAAGAACGGAGTCAGGCACACCATCAAGATGAATGGTTGGCCAAGCGTGACTGTGATGGCCGTAACCGCCGTCGGCATGTTCGAACCAGAAAAACCCGCATGGAAATCACGCAAGGCAAGCTGAAATGGGAAGACGACCAAGTAAACCCGGTTCTATAGCCCGGCTGCGAGAACGAAAGAAAGCCAGCGGCCGGGTTTTCTACTACTACGACACTGGCGGAAAGGACCGCAAAGAGATTCCGCTGGGCAGCGACTATGGCTTGGCGATCATGGAGTACGCAAAGTTTGAGCGCGATCGGACCGCGACCGACTTGGGCGCCAAGGTGATCACCTTCCGTTACGTCGCCGAAAAGTACATGGTCGACATCGTCCCCACCAAAGGCAAAGCCACCCAGTTAGACAACAAACGGGAAATGAAGAACCTGATTGCGTTCTTCGATGATCCGCCGGCGCCACTGGAAACGATCGAGCCGCTTCATGTAAGGCAGTACCTCACCTGGCGGAAGGCGGCTCCGGTCAGGGCGAATCGTGAAAAGGCACTGCTCAGCGCAATTTGGAACTACGCCAGGGACAAGGGCTACACGTCTCTGGCCAACCCCTGCGCTGGAATCAAGGGCAATAAAGAGACTGGGCGGGACACATACGTCGAGGATGAACTGTTCAAGCGCGTTCACGACAAAGCCGATATCGGCCTTCAAGACGCCATGGACCTTGCCTATTTGACCGGACAGCGAGTGACCGACACTCGACTGATGGACGAACGGGATGTCCGCGACGGCCAAATTTGGGTGCTTCAGGGAAAAACAAAGGCCAAACGGCGAATCGAGGTTACCGGTGAACTCAAGGTTTTAATTGATCGAATCATGTCCCGAAAGTCCGGGCACAAGGTCCGCTCGACGCGGCTGATCGTGTCAGAAGATGGCGCACCGATGACGGTGGCGATGTTGCGCAGGCGTTTTGACATGGCCAGGGAGGCCGCGGGAGTATCCAAGCCGGAGTTCCAATTGCGTGATTTGCGCGCAAAGGCCGGTACAGACAAAGCAGAATCCAGTGGCGACATCATGCAGGCCAAGGATCAACTTGGGCATACCACCGTTGTTATGACGGAGCAGTACATCCGCAACCGCAAGGGCAAGAAAGTCTCACCAACTAAGTGAATTGCGGACCAACTCTAAAATAGCGGACCAGAAACAAACAAGGGTTTGCATCAGCTTTCGCCCGCAAACCCTTGATTTTAGATGGTGCCCGAAGCCGGAATCGAACCGGCACGCCCTTACGAGCGGGGGATTTTAAGTCCCATGCGTCTACCAGTTTCGCCATTCGGGCGGTAGCGCGGTGAAGCAGTCTGAAGACGGTCAAATAACGATCTGGCAGTTCTGACGCCTGTGCAGCAGAGGGGGAAATATATACATCCCGCTCCGGTGAAGCAAGTTTGCGACTGGCCTTTTCAAGACTAAATCTTGCAGGACAGTGCAAATAAAAAAGCTCCGTAAATCATAGATCTACGGAGCTCGTTTAAAGTGGAGGCCGAGGTCGGAATCGAACCGGCGTAGGTGGATTTGCAATCCACTGCATAACCATTTTGCTACTCGGCCTCAAACATCTGATGTCATGTAGCACAACATCAAACGCGTACAAACTTGGAGTAAGATTCGTGATCTAACTCCTTGAAAACATTGAGCTTTTTCAGCGGTCAGTGCTTTCGATGGCGTGAATTATGTACTGATTTCCCGAGGCTGGCAACCCCTTGATTTCAAAAAAAATTCCGTCAGGTGGTTTCTATGTTTAAAGGGGGTGCTCAGCCCTTTAGGCCGGGTTCGTCTGTCACGTCTTCTACCGCGATCAACGGTTCAATGCCCCAGTCGCCATGCAGATACCAATCGTCTCCGATCATTTCGGCCGGATGCATTGTCCTGTCGGAGCCATTGCCGCACGCCAGGGAGTTGGCTGGACAGTATCTGTCGCAGCCCCAGCAAATGCGCTCGGGATGCTTGGGGCTGATGGGAAAATTCTTGGCCATGTCGATCCCCGGTTTGTCGCTAGGATGTGCCTCCAACCTACATCCCTCGCGCAAAGGTGACCTTGATACGGATCAAGGTACGGCTAAGCTTTGCCCTGCCGGGAAATCGGTTACGTCATAGCGTTTTTCCGGCCCTTGGGCAGCCATATAAAAACACTTGGAGATGCTTCTTATGCCTGGTAAAAAAACACCTGCCGGAGAACAAAGCCCTGTTCGATTGTCGACCTGGGATGATGAGGGCGCGCAAATATCACTCGATGCAGAAGCATTTTCCTCTCCACCCGAATTGACCAATGCAGAACTGGTCCACCTTCGTGTCCGCGTAATTGCCCTGGAAAACCTGGTCATTGCGTTACTGACGCAAGGTTCGGATCAACAGTTAACCATCGCCCGCGAAATGGCCGCCTACATTTCACCCCGGCCCGGTTTCACCCAGCATCCTCTGACAATTCACGCCGCTGCGCAGATGAACGACTGCGTCGACCGCGCCGAGCGGTTTAGAAAGCGCTCCCAGTCATAGGCTTAATCGCTGAAAACTTGATAACAATCATTATTATTCGCAGGAAAGCTTCCTACACTCGGGTTCTTACTCGTTAGTGCCCAGGAAGACATCATGCGTACGACCTTTTCGCTGTCACTCGCCCTGCTCTTGCTCACTCCGTTGGCCCAGGCCAAGGAATACCCGATCGGGGAACCTCAACTGTGTCCGGGGCTGGAAGTCGGGGCGGTGTATTTGCAGCCGATCGAGATGGCACCTGCCGGAATGATGCGGGCCACCGCGGATTCCGATGTGCATCTGGAAGCCGACATTCGTGCCACGGCGGACAATCGACTGGGCTTTCAGGAAGGCAGTTTCGTGCCTTACCTCAATGTCTCGTTCAACCTGAAAAAACAGGGCAGCGAGAACGAACTCAAAGGCGATTTCCACGCCATGGTCGCCAATGACGGCCCGCACTATGGCGACAATGTAAAGCTGCTCGGTCCCGGCAAATACCAGCTGACCTTCACCGTCCTGCCGCCCGGCGGTCATGGTTCCCTTGGCCGCCATACCGATAAGGAAACCGGCGTAGCCCCCTGGTTTGAACGCTGCGAATTGCACTACGAGTTCATCTACGCCGGTATCGGTAAAAAAGGCGGCTATTGAATGAAGCGCCTGCAGATTGCCTGGCTGATGCTTGCCGGAGCAGTTGCGCCGTTCACAGCCTATGCCGAATTACCGAGCTATGAACTGAGCCTGCGCGATGGCCACTTCTCCCCTGCCTTGCTGGAGGTTCCGGCCGGTCAGCGTTTCAAGATCATCCTGAAAAATATCGGCCAAGGCCCAGCCGAATTCGAGAGCACGCCATTGCGGGTTGAAAAAGTACTGTCTCCGGGCGTAACAAGCTTCGTGGTCATTCACCCCCTCAGGCCCGGCCACTACCCCTTCTTCGACGAGTTCAATCCGCAACTGCCCGAGGGCGGCATCCTCGCGAAATAACCCGTTCAAACACGGAGTTTTCATGAATCAATCAATGTTCATTGTCTGGCGCGAAAGCGTTGAGGCTCTGCTGGTGATCGGCATTCTCCAGGCCTGGGTCAGCCAGCAGCTTCAGGGAGATCGATTGGCGAAGTACTTGTGGGCAGGCGTCGTGCTGGGGTTGATGCTCTCGGGCCTGCTGGCGGTGTTGATTCTGTTTGCCGGTGAGGCCATGAGCGGCTCGGCCAGTGAATGGTTCCAGGCCGCACTCGCGCTGGTGGCAAGCCTGCTGATCGTGCAAATGGTCGGCTGGATGCACCACCACGGGCGCACGTTCAAGCACGATTTGCAACGACACGCCGATAGCCACCTGGCCCGGCAAGGTGGCGCAGGCCTGTTACTCCTGGCCATGCTCGCCGTCAGCCGCGAAGGCAGTGAAACGGTGGTCTTTCTCTATGGCGCTGGCGCTCAGTTACGAGGTCCGCAGCTCGGTTCGTTTGCCATCGGCGGCGCCATGGGGCTGGTGCTGTCGGCGCTGACCATTGCCTTGCTGCACAGCAGTCGCCGGTTCATTTCGTGGCAGCGATTCTTTGCCATCAGCGAAGCTGTTTTGCTGTTGCTCGGCGCGGCATTGCTGGTCAGCGGCACCGAGCGAATCGGCGGTCAATTACTTGCCATGGATTTGCCGGAAGCAATGTACAGCCTCGTTGGCGACGCGCTTTGGGACAGCAGTGCCGTGCTCAGCGACAGCCATGGACTGGGTGGTTTCCTTGCCGGTTTTGCCGGTTATCGCGCGACGCCCAGCGGCATGACGTTACTGGTGCTAGCCGGTTATTGGCTGGCCGTCGGCGGTTGGCTGCGTCAACGCGCTGCGGAAAAAGTCCCATGCCTGAGCTGAGTCGCCACAATCGTTTACTCCAACACCTGGGTAACGGCATGCGTCGCCATGCACGTGTCATTCGTGCCGTGCAATGGGCCGTTGTACTGTTCTACGCGTTGCTGTTGGTGGTACCGGCGGTGTTGCCGCTGCCGGACAGCCAGGCACGGATGCTCGATAACCTGACCCTGTTCGCGCAGTTTTTGTTTTGGGGGATCTGGTGGCCGTTCGTGCTGCTGTCGATCGTGCTGTTCGGACGACTCTGGTGTGGCGTTCTCTGTCCGGAAGGCTCACTCAGCGAATGGGCCAGCCATTACGGCAAAGGCTTGGGTGTGCCGCGCTGGCTGCGCTGGGGCGGCTGGCCAACCCTGGCGTTCTGCCTGACGACCCTCTACGGCCAATTGATCAGCGTCTACGACTACGCCCAGGCGGCGTTGTTGATTCTGGGTGGCTCGACCGTCGCCGCGGTCGTCGTCGGGTTGCTGTTCGCCCGGGGCAAACGCGTCTGGTGCCGTTACCTGTGCCCGGTCAGCGGCGTCTTCGCCCTGCTCGCTCGCCTGGCTCCCGTGCATTTTCAGGTCGACGAACAACGCTGGATGGACAACACCGCGCCGCGCCTGCCGCCTCCCAACTGCGCACCCTTGCTCGATATCCGTCGCATGCAAGGCGCCAGTGACTGTCATGCCTGCGGACGCTGCAGCGGACAACGCGGCGCTGTTCAGCTGATCGCTCGCTCCAGCAACCAAGAGGTTCTTCACGCAACGGCGCAGACGCTGTCACCGTGGGACGCGCGCTTATTGCTGTTCGGCGTGATCGGCCTGGCCATGGGCGCGTTTCAGTGGACGGTCAGCCCATGGTTCGTCGCCCTCAAACAAACCCTCGCCCAATGGCTAATCGAGCACGACCAACTCTGGGCCCTGCAGGACAACGCACCCTGGTGGTTGCTCACCCATTACCCGCAGCTCAACGACAGCTTCAGCTGGCTCGACGGTTTCAGCATCGTCGTTTATCTGGGTTTGAGTTCGATGGTGTTGGGCACGGCGCTGATGATTCTTCTGCGACTGACGGCGCGACTGGCGCAAGATCCTGCACTGTATTGGCCCCTGGCGCTGACACTCACGCCCTTGGGTGGTGCGGGGTTGTTTCTCGGGCTATCGGCCACAACGGTGAAATTGCTGCGCTATGAAGGGCTGTTGCTGGAGTGGGTACAACCGGTCAGGGCCTGTTTGTTACTGGCCGCGATGGGCTGGAGCCTGTTGCTGGGATGGAAACGGCTGGATCGCGAAGGCATTTCCCGGGTTCGCCGCTGCGCTGGCAGCACTTGCCTGTTACTCGCCATCAGCTTGGTGGGGTTCGGCTGGTGGTTGCAATTCTGGGGCTGGAACTGAGCCCCCGACACAACCACCCACCGGATCAACTAGACCTTAAAACGCGCCACTGTCTGGTGCAGCGCCCCGGCCATCTGCGCCAAATCGTGGCCCGCAGTGTGAGTATGTTGGGCACCCAGCAAGACCTGCTCGGACAAGTTGCGAATGCCCATCAGATTGCGATCCACCTCCCGCGCCACCAATGCCTGCTCTTCCGTGGCGCTGGCAATCATCATGTTGCGCTCGTTGATCTGCGAGATTGATCGGGTGATTTCGTCCAATGCATCCCCCGAGCGTTGCGCCACTTCCAGGGTGGCTCGAACCAGGTTGCTGCTGCTTTGCATGGCCGTCACTGCATGGCCGGTATCGAGACGAATGTTGCCAATCATCTGCTCGATCTCCTGCGTGGACTCTTGAGTGCGATGCGCCAAGGCGCGCACTTCATCGGCGACCACGGCAAAACCGCGTCCGGCGTCCCCGGCACGGGCCGCTTCAATGGCCGCATTGAGGGCCAGCAGATTGGTCTGCTCGGCGATGCTGCGAATCACGTCCAGCACCTTGCTGATGTCCTGCACCCGGCCCGCCAGTTGCTCGATGCGCTGTGAGGTGTCGATGACGCCATCGGCCAGTGCGCCGATTGAAACCACGGTTTCCTGAACCTGTTCACGCCCGCGCTGCGCGGTTTGCTCGGACTGCCGCGAGGCCTCGGAGGTGCTCACCGCATTGCGCGCTACTTCATCGACCGCCGCGGTCATCTGGTTCACTGCGGTGGCTGCCTGCTCGATCTCCAGCCCCTGCAATTGCAGGTTGCTGCTGGTCTGGCTGCTGACCGCACTCAGCTCTTCGGAGGAACTGGCCACCTGGTCCACCGAAGTCGCGATGTGCTTGACCATGGCATTCAGACTTTGCTGCATCTGGTGCATGTTCATCATCACGCTGCCACCGGCACTTGAGCTCACGGGCACCTGAATCGTCAGGTCGCCCTGAGCGATCTGACTCAAAAACCGTGCGGCATCATCCGGCTCGCCGCCCAATGGCCGGGTCACACTGCGCGTGACGATCACGGCGGCGGCAATGACCAGCGCCACACAGAACAAAAACAACCCGAGCATATTGCGCCGGGCATCGCTGTACAGTGCCTGCGCCGACTGCTCCCGGTCGGCGAATATTTTGCCTTGCAGCGCCATCAACTGATCCAGGCTGCCATAAACCTCGCGTTCGGCCGGCACAACCTTTTGCTTCAGCTGTGCCATGGCGTCATCGAAGGCCCCTTGCCGGATCAACACCTGCACTTGAGTGAACGCGGCAACGTAGGCTTCGCGATTCTTTTTCAACGCGGCATAAGCGCTTTTGCCCTCTGGCAAATAGAACAACGGCTCAAGTGTTTCCAGTGCCTGGGTGATCCGTTTCTTGGTGGCGTCGATTGACTGCTGCACTTGCTGATTGTCTTTATCGATCAGTAAATCCCGGGTGTTCCTGGCGTTATCGCGCACACCGGTGGCAATGACCATGATCGGATCGATCTTCGGCCAGTCCTGCTTGACGATTACTACCGCCTGCTCCTTGAGCGTTGCCAGATCGTGCAACGCGTAAAACGCCATGCCCATCAATGCCAGCGGCGCGATTGCAAAACCGATGACGATACGTTGTGCCGTACTTAATTTGGCCATATCAAATGCTCCCCGTTTGATACCTGCCAATTGGCAGCGCATTTGAAAACCTAATGGTGGATGTCCCTGTTAAACGTTAAACCTCAGCCTCGGTTACCCCCGTAATACAAAGGCTGGAAACAACTCGCGCATGGCTTCCCATAAGTCAGGAAGCAAGGCCTGTGCCGAAACACTCGGCAGCAGCGGATCGAACATCCGCTCGGTGCGAACCAGCTGCACGGCGAAGCGCTTGACGCCGAGTTCGCTCAAGCGCTTGGCGAGGATCAGCAGACGCGCCGGCTCGAACAGATGCCAATGCACGGTGGTGCGACATTCGTAGTCGACACCGCTGGCCAGCAGATGCTCAAGGCTGCGCCAGTTAGCGGTTCCGCTGCCTTCGACCCGAGTGATCGCCTGGCAATCCTCCGGCAACGCCTTGACATCGAAACCGACCCAATCGGCCCCGGTCAGCGCCTTGGCAAATGCAGCAGGCTTGATCCCGGCGCTGTGCAAACCGACGCGAAACCCCATCGCCCGCACCTCATCCATGGCGCCGAGCAAACCGTCCTGCAAGGTCGGCTCACCACCGCTGAACACCACCGCATCGAGCAGGTCCTGACGCCGTTGCAGAAACGCCAACACCCGCCGCCAATCCATCTCGTCTGTGCCACGAGGCGGGATCAACTGCGGGTTATGGCAGTAACGACAACGCCAGGCGCAACCCTGGCAAAACAGCACGCAGGCGAGCTGTCCCGGATAGTCGATAGTGGTCAGGGGCACCATACCCCCGACCCGAAGCGTTCGACTCATTGGCGCCCGGCCAGTGCCGCGCATTCAGTGAAGTGCACCCGCTCGCGGTGTTCCGATTGTTTACCCGGATTGAACGCCGACACAGGGCGGTGATAACCCATTACCCGGGTCCAGACTTCGCAGCGTTGACGTTGAGCCTGGGGCAGTGTTTGCGATGCAGTCATGGTGAAGCTCCTTGCGGTTGAGTGGATCGAAATCAATGAACGGTGCCGAGCTTCTGCTCTTGCAGCAGCAGGACCTCGTCGCACTTGGGGCAGAACTCATGCTCGCCATCCAGATAGCCGTGCACCGGGCAGATGGAGAACGTCGGGGTCACGGTCAGGTATGGCAGGCGGAAGCGGCCAAGGGCTTTGCGCACCAGTTGCTTGCAGGCCTCGGTCGAGGAAATCCGCTCGGCCATGTACAGGTGCAAGACCGTGCCGCCGGTGTATTTGCATTGCAGCTCGTCTTGAAGTTCCAGGGCCTCGAAGGGGTCTTCGGTGTAGCCCACGGGCAGTTGCGAAGAGTTGGTGTAATACGGCGCTTGCGCGCTGCCAGCCTGGAGGATGTCGGGATAGCGCTTGAGATCTTCCTTGGCGAAGCGGTAGGTCGTGCCCTCGGCGGGCGTCGCTTCCAGGTTGTACATGTGGCCGGTTTCTTCCTGAAATCGCAGCAACGTGGCACGCACATGATCAAGCATCTTCAGGGCAAACTGCCGGCCATGCTCGGTGTGCATACCCTCCTCGTCACCGGTGAAATTGCGCAGCATTTCATGCATGCCGTTGAGGCCGATGGTCGAGAAATGGTTACGCAGGGTTCCGAGGTAGCGCTTGGTGTACGGGTACAAACCGGCATCCATATGATGCTGAATCACCTTGCGCTTGACCTCCAGGCTTTCCATCGCCAGTTCCATCAGCGTGTCCAGGCGCTGCAACAAACCGCTGGTATTACCCTTGAACACATAGCCCAGCCGCGCGCAGTTGATGGTGACGACGCCGAGCGATCCGGTCTGTTCCGCCGAGCCGAACAAGCCACCGCCACGTTTGAGCAACTCGCGGACATCCAGCTGCAAACGGCAGCACATCGAGCGCACCTGATTGGGTTGCAGGTCCGAATTGAGGAAGTTCTGGAAATACGGCAGGCCGTAACGCGCAGTCATCTCGAACAGGCGGTCGGCGTTTTCACTGTCCCACGGAAAATCGTGGGTGATGTTGTAGGTCGGGATCGGAAAGGTGAACACCCGCCCTTTCGCATCGCCGGCCTGCATCACCTCGATGTATGCGCGATTGAGCAGCTCCATTTCGACTTGCAGGTCGCCATAGGCAAACGGCATTTCCTCACCGCCGATGACGGGTATCTGCTCACGCAAATCCTGCGGGCACACCCAATCGAAGGTCAGGTTGGTGAACGGCGTCTGGGTGCCCCAGCGCGAGGGGACGTTGAGGTTGTAGATGAATTCCTGGATCGCCTGGCGCACCTCCTGAAAACTCAGCTGATCCTTGCGCACATAGGGCGCCAGGTAGGTGTCGAACGAGCTGAACGCCTGGGCACCGGCCCATTCGTTTTGCAGGGTGCCGAGGAAATTCACCATCTGCCCCAGGGCACTGCTCAAGTGCTTCGGCGGACCGGCTTCGACACGCCCCGGCACTCCGTTGAGCCCTTCGTGCAACAGGGTGCGCAGGGACCAGCCCGCGCAGTAACCGGCGAGCATGTCGAGGTCATGTACATGCAAATCCGCCTCGCGGTGAGCCTGGCCGATGGCCTCGCTGTACACCTCGTCCAGCCAGTAATTGGCGGTGACTTTGCCCGACACGTTCAACACCAGGCCGCCCAGGGAATAACCCTGATTGGCGTTGGCCTGGACCCGCCAGTCTTCACGGTCCAGGTATTCGTTCATTGATGTCGCCACTTCGACCATGGTTCGGCGGTCGCGGCGCAAGCGCCCGTGCTGTTCGCGGTAGACGATGTAGGCGCGCATGGCGAGGAAAAAACCGGCGTCCATCAACACCCGCTCAACACGGTCCTGGATTTGCTCGACATGCAGCCTTGGCAATCCTTCGAGCCTGGCCAATACCGCGTTGAGCAAGCCTTCAACCTCAACCTCGCCGTACTCCCCCGTCGCCTTGCCGGCGGCGATCAATGCCTGACGGATCTTGTCGGCATCGAAGGCGACCTGACTGCCATCGCGTTTGTGCAAGCGGTTACATCCTACTGCGATCAGCGTGCTCTGCATTTGGCCTCCAGACACTACATATAGACTTGAATAAGCTTAAAACCACAACATGCAGTGAAGGCTACGGACAAAGTGCTGATCTGCAATTGATCGATATCAAGATTTGCCGGCAAAAAAAACCGCCCGAAGACGGCAAAGGAAAATCTAGTGTGGGAGCGAGCCTGCTCGCGATAGCGGAGTGTCAGTCGACATCATTGTTGCCTGATAGACCGCTATCGCGAGCAGACTCGCTCCCACATTGGATTTGCTGTGTTTTAAAGATCAGTTCAACCACCACTCATGTTCATAAACCGCACAATCTGTACCTCCCCGTCTGGACTGAAATCATGGCGCAGTGGCTTGCCGCGCAAGGCCTTCTGCACCGCGTTGATCACCGGTTGGTCATCCAGCGGATAACGCCGCAGCAATCCTCTTAAATCCAGCGCATCGTCCTGCCCCAGACACAGCAACAGCTTCCCTTCCACGGTCATCCGCACCCGATTACAGCTGCCACAAAAGTTATGGCTATTGGGCGAAATGAAACCGATGCGCGTCCCGGGATGGCGTTCCAGACGCACATAGCGCGCCGGTCCGCCGCTGTTTTCGGTGCTGTCGAGCAAGCGATGCTGGCTGGCGATCAGGGTGCGCACTTCGTCGCTGGAACAGAACGATTCGCCCCGGGAACGACCGACGTCGCCCAAGGGCATTTCTTCGATGAAGCTGATATCGATGCGCTGATCAATCGCGTACTGCACCAACGCCGGGACTTCATCGAAGTTGCGCCCCTTCATCACCACGCAGTTGAGCTTGATCCGCTCAAACCCTGCGTCCCGCGCCGCTTCGATGCCGTTGAGCACCTGGTCGAGATCGCCGATGCGGGTGATCGCCCGAAACTTCTGCCCGTCCAGGCTATCGAGGCTGATGTTCATCCGCTTGACCCCGGCGTCGACCAACGGCCGGGCCAGACGGCCCAGTTGCGAGCCGTTGCTGGTCATCACCAGCTCACGCAAGCCGGGCAACGCGGCGATGTTGCGGCACAGTCCGACAATGCCAGGACGGATCAGCGGCTCGCCACCGGTCAACCGGATTTTGCGTACCCCCAGGCCGACGAACAGCGTCGCCAAGCGCTGCAATTCCTCCAGCGTGAGTACCTGCTGACGCGGCAGGAACGTCATGTTTTTCGCCATGCAATACACACAGCGAAAATCACAGCGGTCCGTCACCGACATCCGCAGATAATCGATCTGCCGCCCAAAACCATCCTGCATCACAGCGTTCATTACTTCTCCCGGTTTGCCTCGAGGCTCACTGCACCAGCGGTGAGTCGGCGCCCTGCAAGTGGATGCCACGAATATCGGCTGCACCGATCAGGGTTTGCAGGTATTGCACCAGGGCTTTCTGCCACACGCCTTGCTGCAGTTGCGTGCGGATTGCCGTGGACACCACTTCATAGGGCAACGGCATGCCTTCGATTCGCTGATCGACACTGATCACATGCCAGCCGTAGCGACTTTCCAGCGGTTTGCTGGCCAGGCCTGGTGCCAGGGTGAACAGCTGACGCTCCAGCTCGGGCACGGTCTGGCCCTTGCTGATCTGTCCCAAAGAACCACCCTGAGCTTTCGATGGGCAGGCCGAATATTTCACCGCCAGCTCGGCGAAACTGCCGGGGAATTCATCCAGTTGCTGCAACAGGACTTCGGCCTGCCCCTGCGCCAGCTCCCGGGCCTCGACATCGTCCGGTGCACATTCGAGCAGGATGTGCCGCACTGCCAGCAACGGCGCGCTGTGGAAGCGCCCGCGATTGTTTTCGTAGTAACGCAGGCTCGATTCCTCGTCGCACTGCGGCACTTTCACCTCACGTTCGAGCAACAAACGCGTGGCCGCTTCTTCTTCGTTCTCACCGGCGCCGATCTTCAGCGACACCCCGAGTTCGGTGATGCGCTGCTGCAACAACTCGCGGATCACCAGCGCGCGGGCGGCCAGGAAGACCGCCTCCTCGCGGCTTTCGGCCGGGTGATATTGCAGCTCCTGGGCCATCGCTTCCGGGGTGATCGACACCTCGTTGACGCTAATGATCGGCCACTCCTGTTCACTGCTGGCGATCAACTGCGCCGGGGCGTCATCGGCCCCCGCAGGCTCAACCGGCAGCGCTTCAAACTGCGCCTGTGCGACCGGCGCGATGTCCAGAACGACCTCGGCTTTTTTTGAAGAACCGCAGCCACCGCTGCCCCCGTTACCGCCACCACATCCACATCCACCTGACATGATTGTCTCCTCAGTACTTCTGACGAACGATTTGATAACGACGCCCCAAGTACCAGATCGGTGCGCTGATCATGTGTACGAGACGGGTGAAGGGGAACAGCACAAACAGGGTCAAGCCGAGAAACACGTGCAATTTGTAGATCAACCCGACCGGCGCGATGGCCGCCGCTGCTTCCACCGGACGCAACAGCACGGTGTTCTGCGCCCAATCGGCGAGCATCACCATCACCGAGCCGTCCATGTGGCTGGTGGACGCGACGATGGTCAGCAGACCGAGCAGCAATTGCGCCAGCAGCACCAGCAGCACCAGGATGTCCGAAGGACTGGAAGTGGCACGGACCCGAGGATCGCTGAGCCGGCGGTTAACCAGCATCAGCAGGCCGATTAGGCACAGCAGACCGAAGAGCCCACCGGAAACCATTGCCAACAACTGCTTGTTCTCAGTGCTGATCACATGGTGATAAACCGACGCTGGGGTCAGCAGGCCGACAAAGTGTCCGGCCAGTACGAACAGCACGCCAATGTGGAAGAAGTTGCTCGCCACGCGCATGCCGCGCTGATTGAGCATCTGGCTGGAGCCCGCCTTCCAGGTGTACTGCGACAGATCGAAGCGCGCCCAGCTGCCAATCAGGCAAATCGCCAGGGCGACATAGGGATAGACCCCGAACAACAACAGGTTCCATTTAGACATTGCCTACCTCCTTGGCTGGCACGGCGGCCAGCCCTTCATGCTGAAAATCCACCCAGTGCAATGGCACTGCGCTTTCCTCACGGGCCTTGCCCGGTGCGCTAGGCAGTGAACTGCAACGGTCCTGCTGTTCGGCCTGGAGGAAGTCCACGGCCTCCTCTTCCCAGATCTTGTCGAGGGCTTCGAGGGAGTCGTCGCGCGGTTCCGCCGCGACCTGCGCCCGCAGGTCGGCGACCGCCTGATGCGGCTCGGCCCCGGCAATTTGCAGCAGCGCCCGGAAGCAGCTGGCATAGGCGCTTTCGCGCTCTTCCAGACGTGCCGCGAGCAAGGCCAGCAAGTGCGAAACATCCGCCAGGCCCTCGCGGGCCTCGATGTCTTCGCGGGTGGAGAGGAACTCCAGGTACAGCGGGATGTAGTCGGGCAGCTCTTTGACGCCGATGGCAAAACCGGCTTCTTCGTATTGCGCCATCATGTCGACCATGGCCTGGCCACGGTCGCGGGATTCACCGTGCACGTGCTCGAACAACAGCAGCGACAACGAACGCCCCCGACCGAACAGCGCACCGTAGTGCTCCTGCCCGTCCATCAAGTCATTGGCGCAGATCAGCTCAAGCAATTCGAACAACGCACCACGCTGTTTAGGGCTGATTTCCCGTGACTGGATGATCGCTTGCTCCAGTTCGTCGCGACCGCCAATCAGTGTCTCGGTCGGGTAATCGAGCAGCAGCGAAATCACTTTGAGAATTTGCATGCTCATTCCTCCCACAACTGGACGGTTTTCAGGATGTCGCGGCGGTTGGCTTTCTTCGCACCAAACATGTTGGTGTCGGAACTGCCGCTGCAGCCGCTGCCGAAACTGAAGCCGCAACCGGAGCGTTCGGCGAAGGCATCGCTCATGGCGTCTTCACGGTGCGCGCTCGGTACCACAAAGCGGTCTTCATAGTTGGCGATCGCCAGGTAGCGATACATCTCCTCGACCTGGGCCACGCTCAAGCCAACATCCTTGAGTACTTGCAGGTCCTGAACCCCGTCGACTTGCTCGGAACGTTTGTAGGCGCGCATCGCCAGCAAGCGTTTAAGCGCACGTTTGACCGGTTTTTCATCGCCCGCCGTCAGCAGGTTGGCCAGGTACTTCAGTGGAATACGCAGGCTGTCGACGTCCGGGATCACCCCGTTCATGCCGACGGTGCCGGCAGTGGCAGCGTTCTGGATCGGCGACAGCGGCGGTACGTACCAAACCATTGGCAAAGTGCGGTATTCCGGGTGCAGTGGCAGCGCGAGTTTCCAGTCCACGGCCATTTTGTAGACCGGCGAACGTTGGGCCGAATCGATCACCGACTGCGGTACGCCATCGGCCAGGGCCTGACGGATCACCGCCGGGTCATTCGGATCGAGGAAGATCTCCAGTTGTTTCTCGTACAGGTCCTGCTCATTGGCGGTGCTCGCCACTTCGCTGATGCGGTCGGCGTCATACAGCAGCACGCCGAGGTAACGGATGCGCCCAACGCAGGTTTCCGCGCAAACGGTCGGCATCCCGGCTTCGATACGCGGGTAGCAGAAGATGCATTTCTCGGACTTGCCGCTCTTCCAGTTGAAATAGATCTTCTTGTACGGGCAGCCGCTGATGCACATCCGCCAGCCACGGCATTTCTCCTGGTCGATCAGGACGATGCCGTCTTCTTCACGCTTGTAGATCGCCCCGCTCGGGCAAGCCGCTGCGCACGTCGGGTTGAGGCAGTGCTCGCACAGGCGCGGCAAATACATCATGAAGGTGTTTTCGTACTCGCCGTAAATGTCCGCCTGAATCTTGTCGAAGTTCTTGTCCTTGCGACGCTTGGCGAATTCGGTGCCGAGGATCTCTTCCCAGTTCGGGCCCCACTCGATTTTTTCCATGCGTTTGCCGGAAATCAGCGAACGCGGGCGCGCGGTGGGCTGATGCTCGCCCAGCGGCGCGGTGTGCAGGTGCTGATAATCGAAGTCGAACGGTTCGTAGTAGTCGTCGAGACTCGGCAGGTCCGGGTTGGCGAAAATGTTCGCCAACACGCGGAATTTACCGCCGATGCGCGGGTTGATCGTGCCGTTGGCGTTGCGGATCCAGCCGCCCTTCCACTTATCCTGGTTTTCCCATTCTTTCGGGTAGCCGATCCCGGGTTTCGATTCGACGTTGTTGAACCAGGCGTATTCCATGCCTTCGCGGCTGGTCCAGACGTTTTTGCAGGTGATCGAGCAGGTGTGGCAACCGATGCATTTGTCCAGGTTCAGAACCATGCCGATTTGTGAGCGAATCTTCATCTCAGTTCTCCTCAATATCGGTCGGCAGCGGACGTGGCAGGTCATCGCCACTTGAACCATCGAGCCAGTCGACTTTGGACATTTTGCGCACCACGACGAATTCGTCGCGGTTGCAACCGACCGTGCCGTAATAGTTGAAACCGTAGGCTTGCTGGGCATAGCCGCCGATCATGTGGGTCGGCTTGAGCACCACCCGGGTGACCGAGTTGTGATGGCCGCCACGGGTCTTGGTGGTTTCCGAACCGGGCACGTTCACGATCCGTTCCTGTGCGTGATACATCATCACCATGCCGTCCTTGACCCGTTGGCTGACCACCGCACGGGCGGTCAGCGCACCGTTGACGTTGAAGCACTCGATCCAGTCGTTGTCCTCGATGCCGGCGCTTTTCGCGTCGTTCTCCGAGAGCCAGACAATCGGCCCGCCGCGGCTGAGGGTGAGCATCAGCAGGTTGTCGCTGTAGGTGCTGTGGATGCCCCACTTCTGGTGCGGGGTGATCCAGTTCAGGACGATTTCCTTGTGGCCGTTACTGCGCTTGCCTTTCACCCCTTCGATGGTGCGGGTGTTGACCGGCGGCCGATAACTCATCAGTTGCTCGCCGAACGCCTGCATCCACGGGTGATCCTGGTAGAACTGCTGGCGACCGGTGATGGTGCGCCATGGGATGCCTTCGTGAACGTTGGTGTAGCCGGCGTTGTAGCTGACGTGATCGTCTTCTAGCCCCGACCAGGTCGGGCTGGAAATGATCTTGCGCGGCTGTGCCTGAATGTCGCGGAAACGGATGGCCTCGTGGGCCTTGGACAGCGCCAGGTGGCTGTGGTCGATGCCGGTGAATTCCGACAGCGCGGCCCAGGCCTTGACGGCGACCTGGCCGTTGGTTTCCGGTGCCAGGGACAGAATCACTTCAGCGGCGTCGATGGCCGTGTCGATTTTCGGCCGACCCTGGCTGATACCGGCATCGCCTTCTTTGTGATTGAGTTCACCGAGGAATTTCACTTCGTCTTCGGTGTTCCAGTTGATGCCTTTGCCGCCGTTGCCGTTTTTCTCCAGCAATGGCCCCAGGGACGAGAACTGCTTGTAGATGTTCGGGTAGTCACGCTCCACCACGTGCAGGTTCGGCGCGTTCTTGCCCGGTTCCGGTGCCACACCAGCGCTTTTCCAGTCGGTGCCGCCAAACGGTTGGGCCAGTTCGCCGACGCTGTCGTGCATCAACGGGATGGTCACCAGGTCCTTCTCAACGCCCAGGTGCCCTTCGGACATGCTGGAAAAAGCCTTGGCGATGCCTTTGTAGATTTCCCAGTCGGAACGCGATTCCCACGCCGGGTCGATGGCGGCCGACAACGGGTGAATGAACGGGTGCATGTCCGAGGTGTTCATGTCGTCTTTTTCGTACCAGGTTGCGGTCGGCAACACGATGTCGGAATAGACGCAGGTCGAAGACATGCGGAAGTCCAGGGTGGTGACCAGATCGAGCTTGCCGATGGCGCCCTCGTCCACCCATTCGGCTTCTTCGGGTTTGCAATCGCCGACCTGGCCGATGTCTTCGTTCATCACACCGTTTTTGGTGCCGAGCAGGTACTTGAGCATGTACTCGTGGCCCTTGCCCGAGGAGCCCAGCAGGTTGGAACGCCAGATGAACATGTTGCGCGGGAAGTTGACCGGGCTGTCCGGCTGTTCGCAGGAGAAACGCAGCGAACCGTCCTGCAACGACTTGACCACGTAGTCTTTCGGGTCCATGCCCGCAGCAGCGGCGTCGCGGCAAATGTGCAAAGGGTTAGTGTTGAGTTGCGGTGCGCTGGGCAACCAGCCGGCGCGTTCGGCGCGGATGTTGTAGTCCAGGGCATGCTCGGGGAATTGTGATTTATCAGCCAGCGGCGAGAGCACGTCGTGCATGCTCATCTTCTCGTGGCGCCACTGCGAACTGTGGGCGTAGAAGAAGCTGGTGCCGTTCATTTGGCGAGGCGGACGGTTCCAGTCCAAGCCGAATGCCAGGGGCAGCCAGCCGCACTGCGGACGGAGTTTTTCCTGACCGACATAGTGCGCCCAACCGCCACCGGTCTGACCGACACACCCGCAAAGCATGAGCATGTTGATCAGCCCGCGGTAGTTCATGTCCATGTGGTACCAGTGGTTCATCGCCGCGCCGACGATGATCATCGAGCGACCCTTGGTCTTGTCGGCGTTGTCGGCGAACTCACGGGCAATCTGGATGGCTTTCTCACGGCTGACGCCGGTGATCTGCTCTTGCCATGCCGGGGTGCCAGGCACCGAGGCGTCGTCGTAATCCTTGGCCACGTTTTCGCCACCGAGGCCGCGATCGATCGCCAGGTTGGCGGCCGACAGGTCGAACACGGTGGCGACTTTGGCCACGCTGCCGTCTGCCAGCACCACGTTGTGCACCGGCACGCGGCGGTATTGCACGGCATCGCCGGCCACGTGCTGGAAGTGCTCGTGGGACTCGCCGGCAAAATACGGGAAGGCCACTTCGGCGACGTCATCGCCGATCAGGCTCAGCTTCAGATCGATCTCACGGCCTTCGCCGCCTTCACGAGGCAGGATGTTCCACTTGCCCTTCTCGCCCCAGCGATAACCAATGGAACCCTGAGGGGACACCAGTTCGCCGCTGACATCCAGCGCGATGGTTTTCCATTCCGGGTTGTTTTCCTGGCCGAGGTTGTCGGTCAGGTCACTGGCGCGCAGGAAGCGGTCCGGCTGGTAACCGGCGCCCGGAGCCTTGTCGGCCATTTGCTTGAGCAGCACCAGCACCGGCAAATCGGTGAAGCGCTTGGCGTAGTCGGTGAAATAGGCGCTCGGTTTGTCCAGGTGGAACTCTTTGAAGATCACATGGTTGAACGCCTGGGCCAGCGCCGCATCGGTGCCTTGTTTAGGGTTCAGCCACAGGTCAGTGAGCTTGGCGACTTCCGAGTAATCCGGGGTGATCGCGACCGTCTTGGTGCCCTTGTAACGGACTTCGGTAAAGAAGTGCGCGTCCGGGGTACGGGTCTGCGGAACGTTGGAGCCCCAGGCAATGATGTAGTTGGAGTTGTACCAGTCGGCCGATTCCGGCACATCGGTCTGCTCGCCCCAGACCATCGGCGAGGCCGGTGGCAGGTCGCAGTACCAGTCATAGAAACTCAGGCAGGCGCCGCCAATCAGCGACAGGTAACGCGAACCTGCGGCGTAGCTGACCATCGACATGGCCGGGATCGGCGAGAAGCCGACGATTCGGTCAGGGCCGTATTGCTTGATCGTATAGACGTTGGCCGCGGCTATGATCTCGTTGACTTCTTCCCAGTTTGAGCGAATGAAGCCACCCATGCCGCGCTTGCTTTTATAGGAGTCGGCCTTGACCTTGTCCTCGACGATGCTGGCCCAGGCTTCCACCGGCGCCATGGTTTGCCGCGCATCGCGCCAGAGCTTGAGCAACGGCTTGCGGATTTTCGGGTACTTGAGCCGGTTGGCGCTGTAGATGTACCAGCTGTAACTGGCACCACGCGGACAGCCACGGGGCTCATGGTTCGGCAGATCGTTACGGGTACGCGGGTAGTCGGTCTGCTGGGTTTCCCAGGTGATCAGGCCGTTCTTGACGTAGATCTTCCACGAGCAGGAACCGGTGCAGTTCACCCCGTGGGTGGAGCGCACGATCTTGTCGTACTGCCAGCGCGAACGGTAGACGTTCTCCCAGTCGCGAGACTCTTTGCGGGTCTCTCCATGACCGTCGGAAAACTCGTTTTGCTTACGGTTGAAAAACCGCAATTGATCCAGTAAATGACTCACGGTGTAGTCCTCTCAGGCTTTGTCGCGGAGTCTGTGCCCCGCCCACGCAATGGTTGGATTCGGGTCGTCTCAGCAGGGTGTCGCGGCGCCTTTGCGCGCGTACCACCACCAGGTCACCACGATGCAGCTCAGGTAAAAGACGACGAACATGTAGAAGGCCATCTCCGGGCCGCCGGTCAGGGCCATCGAAGAGCCGAAGGATTTGGGAATGAAGAACGCACCGAAGGCGCCCATGGCCGAACTGAAGCCCAGGACGGCGGCTGACTCTTTGCCGGCATTTTTCAGCGCTTGTTCACGCACGGCGGGTGGTTTTCCGGCGGAAGCTTTTTCGTGCTGGGTGCGGAAGATCACCGGGATCATGCGGAAGGTGGAGCCGTTGCCGATGCCAGTGGTAATGAACAGCAGCATGAACATGCCGAGGAAGCCGTAGAAGTTGCCGCCGGTACCGTTCTGCGGCAGGAAGTGCATCACGGCGAAGACCATCACGATCATCAGCACGAAGTTCCACAAGGTCACTTTCGCGCCGCCGAGCTTGTCCGCCAGCCAGCCGCCCAATGGACGCACCAGCGCACCCACCAACGGGCCGAGGAAGGCGAATTTCAAGGCGATGACATCCGGGAACGAGGTTTTGATCAGCAGCGGAAACGCGGCGGAGAAACCGATGAACGAACCGAAAGTCGCCAGGTACAACCAGCACATCAGCCAGTTGTGTTTGCGCTTGAAGATGACGGCCTGCTCGCTGAAAGAAGCGCGGGCACTGGACAGGTCATTCATGCCGAACCAGGCCAGCACCGTCACCAGGACAATAAACGGCACCCAGATGAAGCCGGCGTTCTGCAACCACAATTGACCGCCGTCCGGCAGTGCTTGCGGCGAGCCGCCCATGAAGCCGAACACACCGAAGGTAATCACCAGCGGCACACAGAACTGCATCACCGAGACGCCCAGGTTACCCAGCCCGGCGTTGAGGCCAAGGGCCGTGCCCTGCTGCGACTTGGGGTAGAAGAAGCTGATGTTGGACATGCTCGAGGCGAAGTTGCCGCCACCGAAACCGCAGAGCAAGGCAATCAACACGAACACGCTGTAGGAGGTGCTAGGGTCCTGCACGGCGAAGCCCATCCAGATCGAGGGCAACAACAGCGATGCGGTGCTCAGGGCCGTCCAGCGACGGCCACCAAAGATCGGCACCATAAAGGAATAGAAGACGCGCAAGGTCGCCCCGGACAGGCCCGGCAACGCCGCCAGCCAGAACAACTGGTCGGTGGTGAAGGTGAAGCCGATGGCGTTCAAACGCACGATCACCGTGCTCCAGACCATCCACACCGCAAAGGCCAGCAGCAGCGCAGGAATGGAAATCCACAAGTTGCGCGTGGCGGTCTGTTTGCCGCTACTTCCCCAGAATGCGGGGTCCTCGGGGCGCCAGTCATGAATGACCGGGCCTTTGTCAGGCTTTTGCAGAACGGACATGTTCTTCTCCTAGGGCAATGCTGGAAATCGGGGACGGGGTCAGCCGCGGCGCTTTACCCAGCACCGGGCTTTTGCGTATTTCGCTGAAGTACATCCAGGTGAGGGAGACCCAGACCACGCCGTACATCAACATGAAGCAGGAAGAGCGCACGCCGGTGAGGTCCACCAGTGCGCCGAACAGGATCGGCAACACGAAACCGCCCAAGCCACCGGCGAGGCCGACGATGCCGGACACTGCGCCCATGTTTTTCGGGTAGTCGTTGGCGATGTATTTGAAAACCGAGGCCTTGCCGAACGCGAAGGCGATGCCCATGACGAACAGCAGCACGGTGAACAACGCGGGGTTGAGGCCGATGTGGAAATCCACCGGGCCGTCGATCGTTTGCACTTGCAGTTGAGTCTGGGGATACGAAAGCAGGAACAGGCAGATCCAGCTGACCCACAACACCCACCAGGTCACGCTTTGCGCACCCCAGCGATCCGACATCCAGCCGCCGACCGCACGCAGCACGCCACCGGGCAGGGAAAAACAGGCCGCCAGCAACGCCGCGCTTTGCAGGCTGAAACCGTATTCCTGCACGTAGTACTTGGTCATCCACAGGGCCAGGGCGACGTAGCCACCGAAGACGATCGAGTAGTACTGGCAGTAGCGCCACACCGCCGGGTCTTTCAGCGAGCTCAATTGCTCACGCAAGGTGGCGCCGGTGGCACTGCGGTGGTCCTTGTTTTCAGCGCTGAGGAACCAGAACAACAGCGCCGTAATAAAGAGGATCGCGCTGAAGACTTTCGGCACCAGCTGCCAGCTGCCGGCAGCGATCAGTGCCGGGGCGAGAAACTTGGTGACCGCGGCCCCGGCGTTACCGGCGCCGAAGATGCCCATCGCAAAGCCCTGATTCTCTTTGTCGAACCATTTGGCGACGTAGGCAATCCCGACCGAGAACGAGCCGCCGGCCAGGCCGACGAACAAGCCCAGCACCAGGAACTGCCAGTAGGCGGTGGCGTGACTGATCAGGTACAGCGGCGTCACGCAGGCCAGCATCAACAGGAAGAACACGCTGCGCCCGCCAAAGCGGTCGGTCAGCAGGCCCAGCGGCAACCGCACCAGCGAACCGGTCAGGACCGGGGTCGCGGCCAGCAGGCCGAACTGGGTTTCGTTGAGCTGGAGAAGGTCCTTGATCGGCACCCCGAGCACGGCAAACATCATCCAGACCATGAAACAGACAGTGAAGGCCAATGTGCTCATGCCCAGCACCAGGCCTTGTCGTACACGGGGTTGGTTCACAAATGCTCTCCAGTCAGTTAGCCATGGCGGCAGACTAGAGAGGCCAACCCCGCAAAAACTTGATCCATGTCAACGAAGCCCAAGGGGGCATAGGCCTATGCTTGCGCGGTCTACCTCTAAGGAGGTAGTACAGGAAAACCCTAAAACCGTTGGTTTATCAGCGTCTTGAGGTTTTCTGCCAAGGTTTTTGCTGACAAGGATCAGTCGACAACTCTTTAGAGGTAGCGCGCCCGGGATCGGCGGCAAAACCCCTTCCTGGAGCTCCACGTGTTCTGTTTTCCTGATGTCTGCCGGGACCTGCGCTGATGGTCCGCTGGTTGCGCAGCTCCCTGCCCGCTCGCGCCGGGCTGGCGGTGATCCTGATCGCCGTGCTCGCCCTCGCCAGTTCGTTGAGCGCCGGGTTGATCGCCTGGTTCAGCCAGGGCGATGCGGCCGCCATCAACACCGCAGGCTCGGTGCGCATGGAGACCTACCACCTGAGCTGGAAACTGGCGGCGGGTGCAACGCCCTCAGAAATCATCGCCATTACCGACAGCCTGCAAACCCGTCTCACCAGCCAATCACTCAAGGCGGTGCTGGAAGATGGCCCGACCACCGCGCTGCAAATCAGCTACGGGCAAATCCAGCAGCAATGGAACGAGGATTTGCGTCCGGCACTGGAACGCGGCGACGCCGCCTATTTTCAGGTCCAGGCTCTGCCCTTCATTGAACAACTGAACCAGTTCGTCAACCTGTTGCAGCGCCAAAGCGAACAGAAGCAAGGCTGGCAACAGGTGATCCAGGGCCTGGCTTTGTTCACCACCCTGTTCGTCCTGCTGATTGGGCTCTACGAATTGCAGTACGGGGTCGTCATGCCCTTGAAAGAGTTGGTGGACGCGACCCAGCGCTTTCGGCGCGGCGATTTCAAGGTGCGGGTCAATCATCAGTCCCAGGACGAACTGGGCCAGTTGGCCATGAGCTTCAACGCCATGGCCGAGACGATCGAAGATTCGCATCGCACCCTTGAGAGTCAGGTCCAGCAAAAAACCCTGAACCTGCAACAAGCCAATGCCGCCCTTGAGTTGCTGTACCAAAGCAGTCGAAGCCTGGCCACACGCCTGGCCAATGCCGAAGGGTTGGATGAGTTGATCCGGCGCTTCCAGCAACGCTTGCCCGGCTTGCGTCTGTCGCTGTGCCTGCAAGGACAAATGCAGGCACCGGCCCAGCAGTTGCTCGCCCTGCATGGCGCGAACATCCGCGAAGTCTGCGCCAGCAGCGATTGCGCCACGTGCCAGAAGCACCATAAAGCCAGCCCGCAAACCTTCAGCATCAGCAATCAGGGCAGTGAACTGGGTGAACTCAAGGCGCACTTTGTCGACGGGCACCCGACGCAAGCCTGGGAAACCCAACTGATCCAGGCCCTGGCCAACCTGATCGGTACCTCGCTGTCGCTCAAACGCCAACGGGAACAGGATCATCGCCTGCTGTTGCTCGACGAACGCACGATCATCGCCCGCGAGCTGCACGACTCACTGGCCCAGGCCTTGTCCTATATGAAGCTGCAAGTCAGCCGCCTGCAGACCCTGATGCGCCGTGGCGAACCGGTTGAAACCCTGGAAAACGTCACCGCCGAACTGCGCGAGGGGCTGAACAATGCCTACCGCCAGTTACGCGAGTTGCTGACCACTTTTCGCTTGCAGATCCACGATGCGGGACTGGTGCAGGAACTCAAGGACACCGCCGAGGAATTCTCCCGTCGCGGCGAATTCCAGGTGCACCTGCACGTCGACGCACTGGCCTTTCAGTTATCGGCCAGCGAGCAAATCCACATCTTGCAGATCACCCGCGAGGCGCTCTCCAACTGCCTGCGCCACGCCCACGCGCAGAACGCATGGCTGCAACTGCGTCAGGACGGTGAAACCGTCAGGCTCATCGTCGAAGACGACGGGCGTGGCTTCAGCGGCAACGTCGACCAACGCGAACACCACGGCCTGAAAATCATGGATGAGCGCGCCCGCAGCTTGCGCGGCCAACTCGAAATAGTCTCCAGGGAGCCGCAAGGCACCCGCGTCCAACTGGAATTCCAACCGGAGTTTCTCGGGCAGAAAACAGAAGGTAGCGTCACATGAACTCGTCCCTGCAACACACCATCCTGCTGGTCGACGACCACCCGATGATGCGTCACGGCATCCGCCAGATGCTCGAACTCGAAGATGATTTCCTGATCGTCGGCGAAGCCAATAACGGTGAAGAAGCACTCGCTCTGATCGAGCCGCTGCAACCGGACCTGGTGTTGCTCGACAACAACATGCCGCTGATGAATGGCATTGAAACCCTGCGCCAATTACGCGCGATGCACTACACCGGCAAGGTGCTGCTGTTTACGGTATCGGACGCCGAAGACGATATTCGCGACGCACTGCGTCTGGATGCCGACGGCTATCTGCTCAAGGACATGGAGCCCGAGCTGTTGATTCAGTACATCCGCAATGCCTTGAACGGCGAATTGGTGATCAGCCCGGGGCTGACCCAAGTCATGGCCCAGGCACTGCGCTCACCGCAGCGCCAGACGGTGGTGGAACTGACCGAGCGTGAACGCCAGGTGCTGAAAACCATCGCCAGCGGCTTCAGCAACAAGGTCATCGGGCACAAGCTGGGCATCACCGAAGGCACGGTCAAGGTTCACGTGAAAAACCTGCTGCACAAACTCGGCTTGCGCTCGCGGGTCGAGGCGGCAGTGTGGGCCATGGAGCATCTGCGTAATGCCGGATGACGGGCATGCCTCTTTGGAGGTAGGCCGCCAGAGGCATAGGTCATCCGGTCGGCGCTCTCTACTATGAGCGTCAGCGGAGGTACGCCATGCTGACCCACCCTTCCATCGTTTTAACGTTGCGTCGTCACCATCTGTTCAGCCAGTTACCGGAGAAAATCTTCGAGGAAGTCTGCGGCCTGGCGATGCTCAAGCGCCTGGCCTGTCACAGCACACTCATGCACCAAGGCGATCCGGCCAAGCGTTTTTTCCTGCTGGTCAGCGGCCAGATCAAGTTGTACCGGCTGACCGGCGAAGGTCAGGAAAACCTGGTGGAGATCATCCAGCCGGGCCAGACCTTTGCCGAAGCCTTACTGTTCAGCCAGGCCCGTCTCTACCCGGTGAGCGCCACGGCGCTGAAGGACAGCGTGCTGGTGAGTATCGAGGGCAGCCATTACCGCAACGCCCTGGAGGACCAGCCGAAAGTCTGCCTGGCGATCCTCGCGAGCATGAGCGTCCACTTGCACCTGCGTCTGCGCGACATCGACACCTTGACCATGGCCAGTGCGAGCCGGCGGGTGATCAATTTTCTGCTCCAGGAACGCAATCCGGTCAGCGGCTTGATTGTGTTGCAGGTGTCCAAACGCCTGGTGGCCTCGAAGCTGGGCATCCAGCCGGAAACCTTTTCGCGGATCTTGCACCGACTGGTGGACGGCGGCCTGATCGCCATGGAACGGCGCAATATCAGCATCCTCGCCGAAGAGGATCTCGCGGCCTTCCAATAGACGGAATTGACCGCAGTCAATGCGCGATGCCACAGGCCTTGCACACTGAAGAAGTCCATCCATGGAGAGCGCTCATGTCCCATTCAACCTTGCCCCTGATTTACTCCTGCTCAGGCTGCTCCAACGTCGCCCAACTGGCCAACACCCTGGCCGTGCGGCTGGATCGCAGCGGCCTGGCGGAAATGTCCTGCATCGTCGGGGTCGGCGGGCATGTGGCGGCGCTGGTCAACAAGGCACGCTCGGGGCGGCGGATTTTTGCGCTGGATGGGTGTCCGTTGCAATGTGTTGAAAATTGCCTGAAGCAGCATGATCTGCATGCGGATGTGCATTTGATTCTTAGCCATTATGGGTTGCGTAAGCGTTATGGCGAGGACTGCACGGAAGCAGAGAGCGATGAGTTGTTTGAACAGATCAGGCAGTTGATTGCCAGTGATGCTCGGCAGCATGAAAGCCGGCAGGAAACAATGGCCTAAGGGACAACGAAAATCAAAACTGTGGGAGCGGGCTTGCTCGCGAAAGCGCACTGACCGCTGACCTATGATTTTGGTCGGAGTACATATCCATTGTTGCGGTAACGGCAACCGATGGTTCCGCCCTTACGGCGGGTCACTTGGAAAAGCCCCAAGTAACCAAGGGCTATTGCCCCTGTCGTTCGGTGCCTCGCTCCGGTCCTGCTCCGTGGGCCCGGAGCGAGGGGGCGTGCACCGCAAAGCAAAGCGAGGCGGCCTACCGGCCGGCCTGTCTCTTTAAGCGTGCGCATTCCCCCTGTGGGAGCGAGCCTGCTCGCGATGAGGCCCTGTCAGTCGACATCAATGTTGAATGTAAGTCCGCCTTCGCGAGCAGGCTCGCTCCCACAGTTGGATTTTTGGCGGGCATGACATAGAGGTCCACCGCCGATGACCATGACAGACATCAGGTCGGCTATCAGGCCGCCTCGCTTTGGCTTTTGATTTTGATCTGGCTTTTGATCTTGATCTGCCCCGTCGGAAGGCCGAGCGCAGGTTCTGCGCAGTGGGCACCGCGGCAAGGATGCCGCGGTAGCCGCCCCCGGCCGTGGATGGCCGATGGCGGCGGGCCCACGGAGCAGGACCGGAGCGAGGGCATGCCGAGCCACAGCGAGGCACCGTACGTCAGGGGCAAGAGCGCTTGGTTACTTGGCGCTTTTCCAAGTGACCCGCCGTAAGGGCGGAACCATAAGCCGCCGTTACCGCAAAAATGGATATGTACCCCGACCAAAAACACAGCTCAGCTACCCGGCCGCCAACCCCTTCCCCGCCCGCTCCAGATTGCGCCACAACCACACAGGCAACACATCAGGATCCAGACTGTCGATCAGGTTCTTCAACGCCAACCCCAACTCCGTATCCCCCTCAATCACCAGACGCCGGCGAAAGAACAACGTGTCCGGATCTTCCTGACGGCTCGCCAACAACAAAAACTCGCGCCAGTTACCGCTGATGGTCACATGCGCCGTGGCGCGTTCAGCAATCCGCAACCCGTCACGCGTCAACGTCAGGAACCACGACAACCCCAGGTCGGGAATCCGCAAGCACAACCAACGCCCACGCAGCACTTCAAACTCACCCTCGCGCAACGGCCCGGCGAGGCAGCGATTGAGCGTCTGCTGCAACGCCAGGCGCTGCACCGCAAAAGGCACCCGGCGCACCAATGGCAACAACCGGTCGGCGCCTTTCAACAACCACTTTTTACGATTCAACACAGGCCGACCTCCTCGACGCGCAACATGCCGGCCTGGCCATGCCAGTAGCCATTGCAACCGTCGACGAACAGCGGCGGAGTCTCACCCAGACAAACCCGTTGATAGGCCGCGATCACCTCGGCCATGCCCTGAACACGAGGACTCAGGCGCAACAGATCGGCGCCACAGGCCACCAGCCCGGTGTAATCCGCCAGCAGATTGGTCACCTCCGCTGACATCGTTTGAATACCGTTAATGGTGAACAGCGCCTGCCCTTCCTGACTGGTCAGCGGCAAGCCGTCGGGGTAGTTGAGGCAGCAAAACCGGCAGTCGTCCTTGGGCAGGTTCTCCGCCCGTGCGGTGAAGCAGCGTGCGGAATAGGCCAACGGCATATGCCCATAAGCAAAGATCTCGACTTCCGGCACCTCACGGCCCAGTTCGCGCACTTGATCGAGCACATCGCCAATCAGCGCTGCCGAGCATTCCACCGGCGGCACCCAACGGGTCATCCCGCAGTCCAGCAATTGCGCGAGCGTATGACCGTTGTACACATTCAGTGCCGGACCACCCACGAACGGCAACTTGCGCTCGGCCAGAAACTGCACCGCGCCCATGTCGTTGGCTTCCACCAACAATTGGCCGTTGTCGCAGAGCCGGCGAAGGCTGGAGAGTTCGGAAGCCGCTTCGATCAGCGTCAGGCTGGAGATCACCAACTGCGCCTGGCTGCATTCCTGCAACTCGCGCCCCAGCCCCAGCCATTGATCCAGTGAAAAGGCCCGGCGTTTAGAACACACGGTTTCCCCCAGGTAAATCACATCCAGGGGCAAGGCCGACATCTCGGCGTAAAAGTTGCTGAGTTGCTCTTTGTCCCAATAAAACAGGACCGGTCCAAGGCTGAGCTTCATGTCGCCTCCCTCATTGCCATGATCGATGGTAAGCACCCAGGGTGGTCTGGCTGCCTTCGGACAAACCGGCCAGCACCTTGCGCCATTCCTCCTTGACCCGAAAACTGCCCGGCGAGCCACGATGAGCATCCAGTGCCGCCCGCCAGACGCGGGTGACTTGTTCGACATAGGCCGGGCTGCGTTGCCGACCCTCGATTTTGACCGCCTCGACGCCGATGGCCGTCAATTCCGGCAGCAAGTCCAGGGTGTCGAGGCTGGTGGGTTCTTCCAGTGCATGAAAGCGTTTGCCGCCGACCAGGAAGCGGCCTTTGCACAGGGTCGGGTAACCGGCGGGTTCATCAGGGGTGTAACGGTCGATCAGCACTTCACTGAGCCGTGCGCTCAAGCCGTCGGCGTCGTCGCTCCAACGCACCGCTTTGGCCGGTGAGCAAACGCCGCACAGGTTCGGCGACTCGCCGGTGATGTAGGACGACAGATGGCAACGCCCTTCGGCCATGATGCACAAGCTGCCGAAGCCAAAGACTTCGATGGGCACCGGGCTGCTCGCGGCGACCTGGCGCACCTGCGCCAACGACAACACCCGCGGCAGCACCGCGCGACGAATGCCGTAGCGCTGCGCATAAAACTCCAGCGCCGCGGCATGGGTTGCCGAGCCTTGTACCGACAGGTGCAACGCCAGTTGCGGGTGACGCTGGCTGGCGTAGTTGAGTACCCCGGGGTCGGCGGCGATCAGCGCATCCACGCCGAAATCGGCGGCACGATCGACCGCCCGCTGCCAGCGTTCCCAGCCCTTGGGTTGCGGGTAGGTGTTGACCGCGACGTAGAGTTTGCGTTGATGCTGGCGGATGTGAGCGACCGCCGCGTCGAACTGTTTGTCGTCCATGTTCAGCCCCGCGAAATGCCGGGCATTGGTGTCATCGCGAAAGCCGACATAAACGGCATCGGCACCTTCGCGTACCGCCGCTTTTAGCGCAGGCAGATTCCCTGCCGGGCAGACCAGTTGCATGGGTAATCCTCATGGAAAAACGCGCTGCCAGTCTAGCGAGACCGGCAGCCAGAGCCTTGACGGCAATCAATTGCGATCAATGCATCAGGTCGGCGAAGGACAGGAACATCACGTTGTCGTGCTTGAGCACTTGCTGCTCGCACTCGATCACCGCCAGCCCGTCGGCCCAGCATGCGGCGGTCAACATCGCCGAGCTTTGCTGAGGGTGCAGTTCCACGCTCAACTGGCCGTCAGCACCCGGGGTCAGTCGAGCCCGCAAGTACTGTCGACGCCTGTTGCGCTGCAACCAGTCGAACCCGGCGGGCACGACCATTGGCACCGGCAACACGTCTTTCACGCCCTGGGCCCTGAGCAGGAACGGACGCACCACCACCAACGCGGTAATCAGCGCTGCTGAAGGATTGCCCGGCATGCCGATCCACGGTTTGCCGGCCACTTCGCCGAAGGCCAGCGGTTTACCCGGCTGAATTGCCAGCCGCCAGAAATCCAGGCTGCCGAGTTCCTCTATGGCCTGTTTGAGGTGATCTTCCTCACCCACCGAGACGCCACCGGAACTCAACAACAGGTCGCATTCCGAGGACGCCAGGCTCAAGGCGTGCCGACTGGCGGCCAACTCATCGGCCATCACGCCATAGTCGTGCACTTCGACGCCCCAACCGCTCAACAACGCCGCGAGGCAGTAACGATTGCTGTTGTAAATCTGCCCCGGCGCCAACGAGTCGCCGGGTTCACGCAGTTCATTGCCGCTGCTCAGCAAACACACCTGCAACGGTCGATAGACCTCGACCCGCGCAATGCCAGCGCCAGCCAACAATCCCACTTCTTGCGCACGCAGGCGTTTACCGGCTTGGAGCAACAGATCTCCCCGGCGCACCTCCTCGCCTTCCTTGCGCACGTGATCGCCAACGCTTACAGGTGGAAACCAGACGCGCTCGCCGTCGATCCGGCAGCGCTCCTGCGGCACCACCGTGTCGGCACCCGGCGGTAATGGTGCGCCGGTAAAAATCTGTACCGCCTGCTGCGCGAGCAACGGCGAGGACGCCGGATCACCCGCCGCAATTCGTCCGCCAATCGGTAAATAGCCACCGTCCGCTGGCAGGTCAGCGGCCCTGAGGGCATAACCGTCCATGGCACTGTTGTCCCAGGCCGGCAGGTTGACGGGGGAATGAATGTCCGCCGCCAGCACCCGACCCAAGGCTTGATCCAGACCGATCTTTTGCGCCAGGGGCGGCGGCGGTGCCTGATCCAGCAAACGGCTGATGGCCTCGTCCACCGGCATCAGGTGGCCGAGGTCGCACACCCGGCCGGTCATGAGCGTGGCTCGCAGGCGTCGATGACCTGTTGCCCTTGCGGCTTCAAATGCGGGGCGAAATTGCACGGGCCGGTGCGGCTGTCCAATTGCTCGAACAGGATCTGGTTCCAGGCGGTTCGACACGCGCCGGGCGAGCCCGGAACGCAGCACACCAGCACGCCATTGCTCATCCCGGCCAGCGCCCGTGACTGCAGACTGGACATGCCGATTTCCGCCAGGGACACCTGACGGAACAGTTCACCGAAGCCTTCCACGTGTTTGTCCAGCAACGGCAAGACCGCTTGCGGTGTGTTGTCACGCGCGGTGAAACCGGTGCCACCGGTCATCAGTATCACTTGAACCTGAGGGTCTGCGATCCAGTGAGAGACCTTGGCGCGGATCTGATAAATGTCGTCCTTGACCAGGTCACGGTCGATCAATACATGCCCGGCCGTTTGCAGCAAATCCGTCAGGGTCTGCCCCGAGGTGTCGGTGTCAAAGGTGCGCGTATCGCTGATGGTCAGCACGGCGATGTTCAGGGGTTCAAACGTGCGTTGCGCCAGATGGGCCATATCCAAGCCTTCCCGTGAATGAGGGTATGGGATAAAGCCTGAACCGGAATCCCCGGTGAGCCTATTCCTCCAAGGAGGTACCTCCACAGGGACATATGAAGATTGTGCTGGCCACACAAAAACCTGTGGGAGCGAGCCTGCTCGCGATAGCGGTTTGTCAGGCAACATTGATGTCGACTGACCCACCGCTATCGCGAGCAGGCTCGCTCCCACATGGTTCTTCATTGCTGCATGTTTTGCGCAACGGGTCTCAAGGCGCCAGGCGATTGCGTTGCCATGCGCCATCGCGCAACCGGTAATCAAGACGGTCATGCAAGCGGTCGGCACGGCCCTGCCAGAACTCCAGACGCTCAGGGTGCAAGCAGTAGCCGCCCCAATGTTCGGGCCGCGGCACGGTCTTGCCGGCAAAACGTTGTGTGGTTTGTAGCAGCAGCGATTCAAGCTCGGCCCGATTGGCCAGCGGCCGGCTTTGCGGTGAAGCCCAGGCGCCCAGGCGACTGTCCTGTGAGCGGGAATCGAAGTACGCATCCGACAGCATCGGGTCGAGCCTGGAGACCTGGCCTTCGATACGTATCTGACGCTCCAGCCCCGGCCAGAAAAAGGTCATGGCGGCATGCGGGTTGGCCGCCAGTTGCTGGCCCTTGTCGCTCTGGTAATTGCCGAAAAAGGTGAAGCCTTCATCGCTCAAACCCTTGAGCAGCAGGACCCGGGCGTGCGGGCGCCCTTCACTGTCGACCGTCGCCAACACCATGCTATTGGCTTCGACAGGCGCGCGCTCGGTGTCGCGGGCCAGTTGCAGCCATTGCCGGAACATCGCCATCGGGTCCTCCAGCGCCGAGTCGTCTTGCAGGCCAAAAAGGGTGTAGTTGCGGCGCATCTGTGCCAGGGAAAGGGGCATGACGGTGATCTCCAAAAAGGGTTCTGCCCAGTGTGCGACACACTGCGCAACAGCACCTTGATCACCATCAACACTTGGCACGCCCAGCCTTATTTAAGGCGCAGACGCCGAGCCAGTTTGTGCAGGTTGCTGGGGTCGACTTCCAGAATCCGCGCGGCGCTGGCCCAGTTCTCCCCGGACAGGCTCAAGGCCTGGAGGATTTTCTTGCGCTGGTAATCATCGACCGCTTCACCCAGGGGCTGGAACGGCTCATCAGCCGTCACGTCCAGGGGACTTTCGACGACCGCGCCCTGCCCGCCCATGGCACTGTCGAGGTCCAGAATCTCGGGTTCCAGGGTCATGATCAGCGTACGACTGGTGCCGCGACTGAGCTGTTTCAACGCGGCCCGGCTGATCACATGTTCCAGCTCGCGCACGTTGCCCGGCCAGCTGTACGTCAGCAGCGCACGCTCAGCCGCCGGTGACAGACGCAAACCGCGCAAACCGAGTCGTGCCCGATTGAGTTCAAGGAAATGCCCGGCCAGCATCAACACGTCATTACCCCGCTCGCGCAGCGGTGGAATCGGCACCGGGTACACCGAGAGCCGGTGATACAGATCGGCCCGAAACAGGCCGTCGCGGATGCTGTCCGGCAGGTGCCGGTTGGTCGCGGCGATGATGCGCACATCGACATGCAACGGCTTGTCGGCGCCAAGGCGCTGGATCTCGCCGTTTTGCAGGGTACGCAGCAACTTCGCTTGCACGGCTAATGGCAATTCACCGACTTCATCGAGAAACAGCGTGCCACCGTTGGCCGCATCGAAACGCCCGGCACGGTCACTGGTGGCGCCGGAAAACGCGCCTTTGACATGGCCGAACAATTCACTCTCCGCCAGAGACTCCGGCAACGCGGCGCAGTTGACCTGCACCAGCGGCTTATGACTGCGGCGCGACAGACGATGCAAGCGCCGGGCGAACAGCTCTTTGCCGACGCCCGTCTCGCCCAGCAGCAACACCGGCAGCTCGGAATCGGCCAGCACGTCCAGTTCATTGAGCAACAGATGCAGCACCTCGCTCTGCCCGAGGATTTCGCCTTCATCAGCCGGCCTGCGCACGTCTTGAATATCGCTGCGGGACAAGCGCAGGCTGCGGTTTTCCTGCTCGAGCCGGGTGACTCGCACGGCGGCTTCGATCTGCAAGGTGCAACGCTTGAGTTCTTCCCGCGCACGGCTGTCGAAGGTCCCGGCGTGCAGCGCATCGAGGGTGATCGCGCCCCAGATCCGACCCTCCACGTACAGGCTCACGCCCATGCAGTCGTGTACGGGCATCGGTTCGCCGGCGTGATTGTCGAGCAAACCGTCATAGGGGTCCGGCAAGCGACTGTCGGGCTCGAACCAGGTGGGTTCGCGCGACGCCATGATCGCCGCCAGCCGCGGATGCTGGGCGATGACAAACCGACGCCCCAACGCTTCATGCACCAGCCCCACCGTCGCCACCGGCCTGAGGCTGTCGTCATCCAGACGCAGCAATCCCACGGCGCCACTGTTGAAGTATTCGCGCAAGGTCTGGACCAATCGTTGCAACCGCACAGCATTGGGCAACTCGACAATCAGGTCGGCCGCCAGGCTTTCACGCAGCATGGTAGTTTTTACCCTCTATGGTTGGATTCACCCTAAAGCGTCCGGGTGTCTATCACCACAACTAAAAATAAAGCCATATTTTTCAATACGTTAAAGATGGCATGCGGGGTGCAATGAGCCTGAGGAACCGTTGAAATCCAAACAAGGACCCCCTGATGAGCCTGACCCTACTGGAACAAAGCCTCGGCCAACTGGCTTGCGATATTCCCGGCGCCACGCGGATCTTTCACACCTTCAAACTGGACTTCTGTTGTGGCGGGCATAAAAGCCTGCGCGAAGCGGCCGCTGGCAAAGACCTCGATCCGGTGCTGATCGCCGATGCGCTGCACCGGCTGCAAGACACCGGCGAAACCCAGCACGACTGGCGCAGCGAACCGTCGGAGCTGTTGATCGCCCATCTTCTGGCGCGCTATCACGCCCGCCATCGCGAGCAACTGCCGGAACTGATCCGCCTGGCCCGTCGGGTCGAGCAGGTTCACGGTGCACGCAGCAGTTGCCCCAACGGCCTGGCCGATCTGCTGACTGACATGCAACAAGAACTCGAAGGCCACATGCTCAAGGAAGAACAAGTGCTGTTCCCGATGCTGCAACAGGGCATCGGCCCTCAGGCCGCGCCGCCGATCCAGGTGCTGCGCTTTGAACATGATCAACATGGCGAAGCCCTCGAAAAGCTGCTCGCGCTGACCAACAACATCACCCCGCCGGCCGATGCCTGTAACACCTGGCGTGCCCTGTATCGTGGGCTGGTGGAGTTTCGTGATGACCTGATGCAACACATCCATCTGGAAAACAACGTGTTGTTTGTTAACGCCTTGAACCGTCGTCACTGATCGATTGTCGCTCACACCCAACCCGCGCCAGCCCTCCGGTTGACGCGGGTTTTGTCTGTCAGGGACGGCGGGCGATCAACCGTGCCAATAGAACATGGCCTTGGCCAGGATCACGATCAACACCATGTGCCCGAGGATGCTGCGGCGAATCCAGCTGGCGCGGGTCGTGGTCAGGCGTGCGCTTTTCAGCCAGTACGCCAGCAGGAAGTAATGGCCGATGATGCTCAGGGCCAGGATGATCTTCAGGCTCAGCAACGTGCCAAAACTGCTGGCCAGCGGCTGACTCAATACGCCACGGTGTTGCCACGCCAGGCTGATGCCGGCGCCATACAACAGCAGCACCACGCCATGCAGCACCTTGCGCGAACGCACCGCGATCGCTTGATCGGCGCCCGTTTGCGCGGTAACCGCCACTTGCTGGCGGGCGTTGTGCCAGATCACCACCTCGAAAAACAGCGTGCCGATGAAGGCAATCGCCGCCAGTAAGTGGGTGACCAGTAAAAAGGGATATAACACTGGCAGCCTCCGTCAGTTCGCTTGCTTAGCCTGGATGGCCGTCCACCCGGGCCCGCAGCAGCATCGGCCCGTAGCGCCAGGCGTACAGCGCAAACGCCAGCGCCCAACACAGACCGGCCAGCCACAACGCAGGCAGGGGAAAGAACAGGATCAACACGACCCGGCTCAGACACGCCAGGTTGAGCAAAATGAACGCCAGGGTCATGCCCGACGGCGGCTCCAGCGCTCGGCCGGTGTGGCCCAGGCTGACCCGCGCGATCATCGCCAGCACCAGGCCGCCCATGGCGCCGATGGTCAGGCAATGCACCGCCAGACTCGGATTGATCGGCGCATCGAAATGCCACAGCGCCATTGCAAGACAGGCCACCGCCAACCAGGCATACGCCAGGTACAACGACCACAGCAACGGCACGTGCCAGAGGGCGCGATCATGCCAGCGAACCAGACGCACCAGGTGCCCGGCGGCCAACACGGCGAATAACAGGCCAACCCAGAGATTGGGGTCAAGCGCAGGTCCAGCGGCATATAACAACGCCACCAGCGGTGAGCCAATCAGCAGCAGCCAATCCAGCCACGGCCAAGGGGTCACGCCATCGACCTTGCCGAGGCCGCGCTGGATGAAGAACGGTATGACGCGCCCGCCGATCAAGCCCATCATCGCCGCCACCAGCCAGAGGCCGGTCAGCACGCCTTGACGCTGCCAGCCTTCATGACCTTCGATGAGGCCGTACAGGGACAACCCGTCGGCCGCCGCTAACAATAACAGCACCACCGCAATCGGGTAGTTACGTTTCTGCCGCACCTTCCACAAGGTGAAACCCATGAGCGCGGCCACCGCCAGCGGGAACGCCAATTCCAGCACGGCGAGCACCGGCAACGGCGCATTGACCAGCCAGGCCACGCGCGCCAACAACCACAGCAGCGCCAGCGCGGCCAATGGTCGCCCGCTGAGGCCGGGACGACCGGTCCAGGTCTGCACCGCTGTCAGCAGAAAACCCGCGATGATCGCCAGGCCGAATCCGAACAGCAATTCGTGTCGATGCCAGCCCAGCCAGCCACCCGCCGGCTGCCAGCCGGACAGCGCACCACTGAAGGCGGCCAGCCAGAGTGGAATGACCAGCACTGCCAACAGGCAGCCGGCGAGGAAAAATGGCCGAAAGGCCAAACGTAACAGCGGCGCGATGGCCATCGCTTTACGGCGGTCGAGCACTTGCATAAAGCCACTCCTTTACCTTGCTGCTGACCTGACGCCAACCCACACGCGTCGAGGTAAGTCCCGGGGCAATGATCGGGTATTGGCGATCAATTGCCTTTGTCGCAGATCAAGTGTGCAAGGGGCGTGCCCTGCTGCTTTCTCGTATTCCTGTGGCGAGGGGGCTTGCCCCCGTTGGAGTGCGAAGCGCTCCCAAAACCGGTGATAGCGGGACGTCAGATAGAACGCATCAGCCGGTTTTGCGACTGCTGCGCAGCCGAACGGGGGCAAGCCCCCTCACCACAGGGGTGATCGGATCAGGGTACAAATGACCATTTAAGGGTTATTTGAACCCTAAACCTTGTGGTCTTTTTTACCCTTATTTTTGACACCCCCAATAAACAAAGGCCTCCAGGCATGGCCCGCGTCTTGCTCACGCTTTCAGCAATCAAAAAAACCTTGGTCCCTCTCGATCCCCAGGAGTCGTCATGAAAAAAGTCATCCAGCCACTGGCCTGGTTTGTGGTGCTGACCTCGGTTCTGGCGTTGGCCAGCGGCGTCTCGCTGGGCCTCGTTTGACTTGATCGCTATCCCCTCCTCAATCTTCAGGATGAATTCTTATGGTGCTTCATCGTGTCCATCACCAGATTCTGCGCAGTCATCACTTGTTCGAGCCGTTGAACGAAGAACAGCTGGATGAACTGATGAGTACCAGCCACTTGTTGAGCATCGACAAGGGCGAACCGTTGTTCCGCCAGGGTGAACCGGCAGACTCGTTCTATTTCGTGATTGCCGGCGCGGTGAAAATCTACCGCCTGACACCGGATGGGCAGGAGAAAGTGTTTGAGGTGATCGGCGATCGGCAAACCTTCGCCGAGGCGATGATGCTGATGGACACCCCGAACTATGTGGCCTCGGCCGAAGCCATCTGCCCGACTCAGCTCTATCGGTTATCCAACAACACCTACATGCGTCTGCTGCAGAGCAATAGTCGACTGACTTTTGCGCTGCTCGGCAAGCTCTGCGTTCGCCTGCATCAACGGGTCAACGAAATCGAAACCCTGTCGCTGAAAAACGCTACCCACCGGGTCGTGCGCTATCTGCTGACGCAACTGGTGCGCCAGCAAACCGTTGACAGCCAATTCGAGCTGCCGATGGCCAAGCAACTGATTGCCGGGCATCTGTCGATCCAGCCGGAAACCTTTTCGCGGATCATCCGTCGCCTGATCGATGAAAACATCATCACCCAGGACGGCCGCCAGATCGCCATTCTCGATCGTCTGCGCCTGGAACAGTTCGAGTGAGTGCCATGCCCGTCTGTTTGTATTGCCAACACACCAACCCCGCACAAGAAACCGAGTGCCGCCAATGCGGCATGCCCCTGCCGGCATTGGCGGCACAGGCGGGGGAACGCCGGCTGCGCCAATTCATGTGGTTCTGTATTGGCCTGACGATCTTCTGCGTGACGATGTTTTTCTGGCTGCCGCGTAACGCCTGATCCCCCGCAAATCTCCCCTGTAGCAGCTGTCGAGCCTGTGGTGCTGTGGTGCTGTGGTGAGGGGATTTATCCCCGTTGGGCTGCGAAGCGGCCCCTGTATTTTTTTTAGCCACACCGCGTCCAATGGATTACGGCGGCTTCGCCGCCGAACGGGGCGGTGCGACGTTTCGCTAAATCCCCTCACCACAAGACAGCTACAGGACCCAGGTGACCAAGGAGATCACGGCTGGGTCAGCTGGCGATACAACTGCGGCAAGCGCAGGGGTAGTTGTTCGGGCTGGCGGATCAAGGTGTAGCCATTGGCGCCGAACATGTACGGCAGGTAATCCCCGGCCTCGCGGTCAATCGTGATACAGAACGGCGTCAACCCCTGGCGCCGCGCCTCCAGCACCGCTTCGCGGGTGTCTTCAACGCCGTAGCGCCCCTCATACAAATCCAGATCATTAGGTTTGCCATCCGTGAGCAGCAGTAACAGTTTGCTGCGGCGTTTGCTCTTGCCCAGCAGTTGGGTGGCGTGGCGGATGGCGGCGCCCATGCGGGTGTAATACCCCGGTTTGAGCCCTTGAATGCGACCACGGGTGTTGTCGTCATAACGCTGGGTGAAGGACTTGAGTTCCTGCATGCGCACTTGATGACGACGCAGCGAGGAAAACCCGTACAGGGCGAAATCATCACCCAGCACCGACAGGGTTTCACCAAACAACAGCAAGCTGTCGCGGATCACATCAATCACCCGATGTTCATCGTTCAAGTGCGCGTCGGTGGACATCGACACGTCGGCCAGCAACAGGCACGCCAGGTCGCGGCGCGTCTGCCGTTGTTCCATAAACAGACCGCGTTCCGCACACTGGCCATGCTCGCGTTCAACGTGAAAATCCAGCCAAGCCTGCATGTCCAGTTCAGCCCCTTGAGGTTGCTGGCGCAGCCATTGGCGGTCATTGCGCAGGTGCTCGAACTGGCGGCGCAGTCGATGCGCCGAGGCCTTCAGCCGTGGCGGCAATGGCTGCGCCTCGCAGTCGCGGGGCACCATCATTTGCAGATTGACGAAGCTGTTCTGCATCTGCTGTTTGCGGTAATCCCACTCCGGCAGCTTGATGCCCTCGCCCAAGGGAATATCGTCGACATCGGCCGGTGGCAGATCCAGGTGCAGCTTGAGGCCGCCGCCCTTGCGCAGACGGGTGCGCGACAGGCTCAACTCGTCGAGGTCCTCAGCGACTCTGGCCGCGTCCGGGTCTTCACTGTCGTCTGTCCAGCGATCCAGGTCGACGTGTTCGGTCCAGCTGAACAGGTTCTCCAGGCGCACGATCAACAACCCGCCGTCGCGGCTGCCTTCATCGATCCGCTTGGCGCGTTTGCTTCCCCCTTTCTGCTCACCGGGCGGGGTCGTCAGCGATTCTTCCGACTCGTCACCGAGGTCGGCAGCCTGCGGGCTGGCGAGGTTTTGCGGTGGGTACAGCCACAGCGGCAGCGGCCACGCGGCCCGTTCGCTGCGGGGAAAATGCTCGACACTGCCCGGCTCGCATAGCGCCTGGCATAACGCCCGCTCCAGCGCCGCTTCGCCGGTGTTCAATGTGGCCGGATCCGGGCGCAATTGCAGGTGCGCATCGACCAAACGTTTGTACCTGGCACGCAACGCGGGATAGCGCCGCAACAGCTGTTGCGTCCAGCGTTGATTGTCCCGGCCCCAGTGCCGCATCTGGCCGGCCTGGGCCGCCAGCAATGCGAGCCAGCGATAGAGTTCCTCGTTCAGCGCGACTTCAGGAAACACCGCCAGGCTCGACGGCAGACGCAGGTTCGCCTCGTCGCACCACGCCAAGGGCACTTGCTTGCAGGTGCCGGCGATCTGCTGCAGCACGTTGCGTCGCAACAGCAGATCACGGTCGCTGGCGGCTTCGACACCAATGCCACTGGCGCCGCCCATGGCGCGAAACAGCAGCGCCAGCGGTCGTTGCTGGCTGGCCAGCTCGACCCGTGCTTCGGGGAAATCCGGGCTGGCGCGCCGTGTGATGAAGCGATGCCAGACGCTGCCGACCCACTCTTCCAATTCGACGGTAAAGGCCATGGTCATTGCCCTTTTTGTAAAGCAAAAAAACGGCCCGCTGTATCAGCCGGGCCGACCTTTTCTAGCCGTTACAGCGGCTCATGAAGGAACCACCGCAGCCGGGGCGCGCAAGGCTGCGCGGCCACGCTGCTTGAAGCTGAACAGGTAACACGCGAGTCCGGCGAAGAACCCGAGACCGGCACCCAGACGAGCCCAGAACAACACTTGCAGATGTTCCACCGTGGCCATAAATGGCAGCGCGACTCCATCTACCTGCCAGCGTTGCAGGTAGACCTGCACGACACCCGCAGCAGTGAGGAACAGCGTGATCATCACCATCGACAGGGTCATCAACCAGAAGCCCCAGATTTCGTAGGTCTGCGAACGCTCGTCAGCCGCTTCACCCAACCCGCGCAATCGCGGCATGGCGTAGCTGATCAAGGTCATCACGATCATCGCGTAAGCACCGTAGAAGGCCAGGTGACCGTGAGCAGCCGTCAGTTGCGAGCCATGGGTGTAGAAGTTGACCGGTGCCAGGGTGTGCAGAAAACCCCAGACGCCTGCACCGAAGAACGCGGTGACCGTAGTGCCCTTGGCCCACAGCGTGGCGGCGCGGTTCGGGTGTTGCCGGCGACGGTTCTTCACCATGCTGAAGGCGAAGATCACCATGGCCAGGAACGGTAGCGGTTCGAGTGCCGAGAAGATCGAGCCGACCCACAACCAGACCTCGGGCGCACCGATCCAGAAGAAGTGGTGACCGGTACCGATGATCCCGGTAATCAGCGCCATGGCGATGATCACATACAGCCATTTCTCCACGACTTCCCGGTCTACACCGGTGATCTTGATCAGGACAAACGCGAGCATCGAACCCATGATCAGTTCCCACACGCCCTCTACCCAAAGATGCACGACCCACCACCAGTAGAACTTGTCGCGGGCCAGGTTGCCGGGGTTATAGAAGGAGAACAGGAAGAACACCGCGAGCCCGATCAGCCCGGTCATCATCACCATGCTGACGGTGGTCTTGCGACCTTTGAGCAAGGTCATGCCGATGTTGTAGAGGAAGCCCAGGCACACCACCACAATGCCCATCTTGGTGATGGTCGGCTGTTCCAGGAACTCTCGTCCCATGGTCGGCAGCAGTTCGTTGTGGGTCAGCTTGGCCAGGCCGGCATACGGCACCAGCAGGTAGCCCAGGATCGTCAGCACGCCAGCGGCGGCGAATACCCAAAACAGGATGATCGCCAGTTTCGGACTGTGCAGTTCGCGGTCGGCCTCTTCCGGAATCAGGTAGTAGGCGGCGCCCATGAACCCGAACAGCAGCCAGACGATCAGCAGGTTGGTGTGCACCATCCGCGCCACGTTGAAGGGGATGATCGGGAACAGAAAGTCCCCTATCACGTATTGCAGGCCCATGATCAAACCGAACAGCACCTGACCGAGAAACAGGATCAAGGCGAACACGAAGTACGGTTTGGCCACGGCTTGCGAGGCGAATTTCAGATGCGGATTAGCAATGCTCATCGCTTAGCCCTCCTTGTTTGGCGGCCAGCCATTGGTGTTGATGTTCGAGCTCCATTTGAGGAACTCGGCGATGTCATCCACCTCCTGGTCACTCAACTTGAACTGCGGCATCGCGCGTCGGCCCGGTACGCCCAGTGGCTGCATTTTCATCCAGGCATGCAAGAAGGGTTTGAAGCCCGCCTCCCCGCCGCGCCGCTGGAACACATTGCCCAGCTCAGGCGCGAAGTAGGCGCCCTCGCCCAGCAGTGTGTGGCAGCCGATGCAATTGTTTTGCTCCCAGACCAACTTGCCGCGCACCACTGATTCGGTTAGCTGCGCTTCATTGCTGCGGGCCGGAAAGGTCTGTTCCGTGTGATAGGTCAAGGCCAGGAATATCAGGAAGAAGAAGATGCTTCCCCCGAAGTAGATATTCCTGGCCATGCCTTTGGTGAAGGTCTCTGACATGGTCGCTTCCTCTTTGCTTGGCCCGTCCATGATAGGAAGCGAAGGGTTGAAACCTGCTTGATGGCGATCAAGAAAGGCAGATGGTTTTGGTCGGGTATAAATTTCAAGGCACCGCAATTAATCGTATGTATGGAACACCTGTAGGAGCACGGCTTGCCGGCGATGGCGTCCTTGAGATCGCCATCGCGAGCAAGCTCGGCTCCTACAAAAAGATAAGCGTCAAGCCCACAACGGTTGCCAACACCAACGCCCAGCTCACCATCAACCGCCGCCACAGTCGCGGCGCGTGGCGCATCTCCATGAAGCCGTCGGTGATCAGCCATGCCTTGCCCACCGCCACCAGCAAGATGGCCATCGTCAGCAGCGATGTCGCGCCAACGTGGGCCAACGCCACCGTGCACACACTTAACGTGGCAAGCGCCGCCCAACAGACGAGCAATACCCTGGAAACAGACATGAGAACCTCGTCAACTCAGCACGTAGACCAGCGGAAACAGCATGACCCAGATCAGATCGACCATGTGCCAATACAACACGCCGGATTCAAACCCGCTGCGCGTGTTGGCGTCGTACAGGCCACGGCGACAGCGCTCGGCCAGCCACCCGAGAATGACCATGCCGAGCACTACATGCAGAAAATGAAAACCGGTGAGAATCCAGTAGAGGGTGAAAAAGGTGTTGTGCTCCATGCCCAGCCCCGAGGCCAGCAAGTGCCGGTATTCCGTGAGTTTCAACACCACGTAGACACTGGCAGCGAGCAACGCCATCAGCAGGAAGACGGCGCCGTGGCGGGACCGGGAGCGCCTGACTTGCTCCTGCGCCAGCGCGGCGAACAGGCCCGCGGTGAGCAGGCTCAGGGTCATCGCCAACCCGGTGGAGGTGTTCAGCAATAGACGGCTTTCACTGAACATCTGCGGCTTGAGCGCCTGGGTCACGGCGAACACCAGGATCAGGATGGCGAACACCGACAGCTCAGCCAGAATGAAAAACCACATCGCCAGATCGCCTGGCAAGTGGCGTTGCGAAACGCCCGTGGACTCAGCCGAAGTGGACATCAACCACGTCCATCAGCGCGGCAACGGTCAGCGGATCATCGCTCAGCGGCTCGGCCAGGCAGGCCATGCAGGCCTCACGCGGGCTCATGCCGGAGCGGATCATCCGCGCCGTGAAAATCAGCAATCGCGTTGAGGCGACCTCCTCCAGATCATGTTGATCGAGCCGGCGCAGCGCCTGCCCCAGCCGCACCACTTGCGCCGCCAGCGCGCTGTCCACCTGCGCTTCCCGAGCAACGATGCGTTCCTCATCGGCCACAGGCGGATAGCCGAAGCGCATCGCCACAAAGCGTTGGCGGGTGCTGGGCTTCATGCCTTTGAGCAGGTTCTGGTAACCGGGGTTGTAAGACACCACGAGCATGAAGGACGGCGGCGCTTTCAATACTTCGCCGGTGCGTTCCAGGAACAGTTCACGACGATCATCGGCCAACGGGTGCAACACCACCACGGTGTCCTGACGCGCCTCGACCACTTCGTCCAGATAACAAATGCCTCCTTCACGCACCGCGCGGGTCAGCGGTCCGTCCTGCCACCAGGTGCCCTGGGCACCGATCAGGTGACGGCCGATCAGGTCGGCCGCACTCAGGTCGTCATGGCACGCCACGGTGTACAGCGGCAGTTTCAGCCGATGGGCCATGTGCTGGACGAAACGGGTCTTGCCGCACCCGGTCGGGCCTTTGATCAGCACCGGCATGCCGTGTCGCCAGGCTTGTTCGAACAGCGCCTCCTCATTATTCAGCGGTTGGTAGAAGGGTTCGGTCGGGTGTTCGCAAGACTGGGTACGGTCCATGGGCTGCCTGTTCCAAAAGCGGATTCAACGAACACGCTACGGGCCCCTGCGACAACCTGGCAAGTGAGATGGCCGGCAAACTTGATCGTCGTCAAGCGAACATTGGCCTGCTCGGGCATAGCCTTGCACGGCACTAAGAACCTGCGTTCTGCGCTGCCGTTTCAGCACATCGCAAAGGTCTTGCCTGAGGAGAAATGGAATGCTGATCAGCAATAGAAAAACGTTTGCCCTGACCCTCGCCACATTGTGTTCGTCACTGGCCCTGGCGGTGAGTCATACCGCCAGCGCTGAAGAGCCCGCCGTCGCGGCCACCCCGCCCATGGTCAAAACCGCTGGTGCTCCGGACATGAGCCAGGCCGAATTCGACTCGTCCAAGGAAATCTACTTCCAGCGCTGCGCAGGCTGCCACGGTGTGCTGCGCAAAGGGGCGACGGGCAAACCATTGACGCCAGACATCACCCAGTCGCGCGGGCAACCGTATCTGGAAGCCTTGATTACCTACGGCTCCCCGGCGGGCATGCCGAACTGGGGGACGTCCAATGCGCTGACCAAGGATCAGATCACGGTCATGGCCAAGTTCATTCAGCACACGCCGCCGACGCCACCGGAATGGGGCATGGCCGAGACGCTGAAAACCTGGAAGGTGCTGGTCAAACCCGAGGACCGTCCGAAGAAGCAGCTGAGCAAACTCAACCTGCCGAACCTTTTTTCGGTGACATTGCGCGATGACGGCAAGATTGCCCTGATCGATGGCGACAGCAAGAAGATCGTCAAACTGATCGAGACCGGTTACGCGGTGCACATCTCGCGGATCTCCGCCTCAGGTCGCTACCTGCTGGTGATTGGTCGAGACGCCCGGATCGACATGATCGACCTGTGGCCGGTCGAACCGACCAAGGTCGCCGAAATCAAAGTGGGCATCGAGGCGCGCTCGGTCGAGACCTCCAAATTCAAAGGCTACGAAGACAAATACACCATCGCCGGTTCTTACTGGCCGCCGCAATTCACCATCATGGATGGCGAAACCCTGGAGCCGAAACAGATCGTTTCGACCCGCGGCATGACCGTCGACAAGCAGGAATACCACCCCGAACCCCGGGTCGCGGCGATCATCGCTTCCCACGAATGGCCGGAGTTCATCGTCAACGTCAAGGAAACCGGCAAGGTCATGCTGGTCAATTACCAGGACATCAAAAACCTCACCGTCACCTACATCGACGCCGCGCCCTTCTTGCATGACGGTGGCTGGGACAGCACGCACCGCTACTTCATGACCGCCGCCAACAACTCCAACAAAGTCGCCGTGATCGACTCCAAGGAGCGCAAGTTGACCGCGCTGGTGGACGTCGGCAAAACCCCTCACCCGGGTCGCGGCGCCAACTTCAACCACCCGACCTACGGCCCGGTCTGGGCCACCAGCCACCTGGGTGATGACGGCATCTCGCTGATTGGCACCGACCCGGTCAAACACCCGCAATACGCCTGGAAACAGGTCGCCTCGCTCAAGGGCCAGGGTGGCGGCTCGCTGTTTATCAAAACCCATCCCAAGTCTCACCACCTGTACGTCGACACCACCCTCAACCCGGACGCCAAGCTCAGCCAATCGGTGGCGGTGTTCAACCTCGACAAACTCGACGCCGGCTACACCGTGCTGCCCATCGCCGAATACGCCGGTATCAAGCAAGGCGCCATGCGCGTTGTGCAGCCGGAATACAACAAGGCCGGCGATGAGGTCTGGTTCTCCGTCTGGAGCGGTCAGACAGAGGAATCGGCGCTGGTAGTGATCGACGACAAAACACTGAAGCTCAAATCAGTCATAAAGGACAAACGACTGATCACACCCACCGGGAAGTTCAATGTCTACAACACCCAACACGACATCTATTGAGCTCCATCAATGCAAGGAAACACCATGAAAAATACTCTGTTCTCACTGTTCGCCCTGACTGCTGCGCTGAGTGTGCAGCCGGCCATGGCCCAAGACGCGCTGGAGCTGTTCAAGAGCAAACCCTGCGCCGCCTGCCACTCCATCGACACCAAGATTGTCGGCCCGGCGCTCAAAGATGTAGCGGCCAAGAACGCTAGCGTACCCGGAGCTGTGGACACCCTCGCGAGCCACATCAAGAACGGTACACAAGGCAATTGGGGCCCGATGCCAATGCCGGCCAATCCGGTGACTGAAGAAGAAGCAAAAATTCTCGCGACCTGGGTACTGACACTCAAATAACCGCCTGGAGGGCGTCACGATGGTTTATCGACACGCTGTGATTCTGGCGGCCCTCCTCCTCATTTGCGCAACCGCGGTTGCGGCGCCGGACGCCCAGCGTCAGGCGCAACTCGAACACCTGCTGACCCAGGACTGCGGCGCCTGCCATGGGCTGCACCTCACCGGTGGACTAGGCCCGGAATTGACACGCGCGGCGCTGGCCGGCAAGTCACGGGACAGCCTGATTGCCACCGTCACCCAAGGTCGGCCCGGCACCGCGATGCCCGGTTGGGCGCCGTTGCTCAGCCCCGGTGACATCCGTTGGCTGGTCGATCTTCTCCTCCAGGGATATCCCGCCTCATGATCCGTTCAATCCTGCTGTCTGCGGCGACCGGGCTGTTGTTGTCCGCTTGCGTTCAGCCACCCTTGCGTGGCACCGGCGACTTGGGCGTGGTCGTGGAGCGCGCCACCGGTAGCGTACAAATCATCGAAAGCGATACCCACACCGCGCTGGCCCGACTCGAGGGTTTCGGCGACCTTTCCCATGCCTCGGTGGTGTTCTCACGGGATCAGCGCTACGCCTATGTGTTCGGGCGCGACGGCGGGCTGAGCAAAATCGATTTGCTGACCCGGCGTATTGACCATCGCGTCATTCAGGGCGGCAACAGCATTGGCGGCGCCATCAGTCAGGACGGCAAGTTGATCGCGGTGTCCAACTACGTGCCCGGCGGGGTCAAGGTGTTCGATGCCGACACCCTGCAATTGGTGGCAGATATTCCGGCCACACCGCTCGCTGATGGCAGCAAGCGCTCGCGGGTGGTCGGGCTGGTCGACGCGCCGGGGCAGCGTTTTGTCTTCAGCCTGTTCGATACCGGCGAGATCTGGACCGCCGATTTCAGTCAGGGCGGCACCCCGCAAATCAGCCGTTTCACCGGTATTGGCTCGCAACCCTACGACGCCCTGATCACCCCGGACGGCCGCTATTACATGGCCGGCCTGTTCGGCGAAGACGGCATGGCCCAACTCGACCTCTGGCATCCCGAGCGCGGGGTACAGCGCGTCCTCGGCGACTACGGACGCGGCCAGGCGAAACTGCCGGTCTACAAGATGCCGCACCTGGAAGGCTGGGCCGTCGCCGACAACCAGGCCTTCGTACCCGCCGTTGGCCGGCATCAAGTGTTGGTGATGGATTCACGCACCTGGCAGCAGACCGCAGTCATCCCGGTAGCCGGCCAACCGATATTCGTCACCTCGCGCCCGGACGGTCGGCAGCTGTGGGTCAACTTCGCCTACCCCGACAACGATCGGGTGCAGGTCATCGACACCGAAACCCATGCCGTGGTCGCGGAGCTGAAGCCAGGACCGGCGGTGCTGCACATGGAATTCACCGCGCGCGGTGACCAACTGTGGCTGTCGTTACGCGACGGCAATCAGGTTCAAGTCTGGGATCCGTACAGCCTGAAGCTGCTGAGCACCCTGCCAGCCTCCGCGCCAAGCGGCATCTTCTTCAGCAGTCGCGCGCAGAAAATGGGGTATTGAAATGAACCTTGAGCTGCTCAGCCGCCAACTCATCGACCGCTTTCAGCACGGCATGCCGCTGTGCCCGTCACCGTACAAGGAGATGGCGCGGATTATCGGTTGCCGCGAATCGCAAGTGATGGCCTGCCTGGAAGAAATGGATCAGGCCGGCACCCTCTCACGCATCGGCCCGGTGTTCGAACACAGCCGCGCCGGGGCCAGCACCCTCGCCGCCCTCGCCGTGCCCGCCGAACGCCTGCAACAGGTGGCCGAGCGCGTCAGTCAGTACCCGGAGGTCAATCACAATTACGCACGGGAGCATTTCTACAACCTGTGGTTTGTGCTGACCGCCCCTGATCGCCAACACATCGACCGCGTACTCGAAGAACTGGAGAACGACACCGGCCTCATGCCGCTGGACCTGCCGATGTTGACCGCCTACCGCATCGACCTAGGTTTTGCCCTGGGAGAACAATCATGAAGCCCGGATTGAGCCCCCAACAAGCGCTGGCGCTGCGCCGGCACCTCGAAGGCGGATTGCCGCTGGTAGCGCGCCCCTATCAGGCCCTCGCCGAACGGATAAACGCTGACGAAAACCAGGTGCTCGAACAAATGCGCCAGTGGAGCGAGCAAGGGCTGTTTCGCCGTATCGGCCTGGTGCTGCACCACCGCGCGCTGGGCTTTACCGCCAACGCCATGCTGGTACTGGATGTTCCCGATGCGCTGATCGACGAAGTCGGCCAGCGCCTGGGGCGAGCCCCCGGCATTAACCTCTGCTATCAACGGCCACGGCGTTTGCCGCAGTGGCGGTACAACCTGTTTTGCATGGTGCACGGGCGTCAACGTGACCAGGTGGAGGCGCAGATTCAGGCATTGCTTGAAGAGCATCTGCTGAGCGACCTGCCCCATCAATTGCTGTTCAGCACCCAGGTCTTCAAGCAGTGCGGCGGCCGCTTTGCGCCTTCGCGCACAGGAGCACCAACCCATGGATGACCTCGACCGTCGCCTGATCAATCGCTTGCAACTGGGCCTGCCGCTGGTGCGCCACCCTTGGCGGGTATTGGCTGCGGAACTGGAGAGCAGCAGCAATGAACTGCTCGATCGACTGCATGCCCTGCTCGCTGACGGCGTGCTCACGCGCTTCGGCCCGATGTTCGACATCGAACGCCTCGGCGGCGCCTTCACCCTCGCCGCCCTGGCGGTGCCGGAAGAATGTTTTGAAGAGGTCGCCGAGCAACTGCAGCGCCTGCCTGAAGTGGCGCACAACTATCGACGCGAACACGCCTGGAACATGTGGTTCGTGCTCGGCTGCGCGTCCGAACAAGGCATTGCCGAGACGCTGCAGCGCATCGAGGCCCTGACTGGCCTGCCGCTGCTCAACCTGCCCAAAGAGGAGACCTACCATGTCGGTCTGTATTTCCCGGCCTGAAGACACCCTTATCCAGCGCCTGATCGTGTTGACCCAGGCGGGTCTGCCGTTGCTGGAAGACCCATGGGCGTGGCTCGCCGAACAGCTGGGGCTGAACATCGACGCCACCCTGGACCTGCTCAAGCGACTACAGGCCGAGGGCGCGATTCGGCGGATCGCCGCCGTGCCCAATCACTACCGCCTCGGCTATCGCCACAACGGCATGACGGTCTGGGATGTGCGCGACACCGACATGCCGCGCCTCGGCGCGCTGATCGGCGCACAACCCTTCGTCAGCCACTGCTATCGCCGCCCACGCCGAACCGACTGGCGCTACAACCTGTTCGCCATGGTGCATGGCCGCAGCGGTGATGAAATCAACAGCTACCGCGAGCACCTGCGCTATCTGTTGGGTGACGCCTGTGGGGCCGACGAGATGCTGGTGAGCAGCCGCATCCTGAAGAAAACCGGCTTGCGCTTGCCGCCCGCTTCACGCTGAACACACCTGACTCAAGGAGAGTGGCATGTTGAGGATCAGCCAATACCTGCGTGCGCTGGCCGGCCAGGCGCCTGCGCCCAGAACCAGTCCACCGGGCAGCAATCGGGCGCCGGTGGTGATCTGGAACTTGCTCAGGCGCTGCAACCTGACCTGCAAACATTGCTACGCCACCTCGGCCGACAGCGTCTTTCGCGACGAACTGGATACGGCCGCCGCGCTGACTGTGATCGACGATTTGCACGATGCCGGCGTCAAAGTGTTGATTCTTTCCGGTGGCGAACCGCTGTTGCGCGAGGATCTGTTTGTGCTCAGCGCCTACGCCCGGACCAAGGGGTTCTTTGTGGCGTTGTCCACCAACGGCACGCTGATCGATGAGCACAACATCGCGCAGATCAGCGCGGCGAATTTCGACTACGTCGGGATCAGCATCGATGGCCTGGAAGCCACCCATGACGCCTTCCGCCAACTCAAGGGCAGCTTCGCCCGTTCCATGCAGGCGATCCGGCTCTGTCGCGAACAAGGCATTCGCGTCGGGCTGCGCACCACCCTGACCCAGGAAAACCATCCGCAGTTGCCCCAACTGCTGGCGCTGATGCGCGAGTACGACGTGCAGAAGTTTTACCTGTCGCACCTCAACTACAGCGGTCGCGGCAAACGCAGTCGCAAACTCGACGCACACCAGCAGATGAGCCGTGAGGCCATGACGCTGATCTTTGAGCGCGCCTGGGAAGACATCCAACAGGGTCGCGACAGCGATTTTGTCAGCGGCAACAACGATGCCGACGCCATTCTGCTGCTGCAATGGGCAGCCCTTCGTCTTCCCGAGCATTACCCACGCCTGGAAAACATGCTCCGTGCCTGGGGTGGCAACGCCTCCGGCAGCGGCATTGCCAACATCGACAACACCGGCGAAGTGCACCCGGACACCTACTGGTGGCAGCACTCGGTGGGCAATGTCCGGCGCACGCCGTTCCGCACGTTGTGGCTGGATCAGCCGGATGCCCTGCTGCTGCGCCTGCGCGAACATCCCCGCGCCGTCAGTGGCCGTTGCGCGCAATGCCGCTGGTTGCCCATCTGCAACGGCAACACCCGCACGCGCGCCTGGGCCGAGGGTGATTTGTGGGGCCAGGACCCCGGCTGCCACCTCAGCGATGACGAAATCGGCGTGCCGCCGGTGACGACCATCCCTTGCATCACCCACTGAATAGCCCGTCCGGCCAACCACCTGACAAAGACTGGGGCCGGCCAACCTGATGAAGCACCAAGGACGTCCCATGCCTCCATCGATTGCTATACCGGCCACACTTGAGTCCCCGTTTCGACCGGGCGAAGTTGCCCTGGTCGGCGCCGGCCCCGGCGATCCACGTCTGCTGACCCTGCGCGCCTGGAGCCTGTTGATGCAGGCCGACGCCGTGGTGTACGACCGGCTGATCAGCCCCGAACTGCTGACCTTGATTCCCCTGACCTGCGCCCGCCATTACGTCGGCAAGGCCAGCGGCTGCCACAGCCTGCCCCAGGAACAGATCAACGAACTGCTCGCCGACCTCGCCGATCAAGGGCAGCGCGTGGTCCGCCTCAAGGGCGGCGACCCGTTCATCTTTGGTCGCGGCGCCGAAGAGCTGGAGTACCTACTCAAACGCGGGATCGACTGCCAGGTGGTGCCAGGCATTACCGCTGCTTCCGGCTGCAGCGCTTATGCAGGCATACCGTTGACCCACCGCGACTTGGTCAATTCCTGCCGGTTCATCACCGGCCATTTGCAACGCGATGGCGAGTTGTCGCTGCCCTGGAGCAGCCTCGCTGACAGTAGCCAGACCTTGGTGTTCTACATGGGCTTGTCGAACCTGGGGATCATCGCTCAACGTTTGATCGAAGCCGGGCTGCCGGCCGATACGCCGGCGGCGCTGATCAGCAACGGCACGCGTCCCGACCAGCACGTCGCCCGTGGCAAGTTGCACCAATTGCCGACCCTGGCGCTGGATTGTCCACCGGGCATTCCGACACTGACGGTGATCGGCACCGTGGTTGATCTGTTCGCCGCAGAACAACTGGAATACCCAGCGAGGCTTTACCCGGCGCAAGCACTGCAACACCACGCCAAGGTGGCGATATGAGGCGCATGCTCCTTGCCCACCTGTTATGGATCAGTGCGGCCCAGGCCGGCGCAGCGGTCCCGGCACTTGAACACGCCGCAGAAAACTATCAGCAGCATTGCCAGAGTTGTCACGGCATTAACCGTCTCGGCGGTGCGGGGCCGGCGTTGTTGCCGGAGAGTCTCAGCCGGATCAAACCCGATGAAATCCGCAGCGTGATCCAGAACGGTCGCCCCGCGAGCCAGATGACCGGCTATGCCAACGTGTTCAGCCCCGCGCAGATCGACGCGCTGGTGGGCTACCTGCAGCAACCGCCCGCCACCCCACCCACCTGGAGCAATGACGACATTCTCGGCAGTCACTCGATGCTCGCGGACCTCAGCAAGTTGCCCACCACGCCCCAGCATGGCGCCGACCCGCTGAACCTGTTCGTGGTGGTGGAAGCCGGCGACCATCACATCGACATCCTCGACGGTGACCGCTTTGAGGTGCTGGCGCGGTTTGCTTCGCACTTCGCCGTGCATGGCGGGCCGAAGTTTTCGCCGGACGGACGCTTCGTCTACTTCGCCTCCCGTGACGGCTGGATCAGCCTGTATGACTTGCACAACCTGAAGCTGATCGCCGAGGTCCGCGCCGGTCTCAATACCCGCAACCTGGCGGTAAGCAAGGATGGACGCTGGGTGCTGGTGGGCAACTATTTACCCGGCAACGTGGTCGTGCTCGATGCCCGCGATCTGTCGTTGGTCAAAACCATTCCCACGATCGGCCAGGACGGTACCGCGTCACGGGTCAGCGCGGTCTACTCCGCCCCACCGCGGGACAGCTTCATCGTGGCGCTCAAGGACGTGAAGGAAGTCTGGGAACTGTCCTGGGCTGGCACACCCGATTTCGAACCACGGCGGATCCCGGCCGGGGATGTTCTCGACGACTTCTCTTTTTCGCCGGACTACAAACAGCTGCTGGCGACGTCGCGCAAGGCCCAGGGCGGTCAGGTGATCGACCTCGACAGCGGCAAGGTGATCACCGACATCCCGCTGCCGGGGATGCCGCATTTGGGCTCGGGGACTTATTGGAAACGCAACGGTGAGTGGGTGTTCGCCACGCCGAACATCAGCAAGGGGCTGATTTCGGTCATCGACTTCAAGACCTGGAAACTGATCAAGGAAATCCCGACCCTGGGGCCTGGGTTTTTCATGCGCAGCCACGTCAACTCGCGGTATGCCTGGAGTGATGTGTTCTTCGGGCCTGATAACGATGCGATCCACTTGATTGACAAGCAGACGCTGGAAATTGCCCACACGCTGCGCCCGATGCCCGGGAAAACTGCCGCTCATGTTGAGTTCACCCGGGATGGCCGCTACTTGCTGCTGAGCATCTGGGCCACCGACGGGGCGCTGATCGTTTACGACAGCAACACGCTTGAGGAGATCAAACGTATTCCGATGAACAAGCCTTCGGGGAAGTACAACGTGGGGAACAAGATTGAGTTTGCCGAGGGGACTTCGCATTAGGCCTTGGTGTATATCCGTTTCTTCGGTAACGGCTTCTATTGGTTTCGCTTTTACAGCGAGTCACTTTCGAAAAGCGCGAAAGTAACCAAAGCGCTTTTGCCCCTGTCGTTCGGTGCCTCGCTGTGGCTCGGCATGCCCTCGCTCCGGTCCTGCTCCGTGGGCCCGCCGCCATCGGCCATCCATGGCCGGGGGCGGCTAACCCGGCATCCATGCCGGGTTGCCCACTGCGCAGAACCTCCACTCGGCCTCTCGAGGGGGCGAGTACCGCAAAAGCACCGCGAGGCGGCCTACCGGCCGGCCTGTCTCTTTAAGCGTACGCATTCCCCCTGTGGGAGCGAGCCTGCTCGCGATGAGGCCCTGTCAGTCGACATCAATGTTGAATGTAAGTCCGCCTTCGCGAGCAGGCTCGCTCCCACAGTTGGATTTTTGGCGGGCATGACATAGAGGTCCACCGCCGATGACCATGATAGACATCAGGTCGGCTATCAGGCCGCCTCGCTTTGGCTTTTGATCTGGCTTTTGATCTTGATCTGCCCCGTCGGAAGGCCGAGCGCAGGTTCTGCGCAGTGGGCACCGCGGCAAGGATGCCGCGGTAGCCGCCCCCGGCCATGGATGGCCGATGGCGGCGGGCCCACGGAGCAGGACCGGAGCGAGGGCATGCCGAGCCACAGCGAGGCACCGTACGTCAGGGGCAAGAGCGTTTGGTTACTTGGCGCTCTTCCAAGTGACCCGCCGTAAGGGTGGAACCCTAAGCCGCCGTTACCGCAGCAACGGATATGTACCCCGAACGAACTTCAGCCCAGGGTGTACCCGTTATCAACCTTCCAGTCCTGGCCATAAACACCCCGAGCCCCTTGGGACAGCTGAAAAACAATCACATTAGCCACCGCCGCCGCATCAAGAAAATGCCCCGGCAACAGACGTTTACCAAGCGTGTCGGCAACATCGCCAAGCTCCCCCTCGCTCAACCCCAAGTGATCCCACATCGAGGTCGCAGTCGGCCCCGGCGAGACCAGATTAATGCGCACATCAAAACTCGCAAACTCCACCGCCAGCGTCCTCGCCTGAGCCGCCAGCGCAGCCTTGCTGGCAATGCACGCAGCCAACCCCGGAAAACTCGAACCGGTCAGAAAACTCCCGACAAACACCACCGAAGCCGGACTCGCCAACTCACCCCGCAACGCCGCCAGAGTATTCAACGCCCCGGCACCATTAACCGCCCACTGACGCTGGAAGGCCGCCATATCCAGACTATCAGCCATCTCGGCAATACCCGCGTTAGGCACCAGATAGTCCACGGGGCCCATCGCCGCAGCCCGCTCGGACAATTCCCGCAGGTCTTGCTGACTCGTGACATCCCCGGCAAACCACAGCAACCGTTCCCCGTAGATCTGCTGCAATGCCGGCAACTCACCGAGGGTCCGAGACATCGCCAGCACCTTGACCCCGCGCGGTAACAACGCGGCGCACAGTGCCAGGCCAATCCCGGAGCTGGCACCCGTGACCACTGCCAAACGATCCTGAAACTCGGTTTTCATCATTTACTCCTGGGCATCGCGGATGCCAAGCACTGGGGACATTGCCAGCCCTATCTTTGAACAGGAGAAGAAAAAACGACTTGACGGCGATCAGGATTTTTCGACGGCGTTAGTGTTGCTGCAACAGCGCCGGAGTGATCTCGCTGAACCGCAGCAAACGACCGCCCTGTTCAGCGGCAAGCTTTTCAGCGGCCTCGCGACTGGAGAAAGACGCCAGCACCACGCCCATGGCGCCCTTGAGTTGGGTGCCGACCACGTAGAACGCGTCCTTGGCATCGATCAGGTGAGCGTCATCCGGCGCGTTCCACGGGCTGCGGCCCATATCGTGGACATACAGTTTTGCATCGCCGTGATGATTTTCCGGCTGCAACCACCAACCGATCATTTCCGCCGTGGAGCAGAACTTCTTGACCCCGGCTCGCTCGACCACTTCGCCCTTGGGCCCGGGGAATCCGTTGATGATCATCCCGCAGACATGGCATTCATCACTGGGATGAAAGGCTGTGGCGGCGCTGCTGTAGGTGGCCTGCGCCGGGTTGTCGCAGGCCGTCAGCAACAGACACATCATCAGCCCCGCCACCGCGCGCACCGTCATCAGATAAAACGTACTCATCGTCAACTTCTCCAAAACCATCAAAGTGGAAATTCATGTCGCCCGGCGACGAAACAACAGCCAGGCCGAGCCCAATGGCACCGCCACCCACAGTGACAGGCACAGCCAGAGCATCGAGCCCGGCATCGGCAAATCGCTGCCCAGCGTCAGCACACCCGTGGTACCGGCGCCAGGCTCAAAACCGGAGAGATTGATCAGGCGATAGATGTCGGCTGGATTGAGCAGCAGCAACCAGGGCAGGACTTTGGGATTGAACTGCCCTTCGCTGAGCACCAACAGCGCCAGCAGTGCCAGGTCAAACACCAGCACGAAGAAGAACCAGACACCCAGCGCCAGCCCGGCCGCCGTGGATTTCTCCGCCGATACGCTGCTCAGCACATAGGCCAAGCCCAGAAACCCCCAGCCCAGCAACGTCGACGACGCCATGAACCGGCCAAAGGCCCAAAGCAACAGGCTCAGTTCGACATCGTCCACCAGCACCGCGATGGCCAGCATGGCGCAGCCGAAACCGATCAGTGTCGCCAACGCCAGGATCAACCCGTGGCCGACAAACTTGCCAAGCAGAATCTGCCCGCGACCCAACGGGTACGTCAGCAACAGCAGCAACGTGCCGCTCTCGTCCTCGCCGACGATGGCGTCATAGGCCAGCAACAACGCAATCAACGGCATCAAAAACGTTGCCAGACTGGCGAGGCTGGCGATGGTGGCCGGCACCGAGGTGAACCCCAACTGCCCGGAAGCCGCGGCGCCCAGCCAGGCGATGCCGATGGCGAGCACCGCGAACAACACACTGATCGCCAACAACCAGCGATTGCGCAAACCGTCGCTGAATTCCTTGCGGGCCATGTTCCAGACAGCGTTCATACGGCCTCCCCGATCGGCGCCGCACCGGCCCGGCTCATGTAGTAGCGGTAAATATCTTCCAGGGACGGTTGATGGATTTCCACGTCGGCCGGTTCGTCTTCATTAAGCAGTTGGCGCAACAGCCCAAGCTTGTTGCCATTGAGCGCGGCCACTTCAAGGCCTTCGACGCCCCAGCGTTCGGTGACGTGCCCGGCGTTGTTCCAGCGTTGCTGCAAGGGCCCGACGTGCTTCAAGCCGTTGGCGCGGATCAGCGTCGGCAACCCGGCTTCCTCGCGCAAACTGTGGAGACTGCCGAGGGCCAGCAGCCGGCCCTGGGTCAGAATCGCGGCGCGGTTGATATGCGCCTCGACGCCCGGCAATACGTGGGAACACAGAATGATGCTGGTGCCCTGGCTGCGCAGGCGATCGAGCAAGCGATAAAGGTCTTGGGTGGCGATGGGATCGAGGCCGACCGTAGGTTCGTCGAGCAGCAACAAACGCGGTTCGCCGAGCAGCGCTTGTGCCAGCCCCAAGCGTTGCCGCATGCCTTTGGAGTAGGTCTTGACCCGTCGATGCGCCGCACCGGCCAGGCCGACTTCCTCCAGCAGCACGTCCACCTGAGCGGACGCGGCGCCTTTGAGTCGCGCGAAATGGCGCAAGGTCTCAACACCGCTCAGCTGCGGGTAAAACGTCACGTTTTCCGGCAGATAACCAAGCAGGCGTCGCACGTGGGGATCGCTGGGCAAACGGCCGAACACCCTGACCTGCCCTTCGCTGGGCTGGAGCAGGCCAAGCACCAGTTTCATGCTGGTGGTCTTGCCCGCACCGTTATGCCCGAACAAACCCAGCACTTCGCCTTCAGCGAGGCTGAGGTTGAGCTGATGCAACACGGTGGCATGCCCATAGCGCTGGCTGACGCCTTCGATGTCGATGACGTTCATGAGGTGGGCTCCTGGGTCAGGGTTTGAGGGGATGACTTCATCAGCGGATGGCTGTCGAGCACCCCCGGCGATTTCATCACCGGAAAGGCCCGTTGCACCCAGCGCAGCAACTCGATACCGGGGCTGTTCATCAACAGCCGCACCTGCGGGTACAGCCACAGCAGACGGTCGACGTTGTCGTTGGGTTCGTAGGCGATATCGCCGAGGCCATCGTTGTTGCGGTCCCAGCCCAGGTAATCGCTCCAGTAATTGCCCCGGCCATCCACCGACCATTCCTGCAAGCGGGTGGCGACGTACTTGACCTGCCGCTGGTTGCCGACAAAAGCGTTGTCAGCGATGCGGTTGTCTTCCGAGCCGGCGGTGAGATGAATACCCACGGCGCTGTGCTCGAAGTGGTTGTGTTCGATGCTGTTGAACAGCGAGTTGTAGATGAACAGCGCCTTGCCCTCGGCACCACTGATCATGCTGTCGCCGGTCGAGCCGTCGCGCACGCCAGTGACGAAGTTGTCACGCAAGGTTGAATAGGTGATGTAGTTCATCAGGATCCCGTAGTTCTGATCCTGTTCGGAGCGATTGCCGATCACCATGAGCTTGCGGCTTTGCATCAGGGCGTAGCCGGTGCGGGTGCGGCGGGTGGTGTTGCCGATCAACTGGTTATCGTTGGCGAACATGTAATGCACGCCGTAGCGCAGGTCTTCCAGGGTATTGCCTTGCAGCAGGTTGCCGTTGGAGGTGTCGATGTAGATGCCATCGCGGGTGTCGCGCACCTGGTTGCCGATGACCTTGGCGCCATGCACGGCATACAGATGAATACCGTTGCCGCGATCCTGGGAGCGCATCGTCGGATCACCCTGAATGCGGTTGTCGATCAGGCTCACATCCTGCGTACCGTCGACCCAGATACCGAAGCCCTTACCCTGTAGGCGATTGCCTTTGATCACCGCGCCATAGGCCTTGGGCTGGATAAACACCGCCGCATTCATGGCGGTGAGGTCGTGCCCCCAGTCCAGAAAGGTGCAGCCCTCGATGCCGACATCCGGCGCACTGATGATCAAGCCGTTGCCCTGCCCCTCCCCCTGAAATACCGCGCCCGGCTCGCAGACTATCTGCATCGGTTGATCGACGCTGAACGAGCCACGGTATTCCCCTGCCGGCAGGTGCCAGCGTTGATCGGCGTCCACCGTCAACGGCAGCGTGGTGACGGGTTGCACCGCCAGCACGCTGCCAGACATGAGCAGGAGCGCAAGCGCAATGACCTTCACCGGGTTGCCCTTGCTCTCAGTCATTGCTTCGCTCCTGTCGATGGGCAACGGTCAGGCCTTCTCGACCTTCATGCGGCCGACCATTTCCATGTGCAGCGCATGGCAGAACCAGCTGCAGTAGTACCAGTGCAACCCCGGCTTGTCGGCGACGAAGGTGATCGATGAGGTCTGCTGCGGGCTGATTTCCATGCTGGCGCCATGGTTGGTCATCACGAAGCCGTGGGTCACGTCTTCAATCTGGTCGATGTTGGTGATGGTCACCGTGACCTCGTTGCCCTGTTTGACGGTGAACTCCGGCAGGCCATAGGCAGGGGCCATCGAGGTCATGTAGACACGGACTTTGTTACCGTCGCGGATGACCTTGTTGTCGGTCTCCAGCTTGATCCCGTCCTTCGCGGCGATGACCACGGTTTCGGCAAAAAACGGGTCGTTGCGGTCCCAGATCTTCTTGGTCTTGATCTGGTCGCGGCGGGCCATGACGCAGTCGTGGGGTTCGGCGAAGGCCGGGCCGTCGTGCACCAGTTTCATTTCATCGCCGGAGATATCGATCAACTGATCGTTTTCCGGGTGCAGCGGGCCGGTCGGCAGGAAGCGGTCTTTGGAAAACTTGCTGAGCACCACCAGCCACTGGCCGTCGGCCTCACTGGTTTCGGTCAGCGAGGCGTGGTTGTGGCCCGGCTGGTATTGCACGTCAAGTTTCTGCTTGATGTAGTTGACCTTTTCGCCGGTGTAGGCGCGAATGGCTTCTTCCACGTTCCACTTCACCACCTGGCTGTCGATAAACAGCGTGGTGTAGGCATTGCCGCGGCCGTCGTAAGTGGTGTGCAGCGGGCCCAGACCGAGCTCGGGCTCGCCGACCACCACGTCGCGCGGGTCCTTGAATTTGTCGTCAAACAGATCGTCGAGCTTGGCGATGGCAATGATGGTGCAGGTCGGCGAAAGCTTGCCGTTGGCAATGAAGTATTTGCCATCGGGCGAGGTATTGAGGCCGTGGGGGTTCTTCGGCGTGGGGATGTATCGGGTGAACGCGCTGTCCTTGCCATCGGTTTTACGACCGTCGACCACTGGCACTTTCGAGCCGTCGAGGGTGATGAACTTGCCGGCCTTGATCGCCGCTTCAATGCGCGGGATGTTGAACACCACCACCCAGTCGCGCTCGTTGCGCATCATCCCGCCCAGGTCGTAGGCCTTCTCCGAGTTGTAGCAGGTCGACGCCGCGTATTTGCCGGTGTAGTCGGCGTCGGTGTTGTCCAGGTTGCCGTCGACGATGACCTGGAACGCCATCTCCATTTTCTCGGCATCGATGGCGTTGAACATGGTGTAGCTGTTCTTGTCCTGCAGGTCGAAGGTGCTGCCGTCATTGGGGTGCGGAATGACGAATTCGGCGTTGGCGAACACGTACTTGGTGTGCGGTACTTTCTGCAGGCGCAACCCGTGAACCGCCTGCACATTGGGCACGGTGAGCATCTTGTCGCACTTCATGATGTCCAGACGGATACGCGCAACGCGGCTGTTGGCCTTGTCATTGATGAACAGGTATTTGCCGTCGTACTTGCCGTCAGTCATCGACAAATGCGGGTGATGGCAGTCGCCATTCTGGAAGTGCGCGCTGTCGCCCATGATCCGTTTGCTTTCGTTGGTCAGGCCCCAACCAGTCGCGGAATCGACGTTGAACACCGGAATGCGTAACAACTCGCGCATCGACGGAATGCCCATGATCCGCACTTCGCCCTGATGGCCGCCGCTCCAGAAACCGTAGTACTGGTCCAGTTCGCCCGGCCCGACGTGGATTTTCGACTGCGCGTCCTTGGCCGCAGCCGCCCAGGTCTCACGGGTGAACACTGCGCCACCAAGGGCCGTGGCACCGGCCAGTACCGCGCCGGTCACCGCACTGGTGCCCAGGAAGCCGCGACGACTGAGGCCGGTCGGTTCCGGCACTTCAGTGGTTTTTTTGGACTCTGTGTCGTTCATCAGGTGTTTTCCTTGAAGGGATAAAAACGGTCACTGCGGACAAGCGCTCGCGGGGTTCATTCCAGAGCGGTCACTTCCACGACAGGTATCAGTTGCACAGCAGCGGGCGCCGCTTTGCCAAGCTTCTTGCGCTTGTTGATCAGCGGCGGGCATTTGTTGTCGTTCTGGTACGTCATCTGGCAATCGAGGCAGTAGTGGCACTCGTTGGCATTGATCCGGCCATCAGGATGAATCGCCTGGATCTCGCATTCCTTGGCGCACAGCTGGCAAGGCGTGCCGCACTCCTTGCGGCGTTTGAGCCAGTCGAACAGGCGAAATTTGCTTGGGATCGCCAGCGCAGCACCCAACGGGCAGATGTAGCGGCAATAGACTTTGCGCGTGAAGAGGTTGATGACCAGCAGCGCCACCGCGTAGAGCACGAACCACCACTGGCGGTCGAACCTGAGGGTGATGGCGGTCTTGAACGGTTCCACCTCGGCGAACAGTTCGGCGGTGGACATCGACTCCAGGGAGATGCCGAACAGCAGCAGCAAAATGATGTATTTGATCGCCCACAAGCGCTCATGCACCGCGAAGGGCAATTCGTATTGAGGGATCTTCAGCTTGCGCGCGGCCTCGTTGATCAACTCTTGCAAGGCGCCAAACGGGCACAGCCAGCCGCAGAACACGCCGCGGCCCCACAGCAGAATGCTCGCGGCGGCGAAGACCCAGAGCATGAAGATCAGCGGATCGGTGAGAAACAGCTCCCAGCGAAAATGGTCGAACAACGCATGGGTAAAGGTCAGGACGTTGACCACCGACAGCTGCCCCAGGGCATACCAGCCGATAAACACCACGGTAAAGACCAGATAACCGCGGCGCAGCCAGTGCAGAAAATGCGGGCGGCGGGTGAACTTGTCTTGCAGGAACAGGATCGCCGTCAGCAGTAGCAATGCGGTGCCGAGCACGGTGATCTGAAAGGATTTCTGATACCAGATGTTCAACCACATTGGCCGACTGGCTTCCTCGAGGGCCGCCAGTTCTTCGGCGCTGGGCAGTGGGCGCTCAAGGTAGGGCTCGGGCAATTGATAGGCCAGTTCGAAGCTGCTGAACGTGCCACTGACCGGGCCGGTCTGGCGACGCACCAATAATTCCAGAGACCAAGGCGATCCCGGATCGAACTTCGCCGGTTCGCGCACAATGAAAATCGACATCTCAGTGAACTCGGGCATGCCTTTGGCAAACACATCCGAGAGCCGCTGATGGTCCATGTCGCGGAAGCTGATGACGTTGCCGAACTGGCGCAATTGCACCCGATCGAAAATCCCGCCGCGCACATACCCCGAGCCTTTATAGGAAAACAGCCCGCGCCCCAGCACCGCGATGGCTTGCTCGCCAGGCTTGAGGTCTTGCATGAGGAAGCGATATTGGTTGTCGCCCAGCAGCGCACGGCCGATGGTCGGCGGATTCAGGTCGGCGGTGTAGAGCTCGATAAAGGTCTCATCCACCTGATCGGCGGCGGCGTTTTCCACGCCTTCGGCATCAGTGCCCTTGAAGGCGGCGTCGACCTGGCCACGGGTCAGGTTCAAGCGGCGGATGGCGCCGTTGCCGGTCAGTTGCTCCCAGGTGGCGGGCTCGAACAAGTCCAGCCGCACGGTGGCGGGCTTGCGTGCCACACCCCCCGTGTCTTCAATCAGCTTGAGTGAGACAGCCACATCATGAGCGGCGCGCATGATGATCTCGTTGACCACCATGGCCGTGACCGTTGCGCCGGCGATGGCATCGACAGTGACCGCATTCGGATCACTGGAATGGCCGACGACGACCCGCTGGCTGACCTTGACGCCTTTGTACTTGGCGCTGAAGCCGTGAAGTTTTGCCTCAGGAATGCCAATCAGCAGAATTGGCTCGTGGTGTTCCAGCACATAGGCATCCTGAATCACGCCGGCAGTGTCGAGGATCACCTGGGTGTTGATCGGTTTGCCCGAGTAAGCCGGAATATCCACCACGTCCAGGCTCTGGAACACATAACCGATGACTTTGCCGGCGGCGGACAGCGTGCGCACCTTGAACCGCCCTTCGGGGGCGGAAACGGAATCGGTCTGAGGGAAGGTTTTTTCGATGCGCTGCTGCTCGATGTCGCCGTATTGCTTGGCCTGCGCCCCCTCGAAGGTGGCAAGCATCAGCGTCAGCATGACCACCAGACCGACACCCCAGGCGCGCAGGTTGCCGAGTATCGAAGGCTGATGGATTGTCATGTGCTCGCTGATTTTAAAGGGGCTTGCGGTCATGTTAGGGAGCGTTGCGCCCCCTGCCCTTGATTGAGATCAACTTGAGGGCAATCCCCTCGGAAGACAGGCTTAGACCGTACGTGAGAACTGGCCTTTTTGTTCACCGCCCAGATAGGCGTCGAACGCCATCGCGGCACTGCGCATCATCAGATGCCCTTGTGGCAGCAGCACCAATTCGTCGCGGTGAATCTGCAGCAATCCATCGCGCACATGCTCGCCCAGCTGCGCCAGCGCCTCGGCAAAATACTCGGTGAAGCGAATGCCATGCCGCGCTTCATACTGGTCGAACGCGATACGGCCATGGCACATCAGGTCGCTGATCACCTCGCGGCGCAGCAGGTCGTCGGCGTTCAAGCGGTAACCGCGATGCACCGGCAACAGCCCTTGATCGATACGGGCGTAGTACTGCGAAAGTTCCTTGACGCTTTGGCTGTAGCTGTCGCCGACCTTGCCGATCGACGACACCCCAAGGCCGATCAAATCGCAGTCGGCATGGGTGGAATAGCCCTGAAAGTTACGCTGCAGGGTGCCATTGGCCCGGGCCAGCGCCAGTTCGTCATCCGGCAAGGCGAAATGATCCATGCCGATATAGACATAACCGGCCTCGGTCAGGCGGCGGATGGTCAGCTCGAGCAGTTCCAGCTTGCGCTCCGGTGGCGGCATGTCGGCGGGACGAATCAGCCGTTGTGCGCGAACCATCTCCGGCAAATGCGCGTAGCTGTAGGCGGCAATCCGGTCCGGACGCAGCGCGATGATCTTGCTGAGGGTGACGTCGAAACTCTGCACGGTTTGCAGTGGCAGGCCGTAGATCAGATCGACGCTGATCGACTTGAAGTGCGCCTCGCGCGCCGCCGCGACCAGCGCATAAATCTGCTCTTCACTTTGCTGGCGATTCACCGCGGCCTGCACATCGGGGTCGAAATCCTGCACGCCGAAGCTCAGGCGATTGAAGCCCAACTGGCGCAATGACTGAATCTGTTCGGTGCTGATGGTGCGCGGGTCAACCTCGATGGAGAACTCATGGTTATCGCTGTCGTCCATGTTGAACGCCTGGTGCAGGCAGTCCATCAGGTCCGCCAACTGTTCGCTGGTCAAATAGGTCGGCGTGCCGCCCCCCAAGTGCAACTGGGTGAGTTTGCGGGTGCTGTCGAACAAGGCCGCCTGCATTGCGATTTCACGCTTGAGGTACGTCAGGTACTCGACGGCGCGATGGGTTTTCTGGGTAATGATTTTGTTGCAGGCGCAGTAGTAACAAAGGCTTTTGCAGAACGGGATGTGGATGTACACCGACAACGGTTTCGGCGCGGCCACCTGATTGCTGTCGCGGGCGGCACGCTGATAGTCATCAACGGCAAACGCCTGATGAAACTGCGGCGCCGTGGGGTAAGAGGTATAACGCGGCCCCGGGCGGTCGTACTTTTCGACCAGGGCGCGATTGAAATCAAATGTCGTGTTCATGATCGATCAACTCGCATGGGGTTAATGCTTCGCACCGCCCAAATCCTTTTCAAACAGGTTGCAGATGGCATCCACTTCCGGCCGACCGGCGGGAAGGATGCTGATGAAACGGTCTGACAATTCAATCAACCCGTCTCGACTCAATTGCTCCAGCAACGGCCAGACAGAGGAGAAGTACTTGGAAAAAACCAGCCCGTAGCGCCGCTCGATAGCGCGGATATCCAGTTCCTGATCACAGGCCAGACGTTCCATGACCATTTGCCGGATCTGATCCCCCGCCTCGAAGCGCCAGCCTCGACACGTCGGCAATTGCCGCATGTCCAATTGCTGCTGATAGCGTTCAATCTCGTCGGTGTTTTGCGTGTACAACTCGTCGATCTGGCTGATGGCGCCCAAACCGAATCCAATATGATCGCAATAGCCGTGACGGGAGAAACCCTCACAGGTACGGCGCAACCGGCCGCGCTCCTGGGCAACAGCCAGATCATCATCAGGCCGGACAAACTGCCCCAGACCGATGTAGTGATAACCCGCGCCAAGCAGTTGATCGAAGCAGATCTGGCGCATCGCGCCTTTATCGTCCTGGCTGCACAGCGCTCTGACTTTGTCACCTAGCACCGGCCGATAACGCCGTGGTGGCCGGGCATAATCGAACACCATGAGCCGGTCCGGCTCCAGTTCAATAATGCTCGCCAGCTTCAGCGCAAAACTGTCTGGCGTCTGCCAGGCATGGCCAAAACCCAGGTCGACGTTGATGGATCGAAAACCAAAGGTGCGCGCGGCATCCATCAGCGACTGGATCGGCGCCGGGTTCTGGTAGCAGGCCACCGACCTGTCACAGTCGGCGTCGATATCCGGAACGCCGATGCTCACATGAGTGAATCCCTGGTCGCGCAGCAACCCCATGGTCGCCCAGTCGGTGTGGTGGAGGTCGACCTCGACGCTGTAATCGCCGCCTTCATGTTCAAGAAAGTTGAACCGGCCACGCAGATGACTCATCAGCCGTTCCAGATGGGCAGGCGCGGGTGTTCCGCCGCCCAGATGAAACTGCTCGACCCGTTGCTCTGCACCGAGGTGGCAACCGACGAGGTCGATTTCCCGCTCCAGATGCTGAAGGTACTGCTCGATACCGTTGTGCTCGCCGGCGATATCGCGCGGGGAACAGGAAGACGGCTTGAGGCTGGAAGGCAGTTGCACGTTCAGGGACAGCGGACGGCACTTCTGGCGGCTGACGCGCAATGCACGAAGCAGGTCCAGAGAGCCGATACCGTCATGAAATTTTTGCGTGTCGGCATGACAGTTAGGGTCAAGCACGCCTTGATCGCACCGAGCGATCAACTCGCCTGGGTTGTGAAATAAATCGAGCATGGCGGTCTCCGAGACTGGCTGCGGACTGTCAGTCTCCGGGTTTAACCATCAATGCTCCTTGATTTGCGTCAAGCGCAAGCAAAGTGTCTGCACGAGGTCAGGCCCGATTACCACGTCAGGTAAAACATGCCCTTGGCCAGCAACACGATAACGACCATGTGGCAGAACAGGCTGCCATGGATGAAGTGCAGGTATCGCGGGCTCATTCGGCCGTTTTTGAATAGAAACATGGCGCCGAGGAAATGCAGCAGCACACTCACGGCCACTGCGATTTTCAACGCCAGTAAGGTGCCGAACGATGAGGACAGTGGTGAGGCCAGGGCTGGCAAGTAACGCAACCAGACCATGCCCAGCCCGGCACCGAACAACACCAGCAGCACCCACGGCATCAGCGAGCGGGCCCGGCGGCCGATACCCTGCTCCACCAGCAGCATTACCCTGGCGGGTAGCTGTTTGCGGATGTTTTCCAGGAACAGGACTTCGAAGAACACCGTGCCGATGAAGATCAGCGCGGCAAACAGGTGCAAGGTCAGAATCAGCGGATAGATCATGGTGTTTTCGCCTTGGGTCAAGGCAACCGGCGCTACGGCGAACATTGGGGTGAGCGCACTGGCTGTCGGTCTCTGGAGACTACAGAGGCTGTCTGGTTATGCGGTTGACACTGATCAAGAAAGCGGCAAAACCCTCGTGGGCATATCCGTTTCTGCGGTCACGGCGGCTTAGGGTTCCGCCCTTACGGCGGGTCACTTGGAAAAGCCCCAAGTAACCAAGGGCTCTTGCCCCTGTCGTTCGGTGCCTCGCTGTGGCTCGGCATGCCCTCGCTCCGGTCCTGCTCCGTGGGCCCGCCGCCATCGGCCATCCATGGCCGGGGGCGGCTAACCCGGCATCCATGCCGGGTTGCCCACTGCGCAGAACCTCCACTCGGCCTCTCGAGGGGGCGAGTACCGCAAAAGCACCGCGAGGCGGCCTACCGGCCGGCCTGCCTCTTCAAGCGTACGCATTCCCCCTGTGGGAGCGGGCTTGCTCGCGAAAGACGTGAACGATAACGCGGGCTGTCTGAATGAACGCGGTGTCCGGACGTTTATCGCGAGCAGGCTCGCTCCCACAGGTACAACGCCGGGCTGTTGCTTTGCTTTGGCTTTTGCTTTGGCTTTTGCTTTGGCTTTTGCTTTTGCTTTGGCTTTTGCTTTTGATCTTGATCTGCCCCGTCGGAAGGCCGAGCGCAGGTTCTGCGCAGTGGGCACCGCGGCAAGGATGCCGCGGTAGCCGCCCCCGGCCATGGATGGCCGATGGCGGCGGGCCCACGGAGCAGGACCGGAGCGAGGGTATGCCGAGCCACAGCGAGGCACCGTACGTCAGGGGCGAAAGCGTTTGGTTACTTGGCGCTCTTCCAAGTGACCCGCCGTAAGGGCGGAACCCTAAGTCGCCATCACAACAAAAACGGATATGTCCCCCAACCTCAGTCACACTGACCGCCCTAGTGCCCGCGAATGTAATGCTCCAACTGCCGAATCAAATCCGCCTGCTCAACGATCGCTTCCTTGACCAAATCCCCAATCGATAACAGCCCCATCAGTTCGCCACCCTCCATCACCGGCAAATGACGCAGATGACTGTCAGTCATCACCGCCATGCAACGCTCAATACTCTGCTGACTGTCAGCCGTCACCACAGGCGCGCTCATGATGTCGCGCACCGGCGTGCCGACCGAAGAGCGCCCCTGCAAAACCACCTTGCGCGCATAGTCACGCTCGCTGATCACGCCGACCACTTGCCCGGCCTCGATCACCGGAAGCGCGCCCACGTTCTTTTCGGCCATGATCCTCAGCGCTTCAAGCACCATTTCATCCGGCGCGATGCTATGCACCTGACGGTTTTGCACGGCCTTGAGTTTCAGCAATTGTGCGGCTGTTTTCATAAATGCCTCCGATGCGAATACGCGATGCTGTTGAACAGGCTCAAGCCACCCCGACTTCCACCACGCCGCTGTTCAACCGCACGGGCCAGACACGCAGACGCTGTTGCGGATACTCCAGGCAGCTGCCGTCCTCAAGGCGGAAATGCTGTTTGTAGATCGGCGATGCAACCACCAGATCACCCTTGATGCTGCCGACCAACCCGCGACCGATCACATTGGCCCCGGACTGCGGGTCATGGTTGTCGATGGCGTAGAGGGTCCGACCCTCGGCACCCGGCAGGTAGAACAGCGCCACTTGCGCGCCGTCGAGCCAGACGACAACGCCGGAGTTGCTGACCAGGTCCTGTTGCTCGCACACCGTTTGCCAGGCCTCGGGGTTTTCCAGGGAATCGATGCGTTGGGTATTGGACTGGCTCATCAGGCAATCTCCTCGGTGACAGGGATAAGGTTGAGTTCGGCGGCCATGATCGGGCGCCGCTGGCCGCGTTCCTGGACAAAGTGGATGTCCGGGTCCGGGCGTTTATCGTTGACGAAGGTACGGAAGCGTTTGAGTTTTTCCGGGTCTTTGAGGGCGTTGGCCCATTCGCATTCATAGCGATTGACCACCAGTTGCATCTGCGATTCGAGCTCTTCACCCAGCCCGAGGCTGTCGTTGATGATCACATCCTTGAGGTAATCGAGGCCGCCCTCCAGGCTTTCGCGCCAGACCGAGGTGCGCTGCAATTTGTCGGCGGTGCGAATGTAGAACATCAGGAAGCGGTCGATGTAGCGGATCAGGGTCGCGTCGTCGAGGTCGGTGGCGAACAGCTCGGCGTGACGCGGACGCATGCCGCCGTTGCCGGCGATGTACAGGTTCCAGCCTTTCTCCGTGGCGATCACGCCAACGTCTTTGCTCTGGGCCTCGGCGCATTCCCGGGTGCAACCGGACACCGCGAATTTGAGCTTGTGCGGCGAGCGCAGGCCCTTGTAGCGGTCCTCGATGGTCAAGGCCATTTGCACGCTGTCTTGCACGCCATAACGGCACCAGGTGCTGCCGACGCAAGACTTCACCGTGCGGGTGGATTTGCCGTAGGCGTGCCCGGTTTCGAAACCGGCTTCAATCAGTTCGGCCCAGATGTCCGGCAACTCATGCAACTGCGCGCCGAACAGGTCGATACGCTGGCCGCCGGTGATTTTGGTGTAGAGGTCGTATTTCTTCGCCACCACACCAATCGCGATCAGTTTGTCGGCAGTGATCTCGCCACCGGGGATGCGCGGCACCACCGAATAGGTGCCGTTCTTCTGCATGTTGGCCATGAAGGTGTCGTTGGTGTCCTGCAGCGGTACCAGCGACGCGTCCATGATCGGCTGGTTCCAGCACGACGCAAGGATCGAGCCCACCGCCGGTTTGCACACGTCGCAACCGGTGTGGCCACGGCCATGCTTGGCCAGCAGTTCTTCGAAGGTGATCACCCCTTCTACCCGCACCAGCGCATAAAGCTCCTGACGGGTATAGGCAAAGTGTTCGCACAGGCTTTTGTCGACGCTGACGCCACGGGCGATCAACTCATGTTCGAAAACCTGCTTGAGCAGCCCGGCACAACCGCCGCAACCGGTGCAGGCCTTGGTCTGCGACTTGAGCAGGCCGAGGTCGGTGCAGCCACCGTCGATGGCCGAGCAAATGGAGCCCTTGGTGACGTTGTGGCACGAGCAGACCGTGGCCGCTTCGGGCAACGCGCCCGGGCCGAGGGTCGGTGCGCCTTCGGACGATGGCAGAATCAGGCTGGCGGGTTCCGCCGGCAGCGCAATCGCGTTCTGCATGTATTGCAGCAGCGTGTCGTAATAGCTGTTGTCACCCACCAGCACCGCACCGAGCACGTGTTTGCCGGTCGCATCCACCACCAGGCGACGATAGCTGGCCGTGGTTTCGTCGATGAACTGATAACTGCGCGCGCCCGGCGTGCTGCCATGCGCGTCGCCGATGGAACCGACATCGACGCCCAGCAGCTTGAGCTTGGTCGACATGTCCGCGCCCATGAACGGCTCGGCGGTTTCGTTGCACAGCAATGCGGCAACACCGCGCGCCATTTGGTAGCCCGGGGCGACCAGGCCGAAAATGCTGCCGTTCCATGCGGCACATTCGCCGATGGCATAGATGTTCGGATCGCTGCTCTGGCATTGGTCATCAATCACCACGCCGCCGCGCGGGCCGACTTCCAGCGAGCATTGGCGGGCCAGTGCGTCTTGCGCACGGATACCGGCGGAAAACACGATCAGGTCGGTTTCAAGAAATTCGTCATTGGCGAAGTTCATCCGGTAGCGGTATTCCTCACCTGCGCTGATCGATTGCGTGCCGCGCGACAAATGCACGCCGACGCCGAGCCGTTCGATCTGCGCCTTGAGCGCCAGGCCACCGTATTCGTCCAGTTGCACCGGCATCAGGCGCGGGGCGAATTCCACCACATGCGCTTCCAGCCCCAGGGTTTTCAGGGCGTTGGCCGCTTCCAGTCCCAGCAAGCCACCGCCAACCACCACACCGCGTCGGGCGTTGCTGGCCGCGGCACGAATGGCGTCGAGGTCTTCAAGGGTGCGATACACCAGGCGCGAATCGCCCTCGGCGCCTTCGATCGGCGGCACAAACGGATAGGAGCCGGTGGCCAGCACCAATTTGTCGTAGGAGACACAGCCTTGCGCGGTGATCACCTGGCGGCGTGCGCGGTCGATTTCCAGCACCGGAGCCCCCAGATGCAGGGTTACGCCCGGGTTCTGGTACAGCGAGGCTTCACCGAGGGCCAGCGACTCGGCATCACGGCCGGAGAAATACTCGGAAAGGTGCACACGGTCGTAGGCACGCATCGGCTCCTCGCTGAACACGTGCAGCCGATAGTGATCAAGGGCACCGCGTTCGATCAGCTGTTCGACACAATGATGTCCGACCATGCCATTGCCGATCACGATCAGCGTTTGCAGCTTATTCAAAGTGGCAACATTGGAATTCATAAGAGACACCCGTCGATAGCTGTTCAAAAAGCAAAAAAAAACGCCTGAAACCTTGCGGTTCCAGGCGTCTTTGCCTGTTCATTTACGGTGCTAAGTCAGGCATCTATGCCGGAACCACCGATGTTGCCCACGACCTGTTCGGCCAATCGATCGTCGTTGACCGAGGGGGCTGCCCACTCGACTGCGTCACAGTGGGCCTGAACAGTGTCTTGCAGACTTTGTGCCAGTCGGCGATTGGCAGTCCTTGCGCCCGTAAACGTTGACCACAGGTGTCGATGAACGCCCGATATTTGCCTTCGCATAGTGCAACGCAGGGGTGCGCGGCCTTATAAAAGTGCACAAAGGCGATCCCATTCCGGTTCAGAATTTGCCACCCAACGGGTATTCGATCGCCAGGCGGAGCTGATTGGCGTCCAGTTCTGCTTGAGCCGCATTCCCGCGATGAACCGCATGGCGCAGGCTGAACGCGAGGTTTTTCGCAACGCCCGACTGCACCACATATTTGGCCTGTAGATCACGCTCCCAATGCTTGCCACCCTGCCCGTAACCCAGCCATTTGTAGCCGCCGTTCGGGTCCATATCAGTACCGTCGATGCCGCTGCCGCGCACGTACAGTGCGCCGAAGCTAAGGCCGGGAATGCCATAACCGGCCATGTTCAGGTCATAACGCGCTTGCCAGGAAGCCTCCCGGGGCGCGTTGAAATCGGACAGCGCCACGGCGTTGCTCAAGTAGATCGCGCCACGGGTCACGTAATCGAAGGGCGTGTCGCCATCGACCTTTTGATACCCCAGCCCGAAGCTGTGGGCCCCGAGTTTGTAGGTCGACAGCAAACTCCAGGTGGTGTTGTCGATGCGGCCGGACAAGGCTTTGCCAGTGTCCTGGGTTCGGTACAAATTGAGATCAAAGATCAGGTCCTGGCCTTCCGCCAATGGCTGGGTGTAGACCGCGCCCAGGTAGTGCTGGTGCCAGGTGTCGGCGTAGTCCGCGCTGAACAGGCTGGCGTTGAGCCCTTTGACCGCCGTGTTGCGCACCCCCACCAGATCGAAGCTGTCGCCCTGTTTGCCGTTGGAGTAATTGACCACAAACCCTTGGTCATGACTGGTGGCATTGCGGTCGGTGCTCTCGTTGAAATGTCCGCCATACAGGGTCGTGGCGGGCAGTTCGCGACTGGTCAGCAGCCAGCCGGTGGCGGTCTCCGGTAGCAAGCGGCTGTCGGATGAACCGAACACGGGGGTTTTTACCCGCTGCTCGCCGTAACGCAATTCCGTCGAGGAAAACCGCAGCTTGCCCACGGCGCCGCCTCGGCTGAACTCATCCTTGGGGTGCCCGTCATTGTCCACCCCCAACACCCGCGCCTTGCCGGCCCGGCCGCCACCGCTGTCCAGTTCCCAGCCGGAATAGACATGGGCATCCAGGCCCAGCCCTACGGTGCCGGTGGTGTAGCCGGACATGAAATCGGCCATCAGGCCATAGGCCCATTCCTCGGCCAGGTCACTGCGTTCGGATCGGGGCTTGAAGGCATTGCGCGCGCCATTGCTCAGTGAGCCGTGTTCATAGTCGCGACGGTCGTAGAGGATGCGGTTGAGCAGGCTCCATTGACTGTCTTCGATAAAGCCTTTTGCGGTGTCTTGCTCTGAAGCCAGGGCGAGCAGGGACTGCCCGCCCAATGCCAGTAGCAGGGTGTGCGTCGATAGGGTTTTCACAGTGCAACTCCACAGAATTCCGGGTCTGCAAGGTGTCCCGCCGAACGGGGGACACCCTTGGGCACGTCAGAGGTATTTGAGGATCGCGATATCGCGACGGCGCTGTTTGAGGTTGGCGAACCAGCGCGTCGGGAAGAACAGCAACACCCCGAGGATCACACTCCACAGCCACACCGTGGGCAGGTTGTCGAAGCCATAGTAGGCCCCCTGATTGGCACCCCAGATCGCCACTGCCGCCAGGTACATCGCCTTGAGTACGTACAAGTGCAGCAAATAGAAGAACATCGGCGCCCCGCCGTAAATCGCCAGGGTCGCGGTGGACCAGCGATCCTGGAGCTTCTCGAACAGCGCCAGCAAGATCAGCGAAAGGCCAATCGTCGGCATCAGGAACATCAGCGAGGGCGGGTACTTCTTGGCGCTCATGAAACTCATGAAGGTGCGCAGCGAGTCACCAGTCTGCACCCAGGGTTTCTCGCCATAAACGTTGAGGTAGCGAATGAACACGAACGCCACCAGCAGGCCGGCGCCCAGTTTGAGCAGGCGGGAAATCCGCTCGGCCGAGTCCATGTCCTTGCCGAACCATGGCCCGATCCCCCACCCCAGCAGGATCACGCCAATCCAGGGCAATACCGGGTATGTGGTGCGGGCCCGGGTGAAATCGGTGATGTCGATAAACACCCGCTGATGCAGGATCGACCACGGCACGAAGAACGGCGACTCCGGTCCCACGATCACGCCATCAAGCAGGTTGTGCCCGGCGACAATCGCCACGCCGAGCACGATCAGCCAACCGCGTTTGAAGTGCAGCAACCCGGCGAGCACGATCATGCATATGCCGATACACCAGATCACCTGCAGCCACAGGGTCTTGGGCGGGAACTCGGCGTTCCAGGCAAAGCACACAAAGGTGACTTCCAGAAACACCAGGAACAACCCGCGCTTGAGCAGGAACACCGAGGTTTCTTTCGCCGTGTGCTTCTGGCTGTAGAGCCAGGCTGACAAACCGGTGAGGAAGATGAACGCCGGGGCGCAGATTTCACTGAGCATTCGGGTGAAGTACAGGTCCGGAGTGACACTTAACGCATCGATCGGGTCGGTCACCTGACGGTGCAGCAGAAAGGTTTCCCGCACATGGTCGATCAGCATCAACAGCATGACGAAACCGCGCAGAGCGTCGATCGCCAGCATTCGGGTGTTGGCCTTGACGACACTGGTTGCAAACGCAGGGGAAGCGGTTGTCGCCTGCCCTGCCAATCCTGAAGATGGGGTCATATCAGTCACTCATGTAGTGGTCGAGGGATCAGGCCTGTTTCTTCAGCCTGGCGACTTCCGATGCCGGCAGCTGCGACGGCGCGCGCGGCAACGGCGTCTGGCCCTGTGATCGATAGAACGACAGTGTCGAACTGAAGCTCTTTATATCGAACGGTTCGGCCTTGCCTTGAGGACTGATGCGCTCGCCGGGCGTGCGGTCCTTGTATTCCACGGCCACCACGTAGGTGCCCTGCCACGGCAGCTCGAAGCTGACTTTGCCCGCGGCATCGGTGCGTTGGGTGAACACTTCGCCGGAGCCGGTTTCCAGCACCACGTCCTGGTCGGCCAACGGTTTGGACGCATAGAACACCTGGAACTGCGCCTTGCCTGCATCGGCGACGCCGGTCGGCACGATGTCCAGGGTCAGTTCCGGGGTGCGCGCGCGCAAGTCACCGACCCAACGGGTTGCCGGTGTCCAATGAGTCTTCAGCGCCTTGTCCGCCTCATGGATATCGAAGATCGGATAGTGCGGGTCCTGGGCCAGCAGCGAATCATCTGCCCGGGTTTGATGGGCCACCGCAAACGCCTGACGCTGCAAGGTCAGCGTTAATGGCTGGGACCGGTTGCTGATCGACCAGCCCTTGAGTTGCTGAAACCGGTCCATCCCGCCCGGCGTGACTTCCAGCATGTTCTTGTCATATTCCCCGTAGTACAACGCCAGGGGTTGGCCGGGTGGTTGTTCGTACCAGATTTGATGCGCCTCGCTGCTGCTCGCCAGCAGGAGGACGCCGTAACCCAATAGTGCTTTTGCGTTGCTCATTCGCATTTTTTTACGCTCCGATTGGTGTTATTCAACGGGTCGTTGCCGCCTCGTTTTATCGAAACGAGCCAGACAACAAACCGTTCCCCTCTCTCTGAACGCATTACAGCGCAGAGACTTTTGCGCTTTGCTCTGAAATCCGCGCGTACGGAGCAATCGGCAACTGTTTTTGTGGCTTGAAACAGCCGTTTATGCGGCTTGCGCCAGGATGAGGCGCCTTGGGCCGTTGTGCCGGCCTGATGTCCAAACGCAGTGCAATTGCGAATACAACGGTGGGAGCGAGCCTGCTCGCGAAGAGGTCGTTACATTCAACATCTCTGTTGACTGTGACGCCGCCATCGCGAGCAGGCTCGCTCCCACAGGGGGGGCATGTCGGGATTGGAAAAGGGGGTTGGTTCAGTGGCGCAGCAATTTGCGCAGCGGCACGCCGTCCTTGAGCACCGGAGATTTGATGACGATGTAACTGAAGTACTTGGAGATGCCGATGTTCTTGTCCAGCAGGCTTTCGATCACTTCCTGATAATGCTGGATGCTGCGGGTCATGAAGCGCACCAGGTAATCGTAGCCACCGCTGATCAAATGGCATTCAAGCACTTCGTCCACCAAGCGGATGTTGGACTCGAACTTGGCGAAGTCTTCGCGCTTGTGGTCGCTCAAGGTGATTTCGGTAAACACCGTCACCGAATCGGTGATCTTGGCCAGGTTCAGGTGCGCCTTGTAGCTGGAAATATACCCGGCCGACTCAAGCCGTTTGACCCGTTGCAGGCAGGGACTGGCCGACAACCCCACCGCATCGGCCAGGCTGACGTTGGTCATGCGCCCGTCCTTTTGCAGCTCCACCAAGATGCTGATGTCGATTCGGTCCAGTTTGACTAACCCTTCCATTGCGTACCTCTTGACTGCCGTTTGTAAGACAATCTTCTAGCAAAATCAGCGCCGTAAAGACAGCTGATGCTGAGCCACCAGATCCGCCATGCTGTTAATACAGTAATCCGCCGCGCACGGCGTGGGCTGTTTTGAGCGGCCGCGACAGATCAGGCACACGTCCTTGGCCGTCTGTCGATCGGCCGAAGGTCGGGTCACGTGCAGGATGTTGCCGGCTTCAAAAGCGTTAGCCTTTAACCACTGCGGATCGAGTAAAGGGTCGCTGGCCAGTGAAATGAAATCGTCAGGCATGATCCCCAATCGTTCACACAGCAGTCCTCGATCCTCGGCATCCCGGTCGCCGTGCACCAGCAAGCGGTAGAACTTGCGCAGGTACAACATCGCGCCGGGCGCGTCCTCGAACAGCGACCAGCCGGCCACCGAACGGGCAAAGCTCATGCCCTCCTCCCAACTGGCTTTCAGGCCCCAACGCTCGGCCAGCTGGCGATGGGCGAAACACAGTACGCCACTAAAGCCCAGTTCGGCGAAACGCGGATACAGCGCTCGCACCACCTCGCTGTATTCGGCCAGCACCTGTTCCCTGTCCGGGTGACCGCCTCGGCTGTCCAGCAGCGGTTGCAGTGCCGTCCAGACACCCGAGTCCCGATCGACCAGGACCTCATCGCAATCGATGAGCAGTGCTCGATATTCAGTCAGCCCCATGGTGCGCAACGCCTCCGATGATGCATTCCATCAATCCATGCTCCATAAACGCTCACGGACGATGCCTTGTGGCACCGCCCCGAGCGGCCATGAGCTCAGTTCAAGACCCGTGCCAATGCCGCTTCAAGAATCTGCAGCGCTTCATCGACCTGTTCTTCGGTGGTCACCAGCGGCGCAAGGAAGCGCAACACGTTGCGGTACACACCGCATTTGATCACCAGCAAACCACCGACCCGGGCTTCATCGATCAGTCGCTGATTCAGGTCAGCGTCCGGCGTGCGGGCCGCGTCATCCTTGATCAGTTCGATCGCCAGCATGAACCCGGTGCCGCGCACGTCGCCGATTTGCCCGTGACGAGCCTGCAAACGCAGCAGGCCTTGGCGCAAACGCTCACCGAGTGCTTCGCCGCGGGTCAGCAGCTGTTCTTCCTCGAAGGCCTCGATCACCGCCAGCGCAGCGGCGCAGGACAAGGCATTGCCACCGTAGGTGCCGCCCAGGCCACCGGGCAGCGGCGCGTCCATGATCTCGGCCTTGCCGACCACCCCGGACAACGGCAAGCCACCGGCCAAGCTCTTGGCGACGGTCACCAGGTCCGGCTGAATGCCGGCGTGCTGGAAACCGAACCACTTGCCGGTACGGCCGAAACCGGTTTGGATTTCATCGAGAATCAGCACGATGCCGTGCTTTTCCGTCAGCACGCGCAGGGCCTGGAGAAATTCCGCCGGTGCTGACAGGAAACCGCCGTCGCCCTGCACCGGTTCGATGATGATCGCGGCGACACGCTCAGGGGCAACCTGGGTGGCCAGCAACTCGTCGAGGGCCTTGAGCGCCATCTCGCTGGTGACGCCGCGATAGGCATTTGGATACGGGGTGTGGAAGACCTCCGGCGCGAACGGCCCGAAGTTCTGCTTGTACGGCTGGCTCATGCCGGTCAGCGTGGTGCCGAGCAAGGTGCGGCCGTGGAAACCGCCGCGGAAGGCGATCACCGCCGAGCGATTGGTGTGGGCGCGGGCGATCTTCACCGCGTTTTCCACCGCTTCGGCACCGGAGGTAAAGAACGCCGCTTTATACGCATCTTGGCTACCGATCATTTCGCACAGGCGTTGGGCCAGGTCCAGATAAGGCTTATAGGCCACCACCTGGAAACAGGCGTGAGAGATCTTTTGCAATTGCGCCTGTACCGCAGCGACCACTTTCGGATGGTTGTGACCGATATTCAGCACACCGATGCCGCCGACAAAATCCAGGTAGCGCTTGCCGTCCACGTCCCATAACTCGGCACCTTGGGCGCGATCGATCACCAACGGGTGAGCGGTAACCAGGCCACGCGGCACGAATTGATCGCGCTGACGGAGCAAATGAGGGGTTTCGTCGACTTTGCTATTCATGGCATTTCCCATCGTGAGTCCGGCAACCGGGAGGTGGTTGCGATGGTGTTCAGGTTAAGCCTTGCGCGAAACGATCTACGCCGAACTTGGCCCCTGAGAAATTCGGATCGACTGTTTTCACCCTGCCAAACGGCAGATTCCTTTCGCCCGCCGAATCTGCCGGGCGGTCGCCGATCGAACATCACGAAACCCGTTTAACCCGGCCCTTTCGACAGATCCTGCGCCGACGTTGCGCGATGATGTTCAGCACCTTCATCCCTTCAGGACATGCCCATGGCCCTGCTTTATAAAGCTGACCCTGTGCGCGGCGAACAGTGGAAAGCGCTGTTCGCCAAACACGCCCCGGATATCGAATGGCGCGCCTGGCCGGACATCGGTGATCCCGCGGACATCGAATACCTCGCCGCCTGGCAGGCACCCGACGATCTAGAGGCGTTGCTGCCGAATCTGAACGTGTTGTTCGCGTTGTCGGCCGGGGTCGATCAACTGGACCTCAGTCGCTTGCCCGCGAGATTGCCGGTGGTGCGCCTGCTGGACCCGGGCATCACCCGCGGCATGTGCGAGTACGCCAGTTTTGCGGTGCTGAGCCTGCACCGGGACATGCTGCGTTATCGTCAGCAACAAATGGCGCGGTGCTGGCAGGCGCACTTGCTGCAACCGGCGGCCACGCGGCGGGTCGGGGTCATGGGCCTTGGCACCCAGGCTCAGCAGATTCTGGCGACCTTGCAGCCCCTGGGCTTTGCCTTGTCGGGCTGGGCGCGCAGTGCGCATCAGGTCACTGGCGTGGAGTGTTACGCCGGTCGCGAGCAACTGCCGGCGTTTCTCAGCCAGTGCGACATTCTGTTGTGCGTGCTGCCGCTGACGGAGCAGACCCAAGGCATTCTCGATCGTGAATTGTTCCGGCAATTGCCCCATGGCGCGGCGTTGATCAACATGGGTCGTGGCGGGCATCTGGTGGAGAGTGATCTGCTTGAGGCGCTGGACAGCGGGCAGCTCAGTGGCGCGGTACTCGATGTGCTGCAGGAAGAACCGGCGCCGGAGGATCATCCGTTTTGGGATCATCCGCAGATTCTGCTGACACCGCATATTGCCGCTATGACGCAGCCGGAGAGTGCGTTTGGGGTGTTGTTGGAGAATATTCGGCGGCATCAAAGCGGCGAGCCGATGGTGGGCCAGATCGACCGCACCCAAGGTTACTGACTAAAACACAAATCGACTGTGGGAGCGGCGGTGCGACGATTCGACTTGCTCGCGAAAGCGGTGTGTCAGTCGACATCAATATCAACTGACAGGAAGCCTTCGCGAGCAAGCCCGCTCCCACATTGGATCGGTGGAGGGTTCAGAGTCTGTCGGCGATGGCTTTGCCGACATCCTGAGTGGAACCCTTCCCCCCCAAATCCGGTGTGATCGGCCCCTGCGCAATCACCCGCTCGATCGCCTGCAAAATCCCGTCATGCGCCGCGCGATAACGCTCTTCTCCATTCCCCAGAAAATCCAGCATCAACGCCCCGGACCAGATCATCGCAATCGGGTTGGCGATGTTCTGCCCATAGATGTCCGGTGCCGAGCCATGCACCGGTTCGAACAGCGACGGAAAGCGACGTTCGGGATCGAGGTTGGCCGACGGCGCGATGCCGATGGTTCCTGCACACGCAGGCCCCAGGTCGGACAGGATGTCACCGAACAGGTTTGACGCCACCACCACATCGAACCGATCCGGTTGCAGCACGAAACGCGCGCACAGAATGTCGATGTGCTGCTTGTCCCAGGTGATGTCCGGGTATTGCGCCGCCATCAATGCGGTGCGCTCGTCCCAGTACGGCATGCTGATGGAAATCCCGTTGGACTTGGTCGCCGCCGTCAGGCGCTTGCGCGGTCGGGTCTGGGCCAGGTCGAAGGCGAACTTGAGGATCCGGTCCACGCCGCGCCGGGTAAACACCGACTCTTGCAGCACGAATTCATGCTCGGTGCCTTCGAACATCTTGCCGCCCACCGACGAATACTCGCCCTCGGTGTTCTCGCGGATCACCACGAAATCGATGTCTCCCGGCTTGCGTCCGGCCAAGGGGCACGGCACGCCGGGGAACAGGCGCACCGGGCGAATGTTCACGTACTGGTCAAAGTCCCGACGAAATTTGAGCAGCGAGCCCCACAGGGAAATGTGGTCCGGCACCTTGTCCGGCCAGCCCACGGCGCCGAAGTAGATCGCGTCGAAACCCTTGAGCTGTTCAAACCAGTCGTCGGGCATCATCTGTCCGTGTTCCAGGTAGTAATCGCAATGCGCCCAGTCGAGCACTTCGATACTCAGGTCCAGCTGCCATTTCTTCGCGGCTTGCTCCAATACGCGCAGCCCTTCCGGCAGGACTTCCTTGCCAATGCCATCGCCGGCAATCGCGGCGATTTTGAATGTCTTGCTCATCAATTTGCCTCCCCGTGTCAGTGAATTACAGCCCACCGATGTGGAAGGCTTTGACTTCAAGGTATTCATCCAGACCGTACTTGCTGCCTTCGCGGCCCAGGCCTGATTGTTTGATGCCGCCGAACGGGGCGACTTCCATGGAAATGATCCCGGTGTTGAGGCCGACCATGCCAAATTCCAGCGCCTCGCCGAAACGCCACGAACGACGCAAATCCTGAGTGAAATAGTAGGCACCCAGACCGTAAGGCGTGGCATTGGCCAAGGCGAGGGCTTCGGCTTCATTGGTAAAGCGCATCAGCGGCGCCACTGGGCCGAAGGTTTCTTCATTGGCCAGCAGCATGCCCGCGTGGGCCTCGCCGAGGACCGTGGGTTGAACAAACTGGCTGTCGCCCTCGGGCATGCCGCCGCAGAGCAAACGTGCGCCCTGGCTCAGGGCATCGTCAATGTGCCGGGCGACTTTGCTCACCGCCGCCGGGTTGATCAGAGGGCCGATGGTGACGTCGGCGTCCAGGCCGTTACCGACCTTGAGCTTGCCCACCTCCTCCACCAGACGCTGGGCGAAGCGTTCATAAATACCGTCCTGCACAAGAATCCGATTGGCGCAGACGCAGGTTTGCCCGGCGTTGCGAAACTTGCTGAGCATGATGCCGGCCACCGCCTGCTCAAGGTCAGCGTCGTCGAACACAATGAATGGCGCGTTGCCGCCCAGTTCCAGGCTCAGGCGCTTGATGTGTTCGGCGCTCTGGCGCATCAGCAAGCGGCCGACGGCGGTCGAGCCGGTGAAGGAAATCTTGCGCACGCTCGGGTTGCCGGTCAGCTCTTCGCCGATCCCGGCGGGCATGCCGGTCAACACGTTGAACACCCCGGCCGGGAGGCCCACGCGCTCGGCCAATACCGCCAACGCCAAAGCAGACAACGGCGTCAGGTCCGAGGGTTTGACGATGATCGGGCACCCTGCCGCCAATGCCGGCGCGCATTTGCGGGTGATCATCGCGTTGGGAAAATTCCACGGGGTAATCGCGGCGCACACACCCACCGGTTGCTTAAGCGTCAGCAGTCGGCGGTCACCGCTGGGGGCCGGCATGGTTTCGCCGTAGACCCGCCGGGCCTCCTCGGCGAACCATTTGACGAAACCGGCGCCGTAGCGAATTTCGCCTTTGGCTTCGTTCAACGGTTTGCCCTGTTCGCACGTCATGATCAGCGCCAGGTCGTCGAGGTTGTCGATCATGGCCTGATACCAGTGTTCGAGCAGCGCCGCACGTTCCGCCGCCGGGCGAGCGCGCCAGGCCGGCCAGGCTTTTTCCGCCGCTTCGATGGCGCGACGGGTTTCCGCGCCTTGCATCGCCGGTACGCGGGCAATCAGCTGGCCGTTGGCCGGGTCGATGACGTCCAGGGTTGCGGCGTTGTCAGCGCCGATCCACTGCCCGTCGACATAGGCGAGTTCTGCCAGAAGGCTGGGGTCTTTCAAACGATTCTTGAGCATGGTCGAGTCCTGATCCGAGACATGCTTAAGTCTATGGAGGTGCTGCGGATGAGGATGCTGAAAGTGCCGATTGGGCGGTGTTGGATGCTGAAATTCGGGGTGGGACGGCAGGCTCTACCGAGGGGAGAAAAGGTCGGTCCAGGTAAACACAGAACCCTGTGGGAGCGAGCCTGCTCGCGATAGCGGTGTGTCAGGCGACATCAATATCGACTGAGAGGACGCCATCGCGAGCAGGCTCGCTCCCACATTTGATCTCCCACATTTGATCTGTGTTTGCCATGGAACCTGATTACAGTTTCAGAGAACCGAGCAAACCATCAAGAAACCGCTCCCCGGCCTCCATCTGGCTGATCTCGACGAATTCGTCCGGCTTGTGCGCCTGTTCGATCGAGCCCGGTCCGCAGACTACCACTGGCACATCCAGGCGTTGCTTGAACAGCCCGCCTTCGGTGCCGAATGAGACTTTGGCGGTGCCGGTATCCGGCGCGGCGAAGTTCTTCAGGAAGCGCACCGCTTCAACACTCGGGTGCGTATCGAGGCCGGGATAGACGTTGACGGTTTCAATCTCGATCGCGGCGACACTGGACAGTTTTTTCGCCTCACGCACGATGACTTCGGCACGCTCGCGCATCTGTTCCAGGAACTGATCCAGATCGTCCGCCGGCAAGTTGCGCACTTCGAAATCGAGGGTGCACAGGTTCGGCACAATATTCAGCGCCTTGCCGCCGACAATCTGCCCGACATGCACGGTGCTGTAAGGCACGTCGTAGTCAGCATCCTGGGCGCCCTGCTCTTGCAGCTGCTGCTGGCTTTGACGCAACGCAGTGATGAAATCGCAGGCCACATGAATTGCATTGACCGAGCGTGGTGCCAGCGATGAGTGCGCCTCCAGGCCCCGACAGTAAGTGCGGTAAGAACCCTTGCCCTTGTGCCCCAACACAAACTGCATGTTGGTCGGCTCACCGATCAGGCACAAAAACGGCCGCACAGGTGCCAGGTGCAACACGTCCAGCAAACGGCGCACGCCGACGCAACCGGTTTCTTCGTCATGGGACAGCGCCAGTTGCAGCGGCCGGTTCAAGGGGCTGTCCGCCGCGTCGAGCATGGCGTCGATGGCCAATGCAATGAAGCCCTTCATGTCGCAACTGCCACGGCCGTAAATTCGTCCGTCCTGCACCGTCGCCTGAAACGCCGGGAAGGTCCAGGCCTGCCCCGCCGCCGGCACCACGTCGGTATGCCCGGACAGCAGAACCCCCGGCAACTCGCGCGGCCCGGTGCTGGCGAACAGGTTGGCCTTTTTGCCGGTTTCATCCTTGACGATCAGCGACTCGATGCCCTTGCTCAGCAGCAAGTCCCGCACGTACTCGATGAGGGCCATGTTCGACTCCGAAGACACGGTGTCGAAGGCCATCAGGCGTTTGAGAATATCCAGTACACGGGGTTTCATGAGGCCTTGCTCCGTTGCTCGGCTGAGAGGGCGAACCGGTTGATGGAGAACGGTTCAATCGAGGTGCTGGTGCTGCCGGTGCTGATCAGTTCAGCCATCACATCGCCGACACCCGGGCCGAGCTGAAACCCGTGGCCGCTGAAGCCGAAAGCGTAGAACAAGCCATCGACGGTGCCGCTGGGGCCCATCACCGGCAGGGAATCGGGCAGATAACCTTCGATGCCGCTCCAGACCCGGATAATGTTGAGGTTGCCGACACCCGGCAGCAGGCGGCGCATTTGCTCCATCTGATTGAGGATGCTGCGCGGCTCGACATAGGCCCGGCGATTGAGCATGTCCGGTTTGCTGCGGTAGCCACCGCCGATGACGATGTTGCCGCGCGGGATCTGCCGGAAGTAGATCACTTCCTCAGGAATTTTGGTGTACACGCCGATCACCGTCGGCAAGGCGTAAGGCACCGGTTCGGTCACGGCCATTTGCGGGCCATGGGTGTCCAGCGGCACCGGCTCGCCGAACTGCGCCGACAGTTTCTGACCCCAGGCGCCGGCGGTAATCAATAGCTGGGCGGCGCTGAATTGGCGGCCATCGGTGGTGGTAATGCTGAACTCACCACCGACCTTCTGCACCTCGGCGACTTCGGTTTGTTCCTCGATCCGCGCGCCGAGGCGTCGTGCGGCACGGGCAAACGCCGGGGCGGCCAAACGCGGGTTGGCGTGGCCATCGTGGGGCGCGTAGGAACCGCCCTTCACGTCGGGCCCGAGAAACGGGAACCGCGTGTGCAGCTCGGCACCGCGATAGATTTTCAGATCCAGTTGCGCCGCTTCGGGCGCTGCCGCGTAGGCTTCCAGTTCAGGGATTTCGTCTTCGCGATAACACACACGCATGTGCCCGCTGGCGATGAATTCGAGGTCGTCGTCGATTAGCTCCGGCAAGCGCTTCCACAGCGCCCACGAACGGTTGGCCAACGCCAGCTGCCCAAGGAATCGGCCCTGGCGCCGCACGTTGCCGAAGTTAACGCCGCTGGCGTACTGACCGATCTGATCGCGCTCCAGCAGGATCACCGACTGACCGCGCTGACGCAGAAAAAACGCCGCCGCCGAGCCCATCAGGCCGCCGCCGACAATCACGACATCGGCTTTGTGAACCGTCATGGCGACACCTCCTCGGTGAGCATCGAAAGGGGTTTGACCGGCGCCTGACCGCGCTGCCGGCCGACCTGTTGCACGCTGACGCCAGCAGCGGCAGCAATCACCTCGGCCCCGGCCTGGGAACAATAACGGCCCTGGCAACGGCCCATGCCGACCCGACTGAACGCCTTGGCCCGATTGACTTCGCAGGCGCCCTTTTCGCTGACGGTACGGCGCAACTCCCCGGCGCTGATCATCTCGCAACGACAGACGATGGCGGCATCCGGTAAATCTTTGGCTTGCGCCGACGGCCAGGGAAACGCCTGCGCCAGCCCCAGGCGAAATTGATCCATCACCGCCAGCGCGTGGCGTTGTTCGTCGCGCAACCCGGCATTCACCGGTTGGTTCAGGTCCTCCAGCAGCGCCATGGCGACCAGCCTTCCGGCATGTTCAGCGGCATCCGCGCCACGAATCTTCGAGCCGTCCCCGGCCGCGTACACACCACGGACCGAGGTCCGGCCGTCCTCATCAACCGCCAGTAACCATTGGCTGGACGCCTCATCGAAACGCAGGCGACAACCGGCCAGGTCCGCCAATTGCGTTTCCGGGCGCAGGTGATAACCCAGGGCCACGGCATCGCAATTGATCGTCAGGCTTTCCCCGCGCGCCGTGCTGACCCGCACGCCACTGACACCGCTTGCCGCGTCGCCCAGCACTTGCTGAGGTTTGATCCCTAGGTGTACCGGGATTTTCGCCTGATACAGCTGCGCCAATAGTTTCATCCCGGTGAACAGCAATCCCGGACGCGCCAGCAGTTTGGGCATGGCAAGGATGCGTTTGCTCAGCGGCGAGGTATCGAGCACTGCCGCCACCTTGGCGCCGGCTTTAACATATTGGCTGGCCACCAGATACAGCAACGGCCCACTGCCCATGAACACCACGCTGTGACCGATGGAAACCGCCTGGGATTTGAGCGCGATCTGCGCCCCGCCAAGGCTGTAGGTGCCCGCCAGTTGCCAGCCTTCAATCGGCATCAAACGATCGGTCGCGCCAGTGCAGAGGATCAACGCGTCGTAATCCGCCGTTGTATGCTTGCCCTGACTGACGCAGCACAGTTGCCCCGGCGTGAGGTTCCACACCAGCGTGTCAGGTCGGTAGTCGATCTCCCCGCGCAAACAGTCGAAGCTTTGGTGCAGATCCCGGGCCTTGCCAGCTTCGGTGCCATACAGCGTGGCGTAATCGCGGGTAAAGCCTTCCGGTTGGCGACGGTAGATCTGCCCGCCATCCCGGCGATTTTCATCGATCAGGATCGGCTTTAAACCCGCAGCCACCAGGGTTTCGGCACAGCGAATACCGGCCGGCCCGGCGCCGACGATAACGACTTTATTAGAGCTCAGCCGTGCAGTGGCCATGTCGCCTCCGGTTGTGTAGTGACGATGTCCAGCCCTTCACGGACTTCGTTGGAACAGGCACGCAGGCGTTCGCCGCTGCGGGTCCAGACCCAGCAATCCTGGCACGCGCCCATCAAACAAAAACCGGCGCGCCGGCCCGAATCGAATTCCGACTGGCGTAGCGCCGAGCCCTGGGTCAGCAACGCGACCATCAGGGTATCGCCCTGCAACGCCTCGATGGCTGCACCGTCCACCTTCAAATTGACGGTCGGCCGGCCCTGCTCGGCCAACCTCACAAAACGCCCCTTCATGCATAGGCTCCCTGGGTCATGATGTTCAAATCCTGCTGGGTTTTCAGCAGCTCGGCGGTGTCGTGGTGGCAAAGGATTTCGCTGCCACCGGCGATGACTCGGCGGCTCGGCGCGGTGTGATTGCACAGGCCATCAACCCGCACCGGGCACCGATTGAGAAAGGTGCACAACTCCGGCACGTTGGCTCTGGCGCCGATTGGCGGCAGTTCGCCGCAGGTGGTGCCGCAGTTCTCCAGCCAGCCCTGACGCAGTTCCGGCACCGAATGGATCAACAGGTCGGTGTAAGGATGAAACGGCGCCTGGGCGAACGCTTGCCGAGTGCCGGCCTGGATCTTGTGGCCGCTGTACATCACCACAATGTCATCGCACAGCGCGCGGACGGTGGAAATGTCGTGGCTGATGAACAGGTACGAAACCCCCAGTTCCTGACGCAGGTCGCGCAGCAGTTCGAGAATCGCCGCGCCGACCACAGTATCCAGCGCCGAGGTCACCTCATCGCACAGAATCAGGTCCGGTTTGGCCGCCAGCGCCCGGGCCAGGTTGACCCGCTGCTTTTGCCCGCCAGACAGTTCATTCGGACGCCGCTCGGCCATATCTCGCGGCAGGCGCACCAGGTCCAGCAACTCGCCGATGCGCTCGCGCAATGCGGCCCCTTTGAGACCGAAATACATCTTCAGCGGCCGGCTCAGAATCGTGCTGACACTGTGCATCGGGTTGAGCGCGGTGTCGGCGTTCTGGAAGACCATTTGAATGCGGCGGAACTGTTCGGCGGTGCGCTCGGACAGGCTGCCACCCAGTGGCTGACCATCGAAGGTCAGCCCGCCCAGCGCCGGGGTCAGCAACCCCGCCACCACCCGCGCCAGGGTCGATTTACCCGAGCCCGACTCACCGATCACGCCGATAGCCTGACCCCGGCGCACCGTCAGGTCGATGTCTTCCAGCACCCGAATCGACGGCATGCCGTGCATGTTCTTGTTGCCGTAACCGGCGGTCAGGCCCTGGATCGTCAGCAATGGCGTGTCTTGCGCCACATCGCAGGGCGGGCGAATCGTCGTGTCCGGCCGCGCCGCCGCCAACAGGCTGCGGGTGTATTCGTGGGCCGGGCCTTTGAGTAAGGGCGCGGTGGCGCTTTGTTCGAAAATCTCACCGCCGTTGAGCACCACAATCTGATCGGCCATCTGCGCAACCACGGCGAGGTCGTGGGACACGTAAACCGCCGTCGCTCCACGTTCACGCACCACCCGTTTGAAGGCGCGCAGCACGTCGATCTGGGTCGTCACATCGAGGGCCGTCGTCGGTTCGTCGAGCACCACCAGCAGCGGATCGCTGATCAGCGCCATCGCCGCCATGACCCGCTGTAGTTGTCCGCCCGAGACCTGATGGGGATAGCGCTGGCCGATGCGATCGGGGTCCGGCAACGCAAGGTCGCGGAACAATTCGACGGCCTTGGCTTCGAGCGCAGCCCGGCTGCCCAGGCCATGAATCAATGCGCCCTCCACCACTTGATCGATGAGTTTTTTCGCCGGGTTGAACGCCGCCGCCGCACTCTGGGCGATATAGGACACACGGTTGCCCCGCAGGCCTTGCAGCTCGTTTTCGCTCAACGCCAGCATGTCGTGCTCGCCGATCTGCACCACGCCGGACGCCAGGCGACAACCGCGCCGGGCGTAACCGAGCAGCGCCAGGGCGATGGTGGTCTTGCCGGAACCGGACTCGCCGATCAACGCCAGCACTTCGCCTTTGGCCAGGGAGAAACTCACGCCCTTGACGATTTCGACTTCGCCACGCTCGCCACAGGCGACCACGCGCAGGTTCTCGACTCGAATCAATTCACTCATTTCAATGGCCTCCCGAACGTCGACTACGTCGCGAAGACAGGCGGTCGATAAACAGATTCACACCGATGGTCAGGGTGCCGATGGCCAGCGCCGGAATCACGATGGCCGGCGCGCCCTGGTTGAGGCCGCCGATGTTTTCGCGCACCAGTGAGCCGAGGTCGGCATCCGGCGGTTGCACGCCCAGCCCGAGGAAGCTCATGCCGCTGAGCAGCAGCACGATGAAGCCGAAACGCAGCCCCAGGTCCGTCAGTACCGGGTTGAGCATGTTCGGCAGGATTTCCACGCAGGCGATGTACAGCCGACGCTCGCCCCGGGTGCGGGCCACTTGCACGTATTCCAGGGCTTCGATGTTCACCGCCATGCTGCGGGCGATGCGGAACGCGCCGGGGGTGAAACTCAGCACCGCCGTGCAGATCAGCAAGGTCACCGACGAACCGAAAGCCGAGACCATGATCAGCGCCAGCATCTTGCTCGGGATCGAGATGAAGGCGTCCATCAAGCGGCTGATCACCTCGTCCAGCCACTTCGGCGACACCACCGACAGCAGAGCGCAACTGGTGCCCAAGCCGCTGGCCAACACGGCTGCCACCAACGCCAGACCAACAGTGAAGCGTGCGCCGACGAGGATGCGGCTGAGCATGTCGCGACCCAGGTAATCGGTACCAAACGGGTAAACGGCGCTGATGCTGTCAAAGACATTGTCAGAGACCACTTCACCCACCGGGTGCGGCGCCAGCCACGGGCCGAAAATCGCCACCAGCAACCAGATCACGCACATCGCAGCCCCGATCAGACCCAGCCAGGCCGGACCATGAGACACCTTGCCAACCGACAGGTCGGGGGTCGCGGGCGTCGATTTCACAATGAGATTGTTCATTGGTTTCTCAGCCTCGGATTGGACAGAATCGCGCACAGGTCGGCAATCAGCACCAATCCCAGGTACGCCGTGCAAAACAACATAGTGCAGGCCTGGACCAGCGCCATGTCACGGTTGGTCACCGCATCGACCATCAGGCTGGCGATGCCGGGGTAGTTGAAGATCGTCTCGACGATCACCACCCCGCCCAACAGGTAGGAAAGACTCAGGGCGATGGCATTGGCAATCGGCCCGATGGCATTGGGCAAGGCATGGCGCAGGACGATGCGCATCGGGCTCACGCCTTTGAGCCGGGCCATTTCCACGTAAGGGCTATCCAGTTGATCGATCACCGCCGCCCGGGTCATGCGGGCCATTTGCGCGACGATCACGCAACACAGCGTCAGCACCGGCAAGGCGTACGTGCGCATGAATTGCCAAGGCGAGGTGATGTCACTGGCGTACGACAGCGCCGACAACCAGCCCAGGTTCACCGCAAAAATCAGCACCGCCAGGGTCGCCACTAGAAACTCCGGGACGGCGACCATGGCCAGGGTGAAAAAGCTCAGGAAGCTGTCGATGCGCCCCCCGCGGCCCATCGCCGAGCCGATGCCGAGAATCAACGCCACCGGCACTGACACCAGCGCCGTGGCGGCCGCCAGCATCAGGGTGTTGGGCACCCGCCCCGCCATCAACTCGCTGACCGCCATGGCGTTGGAAACCGACTGGCCCATGTCGCCGCTCAGCAGATTCATCAACCAGTGCAGGTAACGCAACACACCGGGCTGATCCAGCCCCAGTTTCAGGCGCAAGGCCGCCACCTGTTCCGGCGTGGCGAACTGCCCGAGCGATTGTTGCGCCGCGTCCCCCGGCAGTACCGCCGTGATCGCAAACACGACCATGGACACGATCAACAAGGTCACGATCGCGGCGCCCAGGCGCCGGCCGATCAACCACAATGTGTTGCTATTCATCGCCCTACCCTCATGCAATGTCCCCGTCGCTGCAACCACCGCTCATCAAGCGTCCAGCCAGACCTGCTCGGCGAACATGTAGCCCATGAAACCGCCCAGCGGATTGCTGCCGTAGCCTTTGATGCGCTGGTCGACACCGTCGATGTTGCTGATGAACACCGGCACGCCGATACCGCTGTGGTCATGCACCAGGGTCTGCATGTCGGCGTACATCTTGCTGCGCTTGGCGTCGTCGGTTTCACCCCGGGCAAGCATCAGCAACTGATCGAACTGATCGTTCTGCCAGCCGGATTCATTCCACGGCGCTTTCGACTGGAAGAACTGCGAGAACATCACGTCGGCGTTCGGCCGCGGATTGATGTTGCCGAAGCTCAGCGGGTGCTTCATCCAGTGGTTGGACCAGTAGCCATCGCTCGGCAGGCGGTTGACGTCGAGCTTGAGCCCGGCCTGTTTCGCCGATTGTTGCAACAGCACCGCGATGTCCACCGAACCGGTGGCGGCTGGCGATGCGACCAACGGCATGGTGATACTTTCCATACCTGCTTTTTTCAGCAGGAATTTGGCTTTTTCCGGGTCGTAGACTCGTTGCGGCAGGTCGGCGTTGTAGTAGCGCGAACCGGGGGAAATCGGATGGTCGTTACCGACCACGGCAAAGCCACGGAAAACCGCGGATTTGACCTGTTCACGGTCCAGCAGGTACTTCATGGCCTGGGTGAATTCGGCGCTTTTGCCCGGCATCTGGTCCTGGCGAATGATCAGGTCGGTGTAGTTGCCCGACGGCGCATCGACGACCCGGTGCTTGGGGCTGGCCTTGATGCGCGTGGTTGAGCGCGGGTTGACCTCGTTGATCAGATGCACGTCGCCCGACAGCAGCGCGTTGATCCGCGACGGCTCATCGGCAATGGCGATGAACTCGATCTCGTCCAGGTACGGCAGGCCCGGTTTCCAGTAGCCGGTGTTGCGCGCGGCAATCGAGCGCACGCCCGGTTTGAATTCCTTGACCTTGAACGGTCCGGTGCCGATGCCCTGGTTGAAATCGGTGGTGCCTTCCGGAACGATCAACAGGTGCGACACGGCGAGGATCGACGGCAGCTCGGCGTTCGGCGCGCTCAGGCGGATCTGGACTTCGTTGGGGCCGGTGGCTTTGATTTCTTCGAACTGCGCCATCAGCGGCATGACCTTGGAACCGGTCAGCGGATCCTTGTGGCGCGACAGCGAATACACCACGTCCGCGGCGCTCAGGGTCTTGCCGTTGTGGAAGGTCACGTCCTTGCGCAGGGTGATGGTCCACAGCGTGGCATCAGTGTTGTCGATGCGCTCGGCCAGTTCCAGTTGCGGCACCAGGTGGGCGTCGAAACGGGTCAGGCCGTTGTAGAACATGAAGTGGCGCACGTAGTCGGTCGACAACGCGCCTTTGGCCGGGTCCAGGGTATCGGCGGTGGAACTGGACATGCCGGCGACACGAATCCGCCCGCCCGGCTTGCCTTTGCCGGGGGTGGCGGCTTCTTCGGCGAACAGTTTACCGGCGGCGCTGAACAGGCTGCCGGCGCCCGCTGCCGCAACACCGGCCACACCGAGCATCTGCAAGGCGTTACGGCGGGACATGCCGCGATTGAGACCTTCGAAAACCCGCAGGCTTTCCTGGCCGGAGATCAGTTGGGAGTCGATCTTGTTGTCAGTCATATCAGTTGTACCTGTCGAAAATGAGAAGGCTCGAGTGTCCCGGTTGACCGGAACGTCCTGGAAACGCAAACGACGGTGACGCCACAACATCAACTCAATGCAAATAATCCTGGAAACGGTAATAAGCGCCCACGAATGGCAGGAACCACGGTTTGCCGAAATGCCCGGGAATCGCCGGCCATTCGAGCTCACGCCAAGGGTTGGCTTCGACGTTGCCGGCCATGACATCGGCCATGACCTGGCCCATGTGCACCGACATCTGCACGCCATGGCCGCTGTAGCCCATGGAGTGATAAACACCGCCGTGCTGACCGGCCCGAGGCAAGCGGTCGGACGTCATGTCCACCAGCCCGCCCCAGCAGTAGTCGATCTTCACATTGGCCAACTGCGGAAACATCTGCACCATCGCCGCTTGCAGCACCTTGCCGCTTTTGGCGTCGTTGACGCTGTCCGACATGGCGAACCGCGCACGGCCGCCAAACAGCAGGCGATTGTCCGGGGTGAGGCGAAAGTAATTACCAATCATGCGACTGGTGACATAGGCGCGGCGGCCCGGCAACAACTGCTCGATCAGCGACGGTGGAAGGACTTCGGTGGCAATCACGAAACTGCCCACCGGCACGATCCGCCGCCGATACCAACCCAAGCCACCGTGCTGGCAAGCGCCCGTGGCCAGCAGCACCTGACCGGCATGCAGCGATCCTTTGCTGGTGTTGACCTGATAACCGCCGGCCTGGGCTTTCCAGTCCACAACCGAGGTGCCTTGATGGATCAACGCACCCTGGCGGGCGGCGGCCTCGGCCAAACCGACACCGAAGCGCCCGACATGCATCTGCACGCCGTTGCGCTGCAGCAAGCCACCGTGGAACTGGGCGGAATTGACTTCCGCGCGGGTCTGCTCGGCGGTCAGCAATTCGACGTCGGCATCGACTTCCTTGCGAATCAGATCGCAGGTCCGTGCCAGGCCCTCGTAGTGCATCGGCTTGGCCGCCAGTTTGAGCTTGCCGTTGCGGATCAGGTCGCAGGCGATTTGCTCCTGCTCCACCAGCGACACCACGCTCTGCACCGCGCTTTCGTAAGCCTGGTAATAAGCCCGCGCCTTGTCAGCGCCGAGGCTGGCGCTGAGCCCGGCGTAGTCCTGGGCAACGCCGGTGTTGCACTGGCCGCCATTGCGCCCCGACGCTTCACCGATGACCTTTCCGGCCTCGAGCACCACCACACTGGCGCCCTTCAAGGCCAACGCCCGGGCCGCCGCCAAGCCGGTGAAACCACCACCGACGATGGCCACGTCGACCTGCCCAGGCAATGCGCCGAGCTGTGCACCGCTGAACGCCGGTGCGGTGTCGAGCCAGTAGGATTCACTGCCCATGTCTAACCCGCCTATGCCAAATGAAGAATGCCGTTACCGTTCGACTCAGAGACCTACCAGCGCCGCCAGCCCACCAATATCGGCGATCTGTTGGTAGCCGTAGAAAGCATTGGCCGGGACTTCATGGCCACGGGCGACGAAGGCCTTGTTCTTGATCTTCATGTCGTGGGCCGACATCAGGTCATAACGGAAGCTGGAAGACACATGCAAGATGTCTTCCGGGCCACAGTTGAGGTTGTCGAGCATGTACTCGAACGCGGCCAGACGCGGCTTGTAGGCCTGAGCCTGCTCGGCGGTAAAAACCTTGTGGAACGGCGCGCCGAGCTTGTCGACGTTGGACATGATCTGGCTGTCGCTGGCGTTGGAGAAAATCACCAACGGGATCTTGTCGGCGATTTTCGACAGGCCGGCCGGCACATCGGGGTGCGGACCCCAGGTCGGCACGGCGTCGTAATACAGCTGACCTTCGTCACGGTATTCGATGCCCCAGCGCTTGCAGGTCCGCGCCAGTGCGGTTTTGAGAATCTCGTCATACGGCATCCAGTCACCCATGACCTGGTCCAGGCGGTAGGCCGAGAAGTCCTTGACGAACTGATCCATCTGCTCGGGCTTCACGCGATCGGCGAACAGTTCGCGAGTCATCGTGCCCATGTGGAAGTTGGTCAGCGTACCGTAGCAGTCGAACGTAATGAATTTGGGGCGAAGAAAGCTCATTGAGTGCGTTCCTGAAGTTCGTTGAGGTCATGGCGTGACAAGCATTCGCTCCGTTACCGAAGCTGTGATGCAGCGCTGCAGCACACCGTCATTACAACACTGTGAAATCAGCAGATGGCGTTAAAAGCGACCTTCGCTTGATACAAACCACCGTTTTAACGCCCGCCCTCAGCAGACTTTGCGGCGCGCACAAGCCTTGGGCAAACCCCGTATTTATGCGCTCTTATGGGCCTTTATAACCCTGCAAGGCCCAATCACGCACCGGTCTGCCGCAGAACCTGCGCCGGGCTGAACGAAAACGGGCGCTTACCGAAGTAAGCGCCCGTTTGGGTGGTGATCTAGAGGCTGCTGAAATCCTGTGGGAGCGGGCTTGCTCGCGAAGGCGATGTGCCAGGCAGCATTGATGTCGACTGACACTCCCTCTTCGCGAGCAAGCCCGCTCCCACAGGGGGATTTGTGTTACTGGACGATATCGATCAGCACACTCTTGAAGCGTAAATTGGCTTCGAACGCTTCGCGCCCCAGGTCCTTGCCGATGCCGGAGCGTTTGTAGCCGCCAGTCGGCAGGATGTAGTCGTTACTGCGCCCGTAACGGTTAACCCAAACGGTCCCCGCCTCCAGTCGCCGGACCAGACGCAGGGCGCGATTGATGTCGGCGGTGTGTACGCCCGCCGCCAAGCCGTAGGTGGCGTGCGCGGCCAGGTTCAGGGCTTGTTCTTCATCATCGAATGCCTGCACCGTCAGCACCGGACCGAAGATTTCTTCGCAGACGGCCGGGTTGTCATTGTCCAGCCCCGTCAGCAAGGTCGGCTGGTAATAAGCCCCGCCCAGACCTTCAAACAACCCGCCACCGGTCAGCACTTCAGCACCGGCCTGACGCGAGCGCTGGACGATGCCGTCGATGCGGCTGGCTTGCAGTCGGGAAATGATCGGCGACAACGTGCTCTCGGATGACCAGGTCGGCCCCGGGCGCAGTTCCTCGAAATACGCCTGCAAATGCGCGATAAACGGTTCCATGATCGAGCGCTGGATCAACAACCGCGAACCGGATACGCACACCTGCCCGGCGTTGCCGGTAATGGCCAGCGCCACGGTGCGCGCGGTTTTGGCGATGTCCGGTACGTCGGCGAATACCAGTTGCGGGCTCTTGCCGCCGAGTTCCAGTGTCACCGGTTTCGGCCCCACCAGCGCGCAGGTCGACATGATGCTCGACCCGGTCGCCGTGGACCCGGTGAACGTCACCTTGGCCACGCGCGGATGGCGACACAAAGCATCGCCCGTGACGCGGCCATCGCCCTGGATGACGTTGAAAATCCCCGCCGGAATGCCCGCCTGCAGCGCCAGTTCGGCAAAGCGCAGGCTGGAGAACGGCGTCAGCTCCGAAGGTTTGAGCACCACGGCATTACCGGCGGCCAACGCCGGGGCCACTTTCCAGGAGGCCATGCTCAAGGGGAAATTCCACGGTGCGATGGCGGCAATGACGCCGTAAGGTTCGGCGATCTGCATGCCCAGTCGATCGCTCTGGGTCGCCGCGACGTGGCCGCCATGCTTGTCCGCCAGTTCGGCGAAGAAGCGAATGCCTTCGGCGACATAAGGAATGTCCCAGGCGATCACATCTTTATGAGGCCGCGTCGAGCCCACGGCTTCCAGCGGAGCCAGAATGGCGGCGTCCGCCTCGATCAGATCGGCCCAGCGGCGCATCACCCGCGCCCGCTCCCGGGGTGGACGACTGGCCCAGTCGCTGCGACTGAACGCCTGCCAGGCATCCGTGACCGCTTCATCCACCAGGTCGGCATCGGCGATTGGCAACTGGGCATAAACCTGGCCGTCAGAGGGGCGCGCCACCTCAAGCCCGGGTTGTGCATCGCGGTACATTCCAGCAATGAAGTGAGCGCTGCGCACAGCAATAAGGCGGGGATCAAAGCTATCCATGGAGCACTCCAAATAAGGGACGACGCGTCGTGAACTCAGGCCTCCATCGTAGAAAAAAAGCCCTGGCATTTGCTGCCGACCTTGCGGTGCATTTAAGTAGTAAGTGTGGTCTGCCGGCCTCGGGCTTGCGGAATCTGCCGAATGCTTCAGCCCCCCTTGTCAGGCCTTCACACAGATGGGATACAGGCACCATCGCGCCGGAAATCCGGTCGCTCGCGCACACTGTCCAATGGAGACTCGCCATGTCCGCCTTGCAACGACCTGCTTATGTCTATCGGCCAATGACGGCCGCCGACCTGCCCTCGGCCCATGCCTTGTCCGTGGAGTTGAAGTGGCCTCATCGCCTGGACGACTGGGCGATGCTGCAACGGGTCAGCGACGGCTTTGTGGTGCTCGATGGCGAGCGTCTGATCGGCACGGCATTCGCTTGTCCCCAAGGCGGCTTCACCACCATTGGCCTGGTGATCGTCAGTGATGACTATCAGGGCAAGGGCATCGGCCGCAAGCTCATGGAACAGGCACTGGACGCCTGCCAGTCACGCACCCCGATGCTCAACGCCACACTGGCCGGCGCACCGCTTTACGCCAGCCAGGGCTTTGTCGAATTCGGCCGGATTCAGCAGCATCAGGGCAACGCCAATCCACCTGCACCCACCGCACTGGCCGACGGCGAACATTGCCGTGAACTGAACGCGGCGGATCAGGCTCGTGTGTTGGCGTTGGCCAATGCCGGCAGCGGGCTGGATCGCAAAGCGGTGCTCGCCGATCTGTTTGAGGTGGTCGAGCATTCGGTGGGGATCGAACGCGACGGCCAGCTACGCGCCTTCGCCTTGCTGCGCCCTTTCGGCCGTGGTCGTTGCATCGGCCCGGTGGTCGCCGAAAACCTCGAACAAGCCAAACACCTGATCGCCGTTCTGCTGGCGCAAGTGCCGGATACCTTCGTGCGAATCGACATCCCGGCAGACAGCGGCCTGGCCGAATGGCTCGATTCGGCGGGTTTGAAGCCGGTCGATACCGTGGCGCAAATGGCCAAGGGCACGCCGCCGCAAACAGCCAATGGCGTCCAGCAGTTCGCTGTGGTGACTCAAGCCATCGGCTGATCGCTATCCCTCACCGTCTTTTTTATGGAGCGTCACCCGTATGTCTGAACCTACCGTTCTGCTGTTGGCTCGCGCCGACGGCAGCCGCGTCACCACGTCTTTTACAGCAGCGTCTTTGGGTGCCTTCGATCCGTTCAAGGACGGTCGCCAGGTGGCCTACAACGGCCCGGATGGCGTATCAGCGGGCATCGTGCACATCAGCGGAACGCTCGATAGCGATGATTTTCCGCACACCGAAGTGATCGTGGTCCACGCCGGCCACGTCGTGCTGCAATCCGAGGAGCAAACGCTGGCACTGGGTGTCGGCGCCGGTGCCGTGATCGGTCGCGGTACATCACTGCGACTCCAGGCCAACGCTGATACGTACTGGGCCTTTTGTGCAGTCACCAGCCCCACCGCACCGCCGACACCCGGCCTCACTGCGCTCGACCCGCTGGACATGCTTTCGCCGTCGGCCGCACCGGAACCGCAGATTTTGATCGGACCGACGCCGCAGTGCCGCTCACACAATGCCTTCGAAGACGACGCCACCCGGTTGCGCGTCGGCGTTTGGGATTCGACACCGTACGAGCGTCACGCCCGGCCCCACAAACTCCATGAACTGATGAACCTGATCGAAGGCAGCGTCACCCTGCTGGCGCCTGATGGAACGAGTGTGGAGGTCAACACCGGCGACAGCGTGTTTGTGGCGTTAGGGGCACCGTGCGCGTGGAAAAGTACGCGGTATGTGCGCAAGTTCTATGCGGTGAAGTAGTGTCTTCCTGAGTGCGCGACAGTTTGTATAGGGCACGCTCCACTGCTGCGGCGATGAACGCGTGCCCCTTTTTCCTATCCTTTTACGCACACCACCTGACGCAAGGTGTGCAGCACTTCCACCAACTCGCGCTGGGCGTGCATGACATCGTCGATGTCCTTGTAGGCCATCGGAATTTCATCGATGACGGCAGCATCCTTGCGACACTCCACGTGGGCGGTTGCACGGATCTGGTCTTCGACGGTAAACAGGCTTTTCGCTTTGGTGCGACTCATGGTGCGGCCGGCGCCGTGGCTGCAGGAGCAGAACGACTCCTCGTTCCCCAGCCCGCGGACGATGAAGCTTTTAGCGCCCATCGATCCCGGAATAATCCCCAACTCGCCCTTCTTCGCCGATACCGCGCCTTTGCGGGTGACCAGAATTTCCTGACCAAAATGTCGCTCTTTCTGCACGTAGTTGTGGTGGCAGTTCACCGCTTCCAGCGCCGCCTCAAAAGGTTTGTTGATCACTTTTCGGGTCGCCTGAATCACCGCTTGCATCATCAATGCACGGTTTTGCCTGGCGAAATCCTGGGCCCAACCGACCGCTTCGACGTAGTCATCGAAATGCCGGCTGCCCTCTTTAAAGTAAGCCAGGTCACGATCCGGCAGATTGGCGAGGTGCTGACGCATATCCGCCTGGGCCATTTGAATGAACAGGTTGCCAATCGCATTGCCGACACCACGGGAACCGCTGTGCAGCATGAACCAGACCCGGTTGGTTTCATCCAGGCACACCTCGATGAAGTGGTTCCCGCTGCCGAGCGTGCCCAAGTGCCCACGGTTGTTGGTGTTGGCGAGTTTCGGGTACTTGTCGGTGATCGCCTTGAACCGCGAGTCCAGTGCCGCCCAGGCCCGGTCCGCCTCACGCGGAACGCTGTCCCAGGCGCCCTTGTCCCGAACGCCGCGCCCACTGGTGCGGCCATGGGGCACCGCCTTCTCGATCGCGCAACGCAAGCCATGCAGGTTGTCCGGCAAATCGCCGGCGGTCAGCGACGTGCACGCCGCGATCATCCCGCAGCCGATGTCCACTCCGACGGCGGCTGGAATGATCGCGCCGACCGTGGGAATCACGCTGCCGATGGTCGAGCCCTTTCCCAGGTGCACGTCGGGCATCACGGCTAGGTGCTTGAAGATGAACGGCATCCTGGCGGTATTCATCAATTGCTGTCTGGCTTCGTTTTCTACCGGGACGCCTTCGGTCCAGAGCTTGATCGGTTTGCCGTTGGCGATTTCCAGTAGTTGATAAGTATGGGCTTGCATGATTTTGATTCTTTTCTTTTGGCCGATTGTTCGGCGTTGGTCTGGCGCCTGGGGTGATAAAGGTCGGTGCAATTGCATTGGCGGTCGCCTGTTGGGAAAGGTATAGCCGCCGACGTGCCAGTTTTGATTTTCCTACGTTGCGGAAGAAAGGGACACCTGAAACAACCGCCGACACTTGTCTCCTGTCAGCACCGATAACAGAAACGCCGCTCAGTGAGCGTAATGCTGTTCACTTAAGACATTCTTCAGTCGAGCTAGAGCCTGTGGCGAGGGGATTTATCGGAATGCCGCACCACCCCGTTCGGCTGCGAAGCAGTCGTAATCCAGACAACTTAGTCTGTCTGAAAAGACGCTGGGGCCGCTTCGCAGCCCAACGGGGCGGTGCGACGTTTCGCTAAATCCCCTCGCCACAAATGTGGGCGCCGCGCTTAAGTGGACAGTATTACGCTCACTGAGCGGCGTTTTTTGTGAGTTCTACTGAAGTGACGAATAGGCACCCTTTCAGAGCTTGGCGATCGAGACTTCGGTGGATTTGACGAAGGCAATCACCTCGCCACCCACTTTCAATTCAAGATCGCGCACTGAACGGGTGGTGATCACCGAGGTGACGATGCCGGAGGCGGTTTGCACATCGATTTCGGAGACCACTTCGCCTGTCACGATTTCCTTGATGACACCCTTGAACTGGTTGCGGACGTTGATCGCTTTGATGGTCATGAAGAGGCTTCCTGTCTGATGTCGAATACATCCGCACGGATGTGCAGGCCTTCAAAATGAACCTCACGAATCAATATTAAAAGGAATAAATATCGATTTGCTTATTTCTGCATCGAATATCAAGTCCGCCCAGCCTCTACCACAGCGCCACGGTATAGCTGACGATCAGGCGGTTCTCATCCAGGTCATTACCGAAGTTCGAACGCACTGACGCGTTGCGCCATTTAAGACCCAACCCTTTCAACGAACCGTCCTGCACCACGTAAGCGATATCGGTGTTGCGCTCCCATTCCTTGCCCTCACCCGGCGCAGTGCGTTGCACATTGTCGCCAGAGATGTAGCGCGTCATGAAGGTCAACCCCGGCACACCGAGTGCGACAAAGTTGTAGTCGTAGCGTGCCTGCCAGGAGTGCTCGTCGATGTTGGCGAAGTCACCGATCTGCACGAAGTTGACCAGGTACGGGTCGCTGCGCCCGATATACGGAAACGGATCGTCGCCGCTCATGCGCTGATAGCCAACGCCCAGCGCATGACCACCGAGGCTATAGGTGAACAACGCACCGAAGGCCTGGTTGTCGATATCACGAAAGTTGCCGTCTTCGGTGCTGCGTGCATAGCGCACGTCGCTCTTGAGCGACTGGCCTGAGCCCAGATCCAGCGTGTGCACCAGCCCGAGGTAATTTTGCTGGTAGATGTTTTCCAACTGGCCGTAGCGGTACTGCGCGGTCAGGTTCGGCAGGAACTGATAGTCCGCCCCGGCAAACTGAAACTTGTCGCTTTGCCCGCCAATGCGGTTGGCGGTCATGTCCTGATAGTCGGTGGAGTCGACGAAATTGATCTGCGTGAGCTGACCGGCCGTGAGCTTCAAACGATCGATTTCCTGCACATTCACCAGGCCGCCCTTGAACGTGCTCGGCAACAGGCGGGTATCGTTGGAGTTCACCACCGGGTCTTTGATCTGCAATGTCCCGAATTTCAGGGTGCTGTTGGACACGCGCATTTTGCCCGTCAGGCCTAACTCGCCATAGCGATCCTGCGAGCCGCCGGATAAATCCGGTGGCAACAGATTGGTACCCGCCGTACCGCCACCGGAGTCCAGTTTGAAACCGGCCATGCCCAAAACATCCAGGCCGAAACCGAACGTGCCGGCGGTGTAACCCGACTCCATCCGCAACAGAAAACCTTGCGCCCATTCCTCGGCCTTGTCCCGCGAACCGTCCTGGCGAAAATCACGGTTGAAGTAGAAGTTGCGCGCTTCCAGGCTGCCTTTACTGTCCGCCACGAAATCCGCCTGAGCGGCCGGTGCACAGAGCAGGCTCAGGCCGAGCAATGTGCCAGCCGGGGCGTACCCCTTGAATGGGCGGGTGCGCCCCGCTTTTGAAGGCACGTGGACAGTCATGATTTTTTCCATGGAAGAGGTTCCTGCGGCAGCAAACGAAGATGACGGACACACCTCATTGTTTTTTTGTGAAGGCGTTGTCGTGGGGGGCGGACGCAGCGATCTGCGTCGTGGGGCGGATTCTTCGTGCAGGGGTAGAACGGCGTCAAACGGGAAAAAGACGAGGTTATGCATAAGAAAATTTGATGCCCGCGATGGCGGACTCTGGAGTAACAATTGCAACTCGCCCCTTCATTACAAGAGCCATAAGCGCCAAGGGAACCGCCATGAACCTCAAATTCCTCGAAACCTTCGTCTGGGTCGCCCGCCTGCAAAGCTTCAGCCTGACCGCCGAGAAAATGTTCAGCACACAGGCAGCGATTTCCAGCCGGATCGCCGCGCTGGAAGACGAATTGGGTCTGCGCCTGTTCGTGCGCGATTCACGCGGAGTGTCGCTGACGCCAGAAGGTCTCAAGGTGCTCGACTACGCCGAGCAAATGCTCGAGGTTCAGCGTGCGCTAAAACACTCGCTGGACAACACCAGCCCGCAGCAGGGATTGGTGCGCATTGGCGTGATGGATACGGTGATTCACACCTGGCTCAGCCCGTTGATGTCGACCCTGATGCAGACCTTCCCTGCCGTGGAAATCGAGATCACTGCCGACGCCGCGCGCAATCTCTGCGAGCAACTGCAAAAGGGCTATCTGGACATCGTTTTCCAGACAGACCTGATCCGCCACGAAAGCGTGCGCAACCTCGAACTGGCGCACTATCCCATGCACTGGATCGCCGCCAGCAACTCGATCTACGCCCGACCTTATGCCTCGCTCACCGAGATGGCCGGCGAGCGCATCATCACCTTCGTCAAACATTCACGACCGCATCAGGATGTGCTCAACCTGTTGCACGCCCATGGCATCGGCGCACCGCGTGTCAGTTGCGTCAACTCGGTGTCGGCCATGACCCGGCTGATTCGTGACGGCTTTGGTATTGGCGCCTTGCCGGCGGCGCTGGTGGCCAAACCCCTGGCCAGCGGCGAGTTGATCCAGCTGGACCCCGGCAGCCGTTTGCCGCAACTGGACGTCGTGGCCTCGTGGCGCGCGGGGGTCGGACTGGAACTGATCGAGAACATCGTCGAGATGAGCCGCCAGGTGGTCTGCCAATACGCTGCGGATGTCGGTCCGTTACTCATGGTGGCGGCACCGGGCCTCGACAGCCGACTGCCCCCTGAATAACTTTTAGTTGTCTGGGGGCAACAACATTCCTTGTTGGACGGCATCACCACGGTTTTCTAAAAAGGCTCAACGAACCTGCCGAGACGCCATGATGAATCAACCCGCCCTGTCCTTCGAACAACTGCAGCGCAGCACTCCTCTGGCCCTGCGCCAAAGCATCGCCGCCGGGCACTATCAGGGTCACACCAGCGGCTTGGGCCAAGGCCGGGTGCAAGCCAATATCGTGATTTTGCCCAGTGACTGGGCCAATGAGTTTCTCAGGTATTGCACCCTCAATCGTCAAGCCTGCCCGCTGCTCGACATTACCGAACCGGGCGATCCTTATTTCCGCCATCTCGGAGCAGCCATTGATATTCGCCACGACGTGCCCCGATACAGGGTTTATCGCCATGGCGAACTGAGCGAAGAACCGCTGGATATCGAGCATCTTTGGCAGGATGACCTGGTAGCCTTCGCCATCGGCTGCTCGTTCTCCTTCGAACAACCGTTGCTGGATGCCGGCATCCCCCTCAAGCACATCGATCTGGGGCGCAATGTCGCCATGTACCAGACCAACATCGACACGCGCCCCACCGCACGCCTCGGCGGCAAGCTGGTGGTGAGCATGCGGCCGATGAAAGCCGCTGCCGCCATCCAGGCCATTCAAATCACCGCACGCATGCCCAATGTCCACGGCGCTCCCGTGCACATCGGCGATCCGTCGCTGATCGGCATCCACGCGCTCGACACCCCGGACTACGGCGACGCCGTCCCCATTGAAGCTGACGAAATACCGGTGTTCTGGGCGTGCGGTGTGACACCTCAATCGGTGGTGCAGGCCTCACGCCCGCCACTGTGCATCACCCACGCCCCCGGTTGCATGCTGGTGACGGATTTGTACAACAGCGCTTTGTAAAGGCGTGGGTATGCTTGAGTTCAGTGGATTGTGCCGAAGCCTTGTAAAACCACTCAATGTAGTCAACGATGCAATTGGCCTTCGTCCCTTGTTTTGTGCCATGGACCCTGTCCCGTTTCCTGAATGTTCAGGACTAAAGTTCGCGCACTTTACTCACAAAAGACCGGATGACAGCAGAACCGACTATCCTTTCGGACAGTGAACGCTGCACTCTTGGCAAAAAGGGACGCCATGCCAGACTTTGATCGCGCCATCGACTCCAGACCCGGGCTACTCTGGATCGCTTCAATTACGGTTTTCTGTCTTTTCACCGCAACGCCCGGATTCGGCCAGAACCTGCCAACCACAGTGGGTGTCGAAAACGCCACGGTTACGGTGATTCAAGCGCAGGAAATCGTTTCCAGGGCCACCCTCGAAGCCGTTCGCTGGAGCGGCCCTGAGTCCGGCCCGCAAGCCCTGCCGGGCAAGAGCATCGCCTTTGTCGCAGAAGATTTGCGTAACGGCGGAATTGTCGGTGTCGCGCAGGGTACTCGCGAGGCTGCCAAGGCGATGGGCTGGACCCTGAAGATATTCGACGGCGCTGGATCATCGGCCGGACGCGCCAAGGCCTTTTCCGATGCCCTGGCAGCGAAACCCGACGGCCTCATTCTGTGCGGCTCCGATGCCCTTGAGAACAATGCCGCACTGATCCTCTTCGCCAACAGGGATGTGCCGGTGGTTGGCTGGCACGCCGGGGCACGGCCCGGGCCGATTGACGGCACGCCGGTGGCCATGAACGTCACGACCGACCCGCTCGAAGTGGCTCGCCTCACGGCCATGGCGGCGGTGGCACAGTCAAACGGACACGCCGGCGTGGTCATCCTGACCGACTCCAAGTACAGCATCGCCATGGCGAAAGCCAAGGCCATGGAAAACGTCATTCGGGCCTGTCAGGAATGTACGTTACTGGAAGTGCGCGATGTCGCGATCTCCGAAAGTGGCGAGAAGATGCCGGCGATCACCAAGGAGCTGCTTCAGCGCTATGGCAAACGCTGGACCCATACGCTGGCTATCAACGATATCTATTTCGACTACTCGATTGCCTCATTGACCAACGCCGCAATACCCAGCGACGGCATCAGTCTGTTGTCTGCCGGCGATGGCAGCGCTTCGGCTTTCTTGCGCATCCAGGCAAAAACCTACCAGACCGTCACCGTGGCCGAGCCGCTCAACCTGCATGGCTGGCAAGTGATGGATGAATTGAACCGGCTGTTTGCAGGTCAGCCGGTGAGCGGCTTCGTCGCGCCGATTCACCTGGTCAATGCCGACAATATTGCCTTCGACGGCGGGAAGAAATTCCAGTACGACCCTGACAATGGCTATCGAGACATCTATCGCCACCAATGGAATCCATGACATTGGACGTTATTTCCCGGCTCGGACGCCGGCTATTGCCGCAATCGCTACGCGCACAGTTCACACTGGCGTTTCTGACGCTGGCGCTGCTGATCCTGGCGAGTGGTGCAACGGCGGTCTACGCCGTGCGCACGTCAAACAACGCCACCCGCCAGCTGACGGATGAACGACTGGTCCGCATGCAAGATGGGCAAGACATGCTGCAGCGTACCTTGCTGATCGAACGCCAGACTGATCAGCTACTGACAACCCGCTCCCCCGACACCCTGCGTTCAAGCTATGCGGCGACTGTCGAACAGCTTGAAGCCCTTGATCAACTGGTGCAGCAGCTGACTGCCGCGAACAGTGGCGTGGCGATACTCGACATGCATCAGTCGAGTCAGATGTTCCGCAATACCGCCAACATCGTTGCTCAGCTGCGAGAAGGCCTGCTGCAAACCGAGGTCACCTTCGAACAAACCATGGAGGATCACACCGCCCGGTTAACCGCGACTCAGACCCAGGCCAGCCTCGAACTGGCGGTGTTACTTTTCGATCTGCCGCAAGCTGTTGACAGTGATGCCGTGCAACGGCTGCGGATCCGATATGAGCGCCTGTCACGCACCGCAGGCCAGTTACCCGGCGCGGATGTGAAGACACCTGATCTCTTCTCCCTGCGCCTGAAGCTCATCAATCAGCACAACGTCATACAGCGCTTCAATGAGGAACTGAAGAATGAGGCTGGGGTTCTGGTCGCGGTGGCCCGTGCGCAATCCAGCGCTTACACCGAAGACTATCGCGAAGCCCTGCAGCGCCTGGTCGAAGCCTCAAATCGTAGCCAGCAATGGGTGCTGATCATGCTGGGCGCCAGCCTGGTATTCGCCTGGTTCGTGACCCGGGTCTTCATGGGCCGTCATGTGCTCATGCGTCTGAATGAAATTAGCCGGCAATTGCGTCAGGAACACACTGACAAAACGCATTTGATGATGGCAGAACATGGGAAAGACGAGATCGGCAACATGGCTCGCGCGGTAAATCAATTCCTCAAAGACCGACTTCAACTGGAAAAAAGAACGGTCCAATTGAGTATCGCCACAGAGCGGCTCGCCCTGCAAAACAGCCGACTGGAGCAAGAAGCCGTGATCCGTGCCGGACAACGTCATGTCCTGGAGCTGATCGCCAGGAGCACCGAGCTGGCAGAAGTCCTCGACAGCCTGGCTCACCTGGTGGAGTCCCAGTTGAAGGGGATGATGGTGTCCATCCTGGTGCTGGATGAGGATGGCAAACACCTGCTGCACGGGGCGGCCCCCAGTTTGCCGAAAGCCTATAACCAGCTCATTGACGGGATTGCAATCGGTCCGAACGTCGGTTCATGCGGCACCGCGGTGTATCGACGAGAACCGGTCATCGTCACGGATATCGAGCTGGATCCGCTGTGGGAAGCGTACCGTTCAGCCGCTGCGCCCTATGGATTTCGAGCCTGCTGGTCGACGCCGATTCTGTCCCATGAGCGAAAGGTATTGGGGACGTTTGCCTTGTATTCCAATACCGTACGCAGCCCCAGCTCGGCCGAGACGCGACTGATTGACATGGCGACACCGCTTGCCGGTATTGCGATAGAACGCCAGCTTACCGAAAAGCGCATTCGCTATATGGGCGACCATGACGCACTGACCGGGCTGCCGAATCGCACACTGCTCGAAGACCGTCTCAAGCAGGCAATGCTTTATGCCCAGCGCTACGACCGCCTGGTGACGGTGGTGTTTCTCGATCTGGACAAATTCAAACTGGTGAATGACAGCCTTGGACACAGTGCTGGAGACGAACTGCTGAAAACCGTCGCCCAGCGCATGCTGGAGTGCGTACGCCGCACCGACACCGTCGTGCGACTGGGTGGCGACGAGTTTGTGATCATCCTGTTCGACCAGCCCTCAGACCTCGACGGCGTCACTCCAGCCCTGCACAAAATCCAGGAAGCCATCCTGCGACCGATTCAACTCAGCGGGCATACACTCCACGTCACCTGCAGCATGGGGTTGGCCACCTACCCTGCCGACGGCAGCGATACCGACACGTTGCTCAGCAACGCGGATGCCGCCATGTACCGGGCCAAGGAACTGGGTCGCAACAGTTACCAGTTCTATACGAGCGAGATGAATAACAAGGTTCAGGGCAAGCTCGCCATGCAAGACGGGCTTCGAAACGCACTCAACCATGACGAGTTCCTGCTGCTGTACCAGCCACAGGTGGATTTGCAGTCAGGCCAGATTATCGGCGTAGAGGCACTGATCCGCTGGCAGCACCCCGAACTTGGCATCGTGTCTCCAATCAAATTCATTCCGCAGGCCGAAGAAACCGGGTTGATCGTGCCCATCGGCGACTGGGTGATTCATGCCGCGTGCAGACAGAACAAGGCCTGGCAGGATGCGGGCTGGCCGCCGATTACCATGTCAGTGAATATTTCTGCACGCCAGTTCGTCGAAAGGGACCTGATCGACCGGGTGATGCATGCCTTGCAAGAAACCGGGCTGGACCCGATGTACCTTGAGCTGGAGCTGACCGAAAGCCTGATCATGCAAGACCTTCAGCAAGCCATCAGCAAAATGAAGGAACTGCAATCAATGGGGATCAGCCTCTCGATCGACGACTTCGGCACTGGCTACTCCAGTCTCGCAGCATTGAAAAGCTTTCCGATCGCGAGACTCAAGATCGACCAGTCTTTCGTGCGCGACCTGCCCGACAACGAGAACGACAAAGCCATCGCCACCGCGGTGATTTCGTTGGGGCACAAACTGAACCTCAAGGTCATTGCCGAAGGTGTCGAAACCGAAGAGCAGCAAACCTTCCTGCGTGAAAACGGCTGCGATGAGATTCAGGGCCACTTTTTCAGCAAAGCGGTCAGCGCAGAAGAAATCAGCCTGTTACTGCGTACACCCCGGTTGCCTCAACCGAGCCGCATTGCGAGCCCTGGCTCGGTCAGGCGAAAACGCGATGTAAAACGCCCAAGCAGTCCAATGCCGGGGCATTAATACTGCGCAGGCCATTAGCGGACGTTCGGCCTACATCCGCTTTTGATGCAAACTTGCCATTCGCTACGAGCTTGTGGCGATGTAAGCATTGTTTCGATTGAGGAGCGGCTTCAATCATTTCTCGTCACTGCTCAAGCATCAAGCTACGCCAAATAATCACCGGCTTTTCTAGAGGTGCGACTTCCGGTTGCAACTGCTCCTGTGTGTGCCTGTTGTGCGGTGGCTGCTCCTCTGGTTCAGGCGCTGGAGTCTGATACTTGGCGGCATGCACGTTATCTACGGACATTTTGTGTAGTGCGCTTATTTGATTGTTATGGTGACTTTGCCTTTTGATCTGCCCTGCTCGACGTACCGCAACGCCTCTGCTGTCGATTCAAAAGGGAAGGAACGATCGATGACCGGTTTGATGACGCCCGCTTCGATAAGCGAGGTGATTTTTTGCAGTTGCACCCCGTCGGCACGCATAAACAAAAATGCATAGCTCACCCCATGCTTGCGGGCTTTTCTACGAATACCGCTGCTCAGCAGGCGCATGACTTGCCGCAGCATCCAGGACAAGCCTTGCTCTTGGGCAAATTCTGCTGTCGGTGGTCCGGAGAGGGAAATGAGCTGCCCACCGGGCTTGAGAACTTCGACTGATTTAATCAGTACATCGTTGCCCAGGCTGTTCAATACCACGTCGAAATCGTGCAATTCGGTTGCAAAATTTTGCTGCTTGTAGTCGATGACCACATCCGCCCCGAGCGCCGCCACCCATTCGACATTCGCCGTGCTGGTGGTCGTCGCAACGAAGGCGCCGAGGTGTTTGGCGAGCTGGATGGCAAACGTGCCAACACCGCCGGATCCGGCATGAATCAATACCTTCTGGCCTTTTTTCACCTGGGCGGTCTCAACCAGCGCCTGCCAGGCCGTCAAGGCGGCCAAGGGGACGGACGCCGCTTCGGCCATGTCAAGGTTCGAGGGTTTCATCGCGAGCGCGTTTTCGTTCACGGCGATCAGTTCGGCAAACGTCCCGATCCGATCCTCGGGAGGGCGTGCATAGACTTCGTCTCCTGGATTGAATCGCTTCACCGCCGAGCCCGTGCGAACGACCACACCCGCCAGGTCATTGCCCAATACCAATGGAAATGTATAGGGCAGGATCAGTTTGAATTCCCCGGTTCTGATCTTCGAGTCCAACGGGTTCACGCTCGTTGCATGCACCTGGATCAGCACGTCATGCGCACCGACCGCAGGATCGGGCACTTCGCCAATCATTCCGTTCTGCTTGCCGTAGCGGTCGATAAAAAATGCCTTCATGTTGCAGCTGCTCTTGTCGGTGGAATGAGAATGGGGCACGGCCCCGGCAACGTTGATGCGATGCGACGTTCAGGTTGTCAGCCGTCGAGGAACGCCAAAGCCTTGGCCACGAAATCGGTATGGTGCTGGAAAATGCTGCCGTGCCCGGCGTCCTGGTAAATGATCAGTTGCGCGTTGGGGATTCGCTTTGCCAGCTCAAGCGAGTTGACAGTGGGCACCATGATGTCGTTGTCCCCGTTGGCTATCAGCGTCGGCATCCGCAGGCGACCGAGTTCTTGCGGCGCTTGCTTGCCCCACGCAGTAATGGCTTTCAATTGCCGTAAAAACGCGCGGGGTGTCGGGCCTTTGTCCCGGTCTTGCCGGCGCTCTTTCAATCGTTGCAAATACTCGGACGCAGCACGTTGTCCGTTGGCCGTGGTGGTAAAGAACAGGTAGAACTTGGGATCTCGTAGCGTCAGCAGACCCTTGATCATTAACGGCCAGGTCACCGAGCCGACGTTGTCGATGCCTGTGCCGCCGGCCGGGCCGGTTCCGGTGAGGATCAGCCTGCGCACGCGTTCGGGAGCTTTCAGGGCGATGTCTTGAGCGACGAAGCCTCCGAGTGAAAAGCCGAGCAGGTCAACCTTGTCCAAACCCAACGCACGAATAAAGCCGATGCCATCGTCAGCCATCTCACCGACGGTCAATGGCGCGGCGCCACCCGAGCCACCGATACCGCGGTAATCGGTGGTGATGACACGCCGGTTTTTTGCCAGACCGTCAATGATCCTGGGGTCAAAGTTATCCAGCACCGCCCCCCAATGATTGAACATGACCAGCGGGACCTGCGTTCTGGGTCCCTGATCACGATAGGCGAAAGGTATCCCGCCAACCAGGACCGACTGGTTCGCCGCGTTGATAAATGACGACTGCGAACCTGGATGATTGCTTCTAGCCAAAAGAGTCATGTTTATTCCGTCCGATTGCGGGGCGAGGCCGACCTGCTCGACAGGGTTCAGACTTGAGTCAAATAGCGTGGTGCCACGGCGGACTGTCTGATCTGCGACAAAAGACCCTGACGTGCGGTTTGCAGGGCATCCCAGCGCTCGCCTTCTTGCAACGGAGGAATGGTCACCGGTTCGCGGCGGTCGAAGCCGACCAGTGCGGCATCGACCAGGTCATCCACTTCCATGATTTCGCTCAAGGTGTTGATGTCGATACCGGCGCGGTCCCAAATCTCCGTGCGGGTGGCGGCGGGCAATACGGCTTGCACATAAACACCCAGAGGCGAAAGTTCCAGGCTCAGGCCTTGGGAAAGGAACAGCACAAACGCCTTGGTCGCCCCATAGACCGACATGCCAAATTCAGGCGCCAGGCCCACCACCGAACCAATGTTGATGATCGCGCCTTCACCTGCTTTGGCCAGGCGTGGCGCGATGGCGCTGGCGAGTCGCACCAGTGCAGTGGTGTTGAGGGCCACCAGCTGCGCAACGCTGTCGGTGCTTTGCTCGATGAAGGTGCCGGACTGCGCGGCACCGGCATTGTTGACGAGGATGCCGATGCGCTCGTCATTCCGCAGGCGCGCTTCGACAGTGTGCAGGTCGCTGAGTTGAGTCAGGTCGGCCGGAACCACCTCAATGGCGACGCTGTGTTCGTCACGCAACCTTGCGGCGAGCGTTTCCAGGCGCGATTGGTCGCGGGCGACCAACACCAGATCATGCCCGCGTTGGGCGAAACGTTGGGCATAAACCGCGCCGATGCCGGTGGAAGCGCCAGTGATGAGAACGGTAGGACGAGTAGTCATGATGTCAGCTCTTTTTTCGGGAACATGAATGGGTTGGATGCACGATCAAAATCAGGCCCGATCAGCCTGTGCCTGGTTCGCGACAGCGCTGGATTCGTCAAGCGTCGGGTAGTCGATGTATCCCGCCGCTCCGCCGCCGTAGAGCGTGGAAGGGTCAAAGGCGGACAGTGGCGCACCGGTTTTGAGCCGCTCCACCAGATCAGGGTTGCCGATAAAAGGACGGCCAAAGGCGATCAGGTCGGCCTTGTCATGCGCAAGGCTTTCCGTGGCCAGGCCCAGGTCATAGCCATTGTTGGCGATGTAGGTGTTCTTGAAGCGCAGACGCAAGGCGCCGAAATCAAAGGGCGCCACGTCGCGAGGTCCACCGGTCGCGCCTTCGACGACGTGCAGATAAACGATGTCCAGAGCATTGAGTTGATCGACGATGTAATTGAACTGGGCCTGCGGATCACGGCTCGATACACCATTGGCCGGCGAGACAGGCGAAAGGCGAATGCCCGTGCGATCAGCACCAATCTCGGCGGCCACGGCAGCCGTCACTTCCAGCAGCAGACGCGCACGGTTTGCGATTGAGCCGCCGTACGCATCAGTACGCAGGTTGGAGCCGTCCTTGATGAACTGATCCAGCAAATAGCCGTTTGCACCGTGGATTTCCACGCCATCGAAGCCTGCCGCAATGGCGTTTGCCGCCGCTTGGCGGAAATCGTTGACGATGCCCGGCAATTCGTCAGCTTCCAATGCTCGTGGCTCGGAAACGTCCTCGAAGCGGTTGTTGACGAACACCTTGGTCGCGGGACGAAGCGCGGAAGGGGCTACCGGCGCCGCGCCGTGCTGTTGCAGATCGACGTGGGAAACACGGCCCACATGCCACAGTTGCAGGAAAATTCTCCCGCCCTTGGCGTGCACGGCATCGGTCACCTTGCGCCATCCCTCTATCTGAGCCGGTGTGTAAATGCCTGGCGTGTCCTGATAGCCCTGTCCCTGCTGGGATATCTGCGAGGCTTCGGAAATCAGCAAGCCCGCGCTGGCTCGCTGGCTGTAATAGGCAGCAGCAAATTCACTCGGTACAAAGCCTTTTCCGGCGCGATTGCGCGTCAGCGGGGCGAGAACCACGCGGTTTGACAGTTTCAGCGTGCCAAGCGTGTAAGGGGTAAACAGATTCTGGTCGCTCATGGGTGTTTGTTCCGTGCCCGTTGGTGAATTTCATATCGCCGGCATTTAGGATGATGATCGAAATCTAAACTGTCAACAATTTTGATTATGATCAACATCCATGTATCATCAACCCACGAATTTCCAGCGGTAACGAGGTATCGAACATGCGAGTGAGCAAGGCCCAGGCCCAGGCAAATCGGGAGCACATCGTCGAAACGGCCTCGGCCATGTTTCGCGAACGCGGTTTTGACGGTGTCGGCGTAGCCGACTTGATGGCCGCTGCCGGTTTCACCCATGGCGGTTTCTACAAACATTTCGGTTCGAAGGCCGACTTGATGGCTGAGGCCTCGGCCAACAGCCTTGCGCAATCGCTGATCAGCGCTGAAGCACTGAGCATCAAGGATTTCATCGATGTGTATGTGTCCAGGGATCATCGCGACGGGCGCGCCACGGGTTGCACCATGGCAGCGTTGTGCGGCGACGCTGCGCGTCAGTCCGGCGATGTGAAGTCAGCATTCGCTGAGGGCATTGAGCGCACGCTGCAAATTCTCGGCGAAAAATACCCGACCGGGCCGGATGCGCCAGCGGGTGAGGCTAGGGAGAAAGTGATCGACCTGTTGGCGCGCGCGGTCGGTGCGATCATGTTATCGCGCGCCTGTCCTGACGACTCGGCGCTGGCCGATGAGATTCTGGCGGTGTGTCACGCGCAAATGACTGCATCGTTATCTATTCAATCGTAGGTTCATTTCGTATTGGGAATAGATAGTTGTCACCACAAGACATGCTGACTTGCTTCATTTCGTCTTTGGCCGACACGAATGAATGTCTACTTTTCAACCGATTTCTGCCTGTCGCCACCGGTATCAATGGGTCCAGAGTGTGTAAAAACGCTTCGCCAAAATCAAAGTGTGCGCGCCTATGTTAAATCTGAAATTTATCGGCACGTCAGCAGATGTGAATTTCGCGTAGAAGCGCGATTTTCAGTCCGGTTTTTGAGTAGCTGGCTCGCTCAAAAACGTTTTTACACACCCTCGGTCGTTTTCTGCCTGTCACGACTGGCCGAAAACGACCCCATGCGGACGAATTAAAGTGCCGTTGTCGATTGATCGGTGATAAGGATTGAGCCTGCTAGCATTGAGTGTCAGAGAGCCTATAAGAGCACTGATGATTCAGATGATTAAAGTAGGAGCGAGCGGTTTTAATCAGCTCCGTGCGTCTTTGAGTCAAGCTGGATTGCCCTACGATGATGTGAGCGATCCCGGGTGGCAGTTCTACCGATTCGACGTGGATGGGAAATTGGTTGCTTATGGGTAGTGGCCCTGATCTCCTGCTGCGCTCTATGGTCGTTTGCGAGGAGCATCGTGGAGCGGGACTGGGTGCAGCGGTATTGTCGGAACTGGAACAATACGCGGTCTCCCGAGGCGCAGCCCGACTGCATTTGTTGACCCAAAGCGCTGTTAATTTTTTCACGGCCAACGGGTACGAACTGCTTGATAGGGGTAAAGCGCCTGTCGCAATTACCCAGACAGCTCAGCTCAAGCATTTGTACCCTTCATCAGCAAGCTACCTGCGGAAAACTTTAAGCAGATCCCCTCTGCGCTGAGTGAGCCATCGAAACGCTTCTGGGTCATTGCTAGTGTTGGTAGCCAACGCCCGCTTTTGGCCGATACTGTTGAAAAAGTCGGTCCTTCCAGACGACCCGCATACTGACCGCTGAAAACGCCTCTTTTGCGCGCCGCTAAGCGAAATCTGAGCCCGAAATCCTCTGCTCAAAAAGTAAAGATTTCAATCTCAAGCGCCTACTTTTCTGCCGTGGGAACCATGGCCGACTTTTTCAACAGAATCGGCCGATTGCAGCCCTTCGCAACAAGCAGCAACCGGCCTGAGACGCCGCAGGATCAATGGCAAACTGATGTGTATGTTCCGCTGCAATAGCGGAGCAATCAGCTTTCGACCCTGACAGACATTGACGAGTGTTCCGCTCAGGGTTGCAGCCTTTCGGAACACACAGCGGTCGGCCAGAAGCAGTCAGGAGGCAAGGTGAGTCCGCGACAAAAGACAGGAGGCAAAGAAGTCGCAGGCTGCTAAACCGATACCGGCAAGCTCGTGTGCATGTACTTCACCGAGTGACTGCAGCAGACGGCGCCAGCCGAGTAGGAAAATTTCAGCAGCATCCACCAATGGCCATCCATCGGAAAAGCCGGCTTGCAGCCAGGGCTGCCGGGTAAGTGTTGCTGCCAACGTGTCACGCCAGGCTTGGGCGCAGGAGGTTTTTTCACCCCCCTTACAGCCCTTTCACCGACCACCGGCATTGCAGAAAGGTCGGCCATGAGCCATATGAAAGCGTAGCGCCCGCAAGTTCGACGGCGCGACGCCAACCGCTAGCAGAGAGGCTTGCCATGCCACGTCTGGATGAACAGAAGGTCTACGACGAATTGGTCGGCCTCTGTTATGAGTGCGTGCTGGACGACTCCGCCTGGCGGCCACTGCTCAAACTACTGGTCGCGGCCAGCGGGCGACAGCAGGGCTTGTTACTGTTCGCGGATTACCGCAAGAACGGCACTCACGCCTCCACCACCCTCAACCTGTGCGACCCCGCCGGGATCGACGTCTACAACCGCCACTACTGCAATCTGGATCCGGGCCTTGACTTCGTCCGCTCCCGCGGTGTGGGTCACTGGTACAACGACCTCATAGATTTCGGCCCTGAACGCATCCGGCGCGACCCTTATTATCAGGAGTTTTACATTCCCTTCGGGCTGCATAACCTCTCCTGCGTCAAGCTAGAGGAACAGGCCGATTCAGGTATCTACCTGACCGTGCTCAACGAGGTCGGCGCCCCCTTGCCAACCGCCCAACAACATGCACTGCTGCAGCGGGTTAGCCCGCACTTGCTTAAGGCCGCTAAACTGTCCAGCAAGGTCAACCACCTGGAATTAGAACTGACCACACGCGACCTGCTGCTGGACCACCACCCCACCCCGCTCTGGCTGCTAGACGGCGACGGTCATGTACTCTATTGCAACCAGGCGGCGGCACGACACATGAGCCAGAGCGCTTTCCCGCTCTATGAGAACTTCGCACGCCTGCACAGCACGAACCAGGACACCAGCCTACAGGCGCTGATCCGCCGCGCCGCCGGCAAGGACGGCAAGCGACACGCCAGCTGGCTGCGCCTCAATCCCACTCAGCAGCAGGAGTTGCTGGTCACGCCGGTCCCAGCCGAAGTGGCCTTCAACCGCCTCTTCCAAAAACCATTGGTACTATTGGCACTGCTGGAAAACCAGCCACAATCCCAGCTGCTGGCTGAGCTCTTCCGGCTCACCCCGGCCGAGCAGCGCCTGGCCGAACTCCTGGCTCAGGGACTCACCCCGGAAAACTGTGCGGCTCGTTTGAGCGTGTCCATTAACACCGTGCGCACGCAATTGCGCGCTCTGTTTCGCAAGACCGACACGGAGCGGCAGGCCGAGCTGGTCAGCCTCTTCGCTCGTCTGCAGCAGCGTTAAACCGGCTCACCAACCTGCCATCACCCCAAGATGACTCGCATACCCGAGGGAAGGTATACGCGACCTGCTGAGCCAGAGTGGCTTCCCGCTATGAGAACTTCGCCCGCCTGCACATCACGAACCAGGGACACCAGCCTGCAGGCGCTGATCCGCCGCAGCAGCGGCAGCGCCAGCGGCAAAGATGGCAAGCGACACACCAGCTGGCTGCACTTTAACGCCCTCCCAGTAGCAGGAACTGCTAGTTACCCCCGCTGCCGGCGAAATCCGCTTTCAGCCAACACCTCCAGAAGCCGCTGGTGCTGCTGGCGCTCTGGAGAACCAGCCTCAGATGAGCCTGCTGGCCGAACTTTTCCAGCTCAGCCCAGCCGAACACCGACTGGCCGAACTGCTGGCTCAGGGGCTGACCCTGGAAGGCTGCGCCGCACGCCTGAACGTCTCTATCAACACCGTGAAGACCCAGTTGCGTGCACTGTTTTGCAAAACCGGCACCACCCGCCAGGCGCAACTGATCAACCTCTTTACCCGGTTGATCGGGGGTTGAGGACGGGTTTGTCCTGCAACCCCCGGCACCTTAAACGTACAGCTGCACATCGCTCGCCGTCAGAGTCGTCACACCGGTCAGGGTTACCACCGCGACCGCGTTGCCGTTGGCTGCGCCGTCGGCATCGTAATAGAGCGTGTGGTCATTCTGATTGAACACCAGATGCGCGCCCGCCACCTCGTTCTGCGCGCCGCTGACGTTGGCCAGTGTGTCAGCGACGGTCGTACCCTGCAGGTTGAATAGCCCACTGTTGAGCGCCAGCACGTCGCTGCCCTGGGTGAAATCGGTGATCAGATCGGCACGATCGCCCGGCAACTGTGCGAACTGGAAGGTATCGGCACCGGTACCGCCGCTGAACCAGTCGGTTTCGAGGGTACTGCGGATCAGGTTGGCCGAAGCGTCGCCGGTCCATTCGAGGTGGTCGAGGACAGGGTTGCCGTTGGCGTCGTAGCGTTGGCTGTAGATATTGTAACCACTACCATCCTGGTCGCTGGACGTCCAACTCACCACATAACCACCATCACTGAGAGTGCCAATTGTCGGTAGCATCTGACTGTCGAAGGTAGTGCTGTTGACCCTCACCTCACCACCCACAACCGCGCCACTGGCGTCGTAACGTTGCGTGTAGATACCCCAGCTGCTGCCATCCTGGAAATTGGCCATCCAGCTCACCACATAACCGCCGTCGCTGAGCGCAGCTATCACTGATTGTTCCTGACTATCGAGCGTGGTGCTGTTAACCCGCACCTCGCCACCCACGGTTGCATTGTTGACATCGTAGCGCTGCGCGTAGACGCCCCAGTCGCTGCCATCCTGGCCATAGGACGTCCAACTAACCACATAACCACCCTCACTGAGCGCGCTAATCGCCGGTAGCTCCTGACTGCCGAGCGTGGTGCTATTGACCCGCACCTCGGCACCCAAGGCCGCGCCGCTGGCATCGTAGCGCTGCGCGTAGATGCCTGTGTTGCTGCCGTCCTGATCCCTGGACGTCCAACTCACCACAAAACCACCATCGCTAAGCGCAGCTATCACCTGTTGATCCTGATTGTCGGGCGTGGTGCTGTTGACTTTCACCTCGCCGCCCACCGCTGCGCCGCTGGCATTGTAGCGCTGCGCGTAGACGCCCGTGTTGCTGCCGTCCTGGCCGTAGGAACTCCAACTGACCACATAACCACCGTCACTGAGCGTACTGATCGCCGGGTGCTCCTGGCTGTCGACCGTGGTGCTGTTGACCCGCACCTCGCCACTCACGGCTGCGCCATTGGCGTCGTAATGCCGCATGTAAACCCCCCAGTTACTGCCGTCCTGTCCGAAGGACGCCCAACTCACCACATAACTGCCGTCACTGAGCGCGCTGATCGCCGGTTGCTCCTGACTACTGAGCGTGGTGCTGTTGACCCGCACCTCGCCACCCATAGCTGCACCTCTGGCATCGTAGCGCTGCGCGTAGACGCCCGTGTTGCTGCCGTCCTGGCCGAAGGACGTCCAACTCACGACATAACCGCCGTCGCTGAGCGCGGCAATCATCGGGTCTTGCTGAGTATCTAAAGTGGTACTGTTAACCCGCACCTCGCCGCGCAACGCCTGCAGCCGCACGCCATCGCCAAACTGCAGCGTTTCGAAGCCGTGCAAGGTATCGAGACCTTCGTTGCCGTTTGCAGAATTCATATCGTTGACGCTGATCAGGTCAACCGCCTGTGCGTTAAACGCAAAGTCGTGCTGATTGCCCTGATACAGCGCAGTGTCGTGGCCTTCTCCACCAAACAAGGTGTCGTTGCCCCCGCCTCCGGCAATGCGCTCGTCGCCGCTGCCGAGCTGGACTAGATTGTCGCCAGCATCGCCCGCAAGCGTCAGCGTGTTGACGACCGCCTGGCCGCTGGCATCGTAACGCTGCGCGTAGATGCCCCCACCGCTGCCGTCCTGACCGTAGGACATCCAACTCACCACGTAGCCGCCGTCGCTGAGCCCGCTGATCGTCGGTTGGTACTGATCGCTGGCCGTGGTGCCGTTTACCCGTACCTCGTCACCCACCGCTGCACCGTTGGCAGCGTAGCGCTGCGCGTAGATGCCCAAGCCGCTGCCGTCCTGGTTGCTGGAAACCCAGATAATCATATAGCCGCCGTCGCTGAGCCCGCTGATCGTCGGTTGATACTGATCGCTGGCCGTGGTGCTGTTAACCCGCACCTCGCCCCCCACAGTTGCGCCGCTGGCAGCGTAGCGCTGCGCATACACCCCATAGCCGCTACCGTCCTGACCGTAGGACTCCCAAGTCACCACGTAGCCGCCTCCAGCCAGGCCCGCGATACTGGGGTTAGTCTGATCATTCACGGTGACGGTATTGACCCGCACCTCGCCCCCCACAGCGGCACCACTGGTGGTGTAACGCTGTGTGTACACGCCGAAGTCGCTGCCGTCCTGGCCCAAAGACATCCAGCTCACCACATAGCCGCCGTCACTGAGCGCACCGATCGTCGATTGTTGCTGACTGCTAAAAGTGGTGCTATTGACCCGCACCTCGCCCCCCATAGCGGCACCACTGGCATCATAGCGCTGCGCGTACACGCCGTAGGCGCTGCCGTCCTGGTCCCAGGACATCCAGCTCACCACATAGCCGCCGTTCGCCAGTGCCGCCACGCGAGGGTTAAGCTGTTCATTCACGGTGACGGTGTTGACCCGCACCTCGCCCCCCGCAGCTGCGCCACTGGCATCATAGCGTTGCGCGTACACGCCGTAGCCGCTGCTGTCCTGACCATAGGACTCCCAAGTCACTATGTAGCCGCCTCCGGCCAGGCCCGCGACACTGGGGTTAGTCTGATCATTCGCAAGAAAAGGGTTGACCAGTGCTTCCTCGCCAAACTTGTTGCCGTTGGCGTCATAGCGCTGCGCATAGATGTCGTAGCCATTGCCAATCAAGTTGAGCGCTTGCCAGATCACCACATAACCGCCACCAGCCAGCGCCACTACGCTCGGGTTTATCTGATTGTTGGCCGTGGTTGTGTTGACCAGCACCTCCCCTCCCGGGGCGCCGTTGACCGTGACCGTGCCAATGGCAAAGTGCAGTTGCTCGACAGCGCTGATCTGGTCTCGCCCGGCCTCGCCGCTCCCTACACCAGCCTCGACCGCCAGATAGCCATGCGGGTCGAAAGTGAAGGTGTACTGGTTCATGCCGGCACTGTAGACCGCGCTGTCGTTGCCCGCTCCACCGTCGAGCCGATCGTTTCCGGCACCACCTTCGAGTTCGTCGTCGCCTGCGAGGCCGAGCAGCGTGTCGTTACCTCCGTGGCCGAGCAGGGAATCAGCCGCCGCTGTACCGGTCAGCGGATCGTTGCCGGGACCGCCTTCGATTAGGTTCAACTGCGCTGCCACCGGCGTGGTGGCAGCGCTCGCCACCACCTCAGCCGTACCACCGTCATCAATGTAGCGCGCCTCGACACGCACATGCTGGCCGACATCAGCAGCGCTCAGCGTGTAGGTATTGCCAGTGGCACTGGCAATGGCGCTCCAGCTGTTGCCGTCACTCGAGCGTTGCCACTGATAGCCGATGATTCCCAGCCCATCGATATCGGCCAGCGAATTACTCGCGCTCAGTGTCTGCCCTGCGGTAGCGTTGCCGCTGATTGCAACCGCGCCTGTCGGTGCGTCATTAATCGCCGCCAGGCTGAAGCCCTGGTTGGTGGCGACCGAACCGCCGTTACCATCGATGACCTGGTAGTTGAGCGTGACCGCGCCGTTGTAGTTGGCATCCGGCGTGAAGGTCCAACTGTCATCGCCGTTATCGACCAGCGTACCGTGGTTGGCGCTAAGGTTGGCGACGGACAAGGCATCGCCGTCCGGGTCGCTGGCGTTGGCCAGCAACTGCGCGGCGGTAATGCCATAGGCCGTGTCTTCCGTGCCAGAAGGCAACGCGCTCGGAGCGCTGACAACCGGCGCATCATTGGTGTTGCCGATGCTCAGGACGAAACTGCTGCTCGCCGTGGCATTGCTGCCATCGGTAGCCGTCACCCGCACACTCAGACTGCCCACATCGCCATTCCCCGGTGTACCGCTGAAGCTGCGGTTGACCGGGTCGAAGCTCAGCCACGCAGGCAAGGAGTCACCGTTGGCCTGGCTGGCGCTGTAGCTGAGTGTGTCGCCATCGACATCGACGAAGGTATCGGCCGGGACGCTGAAGTTAATGGAGTTATCCTGGCTGGCATTCTGATCGGTGAGCGGGTTGGCCAGGGTCGGCGGGTCGTTGACCGGTGCAAGGTTGAGGTTGGCAGAGGTCGCCACGTCGTTGCCTCCGTCGGTGACCACCACATTGAACGTCACTGCACCATTGCGGTTGGCTGCCGGGGTAAAGGTCCAGCTGCCGTTGCCATGGTCGGTGAGTGTGCCATCGTTCGGACTGACGTTGACGCTCTTCACGCTCGGCGTATTGCCGGTGTCGCTGGTATTGGCCAACAGTTGCGCGGCGCTGAAGGTATAGGTGGAGTCTTCACTGCCATCGGCCAGGGTCACCGGGCCGCTTACCAGCGGCGCGGTGGTATCGAGGGTGAATGTGCTGCCGGTGCCGCTGGCGGTGTTGCCGGCCGTGTCGCTGGCCGTTACCGACACACTGATCGGGCCATCGCTCAGGCTGGACAGGTCGGCGCTGCCGTTGACTCCGACGACGCTGTGGCTGCCATCGCTGAAACTGACCGTGGCGCTGGCGTCCGCATCGAGGCCGGAAACCGTGTAGGCGACCGCCGTTTTCTCGGCGTTATTGATCAGGGCATCGGCCAGCGACACCGTCAGGTCGCCGCCCGTGTCGGCGCTGGTGTCCAGTATGAGCCCGACGCCGCCTGAGAAGGTAAGGTCATCCACCCCGAGGAACCACCCGTCGCCGCTGATCTGCAGCCCCACGATCGGGCCTCCCGAGGAGGTCACGCTCAGCAGGGTATTAACTCCATCCCCCGCCAACAGCGCTTGCCCTACCAACACGCCCGAGGCGTTGTAAGCAAAGAGGCCGGTACCCGCGCCACCCGAAACATAGGCCGACACCGATTGGATATTGCCAATGGCCGAATTGAAGGTGAAGGTCATCAAGCCCAATTCAGAATAGGCGAGGCTCGTTCCTGAGTGAGAAGGAAGTAAAGGCGAAGAACTAACAATCATGGCCTCAGACACGGTGACGCCGAGATACATGTACTGATTGTTCAACGCACTACCAGGTGCAAGGTCATCGAACATCAGTGTTCTAGTCCCGCTGCCGTGGATGGCGCTGTTGCCGGCAACATCGGTGGCGACGATCGACACCTTGATCGGGCCATCGCTCAGGCTGGACAGGTCGGCGCTGCCGTTGACGCCGACCACGTGGTGATTGCTCGCGTCGCTGAAGGTGATGGCGGCGCTGGCGTCCGCGTCGAGGCCAGTCACGCTGTAGGCGATCGCGGTCTTCTCGGCGTTGTTGATCAGGCTGTCGGCGAGTATGACCCTCAGGTCGTTACCGACATCAGCGCTGTTATCGAGGGTGTAGCTGTGGCCGGTGCCGGCGCGGCTGTTGCCGGTGGCATTGATGGTCTGGACCAGCAAGCCGGTGCCGCTGCTGATCAAGGTGACGCCGCTGGCGCTCCAGCTATGGGTGGCGTTATCGGCCGCCGCATTGACCCAGGTGGTACCACCATCGGCGGAAACCTGGATGATCTCGCCAGAGTTCAGGTTGTCGGTGTAAGTGCCACTCACGGTCTGGCTGGCGACGTTGGTGAGGAAGTCGCCGGCGGTACCACTGTCATCGCTCAGCGCAGTCACCGTGGCCACTGCGGCGGGAGCATCGTCAACCGACGCGAGACTGAGGTTGGCCGAAGTTGCGACCGTCGCACCAGCACTGTCGGCAATCACTAACGCAAAATTTACCAGGCCGTTGCGATCCAGCGTCGGGGTGAAGGTCCAGCTGTCGTCGGGGTTGGCCGTGATCAAGCCGTCAGCCGGGTCGACGCTGACACTTTGCACGCTCAGGCTGTCGCCGATATCCACGTCGCTGGCGTTGGCCAGCAACTGGGCAGCAGTCAAGGTGTAGGCGCTGTCTTCCACGCCGTCCGGTAAACTGACCGGCCCGGACACGATCGGCGCATCGTTGACCCCGCTCAAGTGGATCTCGAAGGTGCCGGCGGCGGAACCGCCGTGCCCGTCCTGCACGATATAGGAAATCACATCGACTGCCTGCGCTCCCGCACCGAGGCTGTCGATGGCCGGCGAGTTGGCACTGTAGAAGAAGGCCCCGGGGGACTCGGCAAATCCTGCAACGCTACCGCCCAGGCTGCTTTGAGGAGCAAAAGTGTAGGTCAGCGAATCACCGTCCGGGTCCTGTACGCTCGTACTCACATTCGCCGAGATGAACCCGTTCTCGCTGCCCTCGGTCCACGGCACCCCGTTCACCACTGGCGCATCATTGACCGCTGCCAGATTCAGCTGCGCCGAGGTGGTGACCTGAAGACTGCCGTCACTCACGACCACGGCGAAATTCACCGGACCATTGAGGTTGCTCGCCGGGGTGAAGGTCCAAGTGCCGTTGCCATTATTGGTCAAGGCTCCGAGGCCTGAGTCGACGCTGACGCTCTGCACACTCAGCGTAGTGCCCGCGTCCACGTCGCTGGCATTGGCCAACAGCTGTGCAGTGGTAAAGGTATAGGGCGTGTCTTCGACACCATTGGCCAGGCTGACCGGGCTGCTGACGGTCGGCGCATCATTGACCGGCGTCACATTGACACTCAGGGAATTGGCATTGACCGCGAAGGCCGTGCCATCGCTGACCTTGAAGCCGATGCTGGCGTAGCCGCTGCCATTGCCATTGAGGGCCGGGACGAATTGCAGTTTGCCGGCGTCGAGGTCGGCCTTGCTGATGACCTGATCCTGAACCACCGCGCCCCAGGCACTGCCGTTGTTGTACTGGAGGCTGCCGAGCAACGGCAGACTGGTAATTTTCACCGCGGCCAGCGGGGTGTTTTCCGGGTCGCTGTAGGTGCCGAAGTCAGCGCTGCCCAAGATGACCGGCGTGTCCTCCAGGGTGCTCTGACTGTCGTTGGTGGAAGTCGGCGCGACGTTGACCGGGCTGGTAGCCGCGGCCTTGAGGGCGGCGGTGTTCCAGACCACGTTGTTGCCGAAACGAACCTGATCGATCTCGTAATCGGCGCCCAGATAAAAGTTTTTCAGGGTCAGGGTCTGGGAGGTCGCCAGCACCACCATCTGCAGGTCGTTGCCGGTGTGCACGAAGCGCACGTTGTTACTGTTGAGTCCGACCAGTTGCACGGTATCGACGTCGGCGCTGGCACCGCCGCTGTTATCGATCACGTCGTTGCCATAGCTGGTGCCATAGCGGTAGGTGTCGCTGCCGCGACGACCGGCCAGAAAGTCATCACCGGCACCACCATCGAGGAGGTTATTGCCAGTGTTGCCGATCAGGCTGTTGGCCAAGGCATTGCCGGTGCCATTGAGATTACTGGTGCCGGTGAGTTCGAGGTTTTCCAGGTTGGCGACCAGACTGTAGTTCAATGAGGCGCGGACGGTATCGTTGCCGCCACCTGCCAGTTCGGACAGGCTGTCGCCACTCTGATCGACGATGTAGATATCGTCGCCGCTGCCGCCCACCATGCTGTCGTTGCCAGCACCACCGTCAAGCAGGTCGTTGCCAGCGTCACCGTTCAGGCTGTCATTGCCAGCACCGCCTTGCAGCGTGTCATTGCCATCGCCGCCCTGGATCAGGTCGTTACCGCCACCGCCGTCAAGCAGGTTGTTTCCGGCATTGCCGATCAGGGTGTTGGCCAGCGTGTTGCCGGTGCCATTGATGTTGGCAGTGCCGGTCAGGGTCAGGCGCTCGACGTTGTTGCCCAAGGTGTAGTTGATACTGGCCTGGACCAGATCATCGCCGGCGTTGTTTGCCTCCACCACCACATCACTGGCGGCATCAACCACATAAGTGTCATTGCCCACGCCGCCTTCCATGCGGTCGTTGCCGCTGCCGCCGTCGAGCGTGTCATTACCGCCGTTGCCATACAGCGTATCGTCGCCACCCAGGCCGAGGAGACTGTCATCGTCGGGATTACCGTTGATCACGTCGGCGCCATCGGTCGGCACGACGGGCGGGTAATAGAGATTGGCCAGCATCACGCTGGCACTCCAACGGCTGCCGTCAGCGAACTGGATACGGTCGATCGCGTGATCCGCATCGAGAAAGTTCTGGCTCACGGTGAGGGTCTCGCCACTGGCCAGAACGCTGAGCACCAGGTCGTTGCCGATACGGGTCAGGCGAATCTGATTGGCGTTGAGGTTGGTCAACAGGAGGGTGTCGACGTCGTTGTTGGCGCCACCGGAATTGTCGATCACATCGAAGCCATAGCCCTGGCCGAACCGATAGGTATCGCTGCCGCGTCCCCCCACAAGTAGGTCATTGCCGGTGCCGCCGTCCAGCGTATCGTCACTACCGTTGCCGTAGAGTGTGTCGTTACCGCCCAGGCCATTGAGGGTGTCATTGCTGGCGCTACCCGTCAGAATATTGGCATATTCATTGCCATTTACAGTGGCCATGAGCACACTCCTCTAGAGTTAATGGCATTTTGACGGTGTGAGTGTAGTTCGCGGCAAATACCCAGCCATCATTCATTTGAATGACTCAGTAAGCCTTTCGTCTGATGTCCCAACGAACCTGCAACACCGCGCAAAATCGCCCTATCGCGCTGCGAATCAGTTGTGAACGCAGCGGAACGCAACGCAGAGATGAAGCGAGGTGCAGCCGGTATTCAGGAAGGGCGCAAGATGTGCCTTATCATGCAAAAGATCACCATGATCGTCGCCTTCTCCTCAGCGCCGACGAGGCAATTCATGCACGCACCGCCGGCAATGCCCGGGGCCGCGAGCTATTGCCATGAGCCTTGCGCGGGCATGCTCGGTGTCAGCCGTACAACCGCATACCGCATGGTCAGTGACCGCCTGATCCCATCTGTTCGGCGTACAGGTATGAGCAATGACGGACGCTGGTTTGCGAAATGCCAAGACGCTGCGAATGGAAGTGGCGGATGAGGTGATCGTTCTTATGCCCATACGTCACGATAATCCGTAGCCTGAAACTCCGTACTTTCTCCGGTAAAAGCACATTCCTATGCATCAACCATGGTTCGGGGCTACTCAACGTCACAGGCCGCAATCGGGCCAGAAGCAGTCACCCAACGGGCTGACACAGTTACCTACGATCTTATCGAGTAACGTGGCTTAATTAGTTCGCCGATCTGCCTTAGTCAAAGACTGCTCCTGGTGCTGCGGACAACGGATATTCTGGTATTCGGGCTGTATCACGCACGGAAGATGCCGCGGCGATATCTCTTCCGAAGGTTAACCATTTTTTTTAACAAGCGGAGTCACCTACATGGAAGTCATCAATCAGTTGCAACCCGCAGAGTGTGCGGGCATGGAGGACATCCGACGCGAAATCGATGCCCTTGATCAGGTCGTTATCAAGCTGTTGGGCAAGCGTTTTCACTACGTGCTGGCTGCCTCGAAGTTCAAGACCTCGGCGACTTCGGTGCGTGCTCCGGAGCGTTTCAAGGCCATGCTGGCGACACGTCGCGAGTGGGCCGAGGTCGAGGGCCTGAGCCCGGATGCAATCGAGAAGATGTACAGCGACCTGGTAAACCACTTCATTGCTGAAGAGATGAAACACTGGGTGACTCATCAATCCGAAACCTGATTCTGGTGCCCGGACTTTCCGCTTTGGGTTGTGGGTTCCGCTCAGTCGCAACATGCAGAAAATGGCCAATTTTAGCCATTGCTGACCGGCAGCTATAATGGGTCGACTGCTGCCCTTCGCCACAAACGGCTATCACCCCAGAAGCGGACCATTAACGCCCCAGTCTCGCTTGGGACTCTTCAAAATGATGCCGCAACAGTGGCACCCCTCGCTAATAGCCAGCGTAGACAACTACTCGCTCATAAAATCCTCCTTGAAAAACGCAATAAATAGCTAGCTATTTGTTGACGAAAGTCTGAAGTATTCATTTGAATTTTCGGATTCTTCCACCCCGCCGCCTATGCCTAACATCGGCTCCACAGCGAACCAGCCACGGCAGCGCCGGCTGGCTTTGTCGAAGTGCTTTTGCAGTAAGCCTGAGGATTTTTGAGGATCACCGATGAAGCTGGAAATTTTCCGCACGCTGTGGGGTTACACCGCCAGCAAGGCCCAGGCGCTTGAAGAGCTTCTGCAGGCGGGCTTTGATGGAATGGAAGCACGTCTGCCACTGGACGCCCGTGAACGGGCTGAGTTCGCCGCCTTTCTCCAGGCCAATCGCCTGGGTTATATCAGCACGGTTTTCACGGCGTACGATGTGCTGCCGGACCAGTCGGCGCCCCCTGCCATCCACCTCAATGACCTCGATCAGAAACTCGCCTGGGCTGCCGAGCTCGGCCCACGTTTCGTCAACGTGTTGGCGGGCAACGACCGCTGGTCCTTGCCACAACAAGTGGAGTTTTTTGGCCTGGCGCTGGAACTGGCGCGCAAGCACGGCCAGGTCTGCAGTTTCGAAACTCACCGTTCGCGTTCGCTGTTCAACCCTTGGGTGACCCTGGAGTTGATCCGGCAATTGCCCGATCTGTTGTTCACCAGTGACATCAGCCATTGGGTCGTAACCTGCGAGCGTCTGTTGAATGACCCGGCCGATGATCTGAGCGCTTTCATCGAGCGGGTTCACCATATCCAGGCACGGGTCGGTTACGACCAGGGCCCGCAGGTTCCACACCCGGCGGCTCCCGAATATGCAAAAGAACTGGCTTTCCATCAGCAGCACTGGGAAAGCATCTGGCGCTCGCAGCAAGCCCGCGGTTACCAGGTCAGCACCCTGACCCCGGAATTCGGCGCCGACGGCTACCTGCATCATTTGCCCTTCACCAATGTTCCGGTCGCCGACCTGTGGTCATTGAACGTGTGGATGGGCCAGACCGAGCGCGAACACTTCGAGCGTTTCCACCACTCAAGCCATCCTTAGGGAGCCGATGCGTCATGCCTGACAATAAAAACAACAGCGCCAGCACTGACACGCACAAAGCCAACTTCAATAGCATCCCGGTGGTCAACATCGCCGGTCTGTTCAGCGTCGAACTGGAGCACCGCCTGGCCGTGGCCGAACATTTGGGGCGCGCCGCCAGCGAAGTCGGGTTCCTCTATATCACCAATCACGGTATCGACCCGCAGCTGATCGCCAACCTGCGCAAGGCGGCCAAGGACTTTTTTGATCAGCCCTTCGACACCAAGATGCGGCACTACATCGGCACCTCGCAAACCCACAAGGGCTTTGTGCCCGAAGGCGAAGAGGTCTATTCCAAAGGCAAGCCGGACCACAAGGAAGCCTTCGACGTCGGCTTCGAAGTCCCGGCCGATGATCCGCTGGTGCTGGCCAACACCCCGTTGCTGGGGCCCAACGACTGGCCACAACTGCCGGGTTTCAAGGCGTCGGTGCAGGCCTACTATGAAGCGATCTTCGCCTTGGGCCGGCGCCTGTTCGGCGGCTTTGCCCTGACCCTGGGCCTGGAAGAAAATTACTTCGACAGCCTGGTCACCCGCCCGCCGTCCAAGCTGCGCCTGATCCACTACCCCTTCGACGGTGCCGCCCATGACGCACCGGGTCTTGGCGCCCATACTGACTATGAGTGTTTCACCATCCTCCTGGCCGACAAACCAGGCCTTGAGGTGATGAACAACCTTGGACAATGGATCGATGCACCACCAATGGCCGATGCCTTTGTGGTCAACATCGGCGACATGCTGGAAGTGATGACAGCAGGCGCTTTCGTTGCCACTGCGCACCGGGTGCGGAGCGTGAAGGAGGAGCGTTATTCCTTTCCTCTGTTTTATGCCTGCGACTATCACACCCAGATCAAACCGCTGCCCGGGTTCACCCAGGGAGGCAACGACTACGAAGAAATCACGATCGGCGAACACATGTACGGCCAGGCACTGCAGACCTATCAGTATCTGCGCCAGAGGGTGGCCAATGGGGACGTTCAACTGCCAGGCAAGGCACGCAAGCCCGCCAGTTTCGGACATTTGAAAAATCAGGCGCAACCGTCCTGATTGAAGTTTTCAGTTACCCCTTACCTACGCCGGAGTCAGTAAAGATGAAAAACAATAATAAAAACCTGTTGAGCTTGGCTGTATTGGCAGCCGGTATGCTCGGTGCCTCGTTGAGCATGGCCGCATCAGACACGTTCAAGGTCGGCATGGAAATCACCTACCCTCCTTTCGAGTCCTATGACAAAGACAAAAACGTGGTGGGCTCGGACCCGGAACTGGCAGCCGCCCTGGCCAAGCACATGAACGCCAAGGTGGAGTTCATCGACACCAAATTCCCGAGCCTGATCCTGGGCCTGAACTCCGCCAAGTACGACGCGGTCATTTCCGGCATGTACATCACACCAGAGCGCCAGACTCAGACCCAGACCATCGCCTATGCCAACACCGGTGCCGCGGTCATGGTGCCCAAGGGCAGCGAGATCAATGCGAAAAAACCCGAAGACCTGTGCGGCTTGAAACTGGGCCTGGAACAGGGCACCACCTGGGTCAAGGAATTCAAGAAGCTCTCCGATGAGTACTGCGTGCCGAATAACAAAGGCGCGATCACCGTCAGTGAGTACCCCTCGGCGCCCGAAGTGACCCAGGCCCTGTTGTCCAAAAACATTCAGGCCCAGGTTGAAATCGCTGGCGCTGCCAAAATGATCGCGGAAAAAACCAATGGCCGGGTAGTGATCACCACCGAACACCCGATCTATCAACAAACCCTCGGTATCTTCGTCAAGAAAGGTAACGACGAAACATTCCAGGCCGTGCAAAAAGCCTTCGAAGAGACGAAAAAGAGCGGTGAATACGCCGCTATTCTTAAGAAATATGGCTTGGAAGAACCGACTGCCCACTAAGAACGTGTCCTTGTAGTCTGGTCATCTGCCGCCCCTGCACCGGGGTGGCAGATCGAGGTGCCCTATGCAATTCGATTGGTCGTATTTCTTCTCCCTGTTCTCCCTGCCGGACTTCTGGAAAGCCTGCGTCACGGTGGTCCAGCTCAGTGCCCTGGCCTGGTTCCTCGGCATGCTGCTGGGCTTTGGCCTGGCCACGGCCAAGTTGTCCCAGTCGCCCCTATTGCGCATTCCCGCGGCGGTCTACATCTGGTTCTTCCGCAGCATCCCGCTGCTGGTGCTGGTGGTCTTCGTCTACAACTTGCCCCAATTGTTTCCCGGTAGCGGACCGATTCTGTCGAACCCCTTCTACTCCGGCTTGCTTGCCTTGGTGGTCACGGAAGCGGCTTACATGGCAGAGATCCACCGTGGTGGCCTGATCTCCGTGGCCAAGGGCCAAAAGGAAGCAGGCCGCGCGCTGGGTGTCGGCCTGTTCGGCATGCAGCGCTTGATTGTGATCCCACAGGCTTTCCGTATCTCGCTGCCGACGTTGATCAATGAATACATCACGGTGGTCAAGCTGACGTCGCTGGTCTCGGTCATCTCCCTGACCGAAATCCTCACGGTCGGCCAACGCCTCTATGCCACCAACTTCTTGGTCATGGAAACCCTGGCGGCGGTGGGCGTGTACTACGTGCTGATCGTCACTGTGTTCGGCTTTTTCCTGCAGCGCCTGGAGCGCTACCTGGACCTGAACTTCCGCAAGCCGCATACACTCGATGCCGCCGCCGTGGTCAAGCTCAAGGCCTGCGCCGAAGCCTTGCCCGACATTGCGCGTAAAGCCGCGGGCAACAACACGACGCCAATCCTGCAACTGAAGAACATCCAGAAGAGCTATGGCACGCACCAAGTGCTGATGGGCATCGACCTGAATGTCGAATACGGCCAGGTGATCTCGATCATTGGCCCATCCGGTTCCGGCAAAACTTCGCTGATCCGCACGGTCAACGGCCTGGAAACCATCGATACCGGCGACATTCTGTTGTTCGGTGAAAAATTCATCGAAGCGTCGGACAAACCCAACAGCGCCCGTCTGCGCAAAGGCGTGCGGCACATTGGCATGGTGTTCCAGAACTTCAATCTGTTCCCGCACCGCACTATTCTCGACAACGTCACGCTGGCGCCGCGTTATCACGGCATCCCGGGTGAGCTGAGCGAGCACCGTGCATATGCGCTGCTGGACAAAGTCGGCCTGCTCGCCCACGCCCACAAGTACCCGCACCAACTCTCCGGCGGACAGCAACAGCGCGTGGCGATTGCGCGTGCTTTGGCCATGGAACCGGACATCATGCTGTTCGACGAGCCTACGTCAGCGCTCGATCCGGAGCTGGTGGGCGATGTGCTGAACGTCATACGCGACCTTGCCAGTGAAGGCATGACCATGATTATCGTCACCCACGAAATGGACTTTGCCATGTCGATATCCGACCGGGTCGTGTTCATGGAGAACGGTAATATCCAACTCGACGCTACACCTGAAACCATACGCTGCGATGCCGAAGGAGAGAGAGTGCGGCGCTTTATGGGCATCAGTACTCGATCGCCAAACCTGCCTGTCACTGCGAATCATGCGTGAGCATGGATGCTGCAGCAGGCAACCACTTTCTTTGAGCTTCCTTCAGGAAAACACGCATGAATCTTGGAATAGCAGGACGCTGGGCGCTGGTGTGCGCGGCCAGCAAAGGACTGGGTAAAGCCTGCGCACAGGCACTCGTCAGCGAAGGCGTGAACGTGGTGATCACCGCCCGAGGCGAACAGACGCTGAATGAAACAGCCTGTCAGCTCAGAGCGATAAATCCTGAAGTGACGGTCATCGCCGTAGCCGGAGACATTTCAACGCCCGAGGGTCGCGCGGCCGCCCTCATGGCCCATGAGCATTTCGATATTTTGATCAACAACGCTGGAGGCCCTCCTCCCGGGGATTTCCGCGAATGGGACCGCGACGCCTGGCTGAAGGCATTGCATACCAACATGCTCACCCCTATCGAGTTGATCAAGGCAACGGTCGACGGCATGGCGACCCGCGGATTTGGCCGAATCATCAACATCACGTCGAGTGCCGTGAAGTCCCCGATCGAAAGCCTGGGTCTTTCCAATGGCGCGCGCAGTGGTCTGACGGGATTTATCGCAGGGCTTGCACGGCAAGACAACATCGCCAGTCGGAATGTGACGATCAACAACCTGCAACCGGGCTCATTCGACACCGATCGACTGCGTGACAACCTGGTCGCTGCGGCTGAAGAGTCGGGGCAAGACAGTGAGGCATTCCTCGGCGAATGTCGTAGGGAAATTCCTGCCAAACGCTTCGGCTCACCCGAGGAGTTCGGGGCTCTGTGTGCCTTCGTTTGCAGCAGCCATGCGGGCTACCTGACCGGGCAGAACCTGTTGATTGATGGAGGGGCCATTCGCTCCAGCCAATAAAGACGGCAGGCACAACTGGAGCGAATGGCATAGATGCGTTCGCCATTGCGTTCCAACCTTCAACCCTGATACCGAGTCCAAATGAACTCAGTAGTACGACAGGCTTTGCAACTGAGTCTGTTGTACTTCCCTATCAGTCGTTATGGGTTGCCGGTGCTTGTCGGAAACTGTCTATCAAGCCCACCTGCGCGGCACTTAAATAACTGCCTGATTCCGACACCCTCTGCCGGCAGCCGACAGACGCTTTAATTTTATCTTCTTACTCTCCACTGACCGACGTTCATCGCTTCACGTCGGTCCAGTCAGTCCTGCCACTGCACACCCCGCCATAGGCTCTAGCCGAGCGGACTATGGGTCGGGTGTAAGGAGAATAAGAATAATGAATCCAGTGTTTACATCATCACTCAACCACTTGCTCGATACCGTCACCGCTGGACCGCAGCGCGTCCCAGGCGTAGTCGCAGCAATAACCGGGCGCGACGGTTTGCTCTACGAAGGTGCTTCAGGTCAACGGACGCTCGGTCAAGCCGGTGCAATGACGACCGACAGTGTTTTCGCCATGTTTTCGACGACTAAAGCGATAACCGCCACGGCGGTGCTTCAGTTGGTCGAGGACGGCCTACTGGATCTCGATGCGCCTGCCAGGAACTATGTGCCGATGATCGGCGAACTCAAGGTGCTCGAAGGGTTTGACACCGACGGCACCCCGCGGCTTCGCGCGCCCAAAAAACACATCACCACGCGGATGCTTCTGCTTCATACAGCAGGTCTGGGTTATGAATTCTTTAACGAAAACTACAACAGGCTAGTCCAGGAAGGACGCCAACCCAGCATCATCAGTGGATCGTTGGCGGCACTCATGACGCCCTTGCTGTTTGAGCCTGGTGAACAGTGGGAATACGGTTCCAGCATGGATTGGGCCGGTCTGGTGGTCGAGGCCATTACCGGCAAACGTCTGGGTGAAGTCATGCAACAACGTATTTTTGAGCCGCTGGGCATGACCGATACCGCCTTTAGCATGACCGCATCGATGCTCCAGCGACGGGCTGGAATGCATCAGCGTGAAGAAGATGGATCGCTGACCGCAGTCGAGGGTTCCCTCCTTCCAGAGGAACCAGAAGTGCACATGGGAGGCCATGGTCTGTTCTCGACAGTGAAGGATTATTGCCTGTTCATCCGGGCCTGGTTAAACGATGGACAAGGTGATCACGGACCCATTCTGAAGCCTGAGACGATTCGTTTCGCTGAAAAAAACGGGCTCGACAACCTGAAAATAAAAGCACTTCCCTGCGTGATTCCGAGTATTTCCCACACGGCGGAATTCTTCCCCGGCATGCCAAAGTCATGGGCGTTGAGTTTCATGATCAACGAACAAGACGCACCCACCGGCCGTCCTGCGGGCTCTTTGGCGTGGGCTGGATTGGCCAATCTTTTCTATTGGATCGATCGCAAGAATGGCATCGGTGGTTTTTGGGCCACTCAAATATTGCCCTTCGTAGACCCTGTTTCGACCAACGGTTATCTGGATTTCGAAACGGCGGCCTACCGCAATCTGACCATCTGAATCCGGACCTGATTCGATTCGCATGAGAGCCCTCCAAGGGCTCCAGGCGATGGCGCAAGAAAACTATCCCCTTCTCCGAAAACAACAAAAACAAAACAGGTGACTCATGGAGATCTCCACACGTACCCCTGCGCGCGCTCGATCCACAGAATGCGCATTTGGCACGTCAACAATCAGTGCCGGCCTCCTGTTGGCGACTCTGGTGGGCAACGCCGAAGCCGTCGATGTGGACGCCGGCGAATACGCCGCTGCGCTTCCAGCCGGCAGCAATATCGGCTTGCTTTACCTCCAGCATGCCGAACGGCGGTCGCTTTACGGTAACGGTCACAAGGTTGCGATCAAAGCGGGACTCGACTCGGATATCGGCATATTGCGCGTCGCGAATTACCAGCAGTTGGGTGACTACACAATCAATACGCAGTTCCTGTTGCCATTCGGACGCCTGGAAGGAACACGCGATAACGACTCGTTGGGACAAACCAATGGCGTGGGCGACTTGGTCCTGGCGTCCACCCTCTGGCTCGTGAATGATCCGGCGAAGAACCAATATTGGGGTATAGCGCCCTACCTGTTCGTGCCGACCGGCAACTATGATCGAAACGATGCACTCAACCTAGGCGAAAATCGTTGGAAGATGACGTTGCAGACAGGCTATGTGACCGGCCTCACTGAAAAGTTGTCGCTGGACCTCACCGCCGATGTAACCCTGTTTGGCAAAAATGATGACCTCACGAGTCAAGGCCTGACGTTGCGACAGAAGCCTCTATGGCAAGCCCAGACCTACCTGAGATACGCCGTGACACCCAAGCTGTCGGTGCATGTCGGCGCGTCTCAACTCTGGGGTGGTGAGACGCGCGTTGACGGTCAGGATCAGAACGATGAACCCAACACCAGCAAGTACCGTGTCGGGGGATCGTACTGGATGACCCCGACGTTCCAGGCCCTGCTCAATTACGGCCAGGACGTATCGGTCGACAACGGTTTCAAGGAAAAGCAGCGGGTAAACCTACGGCTGTTGTGGGTGTTCTGACCTAGCAAGAGGTTGGCTTCCTGGGCACCGAGAGTGAGTTAGACGTCACTCTCGGTGCCCTTTCCTGCCTCGCATCGCTAGCGCAGTCGGCGCTGCAAGGTTTGGGAGGGTAATTCACTGAAACGCTTGCGATAGATTCCCGCAAATTCACCCAGGTTTAGATAACCCCACCGAAAGGCGATGGTGGAAACAGTCGTACCCGACTCCGGATCCGTTGCCAATAAATCGCGGCGCACACCCTGCAACCGCTGCTCGCGCAAGAACGCGCCGGGCGTCATGCCGCGAAAACGCGAGAAGGCTCCACTCAATGCCCGCACACTGGTCCCGACGGCACTGGCAACCTCTGTCATCGTCGGCAGGTTCGCTGCGTTGGCACTCATGAACTCTTCAGCGGCCCTGACATAACGCGGTGCAATCCGGTTCATTGGACTATTGAAATCAAGCCCTGCTTGCTCGGCGCGGCCAGCCCACTCTCGCAATAGATGAACGCAAAGACTTTGCTCCAGATGAGCCCCCAGACGTCCTTCAGCCATGTGTTCGGAAGCCTCGGCCACGCAACGAATCGTGTACTCCAGCAGGCTTAGCCAGCTCGAACCGACTCCGCCGATGACGCACTTGTGTCTCCAGAACTGATCATCGGGCACGAACCCAAACCACTGCTGCGCCATCCGTTCCAAAACCGCATGAGGAATGGTCAGATTCAGTTGCAGGTGATCCGGGTCGAGGTCGATCCGGTAATCGACACGACTGCAATTGGCAATGAAGGATTCACCTACTGCCGTATCCTCGGTGACCGAACGTTGAGCCCAGTGCCGGGCATTGCCGCGAACGGTCGTAAGCAGTAACGCATTCCCCGCCTCGGGCGAAAATTCATCGACGCTCACGGCGACTCCATAGGCAAAACGAGTCAGCGTCAACTCGCCAATCCTGGACGAATGCATGGTTGCGTGCGGCTTGATGGCATGCCCGATGGGGGCCACACGATAGGGCATGTAAACGCGATCCGACCAGTCGCTGATTTCATCCCACTCGGTTGAAAAGATTTTGTGTTGCTGGCGTAGCGGCTTGCCGCTGACATCGGTTAACAACGCATGGTCGAGACGCATGGAGACACCTGTTTTTATTATTTTAGGGTGAACCGCTGATCAGAGTAGCAACCTCAGGGCGATGGCAAGTAGGCCATCGCTTGCGACTCGCCCATCAGCAGCGGGCGATTGAGATCCGCGCAGGCGCGCAGGTAGTCGGCTACCAAAGTAATCCGCTTGAGCTTGCGCAGGTCCTCGCTGTAGTACATCCAGAACTGTCGAGTGACCTCCACCTGATCCGGTAGCACTTCGCACAGGCGCGGGTCGGGACCGGCGAGGAAGCAGGGCAGGATGGCCAGCGCGCGCCCTTCCAGCGCCGCATGGTACTGGGAAACTACGCTGGTGCTGCGCAGGCGGCTGTGCGCGCCGGGCAGCAGGTCGTTCAGGTAGAGCAGCTTGAAGCTGAAGGCCAGATCCTCGACATAGGTCACGAATGGGTGACCGGCCAGGTCCTCGCGGCTGGCAATCGGCGAATGATTGGCCAGGTACTCCGGTGTCGCATACAGACGCAGACGGTAGTCGCACAGCCGCGAGCACACGTACGGACCGCGCTCAGGCCGCTCCAGGGTGATGGCGATGTCTGCCTCGCGCCGTGACAGATTGACGAAGTGCGGGACCGGCAGGATGTCTACGGAGATATGCGGATAGTGGATGATGAAGTGGCTCATCTGCGTGGTGACGAAACAGGAGCCGAAAGCTTCGGTACAGCCGATACGCAGGTGCCCGGCGAGCCCCCCGGTGGTTCCGGAAACCTGCTCGCAGGCTGCCAGCAGCGTACTTTCCAGAGTTTCGGCGTGACTGACCAGGCGCTGCCCCTCGATAGTCATGACGAAACCCGACGCTCGGGACTTCTCGAAAAGCAGTGCGCCAAGGCTTTGCTCAAGGGCGCGGATGCGCCGCGACACCGTGGTGTAGTCCACCCCCAAACGGCGCGCTGCGCCACTCGCGGTGCGTGCACGGGCGACCTCGAGAAAGAAACGCATATCGTCCCAATTCACGTGACTTTGCGTTGTGCTTTTTTGCATATTCATCAGGCTTTTCTGCCAATACATATTGGAAATTAGCCAACATATACTCGCATTCAGCCTGGTTTGACCAGCATCGTTTCTCAACCGGAAAAGCCCCGATTTCAACCAGGGCTAACGGCATGAATGCAGGGTAAAAAACACTGCTTTCAAGCCGAAAACAGGCGGCTGCGCGACAGCGCAATCACTGCCACCATCGCGCCCGCCGAGGGCTAATACGGCGGGTTTCCTGTCGGCGCCACACCTGCCATTTCAACCCTTGCCTCCGGAAGATCGCCAGGGCAGCAACGACTCCAGCAGCATTCAGGTGACGCTCCGCTTCGGGACGTCGCCCGGGTACCCGTACGCCCCTCAAAAGGCCGGAAAACAACAACAATTAAAAGCGGAGCCTCACTATGACGATTGATCATCCGAACCACGCCCAGACCTGCGCCCAGGTCAGGGCCAATCCCAAGTTCCAGCGACTCACCCGCCAGCGCGCGTTCCTGGCTTGGTCACTGAGCGGCGCAGTCCTGGCTGTCTATTACAGTTTCATCATGGTAGTGGCCTTCGCACCTGCCTGGTTGCACCTGCCACTGTACGACGGCAGTCACCTCAGCCTCGGCATGCCGGTCGGCGTGGCAATTATCCTGCTGTCCTGGCTACTTACCGCCTGGTACGTGAACACCGCCAACACCCGCTTTGACGCGCTCAGCGCGCAGATCCTCCAGGAGACCCGCGCATGAAACGCCTACTCGCCCTTCTCGCCCTCAGCCCCCTATTGGCTAACGCCGCACCCATCACCGCGGAGAAGCAACCGCTCAATGTGCATGCCATCGGCATGTTCTTCATCTTCGTCCTCGCCACTTTGCTGATCACTTGGTGGGCGTCCCGTCGCACGCGCTCCGCTGCCGACTTCTACAGTGCCGGCGGCGGTATCACGGGCTTTCAGAATGGCCTGGCGATCGCCGGTGACTACATGTCGGCGGCCACTTTGCTGGGCCTCTCGAGCCTGGTGTTCGCCAAGGGCTATGACGGCTTCATCTATATCATTGGCTTCTTCGTCGGCTGGCCCATCGTCACCTTCCTGATGGCCGAGCGCCTGCGCAATCTGGGCCGCTATACATTCGCCGACATCGTCTCCTTCCGCCTGGATCAGACTCGCGTGCGCAGCTTCGCCGCCCTCGGTTCGCTGACGGTGGTGTGTTGCTACCTGGTGGTGCAGATGGTCGGTGCTGGCCAGTTGATCAAGCTGCTGTTCGGCCTCGACTATCGCACGGCGGTGGTGGTGGTTGGCCTGCTGATGCTGGTCTACGTGATCTTCGGCGGCATGCTCGCCACCACATGGGTGCAGATCACCAAGGCGGTCCTGCTGCTGGCCGGCGGCACGACCCTGATGCTGATGGCCCTGAGCCGTTTCGGCTTCAGCTTCGAGACGCTGGCCGCCCAAGCCGTGGCGGTGCATGCCAGCGGCGTGCAGATTATGGGCCCGGGCACCTTGCTGGCCGACCCGATCAACGCGGTGTCACTGTCCCTCGGACTGGTCTTCGGCATCGCCGGCCTGCCGCACATTCTGATGCGCTTCTTCACCGTGCCCAATGCAAAGGAAGCGCGCAAATCGGTGCTATTCGCCACGGTGTTCATCGGCTTCTTCTTCCTGGTGGTCTGCATCCTGGGCTACACCGCCATCGTCATCGTCGGCACAGACCCGCAGTACTATGTCGACGGCAAGCTCGGCGGCGCCATGATCGGCGGCGGCAATATGGTTGCCATGCATCTGGCTAAAGCGGTGGGCGGCAACCTGTTTCTCGGATTCCTCTCCGCCGTGGCTTTCGCCACCATTCTCGCCGTCGTGTCCGGTCTGGCCCTGGCGGGTGCCTCGGCCATCTCACATGACCTTTATGCTTCGGTATTGAAGAAGGGCCGCGCCGACGAGAAAAAGGAAATGCGCGTGTCGCGCATTGCCACCGTCTGCCTGGGCATCGTTGCGATTTCCCTTGGCATTCTGTTCGAGGGCCAGAACATCGCCTTCCTGGTCGGCCTGACGTTCGGCATCGCTGCCTCGGCGAATTTCCCGGTACTGATCATGTCCATGTACTGGGGCGGCCTGACCACCCGCGGCGCCCTTTATGGCGGCCTGACCGGCCTGATCAGCGCACTGGCCCTGGTGGTCTGCTCACCGTCAGTGTGGGTCGGCGTATTGGGCCATGCCCAGGCAATCTTCCCCTACGACCAACCGGCGCTGTTCTCCATGCCTTTGGCCTTCCTGGTCATCGTGGTGGCGTCCAAACTGGACCGTAGCGAGCGCGCCGACCGCGAGCGCGCTGCCTATGCCGATCAGTTCGTCCGCGCCCAGACTGGCCTGGGCGCTGCAATGGCCAGTAGTCACTAACGCTGCAGCTTTCCGGGGTCTATGCCCCGAGCGCGAGTTCGCCCCTTAGCGTCGCGTTTTTTTACTCCCGCCCTGCGCCGCCCGGCGCAGGGCACCTCCAACGAGTCTTCCCTCCACCGGCCCCGGCCAGTGCGGGAACGGCTTGCTTATAACAACAAGAGGCAAGCAATGAAACCTACCCTTTTCACCCTGCTCCTGGCCGGCAGCAGCGTTGCCACCCAGGTCCACGCGGACTTCCTCGCAGACAGCAAGGCCAGCCTTGAGCTGCGCAACTTTTACTTCAACCGCGACTATCGCCAGGACAACGCCGCCCAATCCAAACAAGAGGAATGGGCCCAGGGTTTCCTGCTGCGCTATGAATCGGGCTTCACCGAAGGGTTGATCGGTGTCGGCTTCGATGCCATCGGCCTGCTCGGCGTCAAGCTCGATTCCAGCCCGGATCGCGCAGGCTCCGGCCTGCTCAAACGCCACCGCGACACGAGCAAAGGTGCGCAGGACGAGTACGGCGAACTGGGCCTGACCGCCAAAGTGCGTGCCTCGAAAAGCACGCTGAAACTCGGCACGCTGCTGCCGAAACTGCCGACGGTATTGGCCAACGACTCACGGCTGTTGCCACAAACCTTCAAGGGCGGTCAGTTGACCTCGCTGGAGCTCGAAGGCCTGACCCTGGATGCCGGGCGACTGACGCAGGTCAATCAGCGCGACTCCTCGGACTACGAGGACATGGGCATCACCCGCACCGGCGCCAAGGGCATCACCAGCCGTCATCTCGACAGCGACAGCTTCGATTTCGCCAGCCTGAACTACAAATGGACCAGCAACCTCGCCACCGGCTACAGCTACGGCCATCTCGACAATTTCTACAGCCAGCATTTGGTCAACCTGACCTATGTGTTGCCGGTGACGACGGGCCAGTCGCTGAAGACGGATCTACGCTTCGCCCGCTCCACGGATGATGGCGGCAGCAATGTCGATAACAACGCCATCGGCGCAATGTTCACCTACAACCTTGGCGGGCATGCGTTGGGCCTGGGTTATCAAGGCATGAGCGGCGACACCGGCTACGCCTACGTCAACGGCACCGATGCCTTTTTGGTGAACTTCGTGCAGATCGGCGACTTCGCCAGTAAGGACGAAAAGTCCTGGCAGGCGCGCTACGACTACAACTTTGCGGCCATTGGCGTTCCGGGCCTGACCTTCATGACCCGCTACCTCACCGGCGACAATATCGATCTGGGCGGCAATCGTCCGGAAGGCAAGGAATGGGAACGGGATACCGACATTGGTTATGTCGTGCAGAGCGGACCGTTGAAGAATGTCGGGCTGAAGTGGCGTAACGCGACGGTGCGCTCGACCAATTTCGGCAGCGATCTGGATGAAAACCGCCTGATCCTCAGCTATACCCTGGCGCTCTGGTAAATCCCCCCGCCAGACGGGGGGCCGCTCGCATCGCCTGAGAGTGCGAGTGGCCCCCCAATCCAACGCGCCACCTCTATGATTTTTTTGCACAACGCACCGGTTTTTATGAGCATTTTTAATTGATTTTTGCATGCATATACTGGGCTCAAGCGCCTGGTCATGAACCGCGCCAGACCCAACAAAAACAAACAAGGGCATACACCGTGAAGACATCCATGCTTGCCGCCGTCTCCCCGCTCTCAGGTACCTGCACGCGTCTCGTACGCATTGCTGCCCGCAGCGAAGCTCCCTTCGCCGCCTGACCATCCCGTACCTGTACCCGCGCCGATCGTCACCACGATCGATGGAGACTCCAATGAACAGCAACTGCCAACCGTTCCTCGCCGCTCGAGACTTCCTGCTGGCCCACCGTACCGACTACGCCACTGCCGTGCGTGACTTCCGCTGGCCGCAACTGAACGAGTTCAACTGGGCACTGGATTACTTCGATGCCATGGCCGAGGGCAACCAGGCCAACGCCCTGTGGATCGTCGAAGAAGACGGCAGCGAACAGCGCTACAGCTTCCAGCAATTGGCCTCGCGCTCCAATCAGGTGGCCAACCACTTGCGTGCCCTTGGCGTGCGCCGTGGCGAACGCATCCTGCTGATGCTCGGCAACGACGTCGCCCTGTGGGAAACCATGCTGGCTGCCTTCAAAATCGGCGCCGTGGTCATTCCCGCCACCGCCCTGTTGACCCCGGATGACCTGCGCGACCGCATCGAGCGCGGCCAGGTTCGCCACCTGGTGGTCGGCAATGCCCATGTCGACAAGTTCGTCGGCCTGGGTGAAGGCTGCAGTCGCATCTGCGTCGGTCCGGCCCCCGCCGACTGGACCCCATACAGCGCCGCCAGCGAATATTCCGAGCGGTTCGAAGTCGAGGGCCTCACCCTGGCCACTGACCCGATGCTGCTGTACTTCACATCCGGCACCACCTCCAAACCGAAGATGGTGCTGCACAGTCACCAGAGCTACCCGGTCGGCCACCTGTCGACCATGTATTGGATCGGCCTGCAGCCGGGTGACCTGCACTTGAACATCTCGTCACCGGGCTGGGCCAAACATGCCTGGAGCTGCCTCTTCGCACCGTGGAACGCCGGCGCCTGCATCTTCATCCACAACGTCGCGCGCTTCAGCGCTCCGGCCCTGCTCGGCGCGCTGGAGCGCTACGGTGTCACCAGCCTGTGCGCCCCACCCACCGTCTGGCGCATGCTGATCCAGGAAGACCTGGCCAGTTACAAGGAGCGCTTGAAACTGCGTGAACTGGTGGGCGCCGGTGAACCGCTCAACCCGGAGATCATCGAGCAGATCCTGCATGCCTGGGACTTGCCGCTGCGTGATGGTTTCGGTCAGTCGGAAACCACCGCTCTGGTCGGTAACACACCCGGCCAACTGCTCAAACCCGGCTCCATGGGCCGTCCGCTGCCGGGCTACAGGGTGACCATGCTTGACCCCGACGGCGTACCCGGCAACGAGGGAGAAGTAGCCCTGCCGCTGGACGTGCGTCCGCTCGGCCTAATGTTGTGCTACGAGGACAGCCCGGAAAAAACCGCCGAAGTGATGCGCGACGGTTACTACCGCACCGGCGATACCGCACAGATCGATGAAGAGGGCTACATCACCTTCGTCGGCCGTGCCGATGACGTGTTCAAGGCTTCCGACTACCGCATCAGCCCTTTCGAACTGGAAAGCGCGCTGATCGAACACCCGGCGGTGATGGAAGTGGCCGTGGTGCCGAGCCCTGATCCGGTGCGCCTGGCAGTGCCCAAGGCCTATCTGATCCTGGCCCATGACGCTCCGGGCAGCTACGAACTCGCCGCCAACATCCTCGCCTTCGCCCGCGAGCACCTGGCGCCCTACAAGCGGGTGCGACGTATCGAATTCGTCAGCGAACTGCCCAAGACCATCTCCGGCAAGATCCGCCGGGTAGAACTGCGGCAAATGGAAGTGCAGCGCCGCCAGAGCGATGCACGAGGCCCGCAGGAATACTTCGAAGAAGACTTCCCGCACCTCAAGGGCTGAAACCTGGGCCGGTAAGCCGGCCATTCTGAATTCAAACGCGACCGCTCGGCCAACCAGGCCGAGGGGCCTCACTCGACTCAAAGAAAGTAGACAGGACCCGAAAATGACCTCCTCCAGCATTCCTAGCGTCAAGCTTCTCATCAACGGCGAATTCGTCGAATCGCGTAGCACTCAGTGGCGCGACGTGATCAACCCGGCTACCCAGGAAGTCCTGGCCCGCGTGCCCTTCGCCACCGCCGAAGAAATGAACGCCGCCGTGGCCAGCGCCAAGGAAGCCTTCAAGACCTGGCGCAAGACTCCGATCGGTGCCCGCTCCCGGATCTTCTTCAAATACCAGCAACTGATCCGCGAAAACATCAAGGAACTGGCCGCCCTGCTCACCGCTGAACAGGGCAAAACCCTGCCGGATGCCGAAGGTGATGTGTTCCGCGGTCTGGAGGTGGTCGAGCACGCCGCCTCCATTGGCAATCTGCAGATGGGTGAGTTGGCCAACAACGTCGCCAATGGCGTCGACACCTACACCTTGATGCAGCCGCTGGGCGTGTGCGCCGGCATCACCCCGTTCAACTTCCCGGCGATGATCCCGTTGTGGATGTTCCCGATGGCCATCGCCACCGGCAACACCTTCATCCTCAAGCCGTCCGAGCAAGATCCGCTGGTGACCATGCGCCTGGTCGAACTGGCCCTGGAGGCCGGTGTACCGAAGGGAGTGCTCAACGTCATCCACGGTGGCGTCGACGCGGTGAACCTGATCTGCGACCACCCGGACATCAAGGCCGTGTCCTTCGTCGGTTCGACCAAGGTCGGCACACACGTCTACAACCGCGCTACCCAGAACGGCAAACGCGCACAGTGCATGATGGGCGCGAAGAACCACGCCATCGTCCTGCCCGATGCCAACAAGCAGCAGACGTTGAACAACCTGCTGGGCGCCTCCTTCGGCGCCGCCGGTCAGCGCTGCATGGCCCTGCCGGTGGTCATTCTGGTGGGTGAAGCGCAGACCTGGTTGCCGGACCTGATCGAGCGGACCAAAACCCTCAAGATCAATGGCGGCACCGAACCTGGCACCGACATCGGCCCTGTGATCTCCTGCGCGGCTCTGGATCGCGTCAACAGCCTGATCGCCAGCGGCATCGAAGAAGGCGCCAGGCTCGAACTGGATGGACGCAACCCAAGTGTGCCTGGCTACCAGGACGGCAACTTCGTCGGCCCGACCATCTTCTCCGGCGTCACTGCACAAATGTCCGTGTACCGCGAAGAAATCTTCGGCCCGGTGCTGTGCGTCATGCACGCCGCCAGCCTGAGCGAAGCGATCGAGATCATCAACGCCAACCCGAATGGCAACGGTACTGCCCTGTTCACCCGCTCCGGCGCTGCGGCCCGTCACTTCCAGGAAGAAATCGACGTCGGCCAGGTAGGCATCAACGTGCCGATCCCGGTACCGGTCCCGCTGTTCTCGTTCTCCGGCTCGCGCGCCTCCAAACTCGGTGACCTGGGCCCCTACGGCAAACAAGTGGTGACCTTCTACACCCAGACCAAGACGGTCACCCAGCGCTGGTTCGACGAGGATGACACCGGCGGCTCGGTGAACACCACCATCACCCTTAAATGATCTCTTCCGGCCGGCGCCCAGCGTCGGCCGGCCAGGAGCTGAACGATGGAATACCAGACACTAACGGTTGATGTGCAACAGCGCGTTGGCCTGATTACGCTCAACCGGCCGCAGGCGCTCAACGCGCTGAACAGTCAGTTGATCGCCGAGCTGAACCTGGCTCTGCACCGCCTGGAGGCCGACCCCGAAGTCGGCTGCATGGTCATCACCGGATCGACCAAGGCCTTTGCCGCCGGCGCTGACATCAAAGAGATGGCCGCGCTGGGTTATCCGCAGATCTACCTGGATGATTTCTTCGCCGCCGCCGACCGCATTGGCGCCCGGCGCAAGCCAATGATTGCCGCAGTAGCCGGTTATGCCTTGGGTGGCGGCTGCGAGTTGGCGCTGATGTGCGACTTCATCTACGCCGCCGATAACGCCCGCTTCGGTCTTCCGGAACTGAACCTGGGAGTGATTCCCGGGATCGGTGGCACCCAGCGCCTGAGCCGCGCCGTTGGCAAGTCCAAAGCCATGGAGCTGTGCCTGACTGGCCGCCAGCTCGGCGCCGAGGAAGCTGAGCGCGCCAACCTGGTGGCCCGTGTTTTCCCCGTCGCGGAGTTGCTGGATCGGACCCTGGAAGTCGCCCGCGGCATTGCCGGCAAGTCGCTGCCGGCGGCCATGATGATCAAGGAATGCGTCAACCGCGCTGAAGAAATAAGCCTCAGCGAAGGCATACGTTTCGAGCGCCGGCTGTTCCATTCGCTGTTTGCCGGCCACGACCAAAAGGAAGGCATGCAAGCCTTCGTCGAAAAGCGCGTGCCGAATTTCCTGCACCGCTGATCCCCACTCGCAAAAGGTAGTCATCATGCATATCGGATTTCTCGGCCTCGGCAACATGGGCGGCCCAATGGCCCGCAACCTGCTCAAGGCTGGACACAGCCTGACCGTTTTCGATCCTTTCCCGCAGGCGGTCGCCGCCCTGGTGGAGGCCGGTGCCAGCGCCGCTGACTCACCCGCCGCTGTGGCCAAAGCCAAGGTTGAGGTGATCATCACCATGTTGCCGACCGCCGACCATGTGAAGCAGGTCTATCGCGGCAAGGAAGGCCTGTTGGCCAATATTGGCCAGGGCGTGCTGTTGATCGACAGTTCGACCATTGACCCGCTCAGTGCCCGCGAAGTGGCCAAATTCGCCCTTGCCCAAGGCAACCCGATGCTCGACGCGCCGGTATCCGGCGGCACCGGTGGCGCGACGGCAGGCACCCTGACCTTTATGGTCGGCGGCCCGGTCAGCGTATTCGACCAGGCCCTGCCAATCCTCTCGGCCATGGGCAGGAACATCGTGCACTGCGGCGCAGCAGGTAACGGCCAAGTGGCCAAGATCGCCAACAACATGCTGCTCGGCATCTCCATGGTCGGCGTCGCCGAGGCCATGGCCCTGGGTGTGGCCCTGGGCATGGACGCCAAGGTGCTGGCCGGTGTCATCGGCACCTCCACCGGTCGCTGCTGGAGCTCGGAGATCAACAATCCGTTCCCGGGCGTGCTGGAAAACGCTCCGGCCTCGCGTGGTTACAGTGGCGGCTTTGGTACCGACCTGATGCTCAAGGACCTCGGCCTCGCCACCGAAGCAGCGAAACATGTGCGTCAGCCGGTGGTGCTCGGTGCTGCCGCCCAGCAGCTGTACCAGACCTTCAGCCTGCAAGGTAATGGCGGTCTGGACTTCTCCGCCATCATCAAACTGTTTCGTGGAGAAGCAAAAGCATGAGCGAGCAGCAAGCCCCGGTGCTGGCCAGTGTGCGCAACCGCATCGGCCACCTGACGCTGAATCGACCAAGCGCGTTGAACACCCTGGACCTGCCCATGGTGACACTGTTGTGCCGGTACCTTTGGGTCTGGGAACAGGACCCGGAGATCGTCGCCGTGACCCTTCGTGGCGCCGGGGAAAAAGCCTTCTGTGCCGGTGGCGACATCCGCATGCTGTACGACAGTCACAAGGCCGGCGACAACCTGCACGAGCTGTTTCTCGAGGAAGAGTACGCCCTGGATGAGTACCTGCATGGCTATTCCAAACCGGTGCTTGCGCTGCTCGATGGTTTCGTCCTCGGCGGCGGCATGGGCCTGGCCCAGGCCGCCTCGTTACGGGTGATCAACGAGCGCACGCGGATGGGTATGCCGGAAGTCGGCATCGGCTTTTTCCCCGATGTCGGCGGCAGCTATTTCCTGCCGCGCCTTCCGGGTGAGCTGGGTATCTATCTGGGGGTCACAGGCTGCCAGGTACGTGCCGCCGATGCCCTCTATGCCAACCTGGCTGACTACTGCCTGCCCAGTGAGCAACTGGCCGAACTGGATGCCGCGCTGGATCAGTTGAACTGGACCGGTGCGCCGGACCAAGACCTGCAAGACCTGCTCGGCGGCATGGCCACCGAGCGTATAGCGGGGGCGGAGCTCAAGGCCTATCGCCAGGTGATCGATGAATATTTCGCCCTGCCCGATGTGCCGGCCATACGCACCGCCCTGCAGCGCGAGCAGCGTCCTGAGTTACGCGACTGGGCCGAACAAACGGTCAAGCTGCTCGACAGCCGCTCGCCTCTGGCGATGGCCGTGACCCTGGAGTTGCTGCGCCGCGGCCGTTACCTGAGCCTGGCCGACTGCTTTGCCCTGGAATTGCACCTGGACTATCAGTGGTTCGACAAAGGCGATCTGATGGAGGGCGTGCGCGCCTTGATCATCGACAAGGACAAAACTCCGCGCTGGAACCCGCCAACCCTGGCGGAACTGGCACCACCGCGGGTGCAATCCTTTTTCAGCGGCTTCCGCCCGGCCTCCGCCAACCCTCTTCGCACCGCCTGATCGGCAGGAGACACTGCAATGCACGATATCGAATTGACCGAAGAACAACGCATGATCCGCGACATGGCGCGCGACTTTGCCCGCAGCGAAGTCGGCCCGCATGCCCAAGCCTGGGAGAAGGCCGGCTGGATCGATGACGCCGTGGTGGCGCAGATGGGTGAACTGGGCCTGCTGGGCATGGTAGTGCCGGACACTTGGGGTGGCAGCTACACCGACTATGTGGCCTACGCCCTGGCCGTGGAGGAAATCTCGGCTGGCGACGGTGCCCTCGGCGCATTGATGAGCATCCACAATTCAGTGGGCTGTGGCCCCCTGCTGAAATATGGCAGCCCGACTCAGCAAGACGACTGGTTGCCGCTTCTAGCCAGCGGCCAGGCCATAGGCTGCTTCTGCTTGACTGAGCCGCAGGCCGGCACCGAAGCACACAACCTGCGCACCCGCGCCGAACTGCATGATGGGCAGTGGCTGCTCAACGGTGCCAAGCAGTTCGTCAGTAACGGCGAGCGCGCCAAGCTGGCCATCGTTTTCGCCGTCACCGATCCGGAACGGGGCAAGAAGGGGCTGTCGGCCTTCCTGGTACCGACCGACAACCCTGGTTTCGTGGTTGACCGCCGTGAGCACAAAATGGGGATCAAGGCCTCGGATACCTGCGCGGTGACCCTGAACAACTGCACGATCCCCGAGGCGAACCTGTTGGGCGAACGCGGCAAGGGCCTGGCCATTGCCCTGTCCAACCTGGAAGGTGGTCGCATTGGTATCGCCGCCCAGGCCTTGGGCATCGCCCGCGCCGCTTTCGAGGCCGCGCTGGGGTATGCCCGCGAACGGGTCCAATTCGGCAAGCCGATCATCGAACACCAAAGCGTATCCAACTTGCTCGCCGATATGCACACCCGGCTCAATGCCACCCGACTGCTGGTGCTGCATGCCGCACGCCTGAAAAGCGCCGGGCAACCGTGTCTGTCAGAAGCCTCGCAGGCCAAGCTGTTCGCCTCGGAAATGGCCGAGCGCGTGTGCTCCAACGCCATGCAAATCCATGGCGGCTACGGCTACCTGGAGGATTACCCGGTGGAGCGTTACTACCGCGATGCACGCATCACCCAGATCTACGAAGGCACCAGCGAGGTCCAACGCCTGTTGATCGCCCGCGAGCTGGCCCACTACGCGCTCTGAGTCCCCCCGTCCGGATGCGCCCGCCGCGTCCGGCCGCCCACTTTTCTGCCCCTCCTTGTGGAGTTGCCCATGCCCCGCTTGCGCAATATTCCCATCAACCGCCGACTGTGGTTGATCCTGCTGACGTCCATCCTGATGCTGCTGACTCTCGCCGGCATGATGCTCAAGCAGAACTATGACAACCTCTATGCAGCCAAGGCGCTGAAAACCCGTCACGTGGTCGAGACGGCCAGCGGCATCCTGCGCCACTTCCAAAACCAGGAAGAACACGGGCTCAGTCGGGAACAGGCGCAGCAGCAGGCTATCGCGGTAATACGCGATCTGCGCTATGACCACGGGGAGTACTTCTGGCTCGAAGACCTCGATACGCGCATGATCCTGCATCCCAATGCCAAGCTTGAAGGCAAGCGCATGGCTGGCACCCTCGACCCTGATGGCAAGGCGCTCTTTGACGAGATGGTTGCCGTGGCGAAACGCGACGGCTCAGGCCTGGTGAGTTACCGCTGGCCCAAGCCGGGTTCCGAAGCGCCGGTGGAGAAGGTTTCCTACGTCGAACTGTTCAAGCCCTGGGGCTGGATCGTCGGCTCGGGTATCTACATTGACGACGTGCAAGTCGAGTTCCGCCGCCAGCTGGTACACACCTTCGTCATCCTGATAATGATCACCCTGCTCCTCAGCTCGCTGATCCTGCTGATTGCCCGCAGCATCGCCTCACCACTGGCGCAAGCGGTCGATGCCATGCAGAACATCGCCAGCGGCGATGCCGACCTGACCCGCAACCTGGACAGCCGCTGGCGCGACGAGCTGACTGCCCTCAACGGCCACTTCAACGTATTCACCAACAAGCTACGCACTGTGATCGGCCAATCTATGCAGACCGCCGGCAGCCTGGACCAAGCCTCGCAATCACTCGCTGAGATTGCCAGCGATAGCCAGCGCCACAGCCAGCAACAGTCCCAGCAGATGGAACTGGTGGCCACCGCCATCCATGAGGTTTCTTACGCCGTGCAGGAAGTGGCGAAGAACGCCGAACACGCCGCCAACGAAGTACGCCAGGCCGATGAGCAGGCACGCCAGGGCCAGCACAATATTGACAACAGCCTGAGCCAGATCGACCAGTTGTCCGAGACCATCGGCCAGGCTGTCGAGGTGATCCAGAGCCTGGCCCAGGAAAGCACCCAGATCGGCAGTGTGCTGGAAGTCATTCGCGCCATCGCCGAGCAGACCAACCTGTTGGCGCTGAATGCCGCCATTGAGGCGGCGCGCGCTGGCGAACAGGGCCGCGGCTTCGCCGTGGTAGCAGACGAAGTGCGCCTGCTGGCCCAGCGCACTCAGCAGTCCATCGCGCAGATCCAAGGCATGATCGAGCGCCTGCAGGGCAACTCGAAAGCGGCGGTGAAGGTCATCAATACCAGCAGCCAAGCCGCTCAACAAACCGTCGAACAGGCCCGCCGAACCGGTGAAAGCCTGCACCAGATTCTCAGCGCACTGCGCAATCTCACCGAACTGAACGCCTCGATCGCCAGCGCCACCCTGGAGCAGTCCCATGTGGTCGAGGACATCAACCAGAATGTCACCCGTGCAGCTTCGCTGGCCCACGAAAATGCCCAGGCAGCAGGCCGGTCCAACGAGGCCAGCCAGGAACTGGGCCAACTGGCGGGTCAGCTGAATCGGCTGTTGGGGCAGTTTCGGGTATGAAGGTGATGGCGGTACCTGTCGAACAAGGGCACCACTCGCGCTACCTGGAAACCCGCCACAAGGCACTCGAGCTGTTCGCCAGGTGTGGCTTCAGCCGGGTAAGCATGCGCGACCTCGCCACTTATCTGGGGATCAATGTCGGCTCCATTTACAACCACATCGATAGCAAGGAAGCACTGCTGTTCGAGCTGATCGAGGAACTCTACGAACAGTTGCTTCACGGCGCCAGCCTGGTGAATCGCCGCAAATCCGCACCGGCGGTACGACTGCACGGCCTGCTTGAGGCGCACCTCCTGCTACACGAGCGCATGGGGGCGCATTTCCGCCTGGCAGAGTACGACCTCCATTGCCTGAGCAGCGAACAGCATGCCTTGATCCTGACCCTGCGCCGACGCTACGAGGAGCACCTGGTGGAAACTATAGAGCAGCTCACCGGTAAACCGACCAGTGCCACCCGGCGTGCCACCTTGAGCGGCATCGTGTCCCTCCTCAACCAACTGCCAGCCTGGGTTGGGGAGCCCCACGCAAGCAAGGGAGTACGCCGCAAGCTGCTGCATGACATGGTGATGAGTACCCTTAAGGGTGCGTTGCAGGCGACTCATACCTCAGGCTCTGAACTCTCGTCAAAGCCGGGCTAATGGCCGGACGCTGAACATAAATCTCATGCACAAAAAAACGCCACTCATTGAGTGCAATGCTGTTCACTTAAGCGCGGCGTCCACATTTGTGGCGAGGGGATTTAGCGAAACGTCGCACCGCCCCGTTGGGCTGCGAAGCGGCCCCAGCGTCTTTTCAGACAGACTAAGTTGCCTGGATTACGACTGCTTCGCAGCCGATACGGGGATAAATCCCCTCGCCACAGGTTCTAGCTCGACTGAAGAATGTCTTAAGTGAACAGAATTACACTCATTGAGTGGCGTTTTTTGTGAATCCTGGAGCCTTTCTCAAGTTCTGCGCAGGAGCGTATGAGGAGCCACACCAAAGGCCTTGCGAAAAGCATGACTGTAATGGGAAAAATCGGAGAATCCAAAATCCAGTGCAGCTTGAGAAATGCTGCGTACCTGGCCGCGTTCTATTGCCTCGCGACTGGCGATCAGGCGTTCTTTCCAGATCTCTGCAACCGGCGTTTTCTGGTAACGGGCGAACGCGCGAGTGACGGTTCGCGTGGACACATAATGCACTTGAGCGATGCGTTCGATCGACAGGTCCGGATCGGTCAGATTCTGCTGGATGTAGTTCATGATCCGACCGTAAAGATCCAGCTCCTCATGGGTCGTCTTCAAGTCCTGGAGTTCCAGGCTGATCGCCAGGAGGTCAAGCAAGGTGTTGGAAAACCGGCTGGATAGCCCCTCGTCTTGAAAGCTCGCAGGAATGCTCGCCGCTTGATGCAACATCTCGCGCAATGGAATCACCCCTGGACGGCGATCGTCCAGAACCACGGCGGTGCAACCTGCTACGCCCGGCAACCGCTGGCTGAGCAACTGTCGCGGAATGCGGACCAAGTGGTTTTCGGTACCACCCAGGCTGAATCGGAACGTCTGGGATGCGTCATAAAGAAACAAATTGTCTGCCGCCAGCGTCGCCCTGCGTCCTGCCTGCTCCAATTCACCATAGCCACGCCGGGTGAAACCGAGCCATAGATCTTCATCAGGACCACTGCGCAAATGCTGGGAGGAGCGCTCCCAAAAATGCAGTGGAGAGGACAACGTGCAGATGTCCAGCGGCCCCATGCCGTGCACCTCCAACGCCCCGTTGAAATCGCTCTGCGCCAACGGTTTGCTGTCGGCCACGAGGCAGTGACGGCACACCACTTCTTTCCAGTAATCAAAGCGACGTGGAGCCGCAACGGCAAGGGTTGAATACTGATTGCTTTGACTCATGGCATTCACCTCACGGCGGCGGCTGGACAACAACGGTGACGGTAACGTTGGTTCCCTGTTTAGCAAATAGCAGGCCACTCCCCTTTCGGGCTGCCAACGATTCAGACAGTTGCATATCCGAATCCCGCTGACACCTGACACTGATTACACCTGCCCGATATCGATGCACACACTCGCCTGCTGACGAAGCGTGCGCACCAATTCAACGCATCGTAATCCTGTTTTCAGGGCCTGTCCTTTCTAGCCAAACGGTTGTCCGTACGAGCCAAGCGTACCGTGCCGTCCCCGCCTAACTTCTACCCCACACCGTGCCCCTCCCACCACAACTGATGAGGTGTCCCATGCAACTGCCAGAGCAGCAGCGACAGTCCGATTCATCCTGGCTTTTGCAGAGGCGCGACCTGGCACCTGAAGAGTTCGCCACCTACCTGTTAGAGCTGGGGACTCTGGTGCTGCTGCGTCGACTGGGTGCGCCCACCGCCCGACAGCCTCGCCCTTCGAAACGTTGAACAGATAACCGCATACCAAAAAAAACCAAGGAGCCCCCCATGGAATCTGCGATCGATAAACACCTCAAATGCCCGCGGACGTTGTCTCGTCGCGTCCCCGATGAATACCAGCCCCCCTTCCCCATGTGGGTTGCGCGCGCCGATGAGCAACTGGAACAGGTGGTGATGGGATATTTGGGAGTGCAGTACCGCGGGGAGGACCAGCGTGCAGCGGCCCTGCACGCCATGCGCCACATCGCCGCGAGCCTGAGTTTGCCCGACGGCCCACTGAGCCATGACCTGACTCACCACACCGACAACAGCGGTTACGACAACCTGATGATCGTCGGTTACTGGAAAGACCCAGCCGCCCATTGCCGCTGGCTGCGCTCGCCTGAGGTAATCGAATGGTGGTCATCAGAGGATCGCCTGAGCGACGGTCTCGGTTACTTTCGGGAAATTGTCGCCCCGCGGGCCGAGCAGTTCGAGACGCTGTATGGCTTTCGCGAGGAATTACCCGGTGTCGGCGCCCTGATGAACACCATCAGTGGCGAAATCGAAGAGCACGGTTACTGGGGATCCATGCGTGACCGCTTCCCGATTTCCCAGACCGACTGGATGGCACCTTCCGGTGAACTGACGGTGATCACTGGCGACCCGGCCAAAGGTGGGCGCGTGGTCGTGCAAGGCCACGACAATATCGCACTGATCCGCTCCGGCCAGGACTGGGCGGATGCTGGCGAAGAAGAACGATCACTCTATCTCAACGAAATTCTGCCGACGCTGCAGGCGGGTATGGATTTCCTGCGCGACAGTGGCAAGGACCTGGGTTGCTACAGCAATCGCTTCGTGAATTACATCGACCTGGACGGCAATCTTCTGAACCTGAGCTACAACATTGGCCACTGGCGCTCCCTGGAAAAACTCGAGCGCTGGGCCGAATCCCATCCGACCCATCTGCGGATCTTCGTGACCTTCTTTCGGGTCGCCACCAGCCTGTCGAAGCTACGGCTTTATCACGAAGTCTCGGTATCCGACGCCAAGGATCAAGTGTTCGAGTACATCAACTGCCACCCGCAGACCGGCATGTTACGTGACGCGGTGATCCCTAAAACCTGACGTCTGACGCTACCCGGCGTCCACGGGCGGTCTCGATCCGAATTCCGCCCTGACACGGATCTCGCTCCCAAACATCTTTTGGCCCCCCATCTCTAGCGCATGGGGTTGGGGGCCCTTTTGTCAGGAAATCGATCATGAAGTTGAGTCACTCTTTACTCGTGCTGTGCATGCTGCCGTTTGTTAAAAGCCAGGCCATCGAGGTAGCTCCCGGCGATTTCGAGCCATTGCCGGCCGGCGCCAACGCCTTGCTGCTCTACTACCAGCACGCTGACCGCTCGGACCTGTACCAGAACGGCCACAAGGTCTCCGACGACGCCAGGCTCAGTTCGGACATCGGCATCCTGCGTTATGTGCACGCCATCGGCCTGTCAGAAAACCTCTCATGGGAACCGCAGATTCTGTTGCCTTTCGGCCAGATGAACGCCTCGGGAGATATCGGTGCCTTGGGCGATACCCGCGGCATCGGCGACCCGATCATTACCGCGCCGCTGAAGTGGACGTTGCCCACCGCAAACAAAGACATCTTCGCCTTGGCACCCTATCTGTACTTCCCGGTGGGGAGCTACGACAAAAACGATGCCCTGAACCTCGGCGAGAACCGCTGGCGCGCTACGCTACAGGCGGCGTACATCCACCATTTCTCCCCGAAATGGGCGCTGGACACGGTGGCCGAAGCCTCTTGGGTGTCGGCCAACAATGACTTCGGCCCGACCGGGGCGAAACTGGAAGAAAACACCCGTTACGAGTACCAGGCCGCCGTGCGCTACAACTGGACGCCGAGCACCACCTTCGCCGTTGGCGGCGGCTACATCACCGGCTCGGCGACCACCGTCAACGGGATCGATCAGCACGATGGGGTATCCACTTCCTACGGGCGTTTCACCGTCACGCACTTCATCGAGCCCACGCTGCAGATTCAAGCCCAGATCGGCACGGACATCGAGGTCGAACAAGGCTTCAAGGAAGGCGCACGCCTGAACCTGCGCGTCTTGAAAGTGTTCTGAGCGCGCCACGCGTAGCAGGTTGTCCTTTTCAACCAAGTGGCTGTCCTTCTCAGCCAAGCAAAGACTGAGAAGGATGCCTAACTTGAACCCAGTTACTCACCCGATTGATGTCGCTCCCGGTAACCGGCGCGAGGTGTTTTGCGAACACCGTCGAACGCTCCCGTACAGACTGGCCCGTCGTCGATCACAGACAAAAAGAATAGGAAAATCATGGCCATTGTTCGCCCTACCCTCGACCAACTGCAGGACATCGCTGGCCGGCTGAATATGCAGCTGACCCACGAGCAGGCAGCGGAATACCTGGCACTTATGCAACCAAGTTTCGACGCCTATGACCTGGTCGACGAGTTGCCGGATTTCACCCCACCGGTTCGCTACGACCGCAGTTCCGGCTACCGCCCGTCTAACCCGCAAAACCTGCTCAACGCTTGGTATTACAGGACTGAAGTAAATGGCGCCCGTGAGGGCAAGCTTGTAGGCAAGACTATTGCGCTCAAGGACAACATCTCCTTGGCTGGCGTACCGATGATGAACGGCGCTTCTATCCTGGAAGGGTTTGTACCGTCGTTTGACGCAACCGTGGTGACTCGTTTGCTAGACGCCGGGGCTACCATCCTGGGCAAGGCGACCTGTGAGCACTACTGCCTCTCCGGTGGCAGCCACACCTCTGATCCGGCGCCCGTACACAACCCATACCGGCAAGGTTTCGCTGCCGGCGGCTCCTCCTCCGGAAGCGCTGCATTGGTGGCAGCGGGCGAGGTGGACCTGGCGGTTGGCGGCGATCAAGGCGGCTCGATCCGCATCCCTTCAGCGTTCTGCGGCACCTATGGCATGAAGCCGACCCACGGTCTGGTGCCCTACACCGGGATCATGGCGATCGAGGCCACCATCGACCATGCCGGTCCCATCACCCGCAACGTGCGTGACAACGCGTTGATGCTGGAAGTCATGGCCGGTGCCGACGGGCTCGATCCTCGCCAGGCCGCCCCTCAAGTCGACGCCTACTGCGACTATCTGCAGCGAGGTGTGAGCGGACTGCGGATCGGCATCCTGCAGGAAGGCTTCCAGCTGGCCAACCAGGATCCACGAGTTGCCAACAAGGTACGCGGCGCCATCGCCCGACTCGAAGCCTTGGGAGCCCGCGTCGAAGAGGTCTCCGTTCCCGAGCACAACCTGGCAGGTTCGCTGTGGCACCCGATCGGCTGCGAAGGTCTGACCATGCAAATGATGCATGGCAATGGCGCAGGCTTTAACTGGAAGGGGCTCTACAACGTCGGCTTGCTGGATAAACAGGCTGGTTGGCGGGAACAAGCGGACGCATTGTCCGCGTCGCTCAAGCTGTGCATGTTTGTCGGCCAGTACGGCCTGGAACGCTACAACGGTCGTTTCTACGCCAAGGCACAGAACATCGCACGCTTCGCCCGGGCCGGTTACGACAAGGCGCTGCAGAACTACGACCTGCTTGTCATGCCGACCGTGCCGATCATTGCCCAGCCCCACCCTGAGCCGGGTTGCTCGATCACCGAGTACGTGGCCCGAGCGCTGGAAATGATCGGCAATACCGCGCCGCAGGACATTACCGGCCATCCGGCCATGTCGATCCCGTGCGGTCTGGTGGACGGCCTGCCCGTCGGGCTGATGTTCGTTGGCAAGCACTATGCCGAAGGCACCATTTACCAGGCGGCGGCAGCGTTCGAGGCCGATGTCGACTGGAAGACGTTGTAAGGCTGCCTCCCCCCAAACCTCCCGGACATCAATAAAAAACCGGGGGCTGTTCTTCACTTTTTTGACCGTGTTAAACCGATGAGGAGTTACACCATGAGCGCCACTGTATCCCCAGCATCCACTTCGACGCCCAGCGAGCGAGCCTGGGCCTTGTTCAAGGTGATGAAAGAAAAGGAACTGATTCCAGAGGGCTATATCGAGCAGCTGACCGAATTGATGGTGCACCAATGGAGCCCGGAAAACGGCGCCCGTGTAGTCGCCAAGGCCTGGGTCGATCCACAGTTCCGGGAGCTGTTGCTCAGAGACGGCACCGCCGCGTGCGCGCAGTTCGGTTTCACCGGCCCGCAAGGCGAATACATCGTGGCCCTGGAGGATTTGCCCCAGCTGAAAAACGTCATCGTCTGCAGCCTGTGCTCTTGCACCAACTGGCCGGTCCTGGGGTTGCCGCCGGAGTGGTACAAGGGTTTTGAGTTCCGTGCACGCCTGGTTCGTGAAGGACGCACCGTGCTGCGTGAGATGGGCACAGAGTTGCCAAGCGATGTGGTCGTCAAAGTCTGGGATACCAGCGCGGAAAGCCGCTACCTGGTCCTGCCCGTAAGGCCCGAAGGCTCCGAGCACATGAGTGAAGAAGAGCTTCAGAAACTGGTGACCAAGGATGTGCTGATCGGGGTTGCCCTGCCCCGCGTACGTTGACCCAAAAGACGCTCTTCATTTTCTAATTTTCGGAGGTTTTTATTATGGATGGCTTTCACGATCTCGGTGGTTTTCAAGGCTTTGGCAAGGTTCCCCATGTCATCAATAGCCAGGATTACAAACAAGTATTCAAACAGGAATGGGAGCACCTGGCTTACAGCCTGATGTTTATCGGCGCCGACCAGTTGAAAAAATTCAGCGTCGATGAAATACGTCACGCCGTCGAACGACTCGATGTCCGCCAGCACGTTGGCACGCAATATTACGAACGCTACGTCATCGCCACGGCCACGTTGCTGGTCGAAACCGGCGTCATTACCCAGGAAGAACTCGATCAGGCATTGGGTTCAACCTTCAAATTGGCCAACCCTCCCCACGACAAGGGCCGCCCCGCCATCACTGGCCGCCCGCCATTTGAAGTGGGCGACCGGGTAGTGGTTCGCGACGAGTACGTGGCCGGACACGTGCGCATGCCGGCGTATGTGCGCGGCAAGGAAGGCATCGTCCGACACCGCACCTCGGAAAAATGGCCGTTCCCGGACGCCATCGGTCACGGCGATTTGAGCGCAGCGCACCAGCCCACCTACCACGTCGAATTCCAGGTGAAGGATCTGTGGGGCGATGCCGCGGATGATGGCCTGGTTGTCGTCGACCTGTTCGAAAGCTATCTGGACAAGGCCGTCGATGCGAAAACGGGGGCCGCATGATTGACGGGGCCCTGTCGGGCCGGCTGCCGGTGACGGTCCTTTCAGGCTTCCTCGGCTCCGGCAAGACGACCCTGCTCAACCACATCCTGCGCAATCGCGCAGGCATGCGGGTGGCGGTCATCGTCAACGACATGAGCGAAGTCAACATCGACGCCGAGGACGTAGCACGCAATGTGTCGCTGCACCGCGGCAGCGATGAACTGGTCGAGATGAGCAACGGCTGCATCTGCTGCACGCTGCGCGCTGATCTGCTTGAGCAGATCAGCCTGCTGGCGCGTCAGCAGCGCTTCGATTACCTGCTGATCGAGTCAACTGGAATCTCCGAACCGATGCCGGTCGCCGAGACCTTCGCCTTCCTCGACTCGCAAGGTTTCAGTCTGAGCGAACTGGCGCGGCTCGATACCTTGGTCACCGTCGTCGACGGCAGCAACTTCCAGGCGCTGCTGGCCTCGCGGGACACCGTTGGCGGCGCGGACGAAACGGGCACGCCATTACGCCACTTGTCCGATCTGCTGATCGAACAGGTGGAGTACGCCAACGTCATCCTCGTCAGTCGTCTGGACCTGATAGGCGAGAAAGGCTTTCTGGAACTGAGCGCCCTCCTCGCAGGCCTCAATCCGAAGGCAGAAATCCTGCCCATGACCCACGGTGCCATCGATCTGTCGAAAATCCTCGACACCGGCCGCTTCGATTTGCCGAGTCTGGTGCAGTCACCCGGCTGGATGAAAAGTCTGGAAGCCAGTGACGAGCATCCTCCCGAGTCGGACACCTATGGAATTGCTTCCTGGGTGTATCAGGAGCGTGCGCCATTCCATCCTCAACGTCTGCTGGAGTTCCTGCAGCGGCCCTGGCTCAACGGGCGGCTACTGCGTTGCAAAGGCTACTTCTGGGTCGCCAGCCGGCATCTGGACATCGGCATGCTGGTGCAAAGTGGCGGGCAATTTCGTTGGGACTATGTCGGGCGCTGGTGGGCATTCATCGCGCAGTCGCAATGGCCCCAGGACGACTATCGCCGACAAGGGATTCTGGCCAAATGGGACGACATCACCGGTGATTGCCGGCAGGAAATCGTCTTCATCGGTCAGGGTCTCGACCTGGATATGTTGAAGCGGCAACTGGACGCCTGCCTGTTGACCCCGGAAGAGATCATGGACGGTCCACAGATGTGGCCAACCTTGCCGGGCGCAACATCCTTCGACCTCCAGGCATTGTCACACTGACTGCTCAGCGAACAGCCTTTCAATACACCCACTTTAGCGAGGCCGGGCAAACCTCGTTATGACCTTTGACTTCAATTTCACAGACTGAGAGGCGCTGTATGTTGTTCTTCAGCAGAACTACTCATCGGACACTGGCTTCACTCGCCGACAGGCTGGATCGACCCGAGATCGCTGACTCATCGATCACGTCGGCCGATCCGCTGTTGCGGCGGATTCTGACAAGGGTGGAGGGCTTTCTCAGTGAACGGCGAGATCTGCGGGCGCGAGAAGAGAAGCTGAGCCAAAACCTCGAGCAAATCACCTCCCGCCTCGCCGAGCGCGACGGTCAGTTGCAACAGCTGGAGACTCGCTGGGAACTCGCCGTTCAAGGGTCGGGTGACCTGTTCTGGGAACTGGAGCTCGGCGCAACCACACAACCAGATACCGATAGCACACTGCGGTGGTCGGGGTCCTGGCCGATCCACGCACCGATGCCCGACCAGCTCAATCTCTGGAGCGAGCGGCTGCACCCGGGTGACCGTCAGCGCAACCACGATGCGTTGTCGAAGCATCTTGCAGATCGCAGCGGCCGAACATCCTATGCCCTAGATGTTCGAATGGCCTTCGAAGGTGAATATCGCTGGTGCTGCATCAGCGGAAAATCCCGCCGCGATGCCCAAGGCATGCCCGTGACCATCGCCGGAGTGTTGCGCGACATCCATGCACAACGCTTGCAGGACGAGGCGCTTTCACTGGCTGCCACCCGTTTCGAGATTGCCCGGGAAATGCTTCACGACGGGCTCTGGGACATTGAGGTGGTGGCTGGCGATCCGGCCAATCCGAAGAACGCCATCTGGTGGTCTTCACAGATGCGGCGCCTGCTCGGTCACACAACGGCTGAAGAGTTTCCCAACACGTTGGAAGCCTGGTCGTCACGCCTGCATCCCGAGGACAGCCAGCGCGCTGTAGGCGCCTTCGTCGCACACGTCGATGATCGCAGCGGTAAGACTCCCTTCGACGTCGACTACCGGCTCAGGCATAAGAACGGTGAATACCGTTGGTTCCGCGGCCGTGGCCAGACCCGGCGTGCGGCTGACGGTTCACCGCTGCGGGTGGTGGGCGCCATCACCGACATTCACGCGAGCCACGAGGAGAGACAGTTGCGCGAGACCCAGGAACGACAACACCAGGCCATGCAGGAAAACCTCACCAAACTGACGCAGATCGTTGCCGCCATTCAGGGCATCGCCAACCAGACCAACCTGTTGGCGCTCAACGCAGCGATCGAGGCCGCCCGCGCAGGCGAGGCCGGACGCGGCTTCGCCGTGGTTGCCGACGAAGTTCGCAAGCTCGCCACTCGCACCAGCCAGGCGACTCAACAGGCTGCCGACATGATAGAGGGCTACTGACCCGCCCCGAAATAGCCGCCCCTTGTTTGCCATATCGAACCGAAAGAAAGACTGTTTAAGTCGTGAGTCGTTTGAAATCCGATGTCACGCCGCAATTTTTTAAACCGCCGCTATCTATCCGTGAATGAAACACCCCATCGGTTGCATCCAGCCTTTGGGGTGCAGTTCATCAAGCCATCAAGACCGCCCTACGGAACCTGTGACCGGAAGATTCCCCAGCAAGTGGAGCCCGGTACTCTTCACGAAAGCGTCATAGTCCATCGGTCTCTCGATACGGGTTTCAGCGTTGGGCAGTACGTAGGCCCAGGCACGCTTGGACGATGCGTCGTAAACCAGCTTGAACAGACGGGTCGGCACCCAGACCTTGTTGTCGCCGATGGTGGTGTGGCCCGAGTCAAAGAGCGGGCCGGTAAAGACAAAAACATTGCCATCGGCGCGCTTGGCAAATTTTCTGACATCCGCCTCGACCTTACTCCAGATCTTCCGGTTGTTGGTCGGGTCTTGCGGCACCATGTTCGACAGCGCAAAGGATTGGGCCATTGCATTGGGGTTCGGTGCATCGGCTGCCGGGGATTGATGACCACGGTCCACCGCCGGATGTTGGCTACGGTAGTCGCTCAATTCTGCCCGCCCACTCTTGGGGATGCGTGGGTCCGGGTAGAACTGGTTGGTGCGCTCCTCCCCTTTGGCATCCTGCAGTTGGGAGGCATTAAGGCGTTCGACCACTACCAGCGGCGTCTTGCTGGTTTGCGAGTACAGCACCGCAAAGTTGTCAGAGCACAGGGCCAGGGGTTTCATGGTTGCAGGCACAGTGGCCATGTTGATCGGTTTGGCTGCCGGGAACAGATCTGTACAGCCGTCAAACGATGCCTGTTTCTGTTTGTTTGAATAGAGTTCCAGCGCCGCGTTCTGGCTGATCGAGCCCGAGCGGGACACGTGTTCCTGATGCTGGGTGGGCGGCTTGAGGAGATCTAGCAGACTGCGGGCTTCTGCCCCGGTCGAGAGCAAAACAAGGGCCGACAGCCCAACTGCAATTTTGCGTAGGTGCATGCTTTAAATCTTCGAATTGGATTGAGGGGTAAACGTACGGCGAGTCCCGATTCACGGAACCAGGTGGAGGCGGTTGCTGATTATCTTGCGGTGAGCATGCTTTCACTGTCCTTGATCAAAATGCCAATGCGGATCCGGTCGGCTCCGAGCAGTACGACCGCTGACGGTCGTGCGGGATTTATTGACCATGACAAGTCACTTTAGTGCTGAGCAGCGATTACATTCTATTGGCCCAAATGAATCAACAGCTCATGACCATTGGGCCTATCTAAGCGGGCTCCTTAATTGGCGCGAAACGTTTTCCTCCCATGCGTCGCACGAAGGCTTTTCTGAGCACGTCGACACTGTGCGACAAAGGGACGGGCGACGATTGCTTCATCGCCCTCCTCTAGTCCGTTCCATGAGCAGTTAGATCACGCTGCTCGACTGCCTCACGGATAACGTTGAACCAACGCGACCGTCAGTATCCCCTTGGGCAAGTGCCCCCTGCCGCCGATGACTTAAAGCCCTTACTCGGTCACACCAACGATGTGCTCAGGAGCAGGCTCGGCATCGCTGATCGGTGCGTTGAGCAGCAGGTAGTACGCCAGGGCTGAACACAGGGCCACCACCGCGCTGATCATGAACGCGGTATTGAACGACCCCGAGTACTGGATGCTGAAGCCGGTGACGATCGGCGCGACGGAACCGGCAATGTAGCCGCCGAAGTTTTGGATCGAACCGAACGAGGCTACCCGGCGGCTGTCGACGATGGTGTTGACGATCATCCAGGCCGTTGCACTGGCCATGTTGATGCTGAACAGCGCCAGGCATAGCAGGATGATGCAACCGGTAAGGCCGGTGACAAACGACAGCGGCACGGTGAACAGTGCAGCCAGCACCAGGCCGGTGATCACGCCGAATTTGCGGCTGGCCAGAATGCTCATGCCGCGGCGAACCAGCCTGTCGCAGAAGCGTCCGGCGACGATGGTGCCCACCGCGCCAAAGCCATAGGCCAGCGACACCAGCCACGCGGTCTTGTACAGGTTCAAGCCATGCTCGCGCTCGAAGTAACCGGGCAGCCAGGTCAGGTGCAGCCACAGCATGTAGATCACGCCCATGAAGCCCAGGACCGCACCCCAGGTGCTGCGGTGCTTGAACAGGTCGAGCCAGCCGGCGAAGTAAGAGACCTTCGGTGCCTGCGAGGTGGTCGCTTGCACTTGGGGCTTTTTCTCGGTTGGCAACGGCTTGCCTTCAGCCGCGAGGTCGGCCAGATACCGCGCCTTGCTCTTGTAGAAGGTCAACCAGCACAAGGCCAGAACGATACCGATTGCGCCGGTAATGACGAACATTCCGCGCCAGCCGAAGTTGACCATGAACAGCGTCAGCAAGGGCGGCGCCAGGCATGGGCCCAGGCAGGTCGACGACCAGACGATACCGGTCGGCGTACCGCGCTCGTTGGCATCGAACCATTCGGACAGGGCTTTGGCCGCCGAAGGAAACATCGGTGCCTCACCAATCCCCAGCAGCACGCGCAGGCCCATGAAGCCAGAAAAGCTGTTGACCATGCCGCACATTGACTGAGCCACTGACCAAGCCAGCAACGAGGCGCCCAGAGCGATCTTGCTGCCCAGGCGGTCGATGATCATGCCCATCGGCAACTGCGCAAAAGCGTAGGCGATGGAGAAGGCCGACAACAGAATGCCCATCTGCGAGGGGCTGATCATCATGTCCTTCTGGATTGAGGTATTGGCGATCGACAGCGCACTACGGTCCAGGTAGTTGACGATGCCGATCAACAACAGGAAGACAACGGTGATGCTTTGATACTTCTTCAGTGTGTTCATCTGATGGCCTTTATTATTGTTATTGCAGCGGTTTCAATGCCCGGTGGTCCTTCAACCGGAGACACACTCATCCTTGGGGTATGACGAAAAAAAATCAGGGCTGACGCGCCGTCACCGCCCCCTCGAGCAGGCCACGCCGACTCAAGCTTTCGATTAGCGAACGCAGGCCGAAATTCCACTGCGGCGCCTGGTCGCTGGTGGTCACGCGGTTGCTCAGGGTGCCCAGTTGCGCGTTGCTGATGGCCACCATATCGCCCAGCTTGTGGGTGAAACCGTTGCCCGGCTGGTCGCGGTCCTGCTTGGGGGCGAACAGGGTACCGAGAAACAGCACCAGGCCATCGGGATATTGGTGGTTTTCGTTAAGGGTCTGCTGGACCAGGTCGAGCGGGTCGCGGCTGATCTGGCGCATCGAACTGTGGCCTTCAAGGATGAAACCGTCCTGGCCTTCGACGCGCAAATCCACTTGCGCGTTACGCACGTCATCCATGTTGAAAGTCTCGTCGAACAGGCGCAGCAAGGGTCCCAGAGAGGTGGATGCGTTATTGTCCTTGGCCTTGCCCAGTAGCAAGGCGCTGCGCCCTTCGAAGTCGCGCAGGTTGACGTCGTTGCCGAGCATGGCGCCCTGTACGGTACCGTTGCTCGACACCGCCAGGACCACTTCCGGCTCCGGGTTGTTCCAGCTTGATTTGGGGTGAATGCCGATGTCGGCGCCGTGGCCGACCGCCGACATCGGCTGGGCCTTGGTGAAGACTTCGGCGTCCGGGCCGATGCCCACTTCCAGATACTGGGACCACAGGCCCTGCTCCACCAGTACCTTGCGCAAGGCTTCGGCCTGGGCCGAGCCTGGGACGATTTGCGAAAGGTCGGCGCCAATGCGGCTGGCCAGGGTGTCGCGGATCGCGTCGGCCTTGGCCGGGTCGCCCTTGGCCTGCTCTTCGACCACGCGCTCCAGCAGGCTGGCGGCGAAGGTCACGCCAGCGGCCTTGACCGCTTGCAGGTCGATCGGCGCCAGCAGCCACGGCAAGTTTTCGTCGCGCAGGCTCGGGTCACTATTGTCCAGCAACGCGGGCAACTCGATTAGAGCCTGGGTCAAGGGTAATGCACGCAAATACGCCACAGGGTCAGCCACTTCAAGCAAGGCCGAGACGGTCGCCACATGGGCACTGATATCGTGCACGGCGCCGGACTTGACCAGCACCACTGCCGGCCCCTGGCCGGGCAACCAGACGCGTCCGACCCAACTGCCGGTATTAAATACGGCGGCGTTGTTGCTCAACTGCAGCGGTGCTTGTGCTCTTGATTCGTTTGTCATGTCTGCACTCTTGTTGTCGTTGTCAGTCATTGAAAAAGTGCTGGCAGCTGCAACTGCCCGGCGATCTGGTTGAGGTCATCGACCACCTTCTGCGACAGGCTCACGCCTTCGCGCAGGGCTTGCTCACGCAGCTTCAGGCCTGCCTGGCCAGGCAGGCGCACCGGGCGCTCGGGGTCTACCGGACGGCTGGCCAGGATCAATTTGCTCAGGAACGAACTTTCGTCGGTAAAGGCTTCCAGCCCGCCGAAGAAACGCGGGTCAATCACCACGGCTGTGGCCGAAGCCCCCCACTGGTCCGGAGCGTCCTTGCGCCCGTGGCCGGCCAACCCCGAGGTCAGGGCTTCGACCAGAATCGCCAGAGCAAAACCTTTGTGGCCGAAGGCCTGGCCGCCCAGAGGCAGGATGCTGCCTGGCGGGGTGGTGAAGAAGTCGGCAGGGTTGTCGCTCAGGCGGCCCTCATTGCTCATCAACACCGGGTGAGGCAGTGTGCTGCCGGCATCGCGGCACTGGCCGATCAGGCCCAGGGTTACGGTGGACATGCTGACATCCAGCAGGATCGGCTCACCCCGGGTCGGAATGCCTGCGGCAATCGGGTTGGGCGTGTAGATCGGATCGATCCCGCCATGGGCACACACCAGTCCCACCGACGGATCCGAGGAATACACCATCGCCACCAGGCCACGGTCAGTGAACGGCTTCAGGTAAGCGGCCAGGCAACCGATGTGCGAGGCACGACGCACCACGGCGATACCTATGCCCTGCTCCGTGGCGCCTTTGGCCGCGCAGTCCAGGGCGCGGCTGACACAATAAGGGCCGAGTACATAGTGGCCATCGAACAGAGCCGAAATGCCGCTATCCGAGACCTGCTCAAGCACCTGCGCACTGGCCTTGACCTGCCCTGACAGCATGCCGTTGATATAGCGGCTCACCAGGTTGAGGCCGTGGGTGCGATGGCCCAGCAGCTCACCTTCGAGCAGTATCCGGGTCACCACCTGGGCGACTTCGGTATCAGCCCCGGCTTTTTCGAACAGTTGCTCGACAAACGTCGTAAGCGTTTGTGCGTCGTAGTGTTTGGCTTCAGTCATGCTTGCTGTTCCGTCATCAATTCAAGGCGGCTGTGCTGTTCTTGCCATCGACCAGGCGCTGTATGCCCAGTGGATTGGCGTTCTTCAAGGCATCGGGCAGCAACGCATCGGGCACGTTCTGGTAGCACACCGGACGCAGGAAGCGATCGATGGCCAGCGTACCGACCGAGGTGCCGCGGGCATCGGAAGTGGCCGGGTACGGGCCGCCGTGGACCATCGCATCGCACACCTCGACACCGGTCGGGTAGCCGTTAAGCAGCACTCGACCGACCTTCACTTCCAAGGCACCGAACAGTTGACCAAAGGCGGCCAGGTCATCGTTGTCGGCCAGCAGCGTGGCTGTGAGCTGACCACGCAAGGCGCCGACGGCGCGTAACAATTCAGCCTCGTCCGCCAACTGGACGACCACTGTGCAAGGGCCGAAGACCTCTTCCTGCAGCAGCTCATCCTGTTCCAGCAACAGGCTGATATCGGCCTCGAACAGCTGCGGCTGCGCCTGGTTGCCCGTTTGCGCGAGGCCGCTCAAGTGTTTGATGCCCGGGTGAGCAAGCAACGCCTGCAAGCCTTTGCCGTAGCTATTCAATGTGCCGGTATTGAGCATGGTCTGTGGCGCCTGCTCGGCCATGTGCCCGGTCAAGCGCTCAATGAAAGTACTGAACGCCGGTGAGCGAATCCCCAGCACCAGACCCGGATTGGTGCAGAACTGGCCACAGCCCTGCACCACCGAGGCCGTCAGTTCCTTTGCCATCTGCGCGCCGCGGTTGACCAGGGCCTGTGGCAAGACCAGCACCGGGTTGATGCTCGACATCTCGGCAAACACCGGGATCGGTTGCGGCCGAGCGGCCGCCATATCGCACAGGGCACGGCCGCCCTTCAGCGAGCCGGTAAAGCCGACCGCCTGGATGCCCGGATGCTTGACCAGCGCTTCACCGACGCCAGCACCGAAGATCATGTTGAACACGCCGTCCGGCATGTCGGTACGCTCCGCGGCGCGGATCAGCGCTTCGGCGACCCGCTCGGCCGTAGCCATGTGGCCGCTATGAGCCTTGAACACCACCGGACAACCGGCCGCCAGGGCTGCGGCGGTATCACCACCTGCCGTGGAGAACGCCAGAGGGAAGTTGCTGGCACCGAACACCGCCACCGGGCCTACACCGATGCGGTACTGTCGCAAGTCAGTGCGTGGCAAGGGCGTGCGTGCCGGCAGAGCCTGATCGATGCGTGCACCATAGAAATCGCCACGGCGCAGCACCTGGGCAAACAGGCGCATCTGGCCACTGGTACGACCGCGCTCACCCTGAATACGGGCGCTCGGCAGCGCCGTTTCCTGGCAGGTCAATGCGATGAAATCCTCGCCCAAGCCGTCGAGCTCGTCGGCGATGGCTTCAAGAAATTCCGCTCGGCGTACCGCGGGCAGATTGCGAAACAGCGGGAATGCCGCGCTCGCAGCTGCCACCGCCGTATCGACCTCCGCCAGGGTTGCCTGATGGAAAGCGCCTGGCAGTCGTTCGCCGGTGTGGGCGTCGGCGCTGTAGACCAGGGTGTCGCCCAGCGCACTGCGCTGGCCGGCAATAAAGTTGTATCCGGAAACTTGCATGTACTTTTCGCCTCGTGAAGGTTGCAGGGCCGTCAATCAGGTCACGGCACCGATCTGCCAGGGCACGAACTCGTTCTGCCCATAACCGTGTTGTTCGCTCTTGCTGCGCTCGCCGGAAGCGATGCGCAGCATCTGTTCGAAGATGAAGGCGCCACGTTCTTCAATGCTGGTGGAACCGTCGGCAATGCCGCCGCAGTTCACGTCCATGTCTTCTTCCTGGTGCTCGAACACCCGGTTGTTGGTCGCCAGCTTGATCGAAGGTGTGGGCGCGCAGCCGTAGGCCGAACCCCGGCCCGTGGTGAAGGCAATCAGGTTGGCGCCGCCGGCGACTTGCCCAGTGGCCGAGACCGGGTCGTAGCCTGGGGTGTCCATGAACACCAGGCCCTTGGCCCGGACCGCTTCGCCGTACAGGTACACATCCACCAGGTTGCTGGAGCCGGCCTTGGCCACCGCACCAAGGGATTTCTCCAGGATGGTGGTCAGGCCACCGGCCTTGTTGCCGGCCGAGGGATTGTTGTTCAGCTCGGCGTTCATCCGCTGGCAGTAGTCTTCCCACCAGTGGATGCGCGCGATGAGTTTTTCCCCCACCTCGCGGCTCACGGCGCGGCGCGTCAGCAAATGCTCGGCGCCATAAATTTCCGGGGTTTCCGAGAGAATCGCGGTGCCACCCGCCGCCACCAGGCGGTCAACGGCATTGCCCAGTGCAGGGTTTGCGGTGATGCCCGAGTACCCGTCCGAGCCACCGCATTGCAGGCCGACGATCAAGTGGCGAGCGCTGACCGGTTCGCGCTGCACCTGGTTAGCCTTGGGCAGCAATGCCTTTATCTGCTCGATGCCACTGGCGATGGTTTTCGAAGTGCCGCCGATGCCTTGGATGGTGAAAGCGCGCAACTGGTCGCTGGCCTTCAGCCCCTGAGTCTCGAGCAGGCTCTCGATCTGGTTGGTTTCACAGCCCAGGCCGATGATCAGCACTGCCGCAAAGTTAGGGTGAACGGCGTAGCCACCGAGCGTGCGGCGCAACAAACCTAAAGCCTCACCGCTGGGGTCCACTGCGCACCCGGCGCCGTGGGTCAGCGCCACCACGCCGTCGATGTTCGGGAAATCAGCCAGCGCCTCGGGGTGGATATCCCGGCGAAAGTAATCGGCCACGGCCCGGGCCACAGTCGCCGAGCAGTTCACCGAAGTGAGAATGCCGACGTAGTTGCGAGTCGCGACGCGGCCATCGGCACGTACGATGCCCTGGAAAACGGCTTCGGTGCCTGGCGTGGCGTGGGCATCGACGCCGAAGGCGTAGTCACGGGCAAAGTCGCCCATCTCCACGTTATGCACATGCACGTGGTCGCCGGCTTCGATGGGCTGCGAAGCAAAACCGATGATTTGCCCATAACGGCGCAGCGGCTGGCCCTGCTCCACGCGTTGGCTAGCGACTTTGTGCCCGGAGGGAATCGGCTGGCGCACGGTGATTGCTTCGGCTTCCAGGATCAAGCCTTCAGGCAGGGCCTGGCGTGCAATCAGAACGTTATCCAGAGGGTTGAGGCGGATCACGGCAGCGTCGCTGGTCCGGGTTCTGGCAATCAGTTGCATGGGACCTCTCAGGGCAGTACGGCAGTCTTCTTGTTATGGCGTCGCCCTTTCTGTGAAGGGCGAATCTGCGATAACTGTATGGACCTTGCCTGAACATTCCCAATGAGATGATCCGATCAATCGATAACCTGGCGTTATCGAATTGTCTTATTGACCGTCGTTAATCAATCAGTCGCCCCCTCCTCCTCCCGTCGTTGGCGCGCGAATTCGAGAAGGATGTCGGCGAACTCACGGGCCGACCCCGTCAGCGGCTCGTCCTTGCGGGTGATGATGCCGTACTCCAGTGGCGCCAGGCGCAGTGGGGTCTGCAGCTCTTTGAGCTGACCGCTTTCCAGCTGCGCGGCCACCATGGATCTGGGCAGCATGGCGATCATGGGCCCCGATTGCAGCAGTTGCAGGAACATCTGCATGGAGATGGTATCGACGCTGTCTGCCGGCGATGCGAGGCCAGCGGCCTTGAACGCCAACTCCAGACGATCGCGAATGGGCGTACCGACCGGGTACAGCACCCACGGCCACTGGCCCAGCGCTTCAAGCGGTGTACAGTCCAGTTCGTTAAGCGGATGACGGCTGTTGACCACCAGGCTGAAGGGCTCAGGCTCCAATGGGTGGAAGTCAAAGACCTGGCTGTAACGCTCTTCGGTGAAGCGGCCGATCATCAGGTCGAGCTTGTTTTGCTCAAGCATGGTAAGCAGGTGATCGCTGGACTGCTCCACCACTTCGATCGACAGCAAAGGGCTGCGCGCCTTGATAGCGGCGATGGCCTGGGGCAGCACCATCGAGGTTGCCGCAAAAATCCCGCCCACCTTGAGAAAGCCATGGCCGCCTTTGCGCAGGCGGTTGACCTGGTCGACGAACTTGTGTGAATCGGCCAGTGCACCTTGGGCGTAGCGCACTACGTGCTCGCCAAGCTCCGTCGGCGGCATGCTGCGTGGCAGGCGCTGGAACAGGGCAAAGCCGAACTGCTCCTCCAGATCACGCAGCATTTTGCTCAAGGCTGGCTGGCTGAGGTTCATCCGTATGGCGGTGGCGTGCATGTTGCGCGTGCGCGCCAGAGTGTCGATCAACACCAGGTGCTTGAAGCGCACCCAGTTGCAAAAGCTGGAATGGGTAATGTCCGACGGCATGCTATTGCTCCCTGAAATACTCGAGCAGTCTATTGAGCGCCACCGACCTTGGCCGGGAACGCAAGGTCAGCAGGCCGATATTGACCATGGAGATCGGTAGCTCGACCGGTAAGATAGCGACCATGCCATAGCGCGCATAATGCTCGGCGACGTCATTGGGCACCACCGCGATCATGTCCGAAGCCTCCAGCATTGCGGTGGTCGCCAGGATCGAAGCGGTCTCAACAATGTCCAGCGACTGCACCAAACCGCCGGCCTGCAGGGCGGTTTCCACTCGACGGCGCATGGGGCTGCCGATGGGGTGAAGGATCCAGGTCAATGTGATCAAGTCGGCCAACTGCAATGGCGAGGAACCCGCCAATGGGTGACCCATCCGGGCGATCACGCGCATTTGCTCACCGTTGTCGAACAGCTCGATGTCCAGGTCCTGACTGTCGCTCTGGTCCGGCAGGCGCCCCAGCACCACATCGAAATCGCCGCGCAGCAAGGCCGGCAGCAAGGTGTCGCTGGTGCCCACCTCAATGGAAATCCGCACCTTCGGGTGATCGCGCTTGTACGCCAGCACCGCTTTGGTCAGCAGCCGGGGCACCGGCCCCATCACGCTGCCGACGCGCACCCGTCCCATGGCCCCGCGCTCCAGTTCCGCGATCTGCGCCTGGGCCTGCTCGAACTCATGCAGCGCGCCTTGGGCGTACCGGATCATCACCTCGCCATAAAGGGTCGGTTGCATACCGCGGGGCATTCGTTCGAACAGGCGCACGCCAAGGCGCTCTTCCAGTTGCTGCAACAGCAAGCTGGCAGCCGGTTGCGTGGTGTGCATCGCGGTGGCTGCCCGCCGCAGGTTGCCGAACTCACCCAGTGCATTGAGCAAGGTGATCTGCCGGCTGGAAATTTTCAGGGCGCCGAGGCTACGCGGTGTGGTCGTGGTGGTGTCTGGACCTGCCGACATATCAAATCCGGTATCACTAGTTAGGAAACCGTGATTATGCACATATCGCTTGACGACCTACAGTCGAGTCTCCAACTGGTCATCGAGCACAAGAGCCCACCATGAGCATTCAAATCACCCATCTGAGCGTTCGCGACATCCGGTTCCCCACTTCCCTGTCGCTGGACGGATCTGATGCGATGAATAGCGCGCCGGATTACTCCGCGGCCTACGTCGTGCTGCACACCAACGCCCCTAGCGGCCTTGAAGGGCACGGCCTGACGTTCACCATCGGCCGTGGCAACGAGATCTGTGTGGCGGCCGTGCAGTCCCTGGCACCGATGGTGGTCGGCCTGACCCTGGAAGAGATCGTTGCCGACATGGGCGCCTTCTGGCACAACATCACCGTGGGCGACAGCCAATTGCGCTGGCTGGGCCCGGAAAAAGGCGTGATCCACCTGGCCACCGCGGCCATCGTTAACGCCGTCTGGGACCTATGGGCCAAACACGAAGGCAAGCCCGTGTGGAAGCTGTTGGCCGACATGACGCCGGAACAACTGGTGCGCTGCCTGGACTTCAGCTACGTCACCGACGTGCTCACCCCCGAGGAAGCCATCGCCCTGCTGCGTCGCCAGGCGTCGGGCAAAGCCCAGCGCGAAGCGCAGATGCTGCGTGAAGGCTACCCCGGCTACACCACCGCGCCGGGCTGGCTTGGCTACAGTGAAGAAAAAATGCGCCAATTGGCCCGAGCAGCGGTCGAGGATGGCTGGACCCACATCAAGCAAAAAATCGGCGCCAACCTGGAAGACGACATCCGCCGCGCCACAATTCTGCGCGAAGAAATCGGCTGGGAACGCAGCCTGATGATGGACGCCAACCAGGTCTGGGGCGTCGATGAGTCGGTCGCCAATATGCGCCGCCTGGCGGCTTTCGAACCCCTGTGGATCGAAGAGCCGACCAGCCCCGACGACATACTCGGCCATGCAACCATCCGCCAGCGCATCGCACCGATCGGCGTCGCCACCGGCGAGCATTGCCACAACCGGGTGATGTTCAAGCAAATGTTCCAGGCCGGCGCACTGGACTTCTGCCAGTTGGACGCAGCGCGCTTGGGTGGTCTCAACGAGGTATTGATCGTGCTGCTGATGGCCGCCAAGTTCAACGTGCCGGTCTGCCCCCATGGCGGTGGTGTCGGTTTGTGCGAGTACGTGCAGAACATCGCCCTGTTCGACTACATCGCCGTCTCGGCCTCGCTGCACAACCGCGTACTCGAATACGTCGACCACCTGCACGAGCATTTCCTTGACCCCGTTGTGATCCGCCGCGGCCGCTACATCCCGCCCCTGCGCCCGGGCTATAGCATCGAAATGACTGCTGAAACCCTGGAGCTTTACCAGTACCCCAACGGCCAAGTGTGGATCGATATCGCCCGTACCTGATCGCCAGGCCGCGGCAACCGGCAAAGTATTAGAAACCCAAAACCACTCAGCTTTCGTGGACTGAGTGGTCTTGGGGCTGTCTTGCGACAACTCGTTCAGGGCTGCGTTTCTAACTCACGGGCACACCCCTTGTGCAATTCGGCCGCGAGCTTCTCCTCGTCCAGTGCCCCTTCCCACTTGGCAATGAACAGCGTGGCGACACCGTTGCCGATGACATTGATCAACGCCCCCCCTTCGGAAATGAACCGGTAGACCCCAAGTACCAACACCAGCCCCGCCGCCGGAATCACATCCAGGCTGCCGAGAGTGGCCGCGAGGGTAATGAATGCACCGCCGGTGACACTGGCCGCCCCCTTCGAGGTCAGCAACAGAATCAACAACAAGGTGACCTGGTGCCACAGGTCAAGCGGGATATCCAGCGCCTGGGCGATGAAAATCGCCAGTACCGTCATGTTGATGCAGCTGCCATCGAGGTTGAAGCAGTAACCCGAAGGCACCACCAGTCCCACCACCGATTTTTCGCACCCCAGGCGCTCAAGCTTGCCCATCAACCGAGGCAACGCCGACTCCGAAGACGAGGTACCCAGCACCAGAAACAGCTCATCGCGGATGTACTTGAGAAACTGCCACAGGCTGAAACCCGCCAGGCGCGCGACCAGATTGAGAATCACGAACACAAAAAACAGCGCCGTGACGTAGTAGCAAATCAGCAAGTTGCCATACGCCCCCAGGGAACCGACGCCGTACTTGCCGATGGTAAAGGCCATGCCGCCGAAGGCCCCGAGCGGAGAGACATACATCACGATCTTGACCATGCGGAAGAACGCTTGGGCCACCAGGTCGATCAGGTTCAGCAGTGGTTTGCCGGCGGCGCCGAGCATCTGCAAGGCGAAGGCAAACAGGATGGAAATGAACAGCACCTGGAGGATATCGCCCTCGGCAAAGGCGCCAAACACGGTACTGGGCACGATATGGGTGAGGAAACCCACCACACTCTGTTCATGGGCCAGCTTGCTGTAGCTGTCGATGGCATGGCCGTCGAGGGTCGCCGGATTGATGTGCATGCCCGTACCCGGCTGCATCAGGTTGACCCCGATCAGCCCGATCACCAGCGCCAGGGTGGTCAGCACTTCGAAGTACAGCAGCGACTTGAAGCCGACCCGGCCGATGCGTTTGAGGCTCTGCATACTGGCAATGCCACTGACCACGGTGCAGAAGATAATCGGGGCAATCAGCATCTTGATCAGCTTGATGAACGTGTCGCCCAGCGGCTTCATTTCTTCGCCGAGGCTGGGGTAGAAATGACCGAAGATGATGCCCAGCACAATCGCCAGCAGCACCTGCACATACAGGTGGCGGAACACGCGGCGCAGTCGTGAATGGCTCGGTGGTTTTTCGGCAATCGAGGGTGTAATTGTTGTTGTCATGATGGCTTCCTCGCAGGCGTGATGCATTTCCCCGGGCAGCTGACGGTGCATGACCGATCGCCTGGGAAAGAGTGTTTCGGGGGGATGGTTACTTCTGGACGTACTCGGAAATCTCGATCAGGTTGAGATCGGGATCACGCAGGTACACCGAGCGAATCGGTCCCCTGGCCCCGGTCCGAGCTACCGGGCCGTCGACCAGAGGCCAGTTCACCGCTTTGAGGTGGGCGATGACCTGATCCAGTGGCACGCTGGCAATAACGCACAGGTCCAGGGAACCCGGCACCGGCAGGTGGGCCTTGGGTTCGATTTCATGACCGCGCACATGCATGTTGATTTTCTGGTTGCCGAACGTGAAGGCCACCCGGCCTTCGCCAAACTGCTCCAGGTGCATGCCCATCACTTCGGTGTAGAAATGAATGGTCGCTTGCGGGTCAGAAGCGGTCACGACGATGTGGTCGACGTGATCAATCATCCCCGCCACCGGCGCGCCTGGCGGTGCGATGGCCGCGGCCACGGCAGGCGTTAACTGCAACAATGCGCCCAGGGACAGCGCGGCAATGAACAACGAGACAAGCTGACGGACCGGTGTGATTGTTATTGTTTTCATAAGTGGACCTTCTTGTTAGGTGGTGAAGCCTTTACGACACGAGGTTGATCAGGTTCCCCGAGTGGTAGCCCTGCAGGTTGCCAAGGATGCCGTCGGCCAGCCGTTGCAGGCTGCTCTGGCTGGCCCAGGCCACATGGGGAGTGACGATCAGGTTGGCATGGCGGCTGTTGAGCAAGGGGTGGTCGGCCGGAGGTGGTTCCTGGCACAGCACATCGAGAGCCGCGCCACCGAGGCGGCCGCTGTCCAGTGCATCGAGCACTGCGGTCTCATCTACCAACGGTCCGCGAGCCGTATTGATCAGTAAGGCGCCGGGTTTCATCTGTGCCAGTTCCGGCGCTCCGATCAGGTGTCGGGTGTGCTCGGTCAGCGGACAGTGCAGAGAAATCACATCGCTTTGCGCCAGCACCGTTTCAAAAGACTGGTAACCCTTGCGCACCGGGACCACGCCACGGTGTTCGGCAAACAGCAATTGCATGCCCAGGGCGCTCGCCAGACGCGCAGTGGCCAAGCCAATGCCGCCCCGGCCGATGATGCCCAGCACGCTGCCTTGAACATCCTGGATCGGCGCGCGATGCACGCAAAAATGTCGCGAACCCGGCCAGTCCCGCAGCGCGGCAGCCTGATAGACGAACAACTGTCGACGCAGGGCGAAGATCGACGCGATCACCGACTCGGCGACGCTTTGCGCCGAGTACGCCGGGACGTTACACACCGTCACGGCAAAATCGCGGCAGGCCGCCAGGTCTATGCAGTCGTAACCGGTGGCCGCGACGCAGATGAATCGCAGGTTCGGCAATTGCTCAAGTTCAGCCCGGCCAATGCGTACCTTGTTGGTGATCACGGCATCGGCATCCCGGGCGGCGTCCACCACTTGGTCCGGCGTCGTGTCGGGGCGGTCCTGCCAGTCCGTGACCCAGGCCGGGCGAGCAATGCTCACGGGCAGGCTGTCGCTGTCGAGAAACACTACTTTCATGCTGCACGCTCCGGCTGGACGGGTTCGGAAATCTCGATCAGGTTCAGGTCCGGATCACGCACATACACCGAACGGATCGGCCCGGCGGCACCGGTGCGCAACACCGGGCCTTCGATGATTGGCCAGTCGACACGGGCCAGGTGGGCAATCACTTGATCCAGAGGGATCGAGGCGATAAAGCACAGGTCCAGCGCTCCCGGCACCGGCAAGTGCGCCTTGGGCTCGAACTCGTGGCCACGCACGTGCAAGTTGATTTTCTGTTGACCGAAAGCGAATGCCTTGCGCCCACCGGCGAAGGTTTGTACCTGCACGCCCATGACGCGCACGTAAAAGTCCTCGGCAGCAACGGGGTCGATGGTGGTCAGCACCAGGTGGTCGAGATGATCGATCATGGGTGCAGCTCCGGGGTGCGGGCCGACGGCACCTGTTTTTCCAGGCTGGCGACATGGGCGGGTATCGGGTGCAGGTCCAGGCGTTTACCGGCCTTGAGGATCTGGCTGGGAATCTCGTGGCCGATCAGACCCGGCAACTGCGCGGCGACTGCCAGCACCCGATCCAGATCAACCCCGGTGTTGAAACCCATCAGCTGCAGCATGTGCAACAGGTCTTCGGTGCACACATTGCCGCTGGCCCCCGGCGCATAAGGGCAACCGCCCAGGCCGCCGAGGGACGAATCGAAACGATCGACCCCGGCCTCGATGGCCGCCAGCGCATTGGCCAGGGCCATGCCACGGGTATTGTGAAAATGCAGGGTCAGTTGCAGCGCCGGAAAACGTTCACGGACGGCCCGGGACAGCGCCTCGACCTGACTCGGGTACGCCATGCCCGTGGTGTCACACAAGGTCACGCCGCGAGCACCCAGGTCGGCAAAACGCTCGACCCAGTGCAACACCTCCCCCACCGGCACATCGCCCTGCATCGGGCAGCCGAACACCGTCGACAACGACACATTGATCGCCACCGGCCCCTGACCGATGACACTGACCACTTCGCTGAGCTGGGCAAACGACTGCTCGCGACTCATGCGCAGATTGGAGCGGTTATGCGGTTCGCTGACCGACATCACCAGGTTGGCTTCGTCGATGTTGCACGCCAGCGCCCGTTCGGCGCCGCGCACATTGGGCACCAGCACGGTGTATTCCACCGCCGGATTGCGGCGGATACCCTGCATCACCGCTTCAGCATCGCGCAGCGCGGTAATGGCTTTGGGCGAGGTGAACGAGGTGACCTCGATCTTGGCGAAACCACACTGACTGAGGGCGTCGATCATGGCGATCTTGTCGACGGTTTCGATAAACCGCGCTTCATTCTGGAAGCCGTCACGGGTGGCGACTTCCTGCAAGAAAAGACGTTGCATATTCATTCTCCGGTTCAAATGATGCCGCGTTGGCGCCAGTCGGCTTGCTGTGCCGCGTCGATGCCGAGCTCGCCAAGAATCTCGGCGGTGTGCTGGCCCAGAGACGGCGCCGAGCGCGTCACGCTGCCAGGCGTGGTGCCGAGCTTGGGAACGATGCCGGGCAAGGTCACCGGTGTGCCGTCATCCAGCTGACTGTCGAGCAACATGTCGCGCGCCCGATAATGCGGGTCCTGGGCAATGTCGGCGGCGTTGTAAATCCTGCCGGCCGGAATGCGCGCCTCGGTCAGGATCGACAAGACTTCGTCGAGGCTCAGTTGTGCGGTCCATTCGGAGATCGCAGCATCGATTCGCTCGACCTGCAGCACTCGGCCGTGGTTCTGCGCAAGATCGGGATCGACTCCCAGATCACGGCGACCAATCACTTCCATCAGGCGCTGATAGATGCTGTCGCCATTGCCGGCAATCAAGGCAAAACCACCGTCACGGCAGCGATAGGCATTGGTCGGGGCGATACCCGGCAAACTGCTGCCGGCGGGCTCACGAACGGCGTTGAACACCGAGTATTCGGGCAACAGGCTTTCCATCATGTTGAACACCGACTCGTACAGCGCCACGTCGATCTGCTGGCCGTCACCGCCGTTTTGCTCGCGATGACGCAGGGCAAGCAAAATGCCGATCACACCGTGCAAGGCAGACAGCGAGTCGCCAATGGAAACGCCAACCCTGACCGGCGTGCGCCCGGGCTCGCCGGAAAGATGCCGCAGCCCGCCCATTGCTTCACCGATCACGCCAAATCCGGGGCGATCACGGTAAGGCCCGGTCTGCCCGTAACCGGAGACCCGCAGCATGATCAGTTTCGGATTCAGGGCGTGCAGTGTGTCCCAACCCAGCCCCCAGCTTTCAAGGGTGCCTGGGCGAAAGTTCTCGATCAGCACATCCGCATCGGCCAGCAACTGGCGCGCGACCTGTTGGGCTTCACGCTGGCGCAGATCGAGGGTCAGCGAGCGTTTGTTGCGAGATTGCGCAGCCCACCAGACGGAAGTACCGTCATGCAGCAGGCGCCATTTGCGCAATGGGTCACCGGTGATCGGAGGCTCGATCTTGATCACGTCGGCGCCAAACTCACCGAGCATTTTCGCCGCAAATGGCCCGGCAATCAGTTGACCGAGCTCCACGACCTTGACACCTTGCAGAGGTAACCTCATGACGTTTCCCGTTCTTGTTGAGTACTTGTGGCATGGATAATCGACACAAACCGGGCAGATGAAAATTTCATATTTCGCCACTACTCTTTCCAGAATGGAAAACCTTGGATCCCTTTGATGATTAACCCCCTGCATTTCGATCTGCTGTCATTGCGCTTGCTGATCTTCGCTGCCGAATCCGGCAACCTGACCCGTGCCGCGGAAAAGGCCAACATGACGGTCTCGGCGGCCAGCAAACGTCTGGCCGAGCTGGAACGAACCACCCAGTGCCCACTGTTCGTGCGCCTGCCGAGGGGGCTCGAACTGACAGCAGCGGGACAAGGCATCGTTGAACATGCCAGATCGATTCTCGAAGGCGTGAACCGGATGGCGTGCGACGCCAGTGATTACGCGGTCGGTGTGCGCGGGCATGTGCGGTTGTTCGCCAACACGTCCGCCGTCGTCCAGTTCCTGCCGGATGACCTGGCGTCGTTCCTGCGGGCAAACCCGAATGTGCGTATCGGACTGGAAGAAGCGCTCAGCGAACCGATTATTCAAGCCGTGGAAAACGGGCGTGCCGACATCGGCATTTTTGCCGATAACGTACCGGCCGAGGGTCTGTACAAACTGCCCTACCGTGATGACCGACTCGTGCTACTTGTGCCGGTCGGCCATGAACTGGCCAATGAGCGCAGCGTGTCCTTCACGGATACGCTTGGCTTCGATTATGTGGGGCTCAACCAAGGCAGCTCATTGCTGCGCAGAATCAGCGATGCAGCCGTGAGTGCGGGCAAGATCCTCAAGGTGCGGATTCAGGTCAGCAGCTTCGACGGCATCTGTCGCATGATCGAAGCAGGCTTGGGTATCGGAATTTTGCCGTTGTCATCAGTACGTGCCGAACTGCTCGGTACCCGCCTGATGGCGGTCGCCTTGAGCGATGACTGGGCTCATCGCACCTTGTTCGTGGGGGTCAGCAGCCAGACGCAACTGGCGCCGGAAGCGGCCAAGTTGTTTGAGTATCTGAGCAGCGTGCATAACTGACCCTGTCGCTGGTTCAGCGCTGTTTTTTCACACCACCCGAATGAGAAAAAACACCAACAGCACATTCAATACGGCCAGCGACGTCAGGCCCGTCAGCACACCGCCAGCGCCCCAGGTCTGCAACAGGTAACCACCTGCGAGGGGGGTCAAGGCCTGGCCAATGAGCGAAGGCCGAGCCATGCGCCCCATCAGCAAAACATAATGGGAGGGCGACATCAGGGCCAGTGGCAGCAGACCTCGAACAATCGCTCGTAAACCATTACCCGCGCCGTAGATCACCAGACCCAGCGCAGTCATTGCCGGCGCGATGGTCACCAGCAACAGACCGATAGCCACAAATACCACGGAGATCAACGTCGTCCAGATCGGATGTCGCTTTCGCGAAAACACTTGCAGAACGCGCGAACCTACCTGGCTCGGCCCCAGCAAGGCGCTCAGTCCGATGGCGGCTGCAAGCGAGTAGCCCTGCCCCTGCAGCAATGAAATCAGCTGGACCGACATCGCCGTCATGATCACTGCACCCAATGCAAAAATCAGCGTGAGCAACAGGTAGATCCGCCGGTCGATCGAGAGGTTTTCATCACCCATGGCATGGCTTGTTGCGAGTGGCACCGCGCCCCGCGCCAGCACCCAGAGATAAAGCGGTGCCACGGCAATGACCAACAACACCCCATAAGCCACGCACGTCGTGCGCCAGCCAACGTGTTCAATGACCAGCGCAACCGCAGGCCATGACAGTGTTGTCGCAAACCCTGAAATAAGCGTGATCCCGGTAATCGTACTGCCCGCCCGCTCCCCGTACAGAGAACCTAAAGCGGCAAATAGTGCTTCATACAGCCCCAGCGCCATACCGACGCCAATCACTGCCCAAGACAAAAGAAACATCGGCAACGAGGTCGAACTCGCCATCAGAAACAACCCGATGGCGACGCCCAGGCCGCTACTGGCCAGGATGGGGCGGCCGCCGTAGCGGGCGATAAGCCGGCTGGTCAATGGCGCCAGCATCGCGGAAACCAGAATGCTCAGCGACAGCGCGCCATACACCCATTGGCTGGCCCAACCGGTCTCTCTCATGATCGGATCGGCCATGACGGCCATGAGGAAGAACGAACCTCCCCAGACCAGAACTTGCAGCATTCCCAATATAAAAATGCCGAATACGCCAGGCAGTCGCGTTTGATGGTTCAAAGCAGTGTCATCAGTGGTGAGAAGCTATTACACGGAGGGGCTAACAAGTTGGCCGAAAATTCAAAGCATGTGCCCGGCCCAAATCTTGCGACTGACCAGGTCGGCAGCAATCTCGATGAAGGCATCCCCGACAAATTTGGCGGCCGGACTGACACGTCTGTCGGCAGGAAAGACCTGAACCAGTTTGCGCATGGGAATGGGGTCAACCAACGGGGCTGCACTGAGCACACCAGCTTCGATTTGCGTGTAAATCGATGCCAAAGGCAAAGCGGTCAAGCCGAACCCATTGCAGACCAAGGCGATCATCGCGCCGAAGGAGTCCGCTTCAACGCTGGTCTTGAGCTTGATCCCGACTTCTCGCGCGCAATCATCCAGAATCACGCGAAGGCTATGTCGAGCGCTCGGCAACACCAATGGCTGCTCAGCCAAAGACTCGAACGACACCGGTGTATCAAGACGCAGGTTGGCACTGGCAGGACCGACCAGCAGAAGGTTTTCCATCATCACCGGTACGATACGCAGCGTATGCAAGGGTTGCGGATCGTAAGAAATCGCCAGTTCCAATTCGCCACGCTGGACCCAATCCAACAGATAGCCGCTGAAGGCCGAGGAAAACCTAACGGCGAGATTCGGATGCGCTTCTTTGATCTTGCGTACCAACGGTACAGTGACAATTTCCGCTACCGTCGGCGTCGTACCGATGACGACCGTTCCCCGAAAAGAGGACTTTCCGCCCACCACAGAACTTCGAATGGACTCCATTTCTTCCATGATGCGGGTGGCATGCGCCAGCACTTCGCGGCCGGCATCGGTAATCTCCATGCCTCGACCATGTCGATCAAACAGGTAGGTGCCGAGCTCTTTTTCCAACAATCGAATTTGCCGGCTAAGTGCCGGTTGTGCGATGTGAAGCCGGTCGGAGGCCTTGCTGAGACTGCCGAGTTCGGCCACATGAATCAGGGTTTTGAGTTGAACGACATCCATTACCAGGCCAGTCAGCATCGGGCTCGGCGCGATATGCGTCGAAAGTGCTGTGAGTGTAATCGCATTTTCGAACCCTGGAGTGCCCCGCAAACCGTGTGTCGCGAGGTCTCAAGGCTTTCGAGCCGGCTGTATCCCCCGGCCCGTCGGGGCTGCATGCCAAGCTATAAAATTTAGGTATATCAGTTAGGCCTGCCTGACGGCTTATTACCCACCTGACTCTGCGGTAGCGTGCAATCAACGTCGGCGCCAAAGAGCGCTCGACTCACTACAAGAATAAGATTCGAGGGCTTATGCCATGAGTTACTACCTTTCTCGCTACCCGACCGACCTACCTTACACAGCCAATGAACAGCTGACCTCTCGTATACATCCCCCCTCTTCATGTGCCTTGGTCGTCAAAGGCTCACAACAACTGCGTTAAGCACATCAACCCATCGAGCTAGCAACGTCGGACACGCATCAGCGTGCGCCTCGTATCGTCTCGCCTTGAAAAAAGGGTGAACAACATGTCCGCATCAACCAGCGACTCAACCATCCACACCGCCAAGACCGATCCGGTGAAAAGTCCGAATCGAGTCAGAGCCATCATGGGGGCCTGCTCGGGCAATCTGGTGGAGTGGTACGACTTTTTCATTTACGCCTATACCGCCATCTACTTTGCAGCTTCGTTTTTCCCCAAAGGCGACACCACCAGTCAGCTGCTCGCAACCGCCGGTGTCTTCGCCGTCGGCTTTTTCATGCGTCCGCTCGGTGGCTGGATTTTCGGCTGGATTGCCGACACTCGTGGCCGCAAGGTTTCGATGATTATCTCGGTGTTCATGATGTGCGCCGGCTCCCTGCTGATTGCCGTCATGCCGACCTATGAAACCATCGGTGTGGCTGCACCGGTTTTGCTCGTCGTCGCCAGACTCATTCAGGGCTTATCGGTAGGAGCAGAGTACGGCACCGGCGCCACCTACATCAGTGAAATCGCGACACCTGGGCGTCGCTGTTTTTATGGTTCCTTTCAGTACTTCACCATCATTGCCGGTCAGCTCATGGCGTTGATGACCGTGGTCATTCTCCAGCAAACCCTGACCGGCGAAGAATTGCGCGAATGGGGCTGGAGAATCCCGTTCTTCATCGGCGCACTGAGCTCGATCGTGGTGGTGTATCTGCGCCGCGCCATGCATGAAACCGCCACCAAGAAAGACATGAACCGCAAAGACGCCGGCTCGCTACGCGGCATGTTCAAGCACAAACGGGCGGTCGCGCTGGTGGTGGCGTTCACCATCGGTGGTTCTTTGTACTTCTACACCTTCACCACCTATATGCAGAAGTTCCTGGTGATCTCCGCAGGCTTCAGTCCTGAAACGGTCAGCTTCATCATGACGGCAGCCCTGGTCGGCTTCATGTTCTGCCAACCGCTCTTTGGTTTGCTCGCCGACCGTATCGGGATCAAGACACACATGCTGATGTTTTCCGGATTGGCCATGCTGCTGGTGATCCCCCTGCTCTATTCGCTGCAGTCGGTCAGCAATCCGTTTACGGCGTTCCTGCTGGTGTTTGGTGGCCTGGCTATTGCGTCGCTCTACACCCCGGTTGCCGGGATCGTCAAAGCCGAGCTGTTCCCGCCTGCGGTGCGTGCTCTGGGCGTGGGCTTTCCGTACGCCGTCGGCAATGCGGCATTCGGCGGAACCGCTGAGTACGTGGCTTTGTCACTCCGGTCCCAAGGCATTGAGGAGTATTTCTTCTTCTATGTCGCAGCCGTAGTGACCATCACTTTCATCGCTGCCATGCTGATGCCGAACCTGTCGCGCTACGGGTACATCAGCGGTTCCGGCGAGATCGAAGAACGCACCGGTTTGAAGGGTTGCGCAAAGTCGCACGCGGCGAGCGTTTGAAACACTGACGATTACAGCAGGTAATTGAAAAGGGCTCATGAGATCCATGGGCCCTTTTTTGCAAGCGCAGGAAGCCCTCAGCACGACCAGACTCACCCGGTAAGGCTGCTCGCCTGGAAATCGGCGATCTGTTGCCACATCGCGATGGGGTTGGAATACATCGGGAAATGCCCGCAATCAGGAATGGGGGCCAGCCGGACACCTTCGGCCTGGATATGCGGCAGATAGGACAGTGACGCGTTCTGCTCGCCGTACATGAACATTCGTGGGCACTTCAACCCGAGGAATTTGCCCATCAGATCGGCATTATCGGAAAGGTCGACCATCGACTGGAAAATCCCCCGCACCGCACCGGCACGCACCTTGTGCCGCAAGCTCGCGGAATAAAGCGCACTGGCGTAGGCCGGGGCGTGCCGGGCACGCTCGATGAAAGCCGCGAAAAACGCCTCGGGATCGTTGCTCGGATAGTCGACGATCTGCCGGCTGAGGAAGCAGTCTTCCGGGGCGATATTGCCCTCGATATCGACGAAGCTGAGCACTCGGCCCGGAAACTGATGGGCCAGCATCAATGCGGTCAGCCCACCCATGGAGTGGCCGACCAGATGGAAGCGTTCAATGCCAAAATGCGCCAGCACTTGAAGCGCCGTTTGCAGCAGAAAGGGAATCGATAGCCTGGACAGATCACTGCACTGGCTTTCACCGCAACCCGGTGCGTCGTAAGCAACAAAAGGGTGACCGGCGAATGCGGACTGCTGCACGATGTCGGCATAGTCTTCTTTGGTCGAACCAAAACCATGCAGGAACACAATCGGCGCCAGGACGCCGTCGCGATGGAGGGCGGCCACGTTCAGTTGGACACCCTCCACCGTCAGGGGGAGTTGCACGTGAGTGAACGTTTCTGGTGAGGGCACGTTGTTGACTCCTTGAGCGAAAAGGTTGGGCCGAGCCTGGGTCGCCGGCAGCCAGGCTCGCAATTTCAAGGGAATCGGGCCTTCTGTAAATTCCTGATTCGGTAAGGCTTACATACGCCAAACCTATCACTCGTATTCACGCAGGGCCTTGGTCGACTCACGCCCGGGATTGGAGCCGGGTGACCAGTTCCTCCACCAGCGGGTTGGGCCGATCTGCATTCCAGGCCACCGCTGTGGTCACGACATTGAGCTTCTGGCTCAGCGCTCGAAACACCACATTGTCCGGCGCCAGTTTTTTCAGCGCCGCCGGTACCAGTGCGATGCCCTGGCCGCAGCTGACAAAGGCAATTTGCGAGGCGACCGAGCGCACTTCATGCAGCACGCGCGGGGAAAAACCGCTGGCGCGGCAGGTCGCGATCAGATTGTCAAAGTAGACCGGGCTGACCTTTCTGGAAAACATCACCAAGGGTTCAGTGGCCAGGCTGGACAGGCTGATTCGCGTGCGCGCAGCCAAGGGGTGGTCGCTGGGCAAGGCCACCACCAGACGGTCCTGAGTCAGCGGCAGTGATTTGATCGAGGCCCCCAGATCACCGTCCAGCCGGGCGAAGGCCAGGTCGATGTCGCCGGCCTCCAGCGCCGGGACGGCTTCGACGCTGTCGATCTCCCGCACGGACACCGAGAGGTGCGGGTAATCACTTTTCAGTTGCTCGATCAAACCGGGCAAGACATCGAACATGGCCGTGGAAATCGCGCCAATGGTCAACATCCCCGACTGCCCCGCCACCGCCTCCTCCACGGCGAGTTCCAGACGTTCCAGTTGGTCGGCGAACTTGCGCACCGCCGGCAGAATCGCCGCCCCCACCGGAGTCAGCTTCGCACCGCGTCGCGAACGGTCAAACAGCTTCACCTTGAGCGCCTGCTCCAGCACCTGGATCTGCTCGCTCAGCGGTGGCTGGGACATGCCCAAACGCTTGGCCGCGCGGCCGAAATTCTGTTCTTCGGCAACGGCCAGGAACAACCAGAGATGACGAATCAGGCGAAAATTGATCATGATTAATCCATAGGTTTAACGTATCTAACGTATCTGTGATTCGTAATATACCTATCAAACTGCCTCGCCGACACTGGGCGCCTCCGTCACCACTGGGGCTTTCCCATGATCAATAAGAGTTTGCTGGATCGCTTGGCGGCGCTGGACACCAACACGGTTTCCGATGCGCTCGACTTCCTCGGCCTGCCGGGTGCCACCGTTGGGCTACGCCCGTTGTGGAATTGCCCGAAGATTGTCGGCCGCGCCAGCACCGTGCTGCTGGCTCCTAAAACCGACAACGTCCCCACGGTGCACCTGATTACTCCCGTGGTGGAACAGATCGACAGCGATGATCGTGTGCTGGTGATCGCCGGTGGCATCGAAGGCATCTCCTGCTGGGGCGATATCCTCGCCAATGCAGCAGCCAGCAAGAAGGTGCGCGGCACGGTAATCGACGGTTTCAGCCGCGACATCGACGGCAGCGAGTCAATTGGCTACCCGGTTTATGGCCGCGGCGTGACCATGATCAGTGCCCGCAATCGGGTGGTGCAGATCGATGCCGCCGTGACCATCAACGTGGCCGGCGTCGATGTCAGCGAGAGCGACTATGTCATCGCCGATACCTGCGGCACCGTGTTCGTGCGCTCAGCCTATATCGAGAAAGTGATCGATCTTGGCGAGCGAATTGCCCGCCGTCAGGACGGCATGGTCGAGGCTGTCCGCAGCGGCCGTTCGGTCGCCGAAGTGATGCATGACACCCAATTCGAAGCGATCCACGTGGAGCACGCCTGATGAATCTTGAAGACAAAGAACTGGTCGCCTTGTTTCAAGGCCTGGACACCCCGGGCGTCTCCGATGCGCTGGACAAACTCGGCCTGCCCGGTCAATGCCTCGGCGTGGCACCGCTGGACAATTACAGCAAAGTCATCGTGGGTCCGGCGTTCACCGTGCAGTACGTCTCGGCCAGCGTACCGCCGGGCACCGTGGGCGATTTCATCGAAGACGTTGCGCCTGGCGATGTGGTGGTGATCGACAACGGCGGCCGCACCGACTGCACGGTTTGGGGCGACATCATGACCCAGTACGCCGGCACTCGGCAGATCGCTGCCACGGTCATCGACGGTGTTTGCCGTGACGTGAACAAAGCACTGGGTGACGGCTACCCGATCTTCAGCAAGGGCCGCTTCATGCGCACCGGCAAAGACCGCGTACAGGTTCAGTCGGTCAACCAGCCGGTGTCTATCGGTACCGCCCGAGTCAGTGCCCGCGACATTGTGGTCGCTGACGCCAATGGCGTGGTGATCGTCCCCCGCGCTCGTGCGGCTGAAGTGGCGGCGTGTGCCCGTCAGATCGAATTGATCGAAGCCGACATTCGCGCCCTGATCACTCAAGGCAAAACCCTTAAAGAAGCCCGGGCCGAACTGGGTTACCACAGCCTGCAGAGGAAAGTCTGATGACCACGCTCCCGCTCCCCCTGGATGTCCACGCACGGGCAAAAGTGCTGGGCAGCTCGACGCTGTATGAAGCGTCCCATCTGCCTTGCGCGGTCGACAGTGCGATTCGCCCGATCTGGGACGGCGCCTTCATCTCCGCCCCCGCCTATCCGCTGGAATGCTCCCCCGGCGACAACCTCGCCCTGCACCTGGCGATGGAACGCGTGCCCCGTGGCAGCGTGCTGGTCGTGGGTACGGGTGGCTTCATCGCCGGTTACTGGGGCGAAGTGCTGACCGTGGCGGCCGAAGCGGCTGGCGTGGTCGGACTGGTGATCGATGGTGGCGTACGCGACATCGCTGCGCTGAAGAAACGCCAGTTCCCGGTGTTTGCTCGCGGCATCTCGGTGAAAGGTACGGTCAAGGCCAGTGCGCCTTCGGTGGGGCAACCGTTCAATTTCAACGGTGCTTTGGTCGCTCAGGGTGACTGGGTGGTGGCCGACGATGACGGTGTGATCATCATTCCCAAGGCGGATGCGGCACGAACCCTGGCCGAAGGCGAGGCGCGTGCGAGCAAGGAAGCGCAGATGATGCAGGCGTTGACCGAAGGCCGCTCGACCCTGGAACTGATGAACCTGACTGAGTGGAGAACCCGCGCATGAGCGCCGATATCCAGCGGCTGAACCAACGCCTGGCCAGCGCACAACCTTCCGCGACTTACCGAATCATGGATCGGGTTGCAGAGCGCCGGGCGCAAGGTGCGACGATTATTTCGCTGTGCGCCGGCGAACCAGATTTCGATACGCCCAAGCATGTGCGCGAAGCGGCCATTCACGCCATCGAGCACGGCCACACCCGCTACACCCAAGTCGCCGGGGTACGTTCACTGCGAGAAGCGGTGGCCGCCAAGTTCCGCCGCGAGAACGGCCTGGATGTCACCTGGCAAGACACCCTCGTCTGCAACGGAGGCAAACAGGTGATCTACAACGCCCTGGCTACGACCCTCAATGAAGGTGACGAAGTCATCGTGCCGGCGCCGTACTGGGTCAGTTACCCGGAGATGGTTCAACTGTGCGGCGGTGAAACCCGAATCGTTACCTGCGATGTGGACACCGGTTTCAAGCTGACGCCCTGGGCACTGGCCACCGCGATCACCCCGCAGACCCGTTGGTTGATCCTCAATTCGCCGTCCAACCCGACGGGTGCGGTGTACAGCCGGGATGAGCTTCAAGCCTTGGCGCAGGTGTTGTTGGCAAACCCTCACGTGTTGATTCTGGCCGATGACATCTACGAACACCTGATCTTCGATGATCAAACGTTCCATACCCTGGCCCAGGTTGAACCACGGCTGGCAGCGCGAACCCTGACCATGAACGGTGTTTCCAAGTCCTACGCCATGACCGGCTGGCGCATCGGTTTTGCCACCGGGCCACGCTGGCTGCTGGAGGCCATGGAAAAACTGCAAGGTCAGCAAACCTCTGGCGCCAGCTCAGTGTCACAACAGGCTGCGCTCGCGGCACTGGAAGGTCCCAAGGATTTCATCCATGAAAGCCGCGTCGCCTTCCAGAGTCGCCGTGATTTGATGGTGGCGCTGCTGAACGACACGCCAGGCCTTGAATGCGTCAGTCCAGCCGGAGCGTTCTATGCGTTCGCTTCCTGTGCCGGATTGATCGGTCGTACCTCACCGGGTGGCCGCGTACTGCACACCGACGAAGATGTCGCCCACGCGCTGCTCGACGAAGCGAATGTGGCCGTGGTGCATGGCAGCGCTTTTGGACTTGGTCCTTACATTCGCATTGCCTATGCCCTGGATGATGTTTCATTGCGCCGGGCTTGCGAGGCGATTCGTACGTTCTGCACCTCCCTGCGTTAATCATTTTCCCTTCCCATAATGCGTGGCTATCGCAGTTGCCCGGCATGCCACGCATTCACCTTCCTGCTATACAAAATGGGCATATCTCAAAGACAAAAACGGTAGTCGTCCTTCTCCTCCATCCCTCCCAAAATGTGTGAAAACACAAAAGCAGCACTGCTTGGGAGATTGGCATGTCAACAGAAGCTGAACGCACCGTGGGACAGGATTGGCAGGAGGACGTGTTTCGCGTGCTCAAGGCCCACGACGTCAAACACGTGGTCTTCGTACCGGATGCAGGCCATTCCGCGGCGATCCGTATGTCGTATGCAGACCCGGACATCAAGGCCGTTGTCCTCACCACCGAAGAAGAAGGCATCGGCTACCTCGCCGGCGCCTGGCTGGGCGGTGAGCGCGGCGCCCTCTTGATGCAGTCCAGCGGCGTCGGTAACTGCATCAACACCCTGGCACTTCAAAACTGTGCCGGCTTCCCACTGCTGATGGTGGTCACCATGCGCGGTGACTGGGCCGAGTTCAACGCCTGGCAAAACCCCATGGGTCAGGCCACCGAAGCCTCCCTGAACGTGATGAAGGTCATGACCTGGCGCGCGGACGTTCCTGAAGACGTCGCCCCGCTGCTGCACGGCGCTGCGACCATGGCTTTCAACGGTGATTCCGCCACTGCCCTGCTGCTCGGCCAGCGCCTGATTGGAGAAAAGAAATGGGGCAAGTAAGCGCAAACCACACCCTGTGCCGCCGCGAAGTGGTCAAGGCCTTGCTGGCCGACCGCAAAGACGTGCTGGTCGTGACCGGTCTGGGCTCGGCGTCCTACGACGTCATGGCCGCCGGTGACAACGATCTGAATTATTACCTCTGGGCCGCCATGGGCAGCGCAATCACTGTGGGCCTGGGCCTGGCCAATGCGCAGCCGGACAAGTCGGTCGTGGTGGTCACCGGTGACGGCGAGCTGCTCATGGGCTTCGGCGCGCTGGCCACGGTGGCACTGCAAAAGCCCGCCAACCTGACCATCGCTGTGCTGGATAACGGTCACTTTGGTGAAACCGGCATGCAAGTCAGCCACGCCGGTTTTGGTATTTCCCTGGACCAGGTGGCGAAGACTTGCGGCTTCAGCTGGACCGATGAAATCCGCGACATGGAAGGCGTACATGACTTGCGCGAGCGCTTTGCGACCCGCGATGGCGTCAAGCTCGCGACGATCAAGATCAAAGCAGAAAACCCGCCACGGGTGCTGCCACCGCGCGATGGTCACTACGTCAAGAATCGCTTTCGTGCCGCCTTGGGTTTCAACCCGATCTGATTGCTCTTTGCCCGGACCCGGTCACGCAGGGCAGATGCCGTGCGTGACACGTTGAGGAGAATAATAATGACCGACCGCAACTCTGAAGAACTCAATGCCATCCGCGAGGGCGTACGCGCTCTGTGCGCTGAATTCGATGCCGCTTACTGGCGCAAAGTCGACGAAGAAAAAGGCTTTCCGGAAACCTTCGTCAAGGCGCTGACCGACGCTGGTTGGCTGGCCGCTATGATTCCTGTCGAATATGGCGGCTCCGGCCTTGGGCTGGCTGAGGCCTCGGTAATCCTGGAAGAAGTGAACCGCTGCGGCGGTAACTCCGGCACCGTTCACGGGCAGATGTACAACATGTTCACCCTGTTGCGTCACGGCAGCGAGGCGCAAAAAAGCTATTACCTGCCGAAGATCGCCGCTGGCGAACTACGCCTGCAATCGATGGGCGTCACCGAGCCCACTACCGGTACCGACACCACAAAGATAAAGACCACCGCCGTGCGCAAAGGTGACAAGTACGTGATCAACGGGCAGAAGGTGTGGATCTCGCGCGTTCAGCATTCCGACCTGATGATCCTGCTGGCGCGGACCACGCCGTTGGCGGACGTGAAGAAAAAATCCGAAGGCATGTCGATCTTCCTCGTCGATCTGCGCGAGGCCATCGGCAACGGTATGACCGTGCAGCCGATCGCCAACATGGTCAATCACGAAGCCAACGAGTTGTTCTTCGACAACCTGGAAATCCCCGCTGACAGTTTGATCGGTGAGGAAGGCAAAGGCTTCCGCTACATCCTCGATGGACTGAATGCCGAACGCACCCTGATCGCCGCCGAATGCATCGGTGACGGTCGCTGGTTTATCGAAAAGGCCTGCGCCTATGCTCGCGACCGCGTGGTGTTTGGGCGCCCGATCGGGCAGAACCAGGGTGTGCAATTCCCCATCGCTGAAGCGCACATCGAAATCGAAGCCGCCGACCTGATGCGCTGGCGCGCTTGCGAAGAATACGACAGCGGCCTCAACGCCGGGGCCAGCGCCAACATGGCCAAGTACCTGGCGGCCAAGGCGTCCTGGGAGGCCGCCAATGCTTGCCTGCAAACCCACGGCGGATTTGGCTTTGCCTGCGAATACGACGTCGAGCGCAAATTCCGTGAAACCCGTCTGTATCAGGTAGCGCCCATCTCCACCAACCTGATCCTGTCGTACGTCGCCGAACACTTGCTCGAGCTGCCGCGCTCTTTCTAAAAACAAGAGAGAAACAATCATGAGCCAGCCCAACGGCCTCCGTCCGCTCGATGGCATTACCGTCGTCAGCCTGGAGCATGCCATTGCAGCACCCTTCTGCACCCGACAACTGGCCGACCTTGGCGCCCGCGTGATCAAGGTCGAGCGTCCCGGCACAGGCGACTTCGCCAGAGGCTACGACCAACGCGTCAACGGCCTGGCCTCGCACTTCGTCTGGACCAATCGATCGAAAGAAAGCCTGACCCTCGACTTGAAGCAGGATTCGGCCACCGAGGTACTGGACAGTTTGCTGGCCACTGCCGATGTACTCGTGCAGAACCTGGCGCCCGGTGCGGCCGCGCGAATGGGACTGTCATTTGAGGCGTTGCATCAGCGCTTTCCGCGCCTGATTGTCTGTGACATTTCAGGCTATGGCATCGGTGGTCCCTATGAAAAGAAGAAAGCCTACGACCTATTGATCCAAAGTGAGGGCGGATTCCTGTCCGTCACCGGCGGCCCGGGCGAGGACGAGATGGCCAAGGCCGGATGTTCGATCGCTGACATCGCGGCCGGCATGTATGCCTACACCGGGATTCTGTCTGCACTGCTGTTGCGTGGACGCACCGGCGAAGGCAGCCACCTCGATGTGTCGATGCTGGAAAGCCTGGTTGAGTGGATGAACTACCCGATGTACTACGCCTACGACGGCGCGCCCCCGCCACCTCGTGCCGGCGCCGCACACGCCACCATTTACCCCTACGGTCCTTTCCCCATTGGGGACGGCACCACCGTAATGCTGGGTTTGCAGAACGAACGTGAATGGCAGCTGTTTTGCGACAAGGTGCTCCTTATGCCGGAACTGGCCAAAGACGAGCGTTTTTCTGCCAACTTCAAGCGGGTGGAAAACCGTCAAGCGCTGCGACAACTCATCGTTGATTCGTTCTCCACACTCAACTTCGATGCTGTGTTTGATCGGCTGGAACATGCGCAGATAGCCAACGCGAAGGTCAACGACATGCAAGGGGTTTGGGACCATCCACAACTTCAGGCCCGTGATCGCTGGCGGGAAGTCGAGACCTCTGCCGGCATCGTTCCGAGCCTGATACCACCAGGCAGCAATAGCGCGTTCGAGCCGCGTATGGATGCCGTGCCGGGCCTGGGCCAACACACCGAACAGGTACTCAAGGAATTGGGGCTGGGGACGGAGCGCATTGAAGAAATGCGTGCCGCCGGGGCCATCTGACTGCAACGAACAACTATTTTCGAGTGAACACTGCCCCATGAAGATCCTGGTAGCTGTGAAACGCGTTGTGGATTACAACGTCAAGGTTCGTGTCAAGGCGGACAATTCCGGCGTCGACCTCGCCAACGTCAAGATGTCGATGAACCCGTTCTGCGAAATCGCAGTGGAAGAAGCCGTACGCCTGAAAGAACTCTCGATAAAAGAGGGGCGTGTTGCGACTGAAATCGTCGTCGTCTCCATCGGCCCGTCCACCGCTCAAGAGCAACTGCGCACCGCGCTGGCTCTGGGTGCCGACCGCGCCATCCTCGTCGAATCCGCTGAAGACCTGACTTCGCTGGCCGTTGCCAAGCTGCTCAAGGCTGTTGTCGACAAGGAACAGCCTCAGCTGGTGATCCTTGGCAAACAAGCCATCGACAGCGACAACAACCAGACTGGCCAGATGCTCGCGGCATTGAGCGGCTACGGTCAGGGCACGTTCGCGTCCAAAGTCGAAATCAGCGGCGACAACGTTGCCGTGACTCGTGAAGTCGACGGCGGCGCGCAGACGGTTTCCCTGAAACTGCCGGCCATCGTCACCACCGACCTGCGTTTGAACGAGCCGCGTTACGCGTCCCTGCCAAACATCATGAAAGCCAAGAAGAAGCCTCTCGAAGTGCTGACTCCGGACGCTTTGGGCGTTTCCACCGCCTCCACCAACAAGACCGTGAAAGTCGAAGCGCCAGCTGCACGCAGCGCGGGTATCAAGGTCAAGTCGGTGGCTGAACTGGTTGAAAAACTCAAGAACGAAGCGAAGGTAATCTAAATGACTATCTTGGTTATTGCTGAACACGACAACAAAGTGCTGGCCCCGGCCACGCTGAACACCGTGGCGGCCGCCGTTAAAATCGGTGGTGACATCCACGTTCTGGTGGCAGGCCAAGGCGCTGGTGCCGTGGCTGAAGCTGCGGCGAAAATCGCTGGCGTGAGCAAAGTCCTGTCGGCTGACAATGCTGCCTACGCGCATCAGCTACCGGAAAACGTTGCTCCTCTGGTTGCCGAATTGGGCAAGGGCTACAGCCACATCCTGGCTGCCGCCACTTCCAATGGCAAAAACATCCTGCCGCGCGTTGCTGCGCAGCTGGACGTTGACCAGATCTCCGAGATCATCTCGGTCGAAAGCGCTGACACTTTCAAGCGCCCGATCTACGCCGGTAACGCCATCGCCACCGTTCAATCGAACGCTGCGGTCAAAGTGATCACCGTGCGTGCTACCGGTTTCGATCCGGTTGCCGCTGAAGGTGGTTCGGCTTCGGTTGAAGCCGTTGGCGCTGCTCACGATGCGGGTATTTCCAGCTTCGTCGGCGAAGAACTGGCCAAGTCCGATCGTCCGGAACTGACCGCTGCCAAGATCGTCGTTTCCGGCGGTCGCGGCATGCAGAACGGCGACAACTTCAAACACCTGTACGCCCTGGCTGACAAGCTGGGCGCTGCCGTCGGCGCTTCCCGCGCTGCGGTCGACGCAGGTTTCGTACCTAACGATATGCAGGTCGGTCAGACCGGCAAGATCGTGGCGCCACAGCTGTACATCGCCGTCGGTATCTCCGGTGCGATCCAGCACCTGGCCGGCATGAAAGACTCCAAAGTGATCGTGGCGATCAACAAGGACGAAGAAGCGCCGATCTTCCAGGTGGCCGATTACGGCCTGGTGGCGGACCTGTTTGACGCGATACCTGAACTGGCCGCCCTGGCCTGATCACCGACCGACAGGAGCGAAACTTATGAGCAATATCGATTTTTCAGCGTGGGTCGGACGTCGTCAGGAAAGCCAGGACCGAATCAGCTTCAACCTGGTTAAACGCATTGCCGCTACGTTGAGCGAAGTGGCGCCGCAACCTGGCGAACCACTGCCGCCGCTGTGGCATTGGGCATTCTTTCAAGAACCGGTTGCGGCCAGCGAACTGGGCCCGGATGGTCATCCCGCGCTCGGCGGCTTCCTGCCACCGGCCCACAACCGCAATCGCATGTGGGCTGGCAGCCGAATTGAGTTCTACCAGCCTCTGAAAGTAGAGGCTGAGGTGACCTGTGTATCGACCATTCTCAATGTCGAAGAGAAGCACGGTCGGACCGGGTCGTTGCTGTTTGTCACAGTACGCCATGAGTATTTCCAGGACGGCCAACGCGCCCTGCAAGATGAACAGGACATCGTCTACCGCGAACCCTCCCCGCCCAAACTGAGCGGAACCGAAGCGATTCCTGAAGGCCAATGGCAAGAACAGGTCGAACCCTCCCCGACCCTGCTGTTCCGCTATTCCGCGGTCACCTTCAATGGCCACCGGATTCACTACGATTGGCCTTACGTCACAGAGACCGAAGGCTATCCGGGGTTGGTGGTGCATGGTCCGTTGATCGCCACACTCAACTTGCGTGCTTTTACCAGGGCGCACCCGACCGCACGATTGGAGCGCTTCACCTTCCGTGGACTCCGACCGCTGATTTCCCCCCAGCCTTTCGAGGTCGGCGGACGATTGATCGACAGCCGCAAGGCGCAGGTATGGGCTGGCAATCAGGACGGCACCGCACAAATCGGTGAAATCGAATTCAGCGAGGGAGAAACACCATGAGCGCATCGATCGTTCGCTCCGCCCTGTTTGTGCCGGCCACTCGTCCAGAGCGCATCCCCAAAGCCATCGCCACCGGCGCGGACCGGGTCATTGTCGACCTGGAAGATGCCGTGCAAGAAAACTTCAAGCAACAGGCCAGGAATAACCTGGAGCGCTTCTTGAGTGAAAACCCTGATGCACAGATTCTGGTTCGGGTGAATGCCCCGGATCACTGGTCGCACGCTGCGGATCTGGAGCTTTGCCGACGCCATGCCGGCGTAACCGCAATTTTGCTGCCCAAAGCAGAAAGCGCAGCGCAAGTGTCCATCGCGGGCGGCACCGGCAAACCTATCTGGCCGATCATCGAAAGCGCCAAAGGCCTGGCGGCACTCAGCTCGATTGCCCGCGCCCAAGGCGTTGAGCGCTTGTCGTTCGGCAGCCTCGATCTGGGCCTGGACCTGAACCTGACCACCGGCAGTCCTGCCGCCGAAGAGATCCTCAGTCACGCCCGCTATGCCGTGTTGCTGTGGACGCGTGTGGCTGGCCTGGCCCCAGCGCTGGACGGGGTTTTCCCCTCAATTGCGGACACCGCGGGCTTGCAAAATGCCGTTCAGTTTGCCCGCGACATGGGCTTTGGTGGCGCGCTGTGCATCCATCCGAGCCAAGTGGCGATCATTCATCAAGCGTTAAAGCCCAGCAATGAAGAGCTGCAGTGGGCACAGCGCATCATGGAAGCCGCGAGCTCAGGTGACGGCGTTTTTGTGTTGGATGGGCAAATGGTCGATGCGCCAGTCATTGGTCGTGCGCACTCCATTCTGGCGCGCGCGATCTAACTCCGACAGCTCATCTGCTGCGTACACCCGGAAGTAAAAATCAAGCCCCGAAAAAACGCGGGGCTTGATGTGAGTCACACCTCATCAGAATTTACGTCCGCTTCCAGGGCCTTGTTCACCTCCTTTGCGCCCTGCTTCTGAGGCTTTATCTCTGTCGTCGGCAAAGTTACCGCCGCGACCACTTCCCTGGCCGCCGCTGGTCGAGCGATCCGCATCGGTGGATTGCCGACCGCCCGAAGCCTGGCCACCTTTCTGGCCTGACTGCGAGGTTTTGTCGCTGTCGTCGGTAAAGCTGCCTCCGCGTCCTGCGCCCTGACCACCGCCGGACATACGGTCAGCATCTTTTGACTGCTGTCCGCCTGAAGCCATGCCACCTTTTTGGCCAGCCTCAGAAGCCCGTTGTGGATCGTTGGCAAAATTACCGCTTGATGCCTCCCCGCCTTTCTTGCCGGCTTCTGAGGCTTTGTCCCGGTCTTTGCCAAAGTTTCCGGGGTTGTTGTTTCCAGTGTTAGCCATTTTTGTTCACCTCTTTCTCAAGGACGAGCGCGTGTGCTCGCCTTCAATTACGAGGTCATCAAAAATCGAAAGTTTGAACGAAAATGCTCCTCTCGGGACGGGCGGAATGGACAAGATAGTTCCCGAAAAATCTGTCCTGAGCGACTGGCGGCACAGTCACCGCCGATCACCCTGCGATTGGATTATTTTTCAAAAGAGTTCAGATTTTTACTAGGTTATAAAGGCTTTTGAATCCCGCGAACGTCGTGCATGGGAGGTCAGTCGATGACCGAACACATCGTCCATTTTCACTGCCAGATCGATCAGGGAACGACCGAACGCTTCAGGGATTGTTGTCTTGAAGCCATCGATCAAGGTGCCACGTCGCTGCTGTTGAACCTGTCCACGTGTGGTGGCAGCACCAATTTCGGCTTCACGCTCTATACCTTCCTGAAGTCATTGCCGGTGCCGCTGTGCGCGATTAATGCGGGCAACATCGAATCGATGGGCATTATCATGTTTTTAGCAGCAAGCCGACGCATCACGTCGCCGCATGCGCGCTTCCTGATTCACCCCATGAACTGGTACTTCAGTCAAAAATCGGTCGACCATCAACGCTTGCGCGAATACCTGTCGAGCCTCGACAACGACCTCGCCCGCTATGTACAGATTTTCAACCTCGAAACCGCTGAAGCAGAAACCAAACTCGATATTTTCCATTGCCTTTCAGCGGAAGAAAAAGTCATCGCAGCCCACGAATCCCTGGCCTACGGCATCGCTCATGAGATGCAGCAGATGGTCTTCGCTGACGATGTCAAACACTGGAAAGTCAGCGGTGGTTGAGGTCAGCGCGCTCAGTCAAGCCACCCCGATCCGTGTAGCAGCTGCGTTGTGGCGAGGGGATTTATCCCCGTTCGGCTGCGCAGCAGTCGTGAATTCAGACAACACGGTGCATCAGATAGATCGTGCGTTCAGGTTTTACGACTGCTTCGCAGCCGAACGGGGATAAATCCCCTCGCCACAACGCAGCTGCTACAGGGTAGGCATCGCTATTGATCACAAGGCTATTGCGACGTTTCCATCAGCAACTTGCGAGTAGGTTGTTCCATGGCGTAGGCGACCAGTAATCGGCGCTGCACGGAAAAAAATACCCGATTCAAACGCTTCAGAGGGGCTGCCAAACACTTTGAATTTTTCTTGACGCGCTCACTCCTTTGTCTATGAACATAAGGAGGGGTCTCATGAACCGCACCGATCTCTTCATCATCGAGTACAAGCTCCATGGAGAGCCGAGGTCCTTCATCATCAGGGCAAAGACAATGTGCAATGCGGATGCCTGGCATTGGGCGAGTTGTGATGCCGGATTGGCACCTATTCCCAGACCCGGGAAACCGCCGCTTAAAGTCGTATCCAAACCCCAGGCTGAACGGCACGGCGTCACTGATGTGAAATGGCGCGAGTCCGCAGCGCTGGATTGGACGGATATTTAGTCTTTATGAACGGTCAGCGGTCATCGCGATGACCGTAATAAGAACAGATAAAAAAACGGGAGGTCAGTTCAGACCTCCTGTCTTTCATTCGACCTTTTACGAAGTGCCTAATCCTCGAGATAGATCGGCAGGCGAATCGGATGCTGGACGGCGCTCGCCATCCGGTCTGATTTGCGTGCCCGAATGATTGCGGCCATCCCGGTACTGAACGCGACAGCCGACTCTGCGCTTTCAAGCTCGCAGAGTTTGTCTTCCAGGACAGAGACCGTAGGGTTGCTCATGCGGCTGTAAATGAAGCCCGGTTCTTTACCCAATGCCACGTCATACCATTCATCAATGTCTTGGTAACCGTAGGCGGCACTGACTACGATGGGAGTTTGGGTAGCGTTGTAGGGATGCTGAACCTGCTCCCCTCCCCAAACCACTCGCGTCCCCAAACCAGCCCCCTGGCTATGGCCGGGTTTTGTCTTGTCATCCATAAATCTATCTCGCATCGATGAAACACAGATGTGTTCCGATTGGGCTTGCGATGACTATAGGGAAGGCTTGAGCGTGTGAAAAATCATGTTATCTGGGGCTAAGGGGTGGTTTTTTTAATGGATGATCGATATGAAAGAGTTTTTGAAGGGGTCGCCAGATACAGTCGCGCCACGCGGAATCGGCGGTCCCGAAGTCGAAAAGATCACCCCGATTGTTCAGGATTTCAAAATCTTGATACTTGCGAAGGTTGACTCATCACGTGCCTGATCCAGCAAGCTCATCGGCCTTGCCAATGGCAATGCCTGCGCAATCGATCTTGCTGTCACTAGCGGTTGCGTTTCCGCTACCAAGCGCTCGTCGCTGGGTGGAATGCCGAAACACTCGCGATAGCACTTGGAAAAATGGGGGGTGGACACAAAGCCACACACCACCGACAACTCTACGATGGAGATCGGCGTTTGCTTGAGCAACTGACGTGCGCGAATCAGGCGCAGTTTGAGGTAATACCGCGAAGGCGAGGAATGTAGGTATTTCTGGAACAACCGCTCAAGCTGTCGACGTGACAAGCCGACATAATTTGCCAGCTCGTCCAGATCAATCGGTTCTTCCAGATTGGCCTCCATCAAGGCGACGACTTCCTGCAACTTTGGTTGATGGGTACCGAGCATGTGCTTGAGGGGCACTCGTTGGTGATCCTGCTCGTTGCGGATTCGCTCGTAGACGAACATTTCGGAGATGGCCGCTGATAGCTCATGACCGTGATCGCGACTGATCAGGTGCAGCATCATGTCCATTGGCGCGGTTCCACCAGAGCTGGTGAAGCGATCTCGGTCGAGGGTGAATAAACTGGAGCTGAGGTTCACTAGCGGGAAAGCTTCCTGCATGGCGGCCAGAAATTCCCAGTGCACACTGCAATCAAAGCCATCGAGCAGGCCCGCCTTGGCCAAGGCCCAACTGCCAGTGCACACGCCTCCGATCCGCTTCGAACGTCGCGCCAGGGCTCGCAACCAGGTTACGTGCTCCCGGGTCACAGCGCTTTGAATGCCAATGCCACCGCAGACGATCACGGTATCAAGCATCGGTGCGTTAATGATCGAGGTGTCCGGAGTGATCGGCATGCCGTCGCTTGCCCAGACCTGCTCCCCCGCCAAACTCAAAGTATGCCAACGATAGAGCTCTTGACCAGTCAACTGATTGGCCATTCGTAGAGGCTCTACTGCAGACGCCAGCGAGATCAACGTGAATTGGTCCAGCAGCAAAAAACCAATGGATTGGGGAGGAGCGGCCTTGGAGGTGTCGTATGCCATCGAAGATTATTCTCGCAGTGACGGTAGTGGCCCGTGGCGCAGGCGGCTTTTGCCGCCTCGCCACTGCTCGAGCACTGATGAGGTCGCCAGCAGGTTTACGCTGGAGATGGCTGCTATGCACTTTCCGCCGACACCGCCCGTTGCGGCTGACCATGGTGACGCGTAGTCACAAGGCCGATAAAGGAAATCACCAGCGCCAGGCCGATGGTCGAAGAAACCTCCATACGGTGCTCGGGGGTCACCATCATCACCGCCAACGCAGCGCAGATGAACACGATGACCAACCAGGTGAGCCAGGGAAACAGCCACATCTTGAAGGTTAACGTGACGTTCTGCCGACGCAGAATCTTGCGCATGCGCAATTGCGACACGGCGATAACCAGGTACACCAGCAAGGCGATGGCGCCGGAACTGGCGAGCAGAAACTGGAACAGTCCGGCAGGCATGAAATAGCTGAACAAAGTCACGCCGGCACCCAGTATGGTGCTGGCGATCACCGCAGCTCTCGGCACGCCCGCCGACGACGTCACCTTCAGCGGCTCCGGTGCATCACCGCGCTTGCCCAGCGAGAACAGCATGCGCGAGGAAATATAGATCGAGGAGTTCATGCAACTGGCCACGGCAATCAATACCACCACATCCACCAGTAACTTGGCGTGGGGAATGTTCATCAGTTCCAGCGCTCGCTGGTACGAGCCCACCGACGCCAGCAACGGATCATTCCAGGGCACCACGGAAATGACCACGAAAATGGACAGCAGGTAGAACACCCCAATGCGCCAGATCACCGAACGTGTGGCTTTGGCAATGTTCTGCGCAGGATTGCTGGATTCGGCGGCAGCAATGGTTACCGCTTCTGTACCGATGAAGCTGAACATGATGGTGATGAAAGCACCTACGACCGCTGACAAGCCATTGGGCGCAAACCCGCCATGTTCCTCCATGAGTCGACTCAACCCGCTGGCTTCCCGCTCGGGAATCCAACCCATCAACACCGCAAAACCAAGACCGATAAAGCCGATGATCGCCACGACCTTGGCCATCGCAAACCAGAATTCGAACTCGCCGTATTTGGACACGCTGAACAGGTTGGTCACGACCAACAGGATGATCGACAGCAAGGCAAACAACCAGGTGTCGATCTGCGGGAACCATTGATTCATGACATGCCCGGCTGCGAGCGCCTCGATGGGTATCACCAGCACCCAGAACCACCAATAGAGCCAGCCGATGGTGAAGCCGGCCCAACGCCCGATCGCCTGATCGGCATAGGTTGAGAAAGAACCGGTGTCCGGGTTGGCCACTGCCATTTCGCCCAGCATGCGCATGACCAATACGACCAACAGGCCGGAGCACAGATAAGCCAGCAATACCGCCGGACCGGCAGCAGCGATGGCATGTCCCGACCCAACAAACAAGCCTGCGCCGATAATCCCCGCGATGGAAAGCATGGTGACGTGTCGCGGCTTGAAACCCTGTGCCAACTGACCGTTCGAATCTTTGGAGTTCAGGCTATTCATTGTTTTTTTTTGTTCTCTGGTGATCGACGTTAGCGCGTGCTGACTGAGGGTCAGGCGATCATCATTTCTTCCTGTTGCCCCTTATCGAAAGCGGCGAACCTCAGCGCTTTGGAGCATTCCCCATCAGTCAACGCAACTGCACACTGACATGAAATGACACGCCACCTTACGCGCCCACTCATCCACGCAAGTAGCCTGAGCGCGCCACGTGCGAGTCTGATTTCGACATGCATCAGTGCGTAGGGTCTCTGGCCTTCAAGAAGAGATCCCTCATCCAACCGATAAATTGACCGCCGGAAGTAGACTTTAAGGCCCCACATCTTCTTTTCCGACGTACAACCTGTCCTTTGGGAATTACTTCTTAATCTTTCACTCATTGCTGCCGATGCCTCTAGATTAGGGCATAGGAGCAATACAGATGAGAAACAACCAACCGGTTACGCAGCGCGAGGTTGCCCTTGGACCTCAACAAAAACTCATCTCGACAACGGATGCACGAGGTGTCATCACGTACTGCAATGACGCCTTTGTTGATATCAGCGGTTTCAACAAGTCCGACCTGATCGGCGCGCCTCAAAACATCGTTCGTCACCCCGACGTACCCTCCGCCATCTTTGCCCATATGTGGGGCGCGCTGAAGCAAGGCAAGCCGTGGATGGGCATCGTCAAGAACCGCTCCAAAAACGGCGACCACTACTGGGTCAACGCCTACGTCACGCCGATTTTCGAAGGTCGTGAGGTCGTTGGCTATGAATCGGTCAGGGTCAAGCCGACGGCCGAGCAAATCCGCCGCGCCGAAGCCCTCTATAAACGCATCACTCTTGGAAAATCAGCCGTCCCCGGCAGCGATCAATGGCAACCCGCCCTACTCGCCTGGTTGCCTGTTGTGACGATCGGATTGGTGGGGACGCTGGGCGGCATGTTCCTCAGCGCGCCTGAGGCTTTCATTTTGGCCGTCGGGGTATCGATTCCCATCGGGTTGCTTGTGTCCCGCAGACAAAACCGAGGGGCGCTGCATCTATTGGAAATGGCTGAGGCCTCAACCTCCGACTCGTTGCTGGCCAAAATGTACAGCGATGAACGCGGTCCTCAGGCACGCCTTGAAACGGCATTTGTCAGTCAGGCGTCTCGGCTCAAGACCTGCCTCACTCGGCTGCAAGACACGGCAGAGCAACTGACCAGTCTGGCGGGGAGATCCGATGGCCTCGCCGCCGATAGCTCTCGTGGACTGGACCGCCAACGGGTCGAGACCGAGCAGGTGTCGGCCGCAGTCAATCAAATGGCGGCCACCACGCAGGAGGTCGCCAGCCACGTCCAGCGTACTGCCGACGCCACTCAAGAAGCCAATGTGCTGACCGGACGTGGACGCGAGGTGGCCCGAGACACTCGAGAAGCCATTCAGCGCCTCTCCGTCGTGGTGGGCGAGACAGGGCTGACGGTGGCGCAGTTAGCCAAGGACAGCCATGAAATCGGGACGGTGGTGGATGTCATCAAAGGCATTGCCGATCAGACTAACCTGCTCGCGCTGAACGCAGCCATCGAAGCCGCGCGCGCGGGCGACATGGGTCGAGGCTTCGCGGTCGTCGCTGATGAAGTGCGTCAGCTGGCCCAGCGCACGACTCAGTCCACGATCCAAATCCATAACCTGATTTCCAAGTTGCAGGTCTCATCCAGCAACGCGGTTAAAACCATGGAAAACGGACAGCGACAGGCCGAAGAAGGCGTGGCGTGGGTGCTTGAGGCAGACAAGGCATTAGTCGGTATCAGTGAGGCCGTGGCGAACATCACGGACATGACTACCCAGATTGCCGCTGCGACCGAAGAGCAAACCGCCGTGGCCGAGGAAATCAGTCGCAATATCACGACCATTGCTAATCTGGCGGACCAAACATCTGAACAAGCCAGGCATTCGGCGGAGCTGAGCAAGGAATTAACCCAGACCGCTCAAACCCAGTATTCATTGGTCGAGCGATTTAACCGATAACCCATCAACTTTCTTAAAAAAAGCCCGCTCCTGCGGGCTTTACAGTTCAGGCGCCTGATCAACTACTTTCCAATAAGTTTTGGCAAGGCGCTCAAAACGCTAAATGCCGGGTCAGTTGATCAACCGGCGGTGACGGTCATGCCGCCGTCGGCCATGACCACGGAGCCGACGATGAAGCTCGCGCGGTCCGAGGCGAGAAATGCCACAACTTCGGCGATTTCCTCAGGCTGCGCGGCACGACCGATGGGGGCTGCTTCACCGTGCTGGGCCAAGAAGCCAGGGCCGTCGTCAACCACGTCGTTGAGGATGTTGGTCACCACGTCGCCGACGCCGATAGCATTGACTCGAATGCCATGCTCAATCGCCTCGAGCGCCAGCGTGCGGGTCAACTGGGCCAATGCCCCTTTGGAAGCGGTGTAAGCGGCAATCGTTGGGAATGCGAAATAGGATGCGTAAGAGGCTATGTTGACGATAGCTCCCGATTTGTTGGGCATCATTGCCTTGACCGCTTCGCGGCAATGCAGGAAGGCCGCGGTTACGTTGACCGCCTGGATGCGCTCCCAGTCTGCGCGGGTCATGTCGATGACTAACTTATTGATGATGATCCCGGCGTTGTTGACCAGTATGTCCAGCCGGCCGAACTTCTCGACGGCCAAACCGACTGCGCGCTCGGCGACGCCGTCTTCGGTAATGTCGGCCACCAGTGGCACTAACCCGGGGCGGGCGAGTTCTTCCACGCAAGGATTGCGGTCTTCAGCAATGACCTTGGCGCCACGCGCGTGCAGCAACAATGCGATAGCCTTGCCGATGCCACTGGCGGCGCCGGTGACCAGCGCGACCTTGCCTTCGACTTCGTTGGGAATGCTGTGATTGATCTCAGTCATGGTGCTCTCCTGCCTTGCAAGCCGACGAGATATTCGGCGGCTCAGCGCCTGTGAGGCGCCGTCGTTATCGACGGCTTCACTGTCTCGCAATGGGGAGGGTTGGGCTTTCGCAGGCTTGCCGAAGCTGTCGGAGTTTTGCGCCAACGTTAAAGCGTCTGATGGAAGCCGAGGCTACGGTATTCTATTGACGCCAGCCCCCATCTGAGGGTGTTTCGATGGAGCCTCCTGTGCACCAGCCTGAACATGAAGACCTGACACCGATCGATGCTCAGCGCATCACAGCCGAATCGATGCCGCATCATCTGCCGGGAACACCGCAAGTGTTGCCGCTGCTCACGCAGATGCAGGATGTGATGGTGCAGGTGTTCAGCCATCACAGTATCGTCGAGCCGATACTGGTGCCCGCCGTGGTGGAGCCTCTGCTGGTATTGGTCCTGGCAGGAACGGCCAGGGTCGAGGAACGCTCGCTCGATGGGGCATGGAAAGCCGTCAATGTGCAGGCTGGCGACTTCTTTCTCACCAACACAAGCGAGCCCTATGAGATGCGTTGGCAGACGATGGGGTGCGACACCTTCGAAGTGATGCATCTGTATCTCGGCCTTCCACTGATCGACCAGGCTGTCCGTGACCTTCTGGGCGAGCACACCGTTGCGGTGAACTTCCTCGATATCTCCGGTGCCCAGGATGAGCGGGTAAATTTCATGCTTAATCAGCTGCGCTTCGAGCTGATCGAGGAGCGTAATCCCAGCCTGTTGTTCATACACAGCCTGGCTCAGGCGCTGACCGTTCATCTGATACGCCGTTATCTCGATCCGCACACCACTACCCGGCGCAGCAACGCACTACAAGCGTACAAGCTGCGCCGCGTCATCGATGCGATGAACGAGCACCTGGCCGATGACTTCCGCCTTGCGCATTTGGCTCAAATCGCCGATTTGAGCGAGTATCACTTCAGCCGGATGTTTAAGCGTGCCACGGGGCTGTCGCCATCGCAGTATTTCATCCGCCTGCGCATGAGTCGCGCCCGGCATCTACTGCTTGAGACCGATCGCAGCATTATTGATGTCGGATTGGAAGTTGGTTATGCCATTCCCAGCCATTTCTCCCAGGTTTTTCGTCGCGAGGTGGGTGTCACGCCCAGCGCCTACCGCCAAGCGTGACATGCCCTACAGTTTCTGCGAGGCGCTCGCTCTAATCGAGTATCCCCCCTGCGCGATTAGTGGATCTTGAGGTTTGCCGCCAGAAAGTCCATGAAGGCTCTGACGCGTGTGGGCAACTTTCCTCCTTGCCCTACGTAAACCGCATGCACTTCAGTCTTTGCGATGGGCATGAAGTCCTCTAAAACCGGGAGAAGGCGGCCGTCCGCCAGATCGTGCTCGACCTGGCAAAACCCTACGCGCGCGAGGCCGAGGCCGAGGATTGCAAGTTCCCGTATTCCATTGCCGTCACTGGCCCGTGCGTTACCGGTAACGGACACCGGTGTTAGCTGGCCGTTTGCGCCGACGAAGCTCCACTCCATCATCGGTGGGCTGAAGGTGAACCCCAGACAGTTGTGATCTACAAGATCGGCTGGAGTTTTGGGTATGCCGTGTGCTGCAAGGTAGGCCGGCGATGCCACGATAAGACCTCTCGTCTCGCCCAAACGCCTGGCCACCAGATTGGAGCTTTTGAGCGGTCCGCTGCGGATGGCCACGTCAGCTCGTGCGCTGATCAGGTCGACGACTTCGTCGCTGAGAAAAACCTCCACCGATACTCCAGGGTGGTGTTGCAAGAATGTCTTCAATAGGGGCAGCAGATACAAACGCCCGATATCGACGTTGCAGTTGACCCGCACTACTCCCTGTGGCGCGGAGCTGGCTGCTGCCTCCTGCTCAGCCTCATCGAGCGCCGCCAGGATAGTCAGGCTGCGCTCATAGAACGCGGCCCCTTCAGGCGTGAGCAACTGCCGCCTTGTTGAGCGATTGAGCAAACGCGTTCCCAAGCGGTTTTCCAGCCTTGAGACAAGCTTGCTGACCGCTGATGGGGTCATCGCACAGTTCTTGGCGGCAGCCGTGTAGCCGCCATCTTCAACGACCCTGACGAACACGTTCATTTCAGCGAAGCAGTTTATGTCCAACCGTCTCATATGAATTCAAGTCACAAGTTGTATGCCCCAGAACCGGCTATATCTGCCGCGTTGCCACTCATACTCTAATCCAGAGCCTGAAAGGCGGACGTGAAATTCAGCAAATGACGAGCCACCACTTGGATATCAAGTTTGGAGGGTGAGATGAATAGCGAGATAAAACTGGTCCTGATTCACGGTGCTCAGGATGAAGAAGGACTGAACACTGCACTGCTGAAATGGGTTTCTGATGTTTTAGCGCAACGTGCTGAGTTCGAGCCTTGGTTTATAGAACCTGCCAACCTCATAGCCAAGTCAGACAATGTGGCAGTTATACAGCGACAGGAAAGTCTTCGCCATTTGGCCGAAGCTGATGCATTCCTGATCATTACATCGGAACTGGCCAATGTTTATCACTCCGAGCTGAAAGCATTCATTGAGCAGGTTTCAATTCGCTGGCAGGCAAAACCGGTGGCATTCATCGGCTACGGCGGGGCGTCGGGTGGACGTTGCGCAATTGATCAGCTTCGCCAGGTACTGGCCGGACAGCACGCGGTACCCATCTGCAATTTCGTGTCGTTCCCTAATCCTTGGGCGCTAATCGATGAGGCCGGGGGTATACGTCAGCCTGATCAAGCCAGGCTTCCAATGGCTCGAATGCTGGTACAGCTGAACTGGTGGGCGAGAGCCCTGAAGGCTGCGCGACAACAGATGCCCTATGAACGGGTGAGCTAAGCCTCAGTGCAAAAGCGCCGCCGCAGAAATGGGCAAAGGTTACGCAGTATCCGACTAACAGAAACTTGTTGCCCGTCCCTAACCTTGTTTCCAGACCCGCTTCCTGGGCGAACAGAAGAGGAAACCGATCATGTTGAACATCAAAGACAAAGTCATCGCAATCACCGGCGCAAGCAGCGGTATCGGTGAGGCTACCGCGCGACTGCTGGCTAGCCAAGGCGCGAAAGTAGTGCTTGGCGCTCGTCGTACCGACCGACTGGAAAGGATTGCAGGCGATATCAACGCCGCCTGCGGCAGGGCTGAATTCCGTGCTCTGGACGTCACAGACCGAAAGGATGTCCAGGACTTCATCGACTTCGCCGTTACCCGGTTCGATCGTGTTGATGTGCTGGTGAATAACGCTGGTGTGATGCCTCTTTCCAAACTTGAGGCACTCAAGGTGGATGAGTGGGACCGTATGATTGACGTGAACATTCGCGGAGTGCTGCACGGTATCGCTGCCACGTTGCCGCTGATGCAGCGCCAACGGGCTGGGCAGATCATCAATATTGCCTCTATTGGTGCCTATGCAGTGAGTCCCACTGCGGCCGTTTACTGCGCCACCAAGTACGCTGTCCGGGCCATTTCCGAAGGCCTTCGTCAAGAGGTTGGAGGTGATATTCGGGTTACCGTCATCGCTCCTGGTGTTACTGAGTCCGAGCTAGCCGAGAGCATCTCTGATGAGGGCGGTCGCGCAGAGATGAAAGAGTTTCGCAAGATCGCGATTTCGGCCGACGCCGTAGCAAGAGCAATTGCCTATGCCATTGAACAACCTGCGGATGTGGATGTAAGCGAGCTGATCGTTCGGCCCACGGCGAGCCCTTTCTGACGGAGTGCGCAATTACGGCGCTGGTCTTGCTGCCTGGCGCCCAAGCTTTCCAATCCGACTAGATGCCATTCCGAACGCCATGCAAGGCGATCAGCGTATTAAGCCAATCAAGGAGCAACGATATGACTCATTCCTCAAGCGATCAAAACAGGTATGTCGGTATGTGGGTTACTGTGGATGGCCGCATACGTCATGAACTGCTTGCCGGTGGCCGCTATGACGAGGCCCGTGGCGATAAGAAAAGTGCCTACCAAGGGCGTTACTGGCTCGAAGGAAACCACATCGAGTATGTAGACGACACAGGGTTCACCGCCGACGGTGAGTTCCGTGATGGGGTTCTCTATCACGCCGGCATGGTTCTGTATAAGGAACAGGAAAATAGAGCTGGCAACTAGCACCGAAACGGCGGCAGCTGTAGCCCGGACCGGGGCTGCTTTTTCTTCCTGTCGCCACTGTCAACGATGGGCTTTGGATTCAACCGGTGCTCCCGCCCGGATCGACCTCGTCTCTACCGCCACATCACCTACAGCTGTCGATCAGGTGTTGGACGGTGATTGCGGCGTATCGGGATTGAGTTGCTGACGTCTGAATTGCCCTGGTGGCTGGCCATGTATCTGGCGAAAGCGTCGGGAGAAATAAGCCTCGTCAGCGAAACCGCACAACCTCGCCACCTCCCCCACCGGCCGGGTTCCATTGAGCAAGTAATTGCGCGCCGCGTGCATCCTGCGCTCGAGCACCAGCTCAGTGAAGGTCTTGCCGATTTCCTTGCGCAACCAGTGCGTCAGATACGTCGGTGACAGGTAGGTCGCAGCAGCCACCTTGATCAGGTTGAGATCGGGGTCGGCGATATTTTTGCGCAAGTATTCGGACATCCTGCTCAGCGCATCGCGGCGGCTGACTTCGGCGGCATTCTCTTCGGCCAATCGTTTGAGCGGCTCGGCATACAAGGCACAAACGCTCCCCACCAATTGCAGCAGCAACCCCTTGAGCATCTCGCGGGTGCCAAACTGACGGTTCTCATCCAGGGCTCGCATCTGTTCGATCAAAGCACAGACTTTGCGGAAGTCCTCATCGCCCAGAATGAAATCCAGATGTTCCTGAAAGCGGAACGGCGACAACTCCGGCGCCAGGAGAATCGAGACTTCCTCCAGATCCATCGGGTCACACTGCAAGTGCGGTAGCAGGAAGGTCTGGGAAAAATTGATCACCATGAAATTGCTGTCGGCCGGATGCGGAATCACATGCACGCGATGCGGCAGGATGAAGGCCAGCGTATTGCGCGGAAACGGACGTTCGACATTACCGATGTGCTGCACGGTATCGCCACCGAGGTTGACCTGGATTTGGAAATATTCATGGCGATGCGGACTGGTTTCGGCGCTCCGACCCTTTTTGTCGCGGATGTAAAAGTCCGTCAATTCGCTGCGTTGCTGCATGACGTAAGTGGGCACTCGACTCGGTGACAACATCGCCTGAGGATCCTCGACAGGTACATGGACAGGTTGTCGTCGCGCCGCAATCTCGGCGGCGACTGCGGTGATTGTGAAGGCAGACCCCATCGGCTTCAACATGTCATAGGATGACAACGAAATGCAGAGAATTAATTGTATCCGTGTGTGATGTGTCGCCTGTCCAAAAAATCTACTTGCACAAAAAGATAATTAATCGTTTATAAACAACGACTTATGAAACAAATGAAGCATAAACAAGGAAATGCGCTGATTTGTTTTTTCTTGGACACCTGCATTCATCGCCTTTTTCAGAAGAAAAAACGATCTAACGCCTCCGTTGATTTTGAGATGTTGTACGACCACTGTGATAGCCAATGCAGCCCGAACCTTCCAAAAACAATCAAAAGGTGCGCACGTGATGAACCTGTTTTTCCCCCTCGCCAACCCTCCCCCGATCGAGCCAGTCCGAAGGCGTATCTGAGCGCCTGACAGCGGCTGTCCGCGCCTCTCATTCAAGTAGCGATTGCTCTGCCCCGGTACTGCGGGCACGGCTTCGGCTGCGCGCGAACATCTCGATTCTTCTAACAATAAAAAGGTCTACTCATGTCGAACTCGCAAACCTCCCCGTCCACCGCGCCGTCGGTGAGCGCCAGCGCCCGGGACGCCCTGTTGCCTCAACGACTGCCGACGCGTCGGCGCTGGTTCATGCTGTCATTGCTGCTGATTGCGACCATCATCAATTACATCGACCGCGTAAACATCTCGATTGCCGCACCGTTCATGGCCAAGGATCTGGGCCTGGACAAGATCGAAATGGGCCTGATTTTTTCCGCGTTTGCCTGGACCTACGCACTCGCCTTGGTCCCCGCCGGGTTCATTGCCGATCGCTTCGGTTCCCGGTTCACTTACGGGGTGTCGCTGATCAGTTGGTCGACGGTCACGGTGTGCCAGGGCTTTGCCACAGGATTCGCTTCGCTGTTCGGGCTGCGCCTGGCCGTCGGTGCCATGGAAGCTCCAGCGTTTCCGGCCAACAGCCGAGCGGTCACGGTGTGGTTCCCGGCCCGCGAACGGGGCCTGGCCAGCAGCATTTACGTGTGTGGCCAATATCTGGGCACGGCTCTGTTTACCGGCGCACTGTTATGGCTGGCCACGACCTATGACTGGCGCCATGTGTTCTACAGCACCGGAATACTCGGCATTGTGTTCGGTGTGATCTGGCTCTACGTGTACCGCGATCCGCTGAACTGCAAGAACGTCAGCCAGGAAGAGCTGAAGTACATCGAAGCCGGGGGCGGACTGGTCAAGAGCAGTCAGGAACGCACCCGGTTCAACTGGCGGCAGATCGCCGAGCTGTTCAGCTATCGGCAGATCTGGGCGATTTGCATCGGCAAGTTCGCCAGCACCTCGGCGTTGTACTTCTTCCTGACCTGGTTCCCGACGTACCTGATCGAAGAACGCAAGCTGACCATGATCAAGGCCGGGATCTTCGCGGTGCTGCCGTTCGTGGGGGCAACGGTCGGCATTCTGCTGGCCGGCATCGTCTCCGACTTGCTGATACGCCGTGGTTATTCAATGTCCTTCGCTCGCAAGTTGCCATTGGTGGTCGGATCAATGCTGGGCATGTCGATTGTGCTGGTGAATTTCACCGACTCGAATGTGATCTGCATTGCCGTGCTGACCATAGCCTTCTTCGCCCAGGGAATCGCTTCGTCGTCGTGGGCGGCCGTATCGGAAGTCGCGCCCAAGGAACTGATCGGCCTGACCGGCGGAGTCACCAGCCTGGCCGCCAACATCGGCGGAATCGTCACCCCGATTGTGATTGGCGGCATCGTCCACGCAACCGGCTCGTTTGCCTACGCCTTCTGGTTCATTGGCGGCGTGGCGTTGATCGGGACCTTGTCCTATTCGTTGCTGCTCGGTCGCTTGTATCGCATCGAACTCAAGGCGCGCTGAGCCAAGAAACCGTTTTTCTCCAACACGAGGCGGCTTTCGTCCAACTTTGCAAAAGATTGCCGCCGTACGCTGACGCTTCAAACAGGACGACTACCAAAATGACGATGACCGAATACGTGTTTACCCCGGATCTGCCCGTGACCTTGCCGGTTGCCGGCAGCCAGCAGCGCTTTCCCGTTGGCCGGGTATTTTGCGTCGGCCGCAACTACCCTTGGCCAGACACCCAAGGCCAGTCCCGCCAGCCGCCAGTGTTCTTCATGAAACCGGCGAGCAACGTGGTGGATGCGGCGGGTGAAGTGACTTTCCCGCCGTTGACCGAAGAGTTTGTCCACGAAATCGAATTGGTCGTGGCCATCGGTGAAGGCGGCGCCAATATTCCGCAGAGTCAGGCGCTGGCCTATGTCTGGGGCTATGCCGCCGGTCTTGATCTGACCCGTCGTGATGTCCAGCGCGCGGCCAAAAGCAATGGTTTGCCGTGGGAAGGTGCCAAGGTGTTCGACGGCGCCGCGCCGATGACCGCCATCGTGCCGGTGACTCGCGCCGGGCACCCGGATGGCGATGTGTGGCTGAACGTCAACGGCGAAGAGCGCCAGCGCGACAGCCTCGACAGCCAGATCTGGTCGGTCAGTGAAATCATCAGCCGCATCTCGCAATCGGTAGCGCTGCGGGCAGGTGACTTGATCATGACCGGCAGCCCGGCAGGCGTCGATGTTCTGCAACCAGGGGACATCATCAACGCCGGGATCGACGGCATCGGCCAACTGGAAATGCGCGTCGGTCCACGACCTTGAACCCGGCACACGCTCTCGTGAATTGAAAAAGGAGATAACAACATGAACAGTCCTTTGAAAGTGGCCCTGGTCACCGGCGCCGGTAGCGGAATCGGCCGCGCCGTGGCCCTGGCTCTGATGGCCGACGGATTCACCCTCGTAGTGGCCGGACGTCGGCCAGAGCCATTGCAGGCATTGGTCGACTTAGCGCTCAGCGAAGGACACGAAGCGTTGGCGGTGCCCACTGATGTGCGTGATCCGGCCAGTGTCGATGCGCTGTTTGCCACCATCACCGAGGTATACGGACGCCTCGACGTGGTGTTTAACAACGCCGGGGTCAATGCCCCTGCCGTGCCGCTCGATGAGCTGACATTCGAGCAGTGGCGAAACGTGATCGACACCAACCTCAACGGCGTTTTCCTCTGCGCCCGTGGTGCCTTCGGGCTGATGCGCCGGCAACAGCCACAGGGCGGACGCATCATCAACAACGGCTCGATCTCGGCGCATACCCCACGCCCCTTCAGCAGCGCCTACACCGCCAGCAAACACGCGGTGCTGGGGCTGACCAAATCCCTGGCCCTGGACGGGCGCGAATTCAACATCGCCTGCAGCCAGATCGACATCGGCAACGCCCTGACCGAAATGTCGGTGCGCATGACCAAAGGCGTGCGCCAGGCCAACGGCACCATCGCCGTGGAGCCGATGGTGGACGTCAAGCATGTGGCCGATGCGGTGCGCTACATCGCCAGTCTGCCGCTGGAGGCGAACGTCCTGAACATGACCGTCATGGCCACTGCCATGCCGTTTGCCGGTCGCGGTTAAACCGGCCTTTTTATTCCGTTACGCGAGGTTTACATGAAGCCAGAAGTCTTGCAGCTCAGCCCGATCCTGATCCCTGAAATCAACGCGCGGCTTGATGAGTTGTTTACTGTCAGACGTTACTTCCAGCAGGCCGACAAGCAGGCTTATTTACAGGAACACGGCGCGAACATTCGCGCAGTGATCACCGGCGGGCATACCGGTATCAGCCAAGGGCTGATGGCGCAATTACCGAAACTGGAAGTGGTGGCGGTCAACGGCGTGGGTACCGATGCGGTAGATCTGGCGTACGCCCGGGATCGCGGAATTCGCGTGACCGCAACCATCGGCGCGCTGACCGAAGACGTCGCCGACCTGGCCATCGGCTTATTGATTGCCGTGTGCCGGGGTCTGTGCACCAGTGATCGTTATGTGCGTTCGGGGCAATGGCCCCAGAGCCCGACACCGTTGGCCCCGTTGCCGTTGGCGCGTCAGGTGTCGGGCATGCGCATCGGCATCGTCGGCATGGGCCGGGTCGGCCGTGCAGTGGCGACCCGGGCCGCAGCGTTCGGCTGCCCGATCAGTTACACCGATCTGCAGCCGATGAACGATGTGAACCACACTTTCATCGCCGATCTGAAGCAGCTGGCCAGCAACAGTGATGCGCTGATTCTCGCGGCCGCTGCCGACAAGGCTGAAGCCATCATCAATGCCGAGGTGCTGCAGGCGCTGGGCAAGGACGGGTATCTGATCAACGTGGCGCGCGGCAAGCTGGTCAACGAGGTCGATCTGGTGGCGGCGCTTGCCGCTGGTGAGATCGCGGGTGCAGCGCTGGATGTGTTTGTCGATGAACCGAACGTTCCCGAGGCACTGTTTGCCAACGAAAAAGTGGTTCTGCAGCCTCATCGCGCCAGTGCGACACTGCAGACCCGCACGCGGATGGGAGAAATGGTGGTGGCGAGCCTGGTGGACAGTTTCGCCGGGAGAATACCGCAGGGTTCCGTGACTGACTGAAGGTTGGCCGCCGAGGAGATGTTGCGTCCCCTCGGCGGCTCGGTGTCAGGTAAACAGATCGACGCCCAATCCGAGCTGCGACGATTCCGGTGAATACCCGATCTGCAGGCGCGGAGGGTTGAACCACCGCGATGCGCACCAAGGGAATTTGGAGGCGAGGATCTGGAGGCGAAGCGCTCAGTCGGGGAGAGACCCTCAACATTGATAGCCTGTTCAACAGCCGCACCGATTTCCGACAGACAATTTCTACAGATAGCCAGCAACTGCGACTTGATTACGTCCCAGCGCCTTGGCTCGATACAGTGCTTTATCAGCATTGTTCATCAAGCTGTGCAGGTCTTTATCACCGGCATCCGTCGACGCTACACCGAGGCTGGCTGTTATGCAGTGAACAGGCTCGATCATCAATCCAGCAATAGTCTGGATGAGCTGTTCTGCAATCTCGACGGCGGCCTCAATGGAGGTATCCGGGAGCAGAACTGCGAATTCTTCTCCACCTAGCCGGCCGTGGATATCCGTTGCACGAAAGGATGAACTGATGACCGCACCCATTTGGCGCAAAACCTGATCCCCAACCTGATGGCCGTAGGTGTCGTTGATATGCTTGAAGTGATCCATGTCCAACATTACGACGCACACCCCTAACCGGTTGGTTTCGCATTCGTTGTAGAGCTGCTGGGCATGCTCGAAAAAAGCTCGTCGACTTTTCAGGCCGGTCAGTTCATCAGTTTGTGCTGCACGGGTTGAAATGCTGTTCGCCTGTTCCATTTCACGGGTTAGTCGAAAGGCGGTTTCCAGTGCTTCGGACATTTTCCGTGTAGCGCGGGCAACAAATGACGCGAACACCAAAACCGAGAGTGCCATGCCGACTTGAATCATGGACGATTGAAACAGCAGCCAGGCGGTGCACGGCAACAGAACCAGTCCAATGGACACGAGTGTCATATAGAGGTAGGCCGAGTAGCAGGACACCGCGCTGACAGACATCCCGACAGCAAAGAGCATGACCAACGCCTGCGACAAAAGATCGTCTGCGGGCATGACAACGAATGCACCTCCCCCCCAGATACTGGCGGACAGCACGAGCGTGCTCCAGTATTTGCGCTCCCAGCGTTGAGGAGTACGCTCACTTTCGTCACTGCGAAAGTAGACAACAAACATCGAGATGCGCAACAGCGTCGATCCGGTCAGTATGGCCAGCCACCAAAGAACAACGCTGTGTTCAAAACGATCCCAACACAGCCAACACAGCATGATGGCAGCGAGGTAGCTACCAAAAACCGCAGAAACTGATTGGCGAAATAGTTGATGCAATCGGTCAGTTCGCACCTGCTCGGCTATGAAAAACTCTTGGTCATTCCGAGATCCTGGGCAGTCCATGTGATCCACCTGATCATGACTCAACTAAAAAAAAGCGATTGTGGCACCCTGCCACTAACGCAAACAACCGAATTACGCTCGTGGCCGTCCGCAAAGCTCCTGGAGAATGGCCCCACCTCGTAGCCAAGCCCGAACACCGACCCGTTCAATGAGCTGCGCTCCTGTCGACCCATGAGGAAGAGTGCCCACTTACATCGACTTGACGGACACCACTTCCACAAACCTGAATTTTGTTCTGGCCGCCTTAGTCGCTTCTTGCTCTGCAACCAGGGAGCTCAGCGTATCGGCCTCATGTACCATCTCGTGCATCTTGCCTTCAAACTCATTTCCCACCCGCAGCGTGACTTTCAACCTGGGCGTGAAGCCTTTTGAGACTATCTTTCTCTTCGCTGCCTTTACCGGTTGCACGATCACGACATCCGGGACGGAGTCTTGCACGTGTGAGGTAATTGCCGGCGCTAGGGACTCCGAATCACCGAACAGTGCCCGGCGCATCTCTTCTTCCGTCAATTGTGTATTCATATCATTTCTCAGAAGGGTGTTATCTATAACCTGACGGATTCTATCAGCATGACCGGACTCTGTAGTAAAGCGTCGCAGGGGCAGGCCTGAAGCGGTAAAGGGCCAGCAGATACCGGCGAGCGTCAGCGTCTGTCGGAACAGGCGTACCAATCGGCAGATCTGAATAAGGAACTGACTTTTGCCTGCGCTTTCGTATCCGCCCTGTCATGCCTTCGTCACATCCACCCAGCACAATGCCGTCAGCCAAAGGGATTTGGCCCTATCGACAAAAAGCCCGGCCAAGTGCCGGGTTTTTTCGTTCCATCGACATGCTTTTCACGAAGTGCTCACAGAACGGAGCGCAGATTGAACGGACAAAAGGATTTGACCCCATACAGAGAGCCCGCCATGTGCGGGCTTTTTGTTGTCAGACTTGCAGCGATATCGCTACAAGGCAAAAACCGTAATCGAAGCTCTATCCTCGGAAGCTCGAATTACCGGCTAGCAAACTGTTATGCCCTCCCCCATCAGAAATCGACGGTGGGGCGAAAGCGTTTTCACTGTTGAGGCGCGCAGACTGGATCAAGCCCATGTTGCCGATCCGTTGGGCACAAGATCAAGCGGGGCCAACATCCAGTCATGCAGAGCTTCAATGACGCAGATTCAAGGCTTGATCTGGCCCTGATTAGCGCAAAAAGAGCCTAGTCCGAGCAACACGGCCGAACGTTTGGGTTTCAGGTACGACTCGATCCGCGTCAGGGTGCAAGGCGCCAGGGCTTGCAATGCCGCAGGAAGCGGTTCCTGGACAAACAGCAGGCCCGGCGTATGGGCTACGCTGCTGACTTGCGACTCGGTGATCGAACTGACGGGCCGCCCCATGTAATAGACCAGGCGAATGTCCGCAGCTCCCAAGCTATAGGCCGGGACGTTTGGGTACGCATCGGTGGCGGCTTTTATCTGCGCAAATCCGTCGATCCGATGGGCAAACACTCGCCCTTCAAGCCCCAAGTAGAACAGCGTGTATCCCGCCAGTACCACGGCCGGAACAATGCGCAGACTCCAGCGCTGCCAAGGGTGCCGGGCCTGGGTCAGCAGTTGGCTCCAGCGCCAGGCCAACAGCAGGGCGATGGCCGGATAGATAGGCAACAGGTATTTGGCGTGCTTCTCGGTGAACAGCGAGAACAGCAGCAGCGGCACCAGAATGCAGCACAGCAACAGGGTCAACTGCGGACTCAGGCGGATGGCGTGCCAGAGTTGCCGCGGCCGCACCAGAAGTATCAGCCAGAAGGGAAAGAAATCCCCACTCAGATACAACAGATAGGCGTACCAGGCTTCTGCCCCCTGGCCATTGATTTTCTTGACGATGTCTTCGTTGACGATGGCCGACCAGACGCTCCAGCCCTCCTGCATGGACACCGCCAGATACCAGGATACCCCGACCAGCACCGCAAGCATCCAGCCCCAGCCGTCATACAGAAAAGCTCGGGCCAGACGATCGCGACAGATCAACGCATAGACCAGTATCGGCGCGGTCACCCACAACAGGCAGACCGGCCCCTTGGTCAGCAAGGCACAGCCGAGCAGCCCGTAACTGAGCCAGACCCAGCTGCGACCGCCTTGCGCGAACAGAAAGCGCCATGCACAAAACAGCGCCAGCAGACACAGGCCGGTCAAAGGCATTTCTATTTCCGCCCGGCGGGCAAACAGGCTGAACCCGGCATTCGCCGCCAGGAACACCACAGCCAACAACGCCACCTGTCGCCCGGCGAAAGCATAAGCCTGGCGATACAAGGTCAGACAACACAGCGTCGCAAACAGCGCCGAAGGCAGGCGCACGCTCCATTCGGAGAGGCTGCCCAGCAGTGACGTGCTGACCAGGGCCAGCCAATAGAACAGCGGTGGTTTGGACAGGTACAGCTCGCCGTTCATGTACGGCAACAGCCATTGGCCAGCCTCGTGCATTTCCCGTGTCGTCACGGCGCGACGGGCTTCATTGACGCTCAGGAACGGCAAACTTCCCAGTCCCCAGTAAAACAGCAGCAGGAGCAACACTGCCACGCCCAGGGTTGGCCAATCCAGCGCGCGCCGCGCGGCTTGCATCGGCCGCAATACCTCGCCTTCTGTTCTCATACGCGCCTCACTCCTTTTCCAAGATGCACGAGAATGCGTGAGTCCGCTCAACGGGCTCATCGTGTTTTCGTGAACTAATAACAACAGCACTCGCCAATAGCGCGGGCAAGTACAGGGCTACTTTTGGCAGATGGGCAAGTTGCACGAATAGCGCCACCGCCCACATGAAAAGCGGAGGTTTGTCTGCGTAAGCCAATCGCTCTAACCGCGAAGTAAATAGTCGTATCCGCACCGATTCAGTCCTTTTTTTCCAGCTCGTGGCTTTCCTGCTCACGATGTTTCGCAATCAATTGCAAATTGCGCAAGTACACAATAAAACCGAAGGACTGGCCGACGATAAAAACCGGGTCTTCGCGGTAGATTGCGTACGCCAACAACAGCGCACTGCCGACGATACTCAGGTACCAGAATCCAACAGGTATCATGCTGCGTTTTTTGTATTCGCTGTATAGCCACTGCAGGACAAAACGCCCGGTAAAAGCCAACTGACCAACGAAACCAACAGCCAACCACAAAGTTTCTCTGCCCATGTCAGACCTCGGTTTCCTGGGCGTTGACTTCCAGGCGGGTGCGTTTTATCAGCCACCACACCCCGAACAAATCAACTATGCCCACAAGGGCTCGGTCGAGGTTGCCGTAGTTGGAAACTCCTGCACCGCGCTCACGGTGGTTCACTGGTTGAATCAACATTCGGCCGTTGTGACGACGGATCAGCGCAGGAATAAAACGGTGCATGTGATCGAAATACGGCAAGCGCAGAAACGCCTCACGTTCAATCAATTTGATACCGCAACCGGTATCAGGCGTTTGGTCTTTCAGCAGGCGACTGCGCAGGTTGTTGGCAAATCGCGAAGCCCAGCGTTTGCTCGCCGTGTCCCGGCGGTTCACGCGGTGACCCGCCACCAGTTTGACCCCGCCGGGTTTACCCTCCGAGCCACGGACCAAATCGAGCATTTTCGTTAGATCGGCTGGATCGTTCTGGCCATCACCATCAAGGGTTGCCAACCAATGCCCACGTGCCACTTCAGCAGCGTGGTAAATCGAGGTGCTCTGCCCAAGGGAACGAGCATGACTGAGCACCCGCAACTGACTGTAGCCATTACCTTGTAATGTCCGTAATTCGGTGGCTGTGGCATCGGTGCTGCCATCGTCAACCACTATGACTTCAAAGGTCTCGTTGGCCAGCGCTACACGCACTTCCTCCAGAAGTGGGATGAGGTTACCGGCTTCGTTTTTTGCCGGAATCAGGACCGACACGTAAGGCGTTTCTTGCATGACATTTCCGTAAAAAAAGCTGAGGGGTGAGCGGCTAGACGCCGTAGTAGAGGCGGTACCAATCGACAAACGAATGAACGCCGTCGCCTGACTGCAGCGGCATGAAATTATTTATTGCGCGGATTCCCAGTGCCTCTTCAATGCACTCGACAAACTCCAGAAGCTTCACCGGCGCGCCAAAGCCGATGTTGTAAACCTTGCTTTGCGCGTTGGTTTCGCACGGCAGGCTTCCAGCATGTCGACCACATCCAGCAACTGGAACTCGAAATTGCGGCGGTCGACGTCAATGAATTCAGAAAGCACAACAGCGGCGTTTCCACCGGCAACACGTCTAGCGTTAACATCCTTGCCGCACTTCCGACGACACACTTCTACCAAGCCGACATAGTCGTTACTAACAACGGTCACTTCCATAAATCACTCTGCATGTTTGCAAGGCTCTTCTGTACCTGCGGAGGCTTATAATCAAAACGAAATGAAAATTTTGTGAGCGGCAAAGGTGATAGCGAAAAAAAGCTTTAAATAATGCGTTTTAGAGGAGAACAGGTTTCAGGAGGCCACCTTAACGAATCCGTTTGATACCGTTTAAGTGCTGCTGGGCGCCACCACGCCAGTGCTGATGGCCTTGATCTCGAAAACCGCCGACGACCCGCAAACGGGCCACGTGATGGGGCGGATGGTTTCAAAAAGCGTTTGAGGGACTCGGTACTACTACGCCTGTCCGTGACGCTATCGTTGGCCATCCTGATCGTTGCGGTGCTGGCCGGGATTTTTGCGTTTGTCTCTGCGTTCGACGAGGCCCACGAAATGCAGGACGACACCTTGCGTCAGGTGGCCGTCTTGTTTGATCGGCAACAGGTGTCCCTACACTATCCCGCGTCCCAGGAAGTCGATGGCGACAATGAAGAATCCAGGGTCATCGTGCAATACCTGGCCGATGGCAGTAAAGCCATCGGCAACGATGACACCCTGATACCACTGCCCTTCCCCACCACACTGGCCGATGGCCTCTCGACCTTGAATGTCACCGACGAAGACTTTCGTGTGCTGGTCAGAACAACCGCCCGCGGTGAACGCATCGTCGTCGCTCAAGAAAACAGCGTCCGCGACAAAGAAGCCCGCGAGAGCGCCTGGCGAAGTTTGCTGCCGTTTCTCATTCTGTTTCCGGTGCTATTGCTGGCGGTGGGCGACCTGGTGCGCAAACTGTTCCGTCCGATTGCCGCCCTTTCGGCTGACATCGATCGACGCGATGAACAGGCACTGCACCCTATCGACGAGCACGCCCCCCTCTTCCTGCGTTCACCCGCTGAAGGCAATCCTGCGATTAAGTACCGAGTTGCCAAAAAGATTCGGGACGCCTGACCGTTTTCCGGGATGACGGGGTTGTCGGTTCGGGATGTGACGCAGTGTTCTACATTGATGGTCAGCGCGCAGCCAAGATAGGTCCAGGACAAAAGGTATCTTTCGTTTTACCTGCCGGCGAAGTGAATCTCGGTACCGGGCTCGCCGAGTCTGCTGAACCGATAGCCGAGCGCATCGGACCGGCTGCATTGGGCCCGCCGGCGGCCGGTCACGCTAATTTGATGGCGCCGCCCTGAATGTCGTCGCGCGCCAATCGCAAGTCATTGGCGTCCTGATTGAGGCGGTGAATCAGGTTGAGCAGCCGCTGGCGCAACAACTCGTCCTTGATCTGCTCAGTTGCGCGCATTACATCAAGCGCCGCCATCTCGTTATTGGTGGCGACTGAGTCGAGCAACTTGCGCATGCTACGTGATGGCCGATTCATCTCTTGCACCTTTATTCCATTGCCGCGAATTGTACTGCCCGAATATTACGTCCGTGTTTCAGCTCCTCAAATTCATTCGAATTCACGGACTCACAAAAATGGCCGTAGAGCGTCAGCGACTCTGGTTCATAACCATCGGTCAGTGTCAGATGACGAACCTGCATCCGACCGACATGCCACAGCTGATCGTTACACATAGCGTCAAACGAAAAGCGCCATGACGGCCGCAATTCGGGCCGTTTTTATAGTGTTTCAGCTTCGCGCAAAGTCAGCGGGCTGTTCTGGATGTAGCGTGCAATCTCGTCCTTGCGCATGAATGCGACCCCCGGCCGGCTTTTGGCGTAACGCAGAAACTCGTCCCAGACCCTCACCATCTGCGGCGAGCCGCTGATGCGGTCATGAGCGCTGACCGACATCATGCGGCGGCGTGTGCCGGCTTCTTCGTAGAGTTGATCGAAATCCAGCTTGATCTGCTCCAGGAACTGGGTCGGCGAATAGTTGCGGCCTTCGATCAGTAGGATGTCGTTGTTGCGCAGCGTATATGGCACCACGACGAAGTCCTTGCCGTTGACCTGTTCAATGAAAGGCTCATCGCGACTCAGATCATCGATGTGGTAGACGTAGCCCAACTCTTGTAGCAACGACAACGTGTTCGGACCACGCCGCAGCCAGTTGCAGTTGTAGCCTATCGGTCGCTGGCCCGTGACTTCTTCGACCATGCTGGCTGCCTGGATGAGGAACTGCTTCTCCTCCTCGCGGCTCATCGCATACTGGGAACTCCAGCGAGGACCGTGTCCGGCCGCTTCATGGCCGCGCGCAACGATCTCTCTTGCCATTTCGGGATGCCGCCGAGCGGCCTCGCCGATCATGTGCGAGGTCACCTTGACATGGTGGCGATCCCACAGATCGAGCATGCGTGGAATTCCCTCGCGATAGCCGTAGGCGAACCAGGTATTGGCTGCTGGATCCGATGGAATGTCCGGCGGAAAATCTACCTTGGGGAAAGGACTGTCCGTCCCTTTGGACGGCTGTCCACCCGCCTCAAATTGCATGGAAATGGAAATGACCAGCCGAATGCCGTCAGGCCAGAACTGACCATGGCGTGGCGTATTCACGAGCTTTGGCGTGGAGGGAGCAGCTTGCGCGGCTGCGACGGTAGGGAACACCGCACTCGCAGCAAGGACGCCCGCTGCCGCCCCGGCTCGATTGAGAAACGTCCGGCGGCTGACTTGCTCCAATGTATTCGGGCCGTCAGCAATGGGTTCATGGTCAATGTTCATCAGTGCAAATCTCCTTACTTGGCAATCAAGCCGAGCTGTTGCAGCAGGGTCAGATTGTCTTCGAGATGCCAGTTCTCAGCGATGCGACCTTCGACGACGCGATAAATATCGGTCGCGATGAAGTCGATCGGCTGCCCTTTGCCCTGGACGCTCTTGAACTGGCCGGTAAAGTGGCCGGTGAAATGCAAATGAGCGATGACTCGGTCGCCAACCACCATCATCTGCTCCACTTCACACTGGATATCGGGAATAGCCGCATGCATCGTTTTCGAGGCCGCGATCGGCCCGGCAATGCCCTGGGGGCGACCTGGCGGCAGTGTTGAATCCTTGAAGTCGGGTGCCAGGGCGGCGCGCGCGAGAGCTTCGTCGCCGGTGGTCCAGAACGTGCCATAGCGGCGTGCGGCAAGGATCTGCGCCTCGACCTGTGCCTTCGCAAGACTATGGTCGACGATCACAGTACGGGGTTGGACGAGCGAATCGGTCGCGGCGAAGACGGGGGTCAGCGCGACGGTGACCAGGGAAGTGAGTAACCAACAACTTGTGCGGGTCAGGCGCGCAACAGGCAAAAGCGACATGAGGATTCTCCAATCGATAGGTAATGAGGGATACACGGTCGAACTGCAGTTTGATAAAGGCTCGGCTGCTCAGGGGATGACTGATTGCTGATTGGGGACCAGTTCGATGACGACGCCCGATGCCATTGCGACGAACAACTGGCGTTCGCCCGCAAGCGGCCCTTCATTGAGCCCCTAGTGAATGCCGCTGAGTCGAATCCGATCGAGCAACTGCGACTGTTTGTTCATGCCGCTATTTTGCGTAGCCCTCCTCAATTTGATAATTGACGTATTATTTGAATAACTTTCAAAAAATTTCGAAATATCATGGACTACCTAGGCGACATCAGGCTGTTTGTCGAAGCAGCAAATCTCGGTGGATTGTCGGCTGCAGGTCGCAAGCTCGGGCTATCCCCCGCTGCCGCGAGTGCGCGCCTGGTTAAGCTCGAATCTGTGTTGCATACGCGCCTGTTCGAGCGCACGACACGCCACCTGCGCTTGACGGATGAAGGGCGGACGTATTTGTCCTATTGCCAGCAGGCACTCCAGGCACTCGACGATGGCAATGCCTTTCTCCAGGCTGGGAAAAGCGTCGTGGGTGGCAAGATGCGAATATCCGCTACCTCGGATTTCGGTCGCAACGTGTTAAAGAACTGGCTTGACCAGTTCAACACGCAATACCCTGAGGTGAGGTTCGCGCTGGTGCTATCGGATTCGCTGTCGAATTTGTTGCAAGACGATATTGATCTCGCCATCCGATTTGGCGTGCCGCCGGACAGTTCCTTCGTTGCCCGCCCCTTGGCACCCAATCGGCGCGTGCTATGTGCATCGCCTCGATATCTGGCAAAACACGGCGCCCCCGAACATCCACGGGATTTGGAACGTTTTGACTGCATTGTCCTTAACTCTGTCGCCGGGCCTGCAAACGACTGGCGCTTCATCCGAAATGACAAAGTCGAAAGTTATAGGGTCCCGCTTGCAAACGCTCGCGAGACGAATGATGGCGCGGTCGCTCGAGAGTGGGCGGTTCACGGTTACGGCATTGCAATGAAATCGATGTGGGATATTGGCGCAGACCTACGAGCAGGACGCTTGAAGATTCTATTGCCGCAGTGGCGGTCAGAGGACGCGCCGGTACATGCCCTATATCAACGTAACCGGTATATGGCACCTCGCGTACGCGCCCTTCTCGAATTTCTGATCGAGCGCTTTGCAGAAGAATCCAGCAACCTGGACGAATATTTGAGCTGATACTTTCGAATGCAGCTGCAAGAAGCGCGATCGCCATGGGCGCCCGAAAGCCACTGTCTGCACCACTGCTGAGTACCGCGGGCACCACATGCCGGCGGCATCTTTGAACAACAGCACGAGGACGGCAAACTTTGTTGAGACCAGTAAACGGCAACTTGAGCGGCAGTTTGTGTCGGTGAAGCCACGTCGGGCAAAGGTGCGTTATGGATTGAGGTACTGCGAACGTCGGCGGAGTAATCTTCGGGCGGAAAAAGACGCGACGTATGGAGGTCGGGGAGTTGGCTCATTCCTACCTCCATGATCGATGATCTACAAGGTCGAATAGCCGATCTGGAACGAGGGTTCATGGCATGGCGCACTCACTTCAATACCAGATAACCGAATCCGTTCGCATCGTTGAGATCGAGGTGGGGAAACTGCTCGATTTGGCAACGATGCTTAAGGACGCTGGAAATGATGTCTTGGCGACGGTGGTCTCCAATCAGGCGAATAAGCTGCTTGAGGCTGCGATAGCGCTGAGAATTGCGATGGCAGGCTGACTGCTTGTTGATAAGAAAAAGCTTGCCTCTTTGAGTCTACAGACGAGTTTTTTTTCAATGAAATCAAGGCTACATCTAGAGGAGCAATCCAGACCAAAAATGGCTAGGTAGGTAGTAGCGTCCCCGCCCGCTCGATCGAGGCCATCGCCCGCGCCAGATTTTCAGCAGCAAAGCCCACTAGCTGAAGTGGACTTTTTGCTCGCCAGATCTAAACCTCCGCGACAACACCGCCCGCTCACGCGCTAAGGCAATACCCAACTGAGGACTAACACCAATGGCGGCGTTGATCGCCAGCAGGTTGGTCTGCTCGACAACCCAATTGCAGGGCGCCCGCGCTTGCCGGTGATGTCGCTATAGAACGTTGCCAGTTGCACCTCCAGTTGTACTCAGGGCACCCGTTGCTCAAGATCAGCCAGGAGGCAATCTTGGTGAGTCAGCGCCCAGATCAAATACTGGCTTGGACTGCTGACTGATAGGGGCGCCTGAGGACAGGCGCTCGACAGAGTGGAACGTTGGGATGTGCGCTTTGGGTCCAGACTGTGTGAAAACGTTTTAAAGCAAGTTTGGCAGTCAGAATCGGAACGAAAATCGCGTTCCTAGGCATATTTCGGGTCTGCTGAACTAACCAAACGGTGTATTCGTTTTCACATAGCCTGGGTCATCGCGCGATTCAGCCGCTTCAGACTCGAGCGGGTGACACGATGATTTTGACGTTGTGCTCCTTGTTGTTGACCAGTTCCTCGAAGCCCTGACCCACGATCTGTTCCAACTGAATGCGCCCGGTCACCAGGGGTGTGATGTTCAGCCGGCCATCAGCGATAAAAGCGATCACGTCAGCGAATTCGCCGTTATAGGCCAGCGCACCCAGTACCTGTTTTTCGGTAGCCACCAACTCGAAGAAGTTGAACTCGCTGGGCTCCTCAAAGATCCCTACCAGTACGCACTTGCCGGCCTTGCGGATCAGATCGATCGCGAGCTTGGCCGTGTGTTTGTTGCCGATGCATTCGAAGCTGACATCCGCCCCGAGCCCGCCCGTCAGGCGCCGCACCTCAGCCAAGGCATCGCACTCATTGGGATCGAGCACGTGGTTCGCCCCCACTTCCAGGGCCTTGGCCTTGCGTGCTGCGGACATTTCCAGAGCGATCACCTGAGCCGCACCGGCAGCCTTGGCGCACATGATGGTGCATAAGCCAATGGTGCCCGCACCGACCACCACCACGTTCTGCCCGAGCAGGCTCCCGGCTTTTTTCACCGCGTGCATGCCCACCGCCAGCGGCTCGATCAGTGCCCCCGCTTCAGCAGGGAAGTTCGCCGGCAACTTGTACAGCAGGTTGGCCGGCACGTTGACCAGTTCGGCGAAGGCACCATTATTCATCAGCCCGGTGAAGGCCAGGTTCTCACAGATGTTGTACAGCCCATGGGTGCAGTAATAGCAGGTGCCGCAATGTTGGCAGGCATCGGCCGCCACCGGTTCGCCGACGCTGAAACCCTGGACACCGGCACCGAGTTCGACGATCTCACCGCAAAACTCATGACCGAGAATGCACTGGCCCTTGATCCCGGTCAGCGGGTGCGGCGCGTCGACCGGTATGAACACCGGCCCGGCCACGTACTCATGCAAATCGGACCCACAAATTCCGCACCATTGCACACGGATTTGCACCCAGCCGGCAGGCGGTGCTATGGGCAACGGAACATCTTCGACGCGGATATCATTGCGGCCATGCCAGACCGCGGCGCGCATGCTTCGTACCGGATTGATTGAAAGGCTCATAGCGAAATCTCCTTGAAATCGTTGGTCCTGGCACCCCGTGAGAGGCTGCCAGGAGAAGGCGTCAGTGCTGTTGCACAAAGTCCAGGATCAATCGGTTGACCTGCTCGGCCGCTTCCATCTGCACCATGTGCGCCTGACCTGGCAGGACCTCGACCTGGGCCTTCAGCCCAGCGCTGTGGTTCACCGGAATAATTGCGTCGTCACTGCCCCAGATCAGCAACACTGGCAGCTGACCTTCCTGCACCACGTGGCGCAGATCCAGTTGTTGCCGGCCCTCGGTAAACAGGCCCGAAACCAGCATCCTCAATGCCGCGTCCACCCCTTCCAGGCGCTTGTACTTGAGCATGTCTTCGAGCATCTGCCGGTTGACCAGCTCGGGGTTGGAGAACAGTTGCACCAACTGTGGCTTGAGGGCATTGCGGTTGGCAGCCTCGACAAAGCCTTGCAGGTAATCGCCGTTGATGTCCTCGCCCAGACCGGCGCTGCCGATCAAGGTCAGGGAACGTACCCGCTGCGGAGCCAAACGCGCAGTGTTCAGCGACACCGCGCCGCCCATGGAGTGACCCACCAGATGCGCTGCGGGAATGTCCAGGTGATCGAGTAATGCCAGCACCACTGCGCTCAGCTCATCCAGGTCTCCGCGCGCCAGTTGTTTGGTCGACTCGCCATGGCCCGGCAGGTCCAGCGCAATCACCCGGTGGCCGGCGGCTAATGCTTCGTGATTGAACATCCAGTTGTTCAGGTCACCGCCAAAGCCATGTACCAGCACCAACGGCACCCCACCTTCGCCGCGCTCGAAGTAACGGATCAACCGTCCGTCCAGCTCGACCTTTTGCGGTTTCGGCCCGCGGTCTTCCTCGGCATCGTCACCGGGCACGAACGCGGCTTGAAACTGCTCGACCACCGCATCGATTTCCGCCTCGCTGGCTTCGCCGTCGACCACGATGCCGAGCAACGCACCCACCGCCAGGGTTTCATCCTGGCGGGCGATCTGCCGACGAAGCACCCCGGAAAACGGCGCCTCGACACTGCTGGAAATTTTGTCGGTTTCGACATCCAGCACTTCGTCGCCCTTGGCGATAGCCTGGCCCTCCTCCTTGAGCCAGACATCGACCCGTCCCTCGGTCATGGACAGGCCCCACTTGGGCATAGTCAGGGTATGGATCTGGCTCATGAACGCTTGCTCCACTCAATAAGCTTGAGCACGGCGCTTTCGATCTTCGCCGCGTCGGGAATGTAGAGGTCCTCCAGGGCATCAGAGAACGGCACCGGCGTGTGCGGCGCAGTCACCATCTCGATCGGCGCCTTGAGCGAGGCGAAAGCTTTTTGCGCCACCAGGGCCGAGATGTCAGTGGCCATGGAACAGCGCGGGTTGGCTTCATCGATCACCACCAGGCGCCCGGTCTTTTCCACGCTTTCGAGAATGCTGTCTTCGTCCAATGGGCTGGTGGTGCGCAGGTCGATCACCTCGCAGTCGATGCCGCGTGCGGCCAGATTGCGGGCGGCGTCCATCGCAGTGTTGACGGTGCGGCCATAGGAGACCAGCGTCACGTCCTTGCCATCACGCAGGAAGTTGGCTTCGCCGAAGGGGATGGTATAGAGCTCTTCCGGTACTTCACCCTGCATGCTGTAGAGCATTTTGTGTTCACAGAAGATCACCGGGTCATTGTCGCGGATGGCCTGGATCAGCAGACCTTTGGCGTCATAAGGCGACGACGGGCAAACCACTTTCAGCCCCGGAATGTGGGTCCACAAGGAGGTCAGCATCTGCGAGTGCTGGGCGGCGGCCCGCAACCCGGCGCCGACCATCGTGCGGATCACCAGTGGCGTGGAGGCCTTGCCACCGAACATGTAGCGAAACTTGGCCGCCTGATTGAGGATCTGGTCCAGGCAGCAACCGGCGAAGTCGACGAACATCAATTCACACACCGGGCGTACGCCACAGGTCGCGGCGCCCACTGCGGCACCGACATAGCCCAACTCCGACAATGGCGTGTCCAGCACTCGCCCAGGGAATTGGTGATAGAGGCCCTTGGTCACGCCCAGCACTCCGCCCCAGGCGTCGTTTTCACCGGGGGCACCGGCACCGCCGGCGACGTCTTCACCCATGATGAACACGCTGGGGTCGCGGCGCATTTCCTGGGCCAGCGCTTCGTTGATTGCCTGCTGATAACTGATTTTTCTCGCCATGATGAAGGTCTCGATTCTTGTTATAGGGGCGTGTTCAGGGATAGGAAACGTAGACGTCAGAGAGCAGATCGGCCGCGCTCGGTTTGGGGTCGGACTTGGCCTTACGCACAGCGCTCTCGATCAGCAGGTCGACCTCGCTGTCGATCTGGTCCAACTGGCTGGCCTGCAGCCGCCCGGCGCGAAGGGTGCGTTCGCGAAACTGCATCAAGCAGTCGTTGTGCTCGCGGAAATGCTTGACCTCGTCCGGCGCCCGATAGGTCTGGGCGTCGCCCTCAAAGTGACCGTAATAGCGAGTCAGCTTGACCTCGATCAGGGACGGGCCCTCCCCGGCCCGGGCTCGCTCCACGGCGGCACCGGCGGCTTCGTGAACGGCGAAGAAGTCGAAGCCGTCCACCGTGACCCCGGGCATGCCGAAACCGGCAGCGCGGTCGGCGATGTGATCGCAGGCCACCGACCAGTTGGAGGCCGTGGCTTCGGCGTAACCGTTGTTCTCGGCAATGAACAGGCACGGCAGATTCCACACTGAGGCCATGTTCATCGCTTCGAACACCGCCCCTTCGTTGGAGCCGCCGTCACCGAAAAACACCACCGCAACGCTGTCAGTCCCCTTGAGTTTGGCGGCCAGGGCCGCGCCTACGATCAGCGGCGCACCGGCCCCCACTATGCCGTTGGCACCGAGCATGCCCTTCTCGAAATCGGCGATGTGCATGGAGCCACCCTTGCCTTGGCAGACCCCGGTTTTCTTGCCGTAAATCTCGGCCATCATCCCGTACACATCGACGCCTTTGGCGATGCAGTGGCCGTGACCACGGTGGTTGGAGGCAATGCAATCGTCATCACCCAAGTGGGCCATGACCCCGGCGGCTGAAGCTTCTTCGCCGGCATACAGATGGACGAAACCGGGAATCTCGCCGGTGGCGAATTCCACGTGCAGGCGCTCTTCAAAAACGCGGATGGTGCGCATCACCTGATAGGCATGCAGCAATTGATCAGCGGTCAGCTGTGTCGACATTTTTATTCTCCAGGGTGTCTTGAGGCTCAAGTTTCAAGGTGCAAGGTTCAAAGGGTGTTGCGGGTGTTCACGGCCGATGGCCAGAAGTCGCTGTTGCGCGGCATAGGCCAAGGCCGCATTGACGTCGATGCTCAGCGGACCGCCGGCATCGAGGGTGACCGTGGGGCGGTCATTGGCGTTGAATTCGATCTCGCGCTCGCCATCCAGAGCCAGGGTGCCGCTGGCCAGGCACAAACCATGAGCGACGCCGGGTTCAAGGCTTGCGGCAGCGAGTACGCCGCAGCCTTGCAGCAGGCCGGGAGCCAGAGGCACCAGCAGCGCGTCTGGAGATTGCGCATCGAGGCGCATCCAGGCCCCGCCCGGAGCCTGACGTGACACGGGAAACCACAAGCCACAAAGGGCCGAGATGCCAATGGACTGCGGTTCAGCGAAAGTCACAAACACCTCGGCCAGATCGGCTCCGCGACTGATGGCCCGTGCGCCGACGAAGGGCAGCGAGGACACCGCCACGTCCACCAGGGCCATCTCGCACAGGCCACGACTCGGCTCGCGCACCAGCAAGCGTTTGTTGCGGCGCAAGGCGATCTCGGGCGGGATCCGCCCACTGACAAACAGCCCGCCGGCCAACCCGGCGCTGGTGGCTTCACGCAGTTCCGGGAAGGCGTTGTTGGTGCCGGTGGACAGGGTCAGCAGCGGAATGTCGCCGACTTCGGCGGCCACCGCCTTGTGAGTACCGTCGCCGCCCAGCACCGCGATCAGGGCAACGCCGCGTTCGGCCATCCAGCGTGCCGCGTGACGGGTGTCCTCGACACTTTGGCGCAGGGTCAGGTCGAGGAACTCAAGGGCCGGCCAGTGACTGCTGCGAGCCTGGCGACCGTGGCTGTTTTTCAGCACGGCGGCGGCGATGCCGGTCATGTCGGTGGGCATCAGCACCTGTTCGACGCCCGTGGCGCCAAAGGCTGCCAGCAAGCGCTGGATCACCGAGACTTTGTCGGTGCTGGAAAACAGCCCGGCGTTGGCGGTCAGGCGCCGTACGTCCCGACCGGATGCTGGGTTGGCGATAATGCCGACGGTCAGCGGCACACGACTCATGACGCCACCGTGGGCAGAACAGGGAAAGGGGCTGGGCAGGACATCGGGCACCTCTTTTTATTTTTGGGTTGCCAGTCGGGCTGGTTGCCAGAGCTGGAGCAAAGCCGATGCCAGATCCGCAAAAATACCTGCACAAGCCCGTCGTAGAGCGGTCCGTCGAGAGCCAAAGGGCGGTCGAATCAAGCCCGAATGAGACGCGTCATGTCAGGCTGCACGAGGTGGCGGCGAGACCGTGAGACGTTACGTCTCACCGCCAACCCTGGGAGACCCGGCCCTTGTCTGCGACCAATGAACGGCGCTTAATAGCCACACAACTAAAAGAAGATGGAACCGGAGGCCTTAATGCTTTCCGCACACTCGAAGGCGCATGTGGATTGCGTCAGCCGTGTTTTGAAAAATGCCGAACACCTGCCGCAGTTGCCTGTGCCGGGCTTGATACTCGACTCCTGGCGCCGCTCCATGGAGCAACACCATCTGGACCCTGGCTCATTGCAAGGGCCACGGATCCTTTCGCAGAACGTGTTGCAGGAGTGCCGCGAGCGCTCCGAGTTGTTCCTGCGCATTGCCAGCGAAGAAGTCGCCCGCCTCCACGGTCGCGTGCGTGACGCTAACTACTGCGTGCTGCTCACCGATGCTCAGGGTCAGACCATCGACTATCGCGTGGAAACCTCCATCCGCAATGACTGCCGTAAAGCCGGTCTGTACTTGGGCACCTGCTGGTCAGAAGGCGAAGAAGGCACCTGTGGCGTGGCTGCGGTGCTGACAGCGAGAACACCGATCACGGTGCACAAACGCGATCACTTTCGCGCCGCGTTCATCGGCCTTACCTGCTCGGCCGCGCCGGTCTTCGACCCGCGCGGCGAATTGCTCGGAGTGCTCGACGTGTCCGCGGTGAGTTCCCCGGACGACCGCCGCTCCCAACATTTAATCCGGCAGATGGTGGTGCAGAGCGCACGGGAAATCGAACAGGCGTTTTTCATGAACAGTGCCCAGGGTTACTGGGTGCTGCGCGCCCACAACAGCCCGGGCTATGTCGACAGCCAACCCGATTACTTGCTCGCCTGGGATGATGACGGCCGTTTGCAGGCACTGAACCCGGCGGCGCGGCAATTGCTGCTGCAAAGCTTTGGCCAACTGCCGGAACACATCGGCCAGGTGTTCGATAAGCAGTTGTTGCATCGGGCCAGCGACGAATCGCTCTGCGTGCTTCACGGCCAAGGTGGCCACCCTGCGCTGCACGGACGCCTCCGCGGGCCACGTCGGGTGAAACGCAACCCATCGCGCCCGGTATTGACACCCGCCGAGCTCGATCCGCGACTGGAAGAAAGCCTGCGCCTTGCAGTGCGGGTCAAAGACCGCAACCTGCCGGTGCTGATCCAGGGCGAGACCGGCTCCGGCAAGGAAGTCTTCGCCCGTCAGTTGCACCAGGCCAGCCAGCGCCGTGAGCGTCCGTTCGTTGCAGTGAACTGCGCGGCGATCCCGGAGAACCTGATCGAAAGCGAATTATTTGGCTATGTCGCCGGTGCCTTCACAGGCGCCTCGAGCAAGGGCATGCAAGGTCTACTGGAGCAAGCCGACGGCGGCACGCTGTTTCTCGATGAAATCGGCGACATGCCCCTGCCCTTGCAAACCCGCCTGCTGCGGGTTCTGGCCGAAGGTGAAGTGGCGCCACTGGGCGCTTCACGGCGCAAAGCGATCGACCTTCAGGTCATCTGCGCAAGTCACCGCGATCTGGAAACACTGGTCGCCGCGGGCGAATTTCGCGAAGACCTGTACTTTCGTTTGAGCGGAGCACGCTTCCAGTTGCCGCCGCTGCGCGAACGCAGTGACCGCCTGGCGCTGATCAACCGGATTCTCGATGAGGAATCGACGCTTTGCGCAGAATCCATGCAACTGGGAGGCGCGGCGCTGGAATGCCTGCTTGGCTACCGCTGGCCAGGTAACGTTCGCCAGTTACGGCACGTGCTGCGTTATGCCTGCGCGGTGTGTGATACAAACCTGATTCAGGTCAGCCATTTTCCCGAACAACTGCAAGGCCACAGGCTTAGTGGCCCAAGTTCCGGCGACACCAATGATTGCTACACGAGCCCCGAACGCCAAGCACTGCTCGATGCCTTGGTGCGTCATCGCTGGAAACCCACCGCCGCCGCCAAGGCTTTGGGCATTTCCCGGGCAACCCTGTATCGGCGGGTACATCAGCACGGTATAGAGATGCCGGGTAGAAGCCAGGTTGAATGAGCCTGAAAGCCAGCAGAAAGAACGATTTAACTAACGTTTCTTGTGCTTTCTTCTGGCGATTTCCAAAGCCTCTCTTTCCTACCCTTCATTGTGATTCAGTGCCCCGCAACAACAGGCCTTCCAGCCGCACGCGCGCCCGATTTGAAGCCATGAACCCGAGCCCCCCAGACAATCACAAATCCCACCCCGACCAACACCACCATTGCCCATGGAAAAGAGGCTGCGCCCCACCTGTCCAACAACACTCCGCCCACGACACCACTCGCGGCAATCGCACTATTCCAAGCCACCACATTCAGCGACAACGCCACATCTGCCCCATCCCCCGCGGCATCCGCCAGCGCCGTTTGCAGCAACGTCGCCGCTCCGCCGAAGCTCACCCCCCAAACCGCTGCGCCGACATAGATTATCTCCGGCACGCGGCCCAAAAGGCCAAACATTACACACACCGCCGCAAACGCTGCCAAGCTCACCAACACCGTTTTGCGCAACGATACCTCAACCCTTTTGGCAGTCAGCCAAATCCCCACCAACGCCGCAATGCCAAACACCAACAACACCACATCCACCCGATCCGCCAACCCCGCTGGTGCCACGAAGGGTGCGATGTAGGTGTAGAGAATGTTGTGCGCCAGCATCCAGCTGATGACCACTGCCAGCACGGGTCGCACGCCTGGCGTGGTCATCACGGTACGTAATGACATGCGCTGGCTGGCGGCTTGAGGTGGGTAGTCCGGTACTTTCACCAGTACCCAGGCGATCAGCACCAGTGTGAGGACGGACATGATGCCGAAAGTGGTGCGCCAACCCACGAGACCGCCCAGCCAAGTGCCGAGTGGTACACCCAGTGAAAGGGCAATCGGTGTGCCGACCATGGCCAGCGCTAGCGCCTTGCCTTGTTGATGGGGCGCGACCATACGCCTGGCGTAGCCGGCCAGCAGGCTCCAGGCCAGGCCAGCCGCGACGCCGGCAAAAAAGCGCGCCACCAGGGTCACGCCGTAGTGCGATGACAACGCGGTGATGGAGTTGAACAGCAAGAAACCGACGATAGTCAGCAACAGCACATTACGGCGGCGCCAGCCGCGGGTGGCGATGGTCATGGGGATGACCGCCAGCACCGAGCCCAGCGCATAAGCGGTGACCATCTGGCCAGCCATGGAAGGGGAAATTGCCAGGCCTTCGCTGATCAGCGGCAACAGGCCGGCGGGCAATGTTTCGGTGACAATGCAGATGAAGCCGGTCATGGCCAGCGCGAGCAACGCGCCGATGGGTAGGCGGTCGGGCGCTGCCGATAAGGTAATTGAGGGTGTCACGGGAGATTCCTTGAGTGAGGATTCAGACTTAAATACTGATCGATACAAATGTTGAAGGATGCCCGTGTTCGTTGTCAATGACTTATGTATCGACTAGTATTTATCTCGTCATCCAGAGGAGCCTTGAAATGGCGCAAATGGGCCGCCCCCGTACCTTCGACCGCGACCACGCTGTGGAACAGGCCATGCACTTGTTTTGGCAACACGGCTACGACGCGACCTCGCTCGCAAAGTTGAAAGCCGGACTGGGCAGAGGGATTTCCGCACCAAGTTTTTACGCAGCGTTCGGTTCCAAGGAAGCGTTGTTTGATGAGTGTGTGCAGCGTTACCTGGCGACCTTCGCTCAGGTCACCGAATGTCTGTGGGACGAGAGCCTGCCGCCACGCCAGGCCATCGAGACTGCACTACGCCAGTCGGCGCGCATGCAGTGTGAGGACAGTCATCCCAAGGGCTGCATGGTGACCCTCGGTGTGATGAGCGCACCCAGCCCGGAGAATGCTCGGGTGGTCGATGCCCTGACCCAATCTCGCGCCCGGACGCGCGCGGGGATTTTGGCTTGTGTCGAGCGGGGAGTCAGTGCCGGTCAGTTGCCGGGCAATACTCACGCGCCCGCGATGGCTGCGGTGTTCGACAGTTTCTTGCAGGGCATTTCCATCCTCGCTCGTGATAACACGCCGCATGAGGTCATTGATGCGGCCATTACCCAGATAATGTTGACGTGGGACATTGCAGCCTCCTGATAGAAGCCAGCAGGTGTACACCTTAATCAGGATGAGGCAGCAGACGAAAAAAAGCCCCGCCACCGAATCCGGTGCGGGGCAAAAGACTGGTTGGTTGCTGCCAACCAAAGGAGCACGGTGAGAAGCGTTTACGGGCAAGGATCAGATGCAATCCTGCGCGGCGCGTTCAAAACTTGAAGGCAGGAAGTTCGAAGCCAGCAAATGTCGTTCGTAGATGAACACCTTGCCGCCGTTCCCGGCCTTATAGGCTTCCAGCACGTTATCCGCCGAGACTTTGCTCGACACGATGATCCGGTAGCTGCGCTGGGTCTGCGAGACAGTCGGGTTCAACGCACTGCCCTGCAATTTCGGTACGACGCAGTCGGCGTATTGGGCCGGGGGCTTGCTGGTCTGCAAGGTCAGGGTCGGATCGTTCGGCGTAGAGGCACTACCGGCGAGCAGCAAAAAGGCAAACACCATGGTGGTACGAACAAAGGGCGCATCGGTCTCATAGCCGTCTTGCCCGATTTCCGAGACAGGGTGGCCGAGTACTTGACCCAATACGAAACCGTACTGTTGTGCGAAAAAGCGCCCGACCCGGCGCGCCCTCTTTGGACTCGACATCCAGGTGATGAATCGGTAATCGCATGTGCAGCAGCATTCTTATCACCGCGGCAGCGAACAGGCAGGCAAAAACGATGGCGCCGATAATGACGGAGCTCAATGCGTGACCTTCCTCGTCATTGCACGTATCAAAAGTACCGTCATCACTGCGTGCAAGATGACCACTGGCCACAAGAGAACCCCTCTCGCGTCGCCGCAGAAGCCAACGTAGGTGAGATACAGCGCAACGGCTGCGTTATAGATCAACATGCCGAGCATGGGTGGGCCGGGCCAGCAGGCGACCGCCAAGGCGATGAGAGCGATGCCGGCCACGCGGACGATGACACCGGTCAGTTCGATGCCAAGCAGCAGATGCCCGACCAGAGAGGGGACAAACAGCAGCCCCACGCTATCGCATTGGCAGCCACGACCGTGCTTTCAGGAGGAACTCGGCAAAGGCGAAAGAAAGACTTTTCTTTGGACGAAAAAAAATGGACCTCTTTTCAGAGATCCATTTTTTAATGCTTGGAGCGGGAAACGAGACTCTCATCTAGCGTCCGACCCATTGAAATCTAAAGGTTTTGTAATATCCCCTCAGTGGGAACGGACTCATTTTTGGACTTGTTCGGAGGGCATGTCAAGAACAGGAAGAACATCACTCCAAACCGTACTATCGAGTGCTTTCTACATCCAGCCGCAGAAGCAACCATCAGGCTGACGGCATCAACTCCCGCGTAAGCCGCGTCGCCAGCCGCGAAATCATCAGCGTCCAGTGAGGTCGGCCAGCCGGTCAAACATTGTGTCGGTCAGGGCTTGATGTTCTTCAGCTTACTGAGCAGTTCCAGCAACTGTTGAAGCTGCTCCTCACCGAACTGCTCCTGAATCTTCAGGTAATTGCTTTCCATCCCCGCACTCATGTCGACAAAACACTGCTGCCCCTGCTCGGTGAGAGCGACAAACACCCGGCGCTGATCTTCCGACGACTTCCTGCGACGGACGATACCGTCGCGCTCCAGTCGGGACAGAACACCGGTCATGCTCGGCTTGAGGATGCACGCCAGATGAGCCAGCTGATGGCTTTCCAGTTCGCCGTGCTGGCGCAGGATACGAATCACCCGCCACTGCTGCTCAGTCAGATCATGTTCATTGAGCAACGGCCGGAAAAATGCCATGGCCGCTTCGCGGGCCTGCAACAAGGTGAGCGTAAGGGACGGTCTGGGGGTCGGCATGGTTCACGCGGAAAAAGAGGTCGAAGCCTCAAAGCTTAGAGTCGGCACAGAGTGCATGCAACATCCCCCCTACACCAGGTCAATAATTTATAAATAAATTACTGATCTCACATTAAAAAATAATCGCCTTAGCCCAATTCCTTGCGGGAAAACCGGGAAACACGCTACCAAAATAAACGATAAGATCGTTAACTATATCCAGCCCTTACCGGATAGGGGTGATACCTACAAAAACAACAAAAGGAAACCCCCTCATGCATTCGTGCCTCCTTCGCACGGCGGCAAGCGCTGCCCTGTGCGCCTCGTTTAGCCCGCTTAGCGCTCACGCCGATTTTGTCCAGGACAGCAAAGCCAGCCTGGACCTGCGCAATTTCTACATGAATCGGGACTTTCGCCAGAGCAACGCGGCGCAGAATAAGGCCGAAGAATGGGCTCAGGGTTTTGTGTTACGCCTGGAGTCGGGCTACACCGAAGGTATGGTCGGTTTCGGTGTCGATGCCTTGGGCGAACTCGGAGTGAAACTTGACTCCAGTCGCGATCGTCGCGGCACCGGGTTGCTGCCCTTTGGTGCCAGTCAGCAACCGGATGACAGCTACAGCGAACTCGGCCTGACCGCCAAATTGCGAGCATCGAAGACCGTGCTGAAACTCGGCACCCTGCAACCGCAATTGCCCGTGGCCGCCTATAACGATACCCGGCTGCTGCCCTCAACCTACAACGGTGAGCTGGTCACCTCCCAGGAAGTCGACGGCCTGACCTTGAATCTGGGCCGGCTGGAAAAACAGAACCTGCGAGATTCCTCCAGCAACGATGAGATGAGTTACGCCGGCGTCCAGAGCAGCCATCTCGATCTGGCCGGTGGCACCTATGCGATCAATCCACACCTGGCTGCGACCTATTACTACGCCCAGATGCATGACATCTACCGTCAGCAGTTCATCGGTCTGGTGCATGACCTGTCCTTGGCACAAGGTGTAAACCTGCGCAGCGATCTGCGCTATTTCGATACGCGTGAACAAGGCAGCCATGAAATGCGCAGTCCATCCAGGGTCGATGGCGGCGAGATCGACAACCGTTTTTTTAACGGCATGGTGAGCCTGTCGATGGGTGCCCATAAATTCGGCCTGGGGTACCAGAATCTCTCCGGTGACGGCGACTTCGCCTTTCCGGGCCTGGACCCTTATTCAGTCAACCTGGTGACCATCAACGTCTTCACCAAGGCCGAGACCGACGCCTGGCAGGCGCGTTACGACTACAACTTCGCGGCCCTCGGCCTGCCTGGGCTGGCGTTCATGACCCGTTATGTCGACGGCACTCATGTGCAGACCGCCAGCGTGCGTAACGGTCGGGAATGGGAGCGCGACACCGACCTGGCTTACACGGTGCAGAGCGGTCCGCTGAAGAACGTCAACGTGCGGCTACGCAACGCCACTCTGCGTTCAAGCAACGGCCTGACCAGCGACATAGACGAAAACCGGATCATCATCGGCTACAGCCTGGCCTTGTGGTGACCCGCCCATGAAAAGTGCAATCGGTTCCCTGTAAAAGCTATTTTTCAGGGTGCCGACTGTGGCCATGATTGCTCAACAGACACTCGACACCAATCGAGAAGCGAACATGGCTACCTCAGCGCAAACCCGACTGCCGCAGGCGATACTCCCCAGGGGTCACCTGCGCATAACGCTGGAAGAATCGACTGAAATAGGCCGGGTCCTTGAAGCCCAGCTGGTAGCAGATCTCATTGGCCGAACTGCCGGTGAACAGCAACAGGCGCTTGGCTTCCTGCATCAGCCGTTCGAGGATCAGCCGTTTCGACGGCAAGTCGGCAATGCGTCGGCAGACGTCATTGAGCCGTGCCTCGGTAACACCAATACCGTCGGCATAGCGCGACAATGGCCAGTGCTGCAGGTAATGGTCTTCGATCAACTCGTTGAAGCGGTGGAAGATCCGCAAGTCTTCATGGCGCGCCGGGCGGGCTTCCAGGGAGTTGGCGCACAGCCTGAGCAGACTGATCATGATCAATCGCGTCAGGCTGTCCAGCGCCGAACCCCGCCCCGGCCCATCGGCGTTGATCTCGCTGCACAGTTCCTCGAACAGAAACTCCAGGCGCCTGACCTCGGATTGGAATAGCGGTGCCAGCCGCGCCAGCGCCACGCAGGCCGCCGGCAACTGCGCGCCGGGCGCCAGGCTGGGGTCGGCATCGATCAACTGCCAGACCAGTTGCTGGCGCACCGTCAGCACGTGCCCGTCGGCGTCCGCTTCGGTGACGAAGGAATGGGCCACCGTCGGTGGCGTGAGGAAAAACATCGGTCCCGACTCCAGGTATTGCTGGTCATCCAGATAGACCCGCACCGCGCCACTCTTCACGTAATGCACCTGGAAGAACCGGTCGTGTCGGTGCACGGGCATGTTGCGGCCGAAGAATTCCGCCAGGTTTCCGAGTTTGTCGTAGTGCACTTCGGCATCGCTGTAGCGCTGGTCGTAGACCTGACCGATGTTGATATTGGGGATCGGCTGACGATCGATCATCGCTCGTTCTCTTTCTTGTTTGGGTGTTGGCAGTGCAAGGACCTTCATCCTGCTCCGGTTTCAGGCGGCTAACCACTGCCGGAAGATTTTGCCACGCTTGACGATTGTTAACATATTAATTATAACGTTAATAGGTTAACGAATATTTCGCGAAGCAGTCACTGCTCCGCCACTGCCAGGAGAAAACCATGAGCCGTGCCCTGCATGATGTTGCGAACGGCACCCTGTTCGGCGTTGCGCTGAACTATCAAGGGTTGCTGAACCAACGAATCGCTGAATTTGAGCAAGCGCCTTACCAGAAACCGCCGGTCAAGCCGGTGCTGTTCATCAAGACTCCCAATACCCGCAATAGCCATGACCGCGCCGTGATTCATCCGCAAGGTGAACGCCTGCAACCGGGCCCTGCACTGGGTGTGGTGATCGGCAAAAGCGCCAGCCGGGTCAGCATCGAGAATGCGCTGGAACATGTGGCCGGCTACACCATCGTCAACGAGTTCAGCCTGCCGGAAGACAGCTACTACCGTCCGGCGGTCAAGGCCAAGTGCCGTGACGGCTTCTGCTCGCTGGGCCCGGAACTGGTGGCCCGTGACCAGGTCGCCAACCCGCATCAGTTGAGCCTGAAACTGTTCGTCAACGGTGAACTGCGCCAGGAAAACTCCACGGCCAACTTCGTGCGCAGCATTCCCCAGCTGATCGTCGAGATCAGCGAATTCATGACCCTCCACGAAGGCGATGTGCTGATCACCGGCACCCCTGAAGGCCGTGTCGATGTCCAGCCCGGCGACACCGTCGAAGTCGAAATCAGCGGCCTGGGCCGCCTCGTCAACCACATCGTGGCCGAGTAACAGGAGCTTCCATGAAACACGCCCGTATCCGTTTTGAAGGCGACGTCCACCACGCCCACGTTGAAGAGCAAAATGCCGTGCGTCTGGCCGACGGCCGCCTGCTGGCCGAAGATCAGGTGCAATGGTTGCCGCCGGCCACCGGCAGCATGTTTGCCCTGGGTCTGAACTACGCCGACCACGCCGCCGAGCTGGCCTTCAAGCCACCGACCGAACCGCTGGCATTCATCAAATCCCCCGGCACCTACACCGGCCACAACCAGACCACCTGGCGTCCGGACAACGTCGCCTACATGCACTATGAGTGCGAACTGGTGGCCGTCATCGGCAAGCCGGCGCGCAACGTCAAACGTGAAAATGCCCTGGAATACTTGGCTGGCTACACCGTGTGCAACGACTACGCGATCCGCGACTACCTGGAAAATTACTACCGGCCTAACCTGCGGGTGAAAAACCGTGACGCCACGACGCCCGTCGGCCCGTGGATCGTTGACGTCGCCGACGTTCCAGACCCGAGCAACCTGAAACTGCGCACCTGGGTCAACGGTGAATTGCGTCAGGAAGGCTCAACCTCCGACATGATTTTTGACATCCCTTACCTGATCGAATACCTGTCCAGCTTCATGACCCTGCAACCGGGCGACATGATCGCCACCGGTACGCCGGAAGGCTTGGCCGATGTGGTGCCTGGAGATGAAGTGATCGTGGAAGTCGAGGGCATCGGTCGCCTGGTCAATCGAATTGTCAGTGAAGCGGAATTTTTCTCCGCCCGTAAAGAGGCTTGAGCACCATGATCAAACACTGGATCAACGGCCGCGAGGTCGAAAGCAAAGACGTTTTCGTCAACTACAATCCAGCCACCGGTGAGGCCATCGGCGAAGTCGCCAGCGGCGGCGCCGAAGAAGTTGCTCAGGCCGTGGCCGCCGCCAAGGAAGCCTTCCCCAAGTGGGCCAACACCCCGGCCAAGGAACGTGCCCGCCTGATGCGCAAGCTCGGCGAGCTGATCGAGCAGAATGTCCCGCGTCTGGCCGAACTGGAAACCCTCGATACTGGTCTGCCGATCCATCAGACCAAGAACGTGTTGATCCCACGTGCCTCGCACAACTTCGATTTCTTCGCCGAAGTCTGCACACGCATGGACGGGCACAGCTACCCGGTCGATGACCAGATGCTCAACTACACGCTGTATCAGCCGGTAGGAGTCTGCGCCCTGGTGTCGCCATGGAACGTACCGTTCATGACCGCCACCTGGAAGACCGCGCCATGCCTGGCGTTGGGTAATACTGCGGTGCTGAAGATGTCCGAGCTGTCGCCGCTGACCGCCAATGAACTGGGCCGCCTGGCCGTCGAAGCCGGCATTCCCAATGGCGTGCTCAACGTCATCCAGGGTTATGGTGCTACCGCCGGCGACGCCCTGGTTCGGCACGCGGATGTGCGCGCAATTTCCTTCACCGGAGGTACCGCCACTGGCAAGAAAATCATGCAGACCGCCGGCCTGAAAAAGTACTCCATGGAACTGGGCGGCAAGTCGCCGGTGCTGATCTTCGAAGACGCTGATCTGGAACGCGCCCTCGACGCGGCGCTGTTCACCATCTTCTCGCTCAACGGTGAACGCTGCACCGCCGGTAGCCGGATCTTCATCCAGGAAAGCGTTTACCCGCAGTTCGTCGCCGAGTTTGCCGCGCGTGCCAAACGCCTGATCGTCGGCGACCCGCAAGACCCGAAAACCCAGGTCGGCTCGATGATTACCCAGGCCCATTACGACAAGGTCACCGGCTACATCAAGATCGGCATCGAAGAAGGCGCCACCCTCCTCGCCGGTGGCCTGGAACGTCCGGCCAATCTGCCGGCACACTTGAATCGCGGGCAGTTCATTCAGCCGACGGTGTTCGCTGATGTGAATAACAAAATGCGCATCGCCCAGGAAGAAATCTTCGGCCCGGTGGTCTGCCTGATCCCGTTCAAGGACGAAGCCGAAGCCCTGCAACTGGCCAACGATACGGAATACGGCCTGGCGTCCTATATCTGGACCCAGGATATCGGCAAAGCGCATCGTCTGGCCTATGGCATCGAAGCCGGCATGGTGTTCATTAACAGCCAGAACGTGCGCGACCTGCGTCAGCCGTTCGGCGGTGTGAAAGGCTCCGGTACCGGTCGTGAAGGCGGCCAGTACAGCTTCGAAGTGTTCGCCGAGATCAAGAACGTTTGCATCTCCATGGGCAGTCATCACATCCCGCGTTGGGGCATCTAAACCGCCGGTAACGGCTGACGAAGACAGCAAAGCAATGGGTCGCGCATCGGCCCATCACAAGCTTTGACAACTGCCAGACTGAACCAAACAACAACAATTTCAGGAGAATCATCATGGGCGAAGTCGTCCTGGCCGCGAAGATCTGCCACGTACCGTCGATGTACCTGTCAGAGATGCCCGGCAAGCACCATGGTTGTCGCGAAGCGGCGATTGCCGGGCACAAGGAAATCGGCCGTCGCGCCCGCGAACTCGGCGCCGACACCGCCGTGGTGTTCGATGTGCACTGGCTGGTCAACAGCGGGTATCACGTCAACTGCGGCCAGCATTTCAAGGGCATCTATACCAGCAATGAACTCCCGCACTTCATCAAGAATATGGAGTACGAATACCCAGGCTGCCCGGAATTGGGCGAATTGATCGCCGCCGAGGCCAATCAGGCCGGCGTGCGCACCATGGCTCACAACATCCCGAGCCTGGAGCTGGAATACGGCACTCTGGTGCCGATGCGCTACATGCACATGGGCGTACCCGACGAGCAGAAGTTCGACGTGATCTCCATCGCCGCCTGGTGCGCCTGGCACCGGCTGGAAGACAGCTTTGCCTTCGGCGCCGCCGTGCGTCGGGCCATCGAGAAGAGCGACCGCAAGGTGCTGGTATTGGCCTCGGGATCACTGTCCCATCGTTTCTCGGACAATCGCGAAGCCGAAGCCAACATCCACAACTGGACCCGCGAGTTCGACAAACAGATGGACCTGCACGTGGTCGAGATGTGGAAGCAAGGGCGCTTCAAGGAGTTCTGCGCGATGCTCCCGGACTACGCCGAGCATTGCTTCGGCGAAGGCAAGATGCACGACACCGCGATGCTCCTCGGACTGTTGGGCGGGCCGGAATACAACAAACCTGCCGAGATCATCACTGAGCCCTTCGGAAGCTCCGGCACCGGCCAGATCAACGCCATTTTCCCCCTCTGACACTCGCTCGCGGGCAGCTTGAAGGTTGCTCGCGGCCAGGGAGACACACATGCCGCATTTCATCGCCGAATACACCGACAACATCGAGCAGCAAGCGGACTTGCCCACGCTGTTCGAAAAGGTTCACGCCATTCTGGGAGACAGCGGTGTATTTCCCCAGGGCGGCATCCGCAGTCGCGGTGTGCGCCTTGACACCTGGCGCATGGCCGACGGCAAGCACGATTACGCCTTCGTCCATATGACCCTCAAGGTCGGTCACGGACGGGATCTGCAGACCCGGCAAGCCGTCGCCGAAACGCTGTTCAAGGTGATCACCGAACACTTCGCCGAGCTGCAGTCGCAACGCTTGCTGGCGCTGTCGTTCGAGATGATCGAACTGCACCCCGAACTTAATTTCAAGCAGAACAACGTGCATGCCTTCTTGAAGAACCAGGTGGGCTGATTCACACCCTCCTTCCGTCAACGGCCACTCAGACAAAAAGTACAACATCATGAGCACAGCCAATACCGCTGACAGCATCACCCTTGCCGCACACGATCGCACCCACAGCACCATTACCTGGCGCCTGATGCCATTGCTGTTGATCTGTTACCTGTTCGCCCATCTGGACCGGATCAACATCGGCTTCGCCAAGATGCAGATGAGTACCGATCTGCACTTCAGCGACACCGTCTATGGCTTCGGAGCCGGACTGTTCTTCATTGCCTACGCGCTGTTCGGCGTACCGAGCAACATGGCCCTGGATCGAGTGGGGCCACGGCGCTGGATCGCCAGCCTGATGGTGGTCTGGGGCGTGCTTTCCACCAGCATGTTGTGGATCGAAAGCTCCAGCGGTTTCTATGTCCTGCGCTTTCTGCTGGGCGTGGCCGAAGCCGGCTTCTTTCCCGGGATCCTGGTGTTTCTCAATCGCTGGTATCCGGCCCGTCGCCGGGCTCAAGTCACCGCGCTATTCGCCATTGCCGTGCCGATGGCCGGGGTGATCGGCGGACCGCTGTCCGGTGCAATTCTGGAAAACCTCCATGACTTCGGTGGGCTACGCGGCTGGCAGTGGATGTTCCTGATCGAAGGTGCGCCAGTGGTCCTGCTGGGGCTGGTGGTTCTCAGGTGCCTGCCGGATTACTTCGAAGTCGTGAAGTGGCTCAACCCCGCGCAGAAACAACAACTGCGCGCGCAACTGAGCAGCGAAGAACAACGTAAATCCATCACCTCCTTCGGCGGCATTGTGCGCGACCCGCAGGTCTGGCTGCTGGTGGCGATCTATTTTGCGGTGATGCTGGCGGTCAACACCCTGGCCTTCTGGATGCCGACACTGATCCACGGCGCGGGGATTGGCAGCGACGGCAAGGTCGGTCTACTCAGTGCTGTGCCCTATCTGGCTGGCTGCTTCTTCATGATCGGTTGCGGACGCTCTTCCGACCGTAATCGCGAACGCCGCTGGCACCTCTGTGTGCCACTGCTGATGGCTGCCACCGGTATCGCCATGGCGGGACTGGCTCCGGGCAATCCGCTGCTGGTGCTGGGCGGGTTAATCGTTGCCGGGATGGGCGCCAGTGCCGCATTGCCGATGTTCTGGCAACTGCCGCCGGCCTTTATGTCCAACGGCACCCAGGCCGCAGGGATCGCACTGATCAGCTCGTTCGGCAGCATCGCCTCGTTCCTCGCGCCTTATCTGATCGGCTGGATGCGCGACACCACTCAGAGCGCCAGCCTGGCCCTGTATGTCCTGGCGCTGTTAATCGCTCTCGGCGGCTTCCTGGTGCTGCGCACCAATGCGGCCATCGTCAATCCACAATAAGAGAACTTCGTCATGCTCGACCAACAGCAAATCCTTCACGCCGCCGCACAACTGGATCGGGCCGAACGCTCCAGGGAGCAGGTCCGACAATTTTCCCTCGATCACCCGGCTATCACGATGGAAGACGCGTATGCCATCCAGCGCGCCTGGGTCGCACAGAAAATCAAGGACGGGCGCAAGCTGGTCGGGCACAAGATCGGTCTGACCTCACGGGCCATGCAAGTGTCCTCGAACATCACCGAGCCGGATTTTGGTGCGCTGCTCGATGACATGTTCTTCGACGAGGGCACTGACATTCCTTTCGAACGCTTTATCGTGCCGCGGGTGGAAGTGGAGTTGGCGTTCATCCTCGGTAAGCCGCTCAAAGGCCCGAACTGCACGATCTTCGACGTGCTCGATGCCACCGAGTGGGTAATCCCGGCACTGGAGATCATCGACGCGCGGATTCAGCAAGTCGACCCGCAGACCAAAGCGACGCGCAAGGTGTTCGACACCATTTCCGACAATGCCGCCAACGCCGGTGTGGTCATGGGCGGTCGCGCCGTGCGGCCAACCGAGATCGACCTGCGCAAGGTACCGGCGGTGTTGTACCGCAACGGAGTGATCGAAGAGTCCGGGGTTTCCGCAGCGGTGCTCAATCATCCGGCCAAAGGCGTGGCCTGGCTGGCGAACAAGCTGGCCGCATACGACGTTACCCTTGAAGCGGGTCAGATCATTCTCGGCGGCTCCTTCACCCGCCCGGTGGCGGCCAACCCCGGCGATACCTTCCATGTCGACTACGACATGCTGGGTTCGATTTCCTGTCGCTTCGTCTGACCTCTGGAGGACAGTTCCATGGACATGCCCATCAACCGTTTCAAGCAACGTCTGAAAAGCGGCGAAGCACAGATCGGCCTCTGGCTCGGCCTGGCCGACGCCTACTGTGCCGAGCTGGCCGCAAATGCCGGTTTCGATTGGCTACTGATCGACGGCGAACATGCGCCCAATGACTTGCGCGGCATGCTCAGTCAACTGCAAGCCGTCGCGCCCTACCCAAGCCAGGCAATCATTCGCCCGGTGATCGGCGATACCGCGTTAATCAAGCAAGTATTGGATATTGGCGCCCAGACCTTGCTGGTCCCGATGGTCGAAAGCGCCGGGCAGGCACGCGAACTGGTACGCGCAATTCACTATCCGCCCCAAGGCATACGCGGTGTTGGCAGCGCTCTGGCCCGTGCGTCGCGCTGGAACAGTATTCCCGGTTACCTGGATCAGGCCGACGCGCAGATGTGCCTGCTGGTGCAGATCGAGAACCGCGAAGGCCTGGCCAACCTGGATGCCATTGCCGCGGTCGAGGGCGTCGACGGGGTGTTTATCGGCCCGGCAGATTTGAGTGCGTCCATGGGGCATCGCGGCAATCCTGGGCATCCCGAGGTTCAGGCTGCTATCGAAGACGCCATTGTCCGGATACAGAGGGTCGGCAAGGCTGCAGGCATTCTCAGCGCCGACGAGACACTTGCCAGGCGCTATATCGAGCTGGGCGCAGCGTTCGTAGCAGTCGGTGTCGACACCACGGTGCTGATGCGCGGCCTGCAAACCCTCGCCGCCAAATTCAAAGATGCCCCGGTGCCCACCAGCTCCGGCGGCGTGTACTGATTTTTCGAGAAGTCCGATGAAACTTGATGATTTGAAACTGCTGCGCGAACAGGCTTACATCAATGGCCAATGGATCGACGCCGATGACGGCACCCGTTTCGCGGTGACCAACCCGGCGGATGGCGAAACCATCGCCCAAGTCAGCTCCCTCGGCCAGGCCGAAACCACCCGCGCCATCGCTGCGGCCCAGGCGGCCCTGCCCGCCTGGCGCGGCAAGACCACCAAGGAACGCAGCTACGTGCTGCGCAAATGGTTCGAGTTGATCAGGCCCATCAGGGAGACCTGGCCCGCCTGCTCAGTTGGGAACAAGGCAAACCGCTGACCGAGAGTCGCGGCGAAATTGCCTATGGCGCGAGCTTTATCGAGTGGTTCGCCGAAGAGGCCAAGCGGGTCTACGGCGATGTGATTCCTCACGACAAGCAAGGCCGGCGGCTGGTGGTGATCAAACAGGCCATCGGGGTTGTTGCGGCCATCACACCATGGAATTTCCCCAATGCGATGATCACCCGCAAGGTCGGGCCGGCGCTGGCTGCCGGTTGCACCGTGGTGCTCAAACCGGCGTCGGAAACCCCGCTGTCGGCCCTGGCGCTGGCTGAACTCGGAGAACGCGCCGGAATTCCGGCCGGCGTGCTGAACGTGGTCACCGGCACCCGCTCACGGGAAATCGGTGCCGAGCTGACGGGCAACCCAGCGGTGCAGAAACTCTCGTTCACCGGCTCCACCGGTATCGGCAAATTGCTGATGGCCCAGTGTGCGCAAACCATCAAGAAAGTCAGCCTGGAACTGGGCGGCAACGCGCCCTTTATCGTCTTCGAAGACGCCGACCTGGATGCCGCGGTGGAAGGTGCGCTCGGCTCGAAATTCCGCAACAGCGGCCAGACCTGTGTCTGCACCAATCGCTTGCTAGTGCAGAACAGTGTCTATGACGAGTTTGCCCGACGCCTGGTACTGGCGGTCAACGCCCTCAAGGTCGCCCGGGCCGAGACCGAAGGCGCTCAACAAGGGCCGCTGATCAACGCCAAAGCCGTGGCCAAGGTCGAAGAACACATCAGCGACGCTCTGGCCAAGGGCGCCACGCTGCTGGCCGGCGGTAACCCCCACGCGCTGGGCGGCAACTTCTTCGAACCCACGGTGCTCGGCGACGTCACCCCGGCCATGCTGGTGGCCCGGGATGAGACCTTCGGCCCGCTGGCACCGCTGTTTCGCTTCGACACCGAAGCCGAGGCAATCGCTATGATCCGGAGCGTTGTGGTAGTTAGATCTATCTGATATTAAAATCATAGGTCTATCTGATTGGGAGTGGAAGACTGCAGCAGTACGGGGCTGCCAACATTTAGTTGGCAAAAAAAGCCGCCAGTTATGGTGGCGGCGAGGTCTCAGGCTTATGGCTGTCGACGAAGTAGCGTCAGGTTGTAGCAGGTTTGTTAGCGAACCCCAGCACTTCTCAAGGCTGCTGGTGTGTAGTCCGCTCCGAGGGCTTTAAAGCCGATTTCCATTGGTTTTTTTTCTTCGTTGCGTAGGCCTGAAACGATATAGCGGCCATTGATCAAGTCGTACAACGCTTCCACACCCAACCAAGGAATCTGCTTGTCATAGATCGGCGTCATAAAGCCTTCAGCCACTCGCCACAGAGTGTTGCGAGCGTCGTAGTGGTCAGCCAATACGATCTGCCAGGTGTCTTCGTCAACATAGATCACGCGTTTGGCGTAGAGATGCCGTTCTCCCGGCTTTAACGTCGCCTCCACTACCCATACACGGTGGAGTTCATAGCGGGTGAAGTCAGCATTCAGGTGCCCAGCCTTTACTACGTCGTTGTATTGCAGTTGCGGGGAGTCCAGTTTGTAGTTGTTGTAGGGAATGTAGATTTCCTTTTTCCCCATCAGCTTCCAGTCATAGCGATCTGGTGCGCCGTTGAACATGTCCAGGTTGTCCGCCACGCGTTGGCCATCCGACGCGGGGTAAGGACCGTCGTAAGCAATTTGTGGCGCGCGACGCACACGGCGTTGACCCGCATTGTATACCCAGGCCATGCGTGGCTCTTTAACCTGATCGAGCGTTTCGTGAACCAGCACTACATCACCGGCCAAGCGCGCTGGCGCGGTGACTAGTTGCTTGTAATAGAACAACACGTTACCGGGATTTTTCGGATCGAAGTCCTTGAGTTGGTCTCGGTAGGTGAACTGCTGATCGAAGTACACCGGCATAAAGGTACCATCTGCCAGCGGCGTCGCTTGTACGTGCGTTCGCCGGACGCTGCCGCCGCGATAGCGTGTAAGGTGGTTCCACACCACTTCCAAACCGCTTTGCGGAATGGGGAAAGGTGTAGCCATATCAAAGCTATCCAAACCATTACCGCCTGAAATCAGGTGCGTGTTTATCGCATTGTTGGCAATCGCTTTGTAGACGGAGTCCGGCAGGCTCGCACTGCGGTGACTTGGGTATACCTGCATGCGATAGCTGCCGGGGTAGCGTTTAAGCATTGCCAACTGACCGGGGGTGAGTTTCTCCTGATACTGCGCAGCATTCTGCGCGGTGATGGTGAACAGGGGTTTCTCACTATTGAACGGATCGCTCAGTGCACCGTTGGCGCCAACCTCACCAGCATTCTTGGCAAGACCGCCAGTCCATGGCGCAATACTGCCATCGGCATTTCCAGCTTTTTCCGCACCTATTGGAGTCAGGGTATTACCCAGTTTCGCCGCTTCAACGCTCGATACCGCCGCCTGTACGCTGTTGGCCATCAAAGCGATGACGATGGCGAAGTTAAAACGGAGCAATGCTGTTGTGTTCATTAGGTTGCTTCCACTCAAAAGGAGACGCCGAGACTCAGGGCGAGAAAATCACGGTCGATATTGACGTTGTAATCCCCACCGAAATAATCGGTGTATGCCAGGCTAGCGTTGTAGGTATTCAGGTAGGTGGCATCAAGGCCGACGCTGATTGCTTTGGAGCCTTCGTTGAAGCCTGGCTCCGGCCCATAACCGGAAACGTCGTGTGACCAGGCGAGGTTGGGGCGTAGCTCAACCCCCGGGATGACGTTGTTGTATTCCCAGATCGCCCGAGCGCGGTAACCCCAGGAGTTGCTGGTAGCAAAGCCATCGTTGTTGCAGTTGTTCGGCGTTACGCTGTTGCTGGTGCACAGGCTGTTGTTTGGATACAGCCGACCTTGACCATAAGCAGTGCTGCGACCGTAACGCAAACCACCTTTACCTTCCAGCCCTCCGATGTGGGTAGCGCCCACTTCGGCGATCAGGGTCAGGCGATCCGCACCCATGACTTGGTCGAAAAAGTGCGTTGCGGTGACTTGAGCCTGGGTCACTTCTTTGCGTCGGTAGCCACTGACATCGCTGCTGTTGGCCAAGGTCACCGCACCGGAAGACAACACAGGTGAAGCTGCCGGAACACCAATCGCTGCGCTGATCAAGTCTACGGCGTTGATTTGCAGTGGCATATTTGGCCGATAGCTGACTTCGCCAGATAAGGTTGTGCCGGTAGACAAGCTGGTGCTAAAACTCAAACCATATAGACGAATGTCTTCGGGGTAATCAGCGAAGTACTTCGAGGTACCGAGGCGATAGGCTTGGGCCAGTTGCTGGCCGGTGGCGCTGCCCAGAAAGCGATTACAACCGGCCAACGGCACACCGAGATTACCGCACAGCTGCGGCGCAAACCCCACATCCGTTACATGAGGGCTGGTGACGGCGCTGATATACGGTTGACGGCTGTGGTAATTGAGAAAGTAAGCGCCGAATTCGCTGTCCAGCTCTGGAGCAAACCAACGTAGCGCAGCGCCGAACTGGCCGCTGTCTCGGGCATCACGGTCACCGGCGCGGGGAATCTCGATACCTTCTGAAGTCAGATTGACTCCTAACGGGCGCATTGCGGCTTGTGCTGCGGCACTTCGGTCGAGAATAGGCCCAACCGGTAATCCACCGCAGCCATCGGCTAATACATCGTTCTGCGAGAAGAACGTGCCGCAGTTGTCGATGACCGTCTGGTCCCACTCCAACTGATAGAATGCTTCGGCCGTAAGATTTTCGGTCAGGTTCTGCGACAAGTAAAACATGTTGACCGGGATCAGCCCTTCTTTGATCTCCGCACCTGGACGACGGAAAGCGGCGATGTCGATAGGGTTAATCGAGTTGATACCGCCTTGGATAAATGTGCTCTCGCCCCAACTCACTACTTGCTTGCCGACACGCACGGTACCGGGCAAATCGCCGATGAGATAATTATGGTAAACAAAAGCGTCCAATAGCTGCGCACCAGCTGCCTTCGCACCTTCCTTGCGGTTGCTGTCATCGATGTCTTTGAACAGACGGCTTTCGTCCTTGAGTTCAAAGTCGTACCAGTACTTACCGCGCGCAAATATGCCGGAATCGCCGTACTTCAGTTCGAGGTCATGAATGCCTTTGAACACTTTCGAGAAGGTGTCGCCCTTGCCGAAATTACGTTTGCCATCATCGGCGCTGTGGCTGTTCAACAGCTCCGGATCAGGGTTGCGCAACGCCCAACTGGCGCCCACCGACAGCGTCGAATCGAACTGCCCCTGGATTTCGCCAATACTGAAGTTCACCGCATACACGGGTGCGGTGATGCTGCTTGCAAGACCGACGGTCAGCGGCAAATAGAGCTGTCGCCCTGTTGGAGGTTTACGCATCATAACCTTCACTACCTCTTGTTGTTTTTGTGGAGGTGTTGCCGACCTGTTGCGGTTTTTTGGGCGCAGCAGGTCCTACTGGCCAGTGCTCGGGGCAATGGCCGGTGTTCGGATTATTTCGATCGGTATTACTTGAGGATTAGCGTCGCGTCATAGGGGCGGCTCCATCCAGTCCCGATCTGGAGGCTGTGCCGGGCCGGTGCCGTGCAGGTACAACTGGTCATCGCTACGCAGTGCGAGGATCAAACCAAAATCGGTCAGGTATTGCTCGGCCTTATCGAGGTCCGACCGCTCGAAAATCAAGTAGGCGAGGCTGGCGGCCTTAACGGAGGTTTTTGGGTGACGCACCGGTTGTGGCGTCGCCAGTACAGTATGAGGAAAAGCGGTATGGCCAATCATTTTTACTGTTCTCCGTAGCCGTTTCGCGGGCAAAGCTTAGCCATCAACCTTAATTAACAAGGCCGCGCTGGTGCATTAACGGTGGGTCAGTTCAGTGTGTTACGAAGCGGCACTTGTTCACGTTCAAAACGCATAGTTCATCTGTAAACCGATCCCGTTGATACTGTTCTGATACTTTGCGCTGTAACCCGGACGCAAGCCGCCTTGAGTAGTGGGTTGGGAAACTTTAACGGTGTCCTCATGGATATATCCGTACCCCAGATCCAAAGACATTTGCTCGGTAGCCTGCCAGTTCAAACCCAGCGTGAAGATTTTCCGATCCCCCGTAGGTGCTCGGGTGGAGGTGTACTGGTTAGGCATGGGAGTCGGCTCGTAAGCGATACCGGTACGAATTTTCCATTGCTTGTTCAGGCGGTAGGACAAGCCTGTCGAAAAGGACCAGGTGTCACGCCACTTCAGGGTTTCGACAATCGAGTCGAATGCGGCATAGTTGCGTGGCACCCCAGCGTTTTGGACATTCAATTCGGGCACCCGGCTCCACCGGCTCCACAGCGCACCGGCAGAAAAATCCAGCCGATCGTTGAAGCGCCAGGTCGCTGAAGCATCAACGGTTTCCGGCGTGGTGAAGTCCAGACTCGCATCATATTTCCCATTGAGCCCTGGCAGGCCCAGCGCCGGAATCGATCCCAGCAGGCCATTGGCTCCAGACACTTTCGTCTTGCCTTCGAGGGTGTAATCAACCTTTGAGTGATAGGTCAGGCCCAGCGTTAGGTCATCGAACGGATCGAACATGATGCCCACATTAAAACCCAGCGCTGTGTCGTCGCCCGTCACCTTGACCGTGCCATCGCTCTGCCCTCTCACTGCCCGGTTATCGATCTTGCTTTCGAGAAGCCCCTCGATGTGGTTAATCGTCGGGCCGAAACCTACCGACAAGCGATCACTTATCCGGTAACTCACTGTCGGCTGCAGCGTCACCACTTTCACTTGGGTACGGGAACTGCGGTAGCGTCCCTGGAAGCTGCTTTCGTAATCGGTCGAACCGCCAAAGGGGGCGTAAACACCGAACCCGACATGCCAATCCTGATTGAGTTGCAGCGTGTAGAACCCCGACGGCACGACAATGGGGCTAGGCACCATATCCCCGCGGGAAGTACCTGCCACCGACGTGTTTACGGAACTGATACGAGTGTTGGCGTCGATAATACTGATACCGCCACTGACGTGTTCACCCGTCAGTTTCGACATGCCCGCAGGGTTGCCGTAGACGACGGTGGCATCCTGAACGTCTGAGGCGCGGCCGGAATAAGCCTTTCCCTCAGAGCTGATGCTTTGTTCGTTAATTTGCAGGCCATTGGCCAGGAGATGAGTAGACGTGAGGCACAGCCCCAGCGCGCATAGCTGATTTCTTATTTTCATGGCTAAAGCTCTTATTATTTTTTTGACTCATCGGGAATGGATAGCCCGCACGACACGATTGAACAATGATGTTCAAATAAAGTCAATGATGATCATATAAGTAAAAATCAGCGATTACGCATACGCTCGGCGAGGGCGCCCATTGGTCGAGTCAGACTGCGTCTAAAGCGTTGTGCGAACGACTCGCCCTCGTAGATGGGCGCAGGTGAGACGACTTCATTTGCTTGTTTAAACTGCGGGAATAGGCTCAAGGCATGACCGCGATTGATTCCGTGCTGAATAGACGGAGACCACATATTCGAACTGTCCAGCGTCTGACATTGCAGCGCAGTGGCGGGCGCCGGCGCGAAGGGGAAATCACTGCCGAACAGAATGTGCGATGGCTCAACCAATTCTTTAAGGGCTGCCATTGAGAAACGCGACGGAGATAAGGCTGTGTCGAAGTAAAAACGACGTATGTAGGTCATAACTCCCTGAGGAGCAGCGTTCTGAAACTCCGGTAAAGCATTCGCCAATGAGACACGCCAAGCCACGAAAGGTAAGAAGCCGCCGGAGTGAGCGAGGATCCAATTGATGCCAGGGTAACGCTCCATCGTTCCACTTAGGATCAGGTTTACTGCCGCGCGAGTGGTATCACATAGAAACTCAATTAGAAAACCGGGGGTTTGAAGCCCAATGCTCTCGCTAGTTTCGTGCATGTTTGGATGCACGAACACTACCGTCTTGCGCCGATCAAGTTCAGCCATCAACTCGTCAAACCGCGAATCCCCTAAAAACACCCCATCGGTACTGCCTAGTAGCACGACGCCCTCGGCCTTGAGGACATCCAGCGCATATATTGCTTCCGCACAGGCAGCTTCAGTAAAAGGCATGGGGAGCACCGCAAAATTACCAAACCGCGCGGGATAGCGGGAACGCATATCTGCGGCGAACTCGTTGCAACTGCGAGCAAGTACATTGGCCTGCTGCACACCGCCACCAAAATGCACGCCTGGCGCCGACAGCGAAGTGACTGCCCGCTCGATCCCATTCGCATCCATCACTTCAATCGATTTCTCCGGCGTCCAGCTCGGTAGGGGGGCTCCAGCGACCTTATGCAGCCCCCTAGCGCTCATAGTTCCAACAAAGGATGGCGGGATGATGTGGTGGTGGACATCGATACGACCTTGCTTGATTGACATGGTAATACTCTTGGCTGGGTTTCGACCGAGCGACTGAATCCCTGCGCTCAGTGTGGCGGTAGGGCTAAAACACATCCTTGGTCCAATATTGGACACCGTTGTTCAAATATGTCAATCCTACCAAACGCCAGTGTTGATTTATTTTGAACGCAGCTGTTCAATGCATTATTACTTGTTTTGGAGTGCTTCCCCTTGAAGCTGAGTCGCGTTCAAAAACGAATCCACGATGCAGCCATCCAGCTATTCGCCGAGAAAAGCGTCGAAGAGATCAATGTCAGTGAACTCGCGCAGATCGCTGGCGTTGCCCGCGGCACGATTTACAACAATCTTGCCTCTGTCGAGTCGCTATTCGAGGATGTGGCCAGCCACCTTAGCGCAGAGATGAATGACAGGGTTGCCAGGAGTGCTAGCCCTGACACTCCACCAGCCGAACGTCTGGCCAATGGAATTCGCTTTTATATTCGTCGGGCTCATGAGGAACCTCACTGGGGCAGCTTCATCGTGCGTTATGCCGCCAGCAATTTAACGCTGCAAAAAATGTGGAGCGGCCCACCAATGCAAGATGTACTCAGCGGTTTGGCGTCCGAAACGTACAGCTTCCGGCAGGAGCAACTGCCGTCAGTGATGGGCATGATCGGCGGTAGCGTCTTGATTGCCACCTTGCTGGTTGTGCAAGGACACAAGACTTGGAGAGACGCCGGCTCCGACATGGCGGAGCTTGTGCTCCGGGCACTGGGCGTGCCGGCAGAGGAGGCACGAGTCATCGCTATCATGGAATTACCACCACTGCCCGTGTGACCCCTTCTTCATTCCTGTAGAGGCCTCGTCTCGCAATCAAGGAGGCCCCGCTCGACTCGCGCCTCCCCCGAGCTTCCGCTCGCCCTTCGTTTCATTATCACTGCCATCCGTCTGACACCCTGCTTCGCTCAAAAATATATTTGAACACATATGTTCATTTTTATACTTTGGTGATAGTTTTTGATCGAAAGCGCTACCTTATCGCGATTTTTACCGCAATCAGACGGCGCGCTTTACGACAGGAGCTGACAATGACAAATAAAGAATCCCTCCCAGGTTTGACTTCCCGCACGGTACAAGTCGGCCGTCGGCAAATTTTTATCAGTGAAATGGGCACCGGCTATCCATTGCTCATGCTGCATGGTGGTGGTGCTGGTGCATCTGGTCTGTCCAATTACTCGCAAAACATCGAAGCACTATCTCGGCGGTTTCGAGTAATCGTCGCCGATATGCCTGGCTACGGCCAGTCCACAAAAGGTGTGGATCGCAAGGACCCTTTCGGAGACCTGGCCGGTGCGATGCTCGGTTTGCTGGACACCCTGGAAATAAGCAGCGCTCATTTGGTTGGTAATTCATTGGGCGGGGCGTGTGCCCTGCGAATGGCGCTCGATGCACCAGGTCGGGTTTCGGCATTGGTGTTAATGGGCCCCGGTGGCGTCAATACGACACGAAGTCTGCCTACTCCCGGCCTCAAGCTTCTGCTCGATTACTACTCATACGAAGGCCCCTCACTGGAGAAGATCACCCGCTTCATTCGCGAGTACCTGGTCTATGACGGCAGTAAAGTCAGCGACGCAATGATCCTGGAGCGCTACCAGGCCAGTATCGATCCGCAAGTAATCGCCGCACCGCCACTGCGCAAACCCCAAGGCATCCCCAACTTCCGCCGTTGGGACTTCACCCGCGATCCACGCCTGAAACAATGCCAGGTACCCACCCTGGTGCTCTGGGGTACCGAAGACAAAGTCAATCGCCCCAATGGCGGTGAAGCACTGCGTAGCCGTATGCCTGATTGCAGCCTTTATCTGTTCAGCAAAACTGGTCACTGGGTCCAATGGGAGCGCGCGGATGAGTTCAACGCAGTGACCGCAGCATTCCTCACTTGCCACGCCGCACGCTGACTGGCCCGGATGGAGGGTCAATCAATGGCAAACAGAGAAAGCCTGAACATTTTCGGCGCCAGCAGCATGGGTTATGCGCTGATCGAAACCAATCGCCTGGAGCAATGGCGCTCATTGCTCCAGGACGGGATCGGTTTGCACTTGGACTGTGCCGACCAGCAAACGCTGGCTTTTCGTATGGATACCCACCAACGGCGGATCATCGTCCAGCGCGGAGACCAGGAAGACTTCATCGCCGTAGGCTGGCAACTGCGTGATCAGGCAACCCTGGATGAAGTTCTGAGACGTTTGCAGCGCCTGGGTATCGAAGTACAGATCAGCGACCCGAGTGCGGCAGCACATCGGGGGGTGAGGCAGTTCTGGCGCGTCCTCGGCCCCAAGCGCCTGGCTGTTGAGCTGTTCTGGGAACCGCTGACCACTGACCAACCGCTGAACATGCTCAATGCCGGGTTTATCACCGGTCAGGCCGGCATGGGGCATCTAGCGATCACTTCGCGCAAACCACAACAGATGCGGCGTTTCTGGCAAGAAATCTTTGATGCCCGTACCAGCGATCATATCGTCGAACGCATCGCAGGATTGACGCTGGACATCGATTTTTTCCGTGTCAACGAGCGCCACCATTCGATCGCAATTGCTCGTCTGCGCGGCCTGCAAATGGACCCGATTCGCACTCGTGTCCAGCACATGAACCTGTTGACGACCTCGGTCAGCGAACTCACCGAGGCATTTTTGCGTTGCCGAAAACTGGGTTTCGAGATGGCCCATGAAATCGGCGAACACCCCAATGACCGCGAGCAATCGTTCTACGTGATGAGCCCCAGCGGCTTTGAGCTGGAACTGGGCTGGAATGCATTGGTGGTCGACGAGGCGCAATGGCAGACGACCTCCTATCAAGGCATCAGCCTCTGGGGCCACCGTCCGGAGAAAACCGGCACCTTGCACAAGTTCTCCACCAATCTGGGCAATTTCGCCCGCGGCGTACGCTCGCTGCTGAACCCCGAGTATTCACCGCTGTAAGAGAGGCATCGCATGAATAACAAGAACGACAATACGCAGACCGTTGATGTGATTATTTCTGGCCTCGGCCCGACCGGCGCAACCTTGGCACATCTACTGGGCAAACGTGGTTTGTCGGTGGTGGTGCTTGAGCGCGAGCCGACATTTTACGGCAACGCCCGGGCCGTCTACACCGATGACGAATGCATGCGTGTCATGCAGGCCGCCGGGGTCGCCGACGACCTAGCGGTCAACATGCAGGTGGATACACCCGCTCAGTGGGTCCTCGCGAATGGCAAAGTGCTGGGCCAGTATTGGCGCCTTGATCGCCCTTATGGCTGGCCAATCATCAACTTCCTGTATCAGCCCTGGCTGGAAACCACCTTGAGTGATTTGCTCAAGCGTTATCCGACGGTTCAGATCGCCCGTGGCCGCGAACTCACACAGTTCGAACAGGATGACGAAGGCGTCACCGTCACCCATCAAGCCACCGGCAGCTTTCGCTTTAGCGATGCCAGCGACGCACGCAACGAAACAGCTGTCGACCCGGATCCGCAAACCCTTCGCGGTCGCTATCTGATCGGCGCCGATGGCGGTCGCAGCACGGTGCGCGAAGCCCTAGGCATCGGCATGAGCGGCAAGAATTTTCCTGAGCCCTGGCTGGTGGTCGACCTGGAAATGAAAGAAGGCGAAGACGAATTGCGCCATCTGCCCTACTTCAGCTTCATCTGCGACCCCGAGTGCCCTACCGTCTGCTGCCCTCAACCCGGCCGCTTTCACCGCTTCGAGTTCATGCTGATGCCAGGCCAGACGAAGGAGCAGATGGAGGATCCGCAAGTCGTGCGAGCACTCATCAGTCGACACGTCGATCCGGACAAATTCATCGTCAAGCGCAAGCTGGTCTACACCTTCAACGCGCTGGTCGCCAAGGATTGGCGTAAAGGACGGGTCTTCATTGCCGGAGACGCCGCGCATATGACGCCGCAGTTCATGGGCCAAGGCATGAGTTCCGGGGTGCGAGACGCGTACAACCTCGCCTGGAAACTGGACTCTGTGCTCAAGGGGCGTGCGAACGACCGGTTGCTCGATACCTATGGAACCGAACGTTTTCATCACGCCAAAGCGATGATCGACATTTCGGTGCAAATGAAAGATTTCGTCTCGATGTCCAATCCGATTGCCAGCCAGCTGCGTAACTTGCTTGTCAAAACAGTCCTGGTGACGCCATTCCTCGGGCGTTACGTTCGCGAAGGACGCTTTAAACCAGCACCCACCTATGGACTCGACAGCTATCTAGGAATGCCGCGCAGGCATCGGCGGTCCCCTGAAGGCACGATGATCCCGCAACCCGAAGTACGCACGTTCAAGGGCCAGCGAGTATTGCTCGATGACTTGCTGGGCGAAGGTTATGCACTGATTGGACTGCAAGTAGACCCGCGGAAGCACCTTAGCGCGGCATCCCGGCAACTGCTCGATGCGCAAGGCACTCGTTATGCCAGCCTCTTCGAGTTTGGCACACGGCCACAAGGCGCTAACGTCGAGCGTGTCAACACCTGCGAGTTGGTGGAGGTCGAAGATGTGCGCGGTGAAATGATTGCCTGGTTCAAACGCTCGGGGTTCTCCTCGGGTGCTATTGCCGTGGTGCGTCCGGACAAATTCACCTTTGCCATGGTCAAGGCCAACGACCTGGACCTTGCGATCACTGAACTGAAGTTCCAGTTGCAGTGGGCACCGAGTCTCGAACACGTGGCCAACTTCCCCGCCGCCATGAGGAAAAGCGCATGAATCTGTTTTCTTTGCCGCAGCTGCAATCCGCCGCCGCTGCCCTGTCTGTTGCCCGCCAACAGCGTAAACCCTGCGCGCGGATATCAGATTCCTTCGGCGTCGATACCCTGACTGGCGCTTATGCCGTGCAGGAGATCAATACCAATCTAGCTCTGGCCCAAGGGCGTCGTCTGACAGGCCGAAAAGTCGGGCTGACCTCCGCCGCCGTGCAGCAGCAACTGGGTGTCGACCAACCCGATTTCGGCATGTTGTTCGCCGACATGGAAATTGTGGATGGCGGTCAAATTCAGACCAACCAATTGATTCAGCCAAAAGCCGAAGGCGAGATCGCTTTTGTTCTGGGACGCGATCTTCCCCATCTCGATACCACGTTGGCTGAGATGCTTCGGGCCGTGGACTACGTGGTTCCAGCCCTGGAAATCGTCGACTCGGCCATTGAGAACTGGAACATCACATTGGTGGACACAGTAGCCGACAACGCCTCGTCGGCCCTCTACGTGTTGGGGAAACAGCCCACCCGGCTGTCCTCCCTGGATTTGAGACTTGAAGGGATGTTGTTGGAGAAAAATAACGCTGCGGCATCGATTGGTGTCGGTGCCGCTTGCCTAGGCAACCCTCTCGATGCCTGCCTGTGGCTGGCGCGAACAATGGCACAAATGGGCCGCCCCTTGCAGGCCGGCGATGTGTTGCTTTCCGGGGCGCTCGGGCCGATGACGCCCGTCGCGGTCGGCGACAGCCTGACCCTGCGTCTGACGCGTCTTGGCGAAGTCAGTTGCCACTTCGTCTGAGCCCCCTTCTCTGCCGGGCTCTTAGACCCGGCCAGCCTGTGAGATTACATCCATGAGCCAAACAAAATTCAAGGTCGCCATTATCGGTTCCGGCAACATCGGCACTGACCTGATGATCAAGATCCTGCGCAACGCCAAACACCTGGAAATGGCGGTCATGGTCGGTATCGACCCCGCTTCCGATGGCTTGGCCCGCGCCCAACGTATGGGCGTGGCCACCACCCATGAAGGCGTTGAAGGCCTGACCCGCATGGACGTCTTCAAGGACATCGAATTCGTCTTCGATGCCACCTCGGCGGGCGCCCATGTGAAGAACGACGCATTCCTGCGCTCGATCCAGCCAGGCATCCGCCTGATCGACCTAACCCCGGCGGCCATCGGCCCGTACTGTGTACCGGTGGTCAATCTGGAGCAGAACCTGGATCAGCTCAACGTCAATATGGTCACTTGCGGTGGCCAGGCCACCATCCCGATGGTCGCCGCTGTGTCGCGTGTGGCCAAGGTGCACTACGCCGAAATCGTTGCCTCAATTGCCAGCAAATCCGCCGGTCCCGGCACCCGCGCCAACATCGACGAATTCACCGAAACTACCTCCAAAGCAATCGAGGTCATTGGAGGTGCAACCAAGGGCAAGGCGATCATCGTAATGAACCCGGCCGAGCCACCGCTAATGATGCGCGACACGGTGTTCGTACTGTCTGAAGCGGCCGATCCAGCCGAAGTCGAGGCGTCCATCGAAGAAATGGCGGCGGCAGTAGAAACTTATGTACCGGGCTATCGGCTGAAACAAAAAGTGCAGTTCGACGTGATTCCTGAAGACGCGCCGCTGAATATTCCTGGCCTCGGCAAATTCTCCGGCCTCAAGACTTCGGTGTTCCTCGAAGTCGAAGGCGCCGCCCATTACTTGCCAGCCTATGCCGGCAACCTCGACATCATGACGTCCGCAGCCTTGGCCACCGCCGAGTGCATGGCGCAGTCGATGCTGAACGCCTGAGGAGATCAACATGACTTTTAATCCCGGCAAAAAACTCTACATCTCCGACGTCACCCTGCGCGATGGCAGCCATGCCATCCGCCATCAATATTCGATCCAGAATATGCAGGACATCGCCCGCGCCCTGGACAAGGCCAAGGTCGACTCAATCGAAGTCGCCCACGGTGACGGTTTGCAAGGTTCCAGCTTCAACTACGGCTTCGCGGCGCACACCGATCTGGAGTGGATCGAAGCCGCCGCCGATGTCATCAGTCACGCCAAAATCACGACCTTGTTGTTGCCTGGCATCGGCACGGTGCATGACTTGAAAGCGGCCTACAACGCCGGTGCCCGGGTGGTGCGCATCGCCACCCATTGCACCGAAGCGGATGTCTCGAAACAGCACATCGAGTATGCCCGCGAACTGGGCATGGATACCGTCGGTTTCCTGATGATGAGCCACATGATCCCGGCCGAGCAGCTGGCCGCGCAGGCCAAGTTGATGGAGAGCTACGGTGCGACGTGCGTGTACATGGCCGACTCCGGCGGGACGATGAACATGCAGGATGTGCGCGAGCGTTTCCGTGCGTTCAAAGCGGTGCTCAAACCGGAAACGGAAACCGGCATGCACGCTCACCATAACCTGAGCCTGGGGGTGGCCAATTCCATCACCGCCGTCGAAGAGGGCTGCGACCGCATCGACGCCAGCCTTGCAGGCATGGGTGCCGGTGCTGGTAATGCGCCGCTGGAAGTGTTCATCGCGGCCGCCGAGCGTCTGGGCTGGAACCATGGCACTGATCTTTACACCTTGATGGACGCCGCCGACGACATTGTTCGCCCATTGCAGGATCGACCGGTGCGGGTCGATCGAGAAACGCTGGCCTTGGGTTATGCCGGAGTCTATTCGAGCTTCCTGCGCCACGCCGAAATCGCTGCCGCCAAGTACGGTCTCAAGACGCTGGACATCCTCGTCGAACTGGGAAGGCGCCGCATGGTCGGTGGCCAGGAAGACATGATCGTCGATGTCGCACTCGACCTGCTGGCGCGTCATTAACCCACCCTATCCGGCAGCGCGCTACCCGCTGCCCAGGAGCATTCATGCAAAAGTTCAAACACCACACTTATTCAATTGCTGTCGCTTTGGTGGCGCTGTACGTTGGAGCCGCCGGGGTCGCCAAACTGCTCGGGGTTCAGGCCGTTGCACAGAGCTTCACCACTATGGGGCTACCCGATGGAACCGCCTTGGCGGTCGGTCTTTGCGAAGTGGCGGCGGTGCTGGCCTTCTATATCAGACCGCTTCGCCGGCTGGCAGCCGGCTGCCTGATCCCACTGATGCTCGGTGCCCTTTACTACCACCTGGTCTACACCCCGGCGTTGCAGGCAGTTCCAGCGTTGCTGATCCTGCTGGTATGCGCCTGGATGCTGGCGAAGCCGGCACCTCTGCGCTCTACGTACTGGGTAAGCAGCTGACCAAGCTCTCAGCGCTGGACCTGCGCCTGGAAGGCATGTTGCTGGAGAAGAACGGCCAACAGGCCTCCATCGGCGCAATGCCGTACGCTGGCTGAGTCGGACTTGTTCGCGGAGCAGGTCCAGTACGGCATCAGTCGTGGGCATGCGCTCAACCTGTTCCCGCAGTACCGCCACACCGATGAGGTGATGACCGCCCAGCCGATTTTCGAGGGCGAATCCATTGCCGAGCGAATCAAGCGGGCCGCGACCGGCCCGATGGCGTCCCTGGGCGAAAGCATGCGCAATCGCTGAGCCGAGACGGGGCCCGGTATTTCAAGAACAAGAGGTGGTCATGAATCGTCGTACATTCGTAGTGGGAGCTGGCGCTCTGGTGGGGGCGGGCGTGCTCGCTTCAGGCACGCGTTCCGTTCCGGAGAGCGCTCAGATGCGCCCGACCATCAGCGTCGAAGAGAGCGAGGCCGCCATCGCAGCCGCTATGACTGCGGGCAGGATCGATGTGCACCGCCATATAGTGACACCGGCGCTACGGGAAGTGCTGGCGCGGCGCACTATCAATACCCTGGCCGGAATCGCCGTGCCCGAGTGGCCTTGTCGCTATACTCGGGCATAGCTTAGATCACCCGCTATCCAAGGCGTCGCCCCGGTCCACATCCTGACGTCTTCATCCCTAACAAATGGTTCAAGTCACTCGCTCGGGACCGGCTAAAGCCGGCCCCTGAAACCAACGTTATGCGCCAAACCCTGCCCCCGCACTTGAAAGGTAATTTTCCCGGAGAAGTACAATGTTCAAGCAGACTCTAATCGCCGGCTGGGGCGATATGGATTTCAATTCGCATATGCGCAATACCGCTTATCTTGACAAGGCCGTGGATGTCCGCATGACGTATTTTGCTGGCCAGGGATTTCCCGTGAGCGAGTTTCGCCGCTTGGGTATAGGTCCCGTGGTGATTAATGACCAGATTGAATATTTCCGCGAATTCCATCTGCTGGATTCAGTGGAGTGTACGCTGTGCTTGGCCGGTTTATCCGAAGACGGTAGCCAGATGCGTCTGCGCAACGAATTCTTCCGCAAGGGTAAACTTGCCGCTCGCGTAACATCCACTGGCGGGTGGCTGGATTTGACACAGCGTCGTATGGTCAATCCACCCGCTCTGCTGCTGGCGGCGCTGCAGGCATTAGCGCGCAGCACAGATTTCCAAGACCTGCAGGGCGGCAGCAACCCGTTTAGGGGGCGACCGCATCGCTCTGGTGATCAGGGCACTGAGGTGTAGTTTTTTCGCGCAGCGGACGGAACTCGAACAAAAATCTGGCCACTTTCTGCCAGTCAAGCGGTACAACCTAATGATCAGGTCGAATGCAATCGCTGAAGCGAGAGCGGATCAAGCGGAAGATCTACAGCACCAGGCAGGATGATCGCGCTGATGTGTTCGATTACATCTAAGTGTTTTACAACCGAACCCGCCGCCACAGTTACTTGGGCGGTGTCAGTCCTGAGGCATTTGAACGTGCCTCATTATGAAGTCGGGATGTAAAAAACCTTGAAAAAGTTAAATTAGGTAAGTGACTGATTTATGGAAGATAAACCACATGTAACAGTTAGCAAGGCTCCGGAAGGCATGGCCAACGATACGGAGTTCGGTCTGGCGTCCTATGTCTACACCCGCGACCTGGGCCGCGCCTGGCGCGTCAGCGAAGCGCTGGAGTACGGCATGGTCGGGGTCAACGAAGGACTGATCTCCACCGAAGTGGCGCCGTTCGGCGGGATCAAGCAGTCAGGATTGGGCCGCGAAGGTTCGAAGTTCGGGATTGATGATTACATCGAGCAGAAATACATGTGCCTGAGTATCAAATAGGTCGGCTGATCGGCTTCCGATTGAGGGCCAACAAGCAGCAAGGTCTTGTGCGGGCCTTGTGGGAACCGGGCTTGCTCGCGATGAGCGATGAAGCGGTTGGCCTGGCGCATCGCGGCGCCTGCATCGCGAGCAAGCTCGGCTCCTACAAGCGCTTGATGGTTTTCAGCTCATTGAGCAGCCCGAGCAACGTCTGCAACTTCTCCTCTCCCAACTGCGCCTGCAACCGTTGGTAGTTCTCTTCCATGCACTGGCTCATGGACGCAAAACACGCCTCGCCCTTTTCGGCCAGAGTCACCAACACCCGCCGCTGATCCTGCTCGGCCTTGCGCCGATGGACCATACCGGCCGCCTCCATGCGCACCAGTACACCGGTCATGCTCGGTTTGAGAATGCAGGCCAATTCCGCCAGTTGGTAGATTTCCAGTTCGTCGTGCTGACTGAGGATGCGGATGACCCGCCACTGTTGTTCAGTCAGGCCATGCTGGTTGAGCGAAGGCCGAAAAAAACTCATGGCCGCTTCACGGGCCTGCAATAGGGTCAAGGTCAGGGATTGCCGGGGTTTATGCATGGAAGTCAGAATCACGGTTGATTTAGTTAATAGTTTAACGAAACTCTACCACTGTCCCACTCACGACACGCTATAACTTGTGGGTCTCCGGGGGGCTCTGGCGCGCTGAATCAAAAATCCCGGCACAGAGAATCAAGACATTCATTGCGCCAAGGCTCTTAATAAGAGTCATCCGGTACAGAGCTTCTCGAAGTCCCGAGCGCTTGAGTTTTCCTTCACTTTTTCAGGCTGCGCCATGATCAATATCGAAACGCCCACTTATTACACGGCCACCAAGAAATACAACCTCAGTTTCCCGACCCTGGAACAGGATGTGGAAGCGGATGTTGTGATCATTGGCGGTGGTTTCTCCGGCATCAATACCGCGCTTGAGCTCGCCGAAAAAGGCATCACTAATATCGTCGTGCTGGAGGCGCGTTACCTGGGTTTTGGCGGTACTGGCCGCAATGGCGGGCAGATCATGGCCGGCATCGGTCACGACCTGGAGAAGATCAAGAAGGACGTGGGTGAGGACGGTTTGCGTCAGGTCTTCGAGATCAGTGACCTGGGCGCAGACATCATCAAGGATCGCATCGCCAAGTACGACATCGATGCCGACTTCTGTCACGGCTACGGCTACATGGGTTTCAACGCTCGCCAGGAAAAGACCCTTCGCGCTTGGGAAAAAGACTTCAAATCGATTAACACCAAACACGAGATTCGCTTTCTCGGTGGTTCGGACGTCAAGCAAATCATCGGCTCCGACGCCTACAGCAGCGCATTGCTGCACATGGGCGGCGGTCACGTCCATTCGCTGAACCTACTGCTCGGTGAAGCCAAGGCGCTGGCCGGTCACGGCGTGCGGATTTTCGAGAACAGCCCGGCCCTGGAAGTCAGTTATGGCGAGCGCATCACCGTGCGTACCGGGCGCGGCTCGGTCAAGGCCAGCAAACTGCTGTGGGCCTGCGACAGTTTCCTCAACAAGCTGGAACCCGAACTGCACCGCTCGACCATCAACACGTACGCCTTCCAGATGATGACCGAGCCACTGTCGGACGAGCTGATCAACCGCATCAGCCCGATTCACGGCGCCTACAGCGATATTCGCCCGGTAATCGACTACTACCGTGTCACCAACGAAAACCGTCTGTTGTTCGGCGCGGCCACGCCGCTGGTCGAGCACATCCCCCTGGATCTGAAGGCCTGGAATCGCCGCTTGATGCTGAAGATTTTTCCCTACCTCAAGGACGTGAAAATCGACCTAGCCTGGGGTGGTCCGATGGCCTGCAGCCCGAACCTGTTCCCGCAGATCGGCACCCTGCCCGGTCGCAGCAACGCCTTCTTCGTTCAGGGCTATTCGGGCTTCGGCGTCACCCCCAGCCACATCATTTGCAAGGTGCTGGCCGAAGGCATGAGTGAAGGTTCGGTGCGCTATGACCTGGTCAGTTCGATCCACCGCCCGACCATCCTTGGCAAAGATGCGTTTCGCCCACTGTTGCTGACCGCCGGCAAGTCCTGGCACCAGCTATCGGGTTACTGGAACGGGCGTCGGTAACGGCCGAGGCGCTCTTCCCCTTCCTCTTTTTTACTCATCAGGAGCAACTGCCATGACCCTTGTTACCCTCAAGAAAGACATCCAGCTGTCCGAACTGGACGCCTGGGGCACCGTCGCCGACCTCGGCTCTGAAATCCTCGAAGGCGAAGTCCGGGCCTTCGGCAAAATGACCTTCGGAGCGCCGACCGACCCGGTCAGCAGTGCCTACTTCGGCACCACCCAAGGAAAATTCCGGATGGTCTATCCGTTCGCCGAACAAGCCACCGTGGTCACCGGCGAAGTGGTCCTGACCGACGAATCCACCGGCCAGAGCACTCGCTACAAGGCCGGTGACAGCTGGTTCGTGACCAAGGGCACGCCTGTTCTCTGGGAAGTTGTCAGTGAAAGCTTTGTGAAGCATTATTTCGCTGTCGTCTGATCGATCCTGGCTGCCGACTCCCACTGGCAGCCTTTTTTTGGCGAAGGTTACTGACCATGAACGCCATCCCCACCCAGGAAGTCGCCGGCCATTGCCTGCAGGCTTTCACTCAACTCGTTCCTGCCAGTCAGGCGGCGTTCTACTGTGTCGACCGGCAACTGCAAGCCCGTGATTTCCGCTTGCATTGCATGAGCGCTGAGATGCATCACGACTACCTGGACAACTACCGTCAGTTCGACCCGCTGCAACCGCGCAATTGCCTGTCCAGCGGGCTGGCCGTGGTGCCGCTGGGCCTGGCCATGGCCCGACAGTCGACTCGCGACAGTCGGCGCTATCGAGATTTTCTGCAGCGCTACGGCGTTGTCGATGTGGTGGAGATCCTCGCCCATCGCGCCGGCCAGCCTCAGGCTGCCATCTCGTTGCTGCGCACCGCCGAACAAGGCGCCTTCACCACCGACCAGCTGGCCCAGCTCAATGCCTTGCAGTCTCTGCTGCAACTGGCCGTGGCGAACATGCCGCCCTGCGAAGATCCGCTGATCGGCCTGACGCCCAAGGAGCGGCAGATCGCGTTGTTGTTGCGCCAGGGCGCCAGCAACAAGCAACTGGCCCTAGAACTGGAAGTCGGTCTGCCGACCATCAAGACCCACCTGATCAACCTGTTTCGCAAGACTGGAGTGGCCAGTCGTACCGAGTTGGTGGGGACGCTGTTTCTCTAACCCGGTTCAACCATCCGGTTGATAGGCGAGCCAGTATCCGAGCGGCATGATCCAGGTTGTTACTTCACTCAACCGGAGCATTGTAATGACCACACCCTCTGACTGGATCACCGTTGGCGCCCTGGCCGACGGCTTCGCCCCAGAAGCGTTCATCCTGCCGAACCTGGCCGACCTGAATGGCAAGACCTTCACGCTGAACTTCGCCAATGGCTGGCAGATCGAACATCGTTTCGACACCGAAACGGTTTCTTGGACTGCTGCCGACGGCCACTCCAACGGCACCGCAGCGTATCGGGCAACTTCGGTGCGCCCCGGTCTGTACCTGGTGGATTTCATCAAGCGCGAAGGCGCTCAAGCCTGGTCGGTGAGCCTAGTGCTCGACACCGCCAGCGCTGCGTTCACCGCCGTGATCGGCCGCATGCCGACCCAGGAGCAAACCCGCGAAGACCTCTACAGCCGTGCGCTGGCCGGCAAGAACCTGACCTCGGTCGAGGTGGATTTCCTGCATGGCAGCCTCGATCGTCCGTGGCAGGAAGGCCAATGCCCTCACGCACCAACAAGCGAACTGACCGGCTTGCACAACCTGTATCGCTACAGCCCAAGCGAAGTCTACGAGCACATCTACCTCAACGATCAATTCTATTCCTGGCAGTGCCTCAAGGGCGTAGAGCAAGGCCTGTGCGACACCGACCGCTGCCACTACTACAAGATCGCCGATCAGTTGTACCTGTTCGTCTGGCGCGAGAAGATCATCCCGACACTCGGTGTGGTGCTGATCGACATGCAACAGCACCGCAGCGACGGCAAGATTTTCGGTTATGCCGGGTCGTCCTTCGATGAGCTGTCGAACTTTCCGGTCGCCTCTTACTGCCAGGTTCTCAACCACACGGAGTATCCCGATGCCTGAGCCACGTATCGTTGCAATCACGGGAGCCGGGACTGGCATCGGTGCCGCCTGCGCTCGGCTGTACGCAGCCGAAGGCGCCAATCTGGTGCTGATCGGCCGCCGCCGCGAGCCGCTGGAGCAGATTGCCCAGGAAACCGGCGGCCTGGTCCTGGTCGGTGATGCAGCCTGTCCGGACACCTGGGAAGGTTTCGTCGCACAGATTCGTCAGCGTTATGGTCGGCTCGATGTGCTGCTGGCCTGTGCCGGCGGTCATGGTCTGGGCAGCGCCACTCAGACCAGCCCGCAAACCTGGGAAGCGGCGCTGCGCAGTAACCTGGACAGCTCTTTCTATAGTGCCCGGGCCTGTCTGCCGCTGCTGCTGGAAAGTACTGGCAACATCGTGCTGATCGGTTCCATTGCCTCATTGGCGGCAGGGCCCGAAGTCTGCGGCTACACCACGGCCAAGCACGCGCTGCTCGGCCTCAACCGCTCGCTGGCCAGGGATTACGGCCCGCGCGGCGTGCGGGTGAATGCCGTTTGCCCGGGCTGGGTACGCACGCCCATGGCCGATCAGGAGATGCAGCCGCTGATGGATTTTTATGGCGATACGCTGCAGCAAGCCTATGACCGAGTCTGCGCCGACGTCCCGTTGCGCCGGCCGGCCAGTGCCGAAGAAATAGCCAGGGTGTGTCGCTTCTTGGCGTCCAGAGAGGCCTCGATCATCACCGGCGCAACCCTGGTGGCCGACGGCGGATCGAGCATCGTCGATGTGCCAACCCTGGCCTATACCCATATGGAGCAACCTCATGCCTGAAGACCTGGACTTCAGCGGCAAAACCGTACTGGTGACCGGCGGCGCACAGGGCATTGGACGGGCGATTGTCGAAGCCTTCGCCTTGCGCGGTGCGCGTGTGGTAATCGCCGATCTGCAACTGCCTCAGGCCCAGGCGCTGGCCGTTGAGTTGTCCGGGCAGGCGTGTCAGGTCGAAGCTGTGTCCGTCGACCTGGCCGAGTCCACGGCGGTGTTCGAACTGGTTCAGAGCCTGGAGCAGCGTTTGGGTCGGCTGGATATCCTGGTGCACAACGCCGGGTATTTTCCACTGACCCCCTTCGCCGAGATCACCCCATCCATTCTCGACCGTACCCTGGCCGTCAATCTCTCGGCACTGTTCTGGCTGACCCAAGCGGCCTTGCCGATGTTCCGTCGTCAGGGTCAGGGTTGCGTGCTGGTGACCTCATCGGTCACTGGCCCACGGGTGGCCTACCCGGGGCTGAGTCACTATGCGGCGTCCAAGGCCGGGGTCAACGGTTTCATTCGCAACGCCGCTCTGGAACTGGCAGGCCTCAATGTGCGGGTCAATGGCGTCGAGCCCGGCATGATTGCGACGCCGGCGATGGGCAATCTGGGGGACGACCAGGTCAACGATGATATCGCCAGCCGTGTGCCTTTGGGGCGACTGGGCACTGCGGCCGATATCGCCGGGGCCATGCTGTTTCTGGCGTCGGATCTGGCGGCTTACATCACCGGACAGACGCTGGTAGTCGATGGCGGTTCGACCTTGCCAGAGGTTTGATACAGCTTTTTTAATACTGAAAAGGGGGGCTTTGGGAAGCCCCCCTTTTTACATCCAGTCAAAGACTCACGCCGCCCCCCCCGCCTGCTGCAAATGACTGGAACGAAAATCCTTGGGCGATTGCTCGAACTGCTTCTTGAACGAGCGGCTGAAGTGCGCCGAATCGGTGAAGCCCCACTTGTAGGCGATCGAGGTGATCGACTCGGTCCTCAGAAAAGGGTTGGTCAGGTCATCGGCGCTGCGTTTGAGCCGGGCCCGTTGAATGTAACGGCAGACGCTATCGTCCTGTTCTTCGAACAACCGGTACAAATGCCTCACCGAAATGTTCAGCCGATTGGCCAGGCCCACCGGGCTCAGACCAGGCTGGGTCAGGGATTCATCAATGACTTTCTGCACATAACTGCGCAGATTATTGCCCTGCAACGAGGCGCTGTCGTCCCGTGAATCATGATCCTGCTCGAATGCCGAGCCGAGCAGCGAAGCAAAAGCACACTGCAGGGCCTCGCCCTCGCCCACGGCGCCTTCACCCTCCAGGCTGTCTTTGCACAGCTGATCCATCAGCACGTGCAGCATCCGCCCGCAGGCCTTGCTCGAGGAGATTTTGCCGAAGGTCCTGGGCTGGCTGCCGAGCTGCTTGCACACTTCATTGCGAGACAAGGACAGGGAGGCATGTTCGATCAGGCCAAAGGGGGTGATTTCGATGGACCCTGCCGAATCCATCAGCAGAAGATCCCCGGGAGCCAGCTGAATGCTCTGGCCATTCTGGGTGATTTGGGCGTAACCGCTGCGCTGGCTGACCAGGAAACAATGCTGGTCGTTATCGTGGTCGGGGTTGGTCTTGGGGCGCTTGATGAGGCCCGCATTGGTGCGCAGGTTGGCCAGCGGCAGACCGCCTCGGGAGAACTTGGACACCTCACCGATGAACAGCGCGCGGTTGAAGGCCAGTTCTGTGTCGAAGTGACCGCAAACAGCTCGCAGATCCCGGGTCCAGGTTTCCAGCCCGTCTTGCACAACCTGTTGGATGCTCATGGGTATCTCCACAATGGCTTTTTGTTTTTGTAGCGCAATAGTTAACATGTTATCTATATGCGCGCAACAAGTACTGATAGCCGTATGTGAAAGCACTTATGATGCCAAACTCAAAGCGTGCGCAGCACTCGCTGCAAACCGCTCAAGGACTTGAGCAGCCAGTCGCGCTGCTCACGGCTCAAGGCGATGTAGCGACGAAAGGCCGGCATCCGGTTGACCACTTCGCTACCGCCCATATGCTCCAGCCGCACGCACCACTGACGCCCGTCCAGATCGATGCGCAAGCGCTTGAAGTCCAGCGGCATCAAGGCCTGGTGGAGCGCCCTGTCCTCCTGCAACTTGGCCTGCAACACGGCCAATAGCGCGACGTCTCCAGCACGCTGCCGACAGCAGATCCCGGTCCGTCGAACAGCCCCGCTATGGTGCAGATCGAAGCTCGTCGTGCCCTCAGTCGAGGCAGGCACCCGGATCACGAACTCGGTCATGACCAGGTGCATTAACAGCTGCGACTCGGTGCGCTCGACGATCTCCAATTGCAAGCTGCCATCGCCCAGCGAAGCCCGGGCCGCTGTCGGCTCTGTCTGCTCGAAACTGGCCAGGCCGAGGTTGCGCCGCAGGTGCTCGAGCGTCACCCCCGGCCGATAACCGGCCGGGGCGCGTCTGGCACTGAACAGCTCAGACAGTTTTTGCAGCATGGTCGATATACCCGTTGTTAGGGTGCCCTGGCTCATTCGAAAACTCCTTGGCCAGCACTTCTTCCACCGAAGCCGGCTTGAATGGATTGACCTTCTGCACGACTAACGTCCAGAACAGCGCGTACACCGCGGTGCCACCGAGCATCACCGCGAACGGAACATAGATGTCTGCCGGGTTCATGCCGGGCGGCGTGATGAACCACATGCCCAGCAGGATGCCGATACTGGAGACAATCTGTGGCAGCGGGAAGAATGGCGAGCGATAGGCCCTTGGCAGATCGGGACGGCGGATCCGCAGGATCACCACCGACAGCGTCACCAGCAGATAAGCGAAACTCCAGGCACAGACGGCCGCCAGCACCAGGGGCATGATGTGGTCGGCGTTGCCGCCCAGATACAGTGCATGCAGACAAGGAATCAGCATCACCACCAGAATGCACAGCAGCGGCGTCTTGAAGCGCGGATGCAGGTAGGTGAAGACCTTGGGCAATGCGCCGTCGACCGCCATGCCGTAGAGAATCCTCGGCACACCGGCCATCAGCGTATTGATGGTCGCCGCCCCGGCAAACAGAAAGCCGATCCCCAACCACATCGGACCGATATCGCCCATCACCTGCTCGGCGAACTTTGGAATGGCCATCGGTGTATCGAGCAGATGCACGCCGCTGGCGGCATCGAGCAACACGTTCTCCACCTGACGTTTCATCGCCGCGCCGTAGATGAACATGCACGTCGCCACGCTCAGCAAACCGAGAATCATCGCCTTGGGCATGACCTTGGCCGAATTGCGAAGGTCCGGCGCCAGCGGGGTGACGAACTCGCAGCCGACGAACATGAACATGGCCATGCCCACCAGCGACAGAATGGTAATCAGGTCAGTGCCGACCATCGACTCACCGAACCAGCCATCCAGTTGCACTGCTGGTGCGGCAATCAAACCCAATACACCAAACACCATCAAGGTGGTCCACATACCGAAGGTGAGGATGATCTCGGCCCTGCCGAAAGCACTGACGCCGAAGGCATTGAGAACCCCGAACACGATGACGAAGCCCACCCCCAGCAACCATGAACCGCCGGCCGATTCAGCCAGGGTATTGAGGTGTTCGAAGTTCACAAGCGCCATGACCCCGGAAAGAATGGTTTCCGCGGTTCCAGCGAACACATGGACGATCAGGTAGGCGGACAAGGTGCCGGTGATCGCGAAAAAACGGCCCATACCGCAATTGATGTAGTCATAGACCGAGCCGGTGGTCGGCAGGATCGACGCAGCTTCAGCGAAGGTGGTCGCCTGGGCCAGCATCATCACCACGGCGATCAGCATGGCCACGGCGAAGGCGCTGCCACCGATGCCGAACCCCATGGTCGCGGTGAGAATCACCGGGCTGGCCATGATCAGACCAATGGTGCTGGCGAGCGCAGTGGGAAAACCGACCGTGCCCCGGTTCAAATGCTCGGTGAGTCTGTCATTGATCGACATAGTGCAGATCCTCGAAAAGCGGATTTTTATAATGGATGTAACGAGCCGTTCAAGGAGCCGGCGATAACGCCCTCCCCAGCCAGTCCCTGATCGAAACGGCGCCGTGTGCAGAGTCACTGTGCGCCTCTGCCGCCCTGATCGTCTTGCCCATGTCTGCCGCCGGTTTTGTTGCTCCCTGCCATGGTTCCCCGCGTGGCTGACAGGATCAAATGTTTGGCACGCATGTGAAAGACTTCCCCCGCCCCCGGCCGCCCTAATGGGCGCTCGACCTACCTGCTGTCTTACCATACTGGGGAATAACAATAATGGAGCAAACACTGAAAGCGCGATCGCTGTCCAAGGCCGTCGCCCTGGGTATCGCACTCTTGATCACCGACTCGTCGGTCCAGGCCTACGAACTTTACGCCGATAATGACACCCATCTGAACGCCGACTTCCTGGCCGTGTACGGGATGTTCAACAGTCGCAAGAACTACGATGGCACGCCGGGCGGCTCCACCTGGCAGGAAGGTTTCATCAAATATGGATTGAGCGGCGATCAAGGGTTAGACGGCAACGGCACAGGCTATGGAGCGCTAAATTGGGTCAGCTCCGGCACTTGGGGCGACGGCGACGCCGCCGGCAACACCGACGGTTCGGAGCGCACCACTAAAATCGAGGACGCCTACTTGGGTTGGCGTTCTGCGGACTTGTTCCCGGCGCTAGGGAAAGACGGCGTCGATTTTTCCGCTGGTCGCCAAGTGGTCAAACTCGGCAGGGGGTTCCTGATCAACGACGACGGACCGAACCTGGGTAAAGGCCCGGCTGACGGTGCGCTGAACCGTGGCGGTGCCTACTACCTCGCGGCACGACATGCCTTCGACCGCACCGCAGTGCTACGCCTGGGTGGCCAGGATGGCCTGCATGGCAATGTACTGTGGCTCAAGTCTGACAACCGTGCCCAGGCTGAAACCGAGTTGGCGGCCGGCACCCTTGACTACACGGCCAAAGCCGGCACGCTGGGTCTGACCTGGGTCCACGGTATTGATGTCACGGACCAGTGGGCCAGCGACTTCCAGAAACAACGCAAAGGCATGGATATCTACAGCCTGCGCGGTGAAGGTGATGCCGGTATCGAGAACGCTAGTTTCGCTTTTGAATACGCTTGGCAGGACAAGGACGCGGGTCCTGAGAAAGCATGGTATGCCGAGGCCGGCTATACCTTCGCTGACATTGCCTGGTCACCGAAGCTGACCTACCGCTACACGCGTTACTCGGAAAAATGGGACGCCCTGTTCACCGGATTGAGCACCGGTTACGGCACCTGGTTCCAGGGAGAGGTTGCCTCCAACTACGCCGGTCCTTTCAATAGCAACACCAGCATCCATCATGTCGGCCTCAAGGCGACCCCGCTGGAGAATTTGACGGTCGGTGCGTTGTACTTCGACTTCAACACCCTGGATAAAAGCAATGCGCTCAATCTGGATGCCCGAGAGCTGGACCTGTATGTCGAATGGGCGGTCAACAGCCACCTGATCATCAGTCCGCTGATCGGTCTTTACCAGCCGAAACAGGATGCAAGCAACGGCGGCAATCAGGTGGGCGGCAACGGCACCAACGTCTACAGCCAGCTGACCGTGGCCGTGCCCTTCTGATCGCCGTCAGGAGCTGCCTTGCGCAGCTCCTGACGCGGTTTACTGTTTATGTTGATGCAACATCGTCTGAATCTGATGAGTCGCCTGGCGGGTATTTTCCGCCAGTTTGCGCACTTCATCGGCCACCACTGAAAACCCGCGCCCGACCTCGCCCGCCCTGGCCGCTTCGATGGCGGCGTTCAAGGCCAATAGATTGGTCTGGTCGGCGATGCCCTTGATGACCCCCACCACCGTCGCGATCTGGCCGTAGGTTGCCTGATTCTGTTCAAGCATTTGTTGATGGGTGGCCTTGGCTGAACGCTCATCGCTGATGTCGCGTACCGCGCCGATCACACGGGTCAAACGTCCCTGCTCATCACGGGCCGCACGACCACGCTCGCGACACCAGATGTAGTCACGGGTCTTGTGGCGCATCCGGTATTCAAAGACGTATTCGCCGCCACTGTGGGTTGCGAGGATTTCCCGATCGAAGATCGCCATGATCTTCGGCAGATCGTCTGGATGAGTAATGCTGACCTGAGCATCCCAGCCGTCGGGCAGCTCATGCAGCGCATAGCCCATGAGGATGCGGAACTGATTGGAAAACCGCATGCAGCTGGCTGGATCCTGCACATCGCCGTTGACCACGGTGATATCCCAGCAGCCTTCGGTCAGTGTCGACTGCAACAGTTCCCAGATCTGCTCCTCCTGCTGATGCTGGCGGGACAGCTGCACGTGCCGGCTTAACTCGACTTCAAGCGCCTGTTCGCGGCTCCGGGCCTGTTCCAGTTGCTGGCGAAGGGTTTCAAGCGCCTGCTCGCTTCTCTCCAATTGGCCGGTCTGGTCCTTGGCCAGGCTCTCGACCGTCAGCAGCCGCTGCACGATTTGGGCTTTTTCTTGCGTGAACTGTTCCAGCTGCACTGCCTCAGCGAGCGCCTGCAGCTGTTTATGTTTCTTGAAGAACATCAGCCTGTCCTTTGTTCGTCGAGTCGAAACACTGGATCTGATAGCAAACTAAAGGTGATTGCTTGTACGAGGCTGCTGAGGCGTTTGCTCCTGTCTGCCATCAATAAAAATGGCGCCCTGAGGCGCCATAAAAATTTGATGGGATATCAACAGTTACTGATCAGGCTCTTCAACACCGCTTTGAAGGTGTCGATCTGTTCTTCGCTGAAATCGGCGAACACCTTGTCCTGCTGCTCCCGAGCAATGGCCCAGAGGTCTTCGGTCTGCTCGATACCGGCAGTGGTCAGGCGCACGCGGCTGTCATCGTCGTTGACCAACCCTTTGCGCTTGAGGTTGGCCACCGCCTCATCGATTTCCCGCACCGGCATTGCCACCTCCCGCAACAGATCGTTCAGGCCCAGCCCAGCGTCACTTTCCAGCACCATCAGCATCCGTGCCTCGCTGGTGCGCAGGCCTGTGGACAGCTGCCGTGGCTGGTAGCTGGACTGGTAGGCCCGCACCGCCTGGGTCATCAGGTAATACAGATTGTGGCTGAGGCGCCCCTGGAAATGGCTGCTCGGAGGCTGGCTTTCATCGCGCTTGGTCATGCGGGTATGGGGCAGGACCATGGAGTAGGCGCCTTGGTGATAGAGCAACGGCGAGCGGCCGAAGTCGTCGAAGGCCACCACCTTGCCGATCATGATCCAGTGATCGCCGCCGTCCACTTGCTGGTATTTCTCACAGTGAAAACGCGCCGAGCAATCAGCGAATACCGGCGCGCCGCCCTCGCCTGGTTCGAATTCGATCTCGGCGAAGCGATCTTCCTTGGGGCGGGCGAAATTGTTGGAGAGGTCGATCTGGTCCGCCGCCAGTACGTTGACCGCGAAATGGCTGGCCTCTTCGAACACCTCGTGGCTGTTGGAACGCTTGTCGATGCTCCACAGCACCAGAGGCGGATCGAGGGATACCGAGTTGAAGCTGTTGGCGGTCACCCCGACTTTGCGCCCGGATGCGGTGGCGGCGGTCACCACGGTCACCCCGGTGGCGAAATTGCCCAGTGCCCGGCGAAAGGCGCGTGGGTCGAAGGTCGTTTCAGTGGCTGCACAAACGCTGTTATCAGACATGCAAGACTCCCGGACTGCTTTCAGGAGCAGTCCTGATTGTTGTTATGACGGTCCGACTCAGATCATGCTCGGATCAGGTTCCAGGCCCATCAGCTCGCGGCCGAGGATCTGCGCGCAGACGTCGTAGTCGGTGTAGGCATGGGCCCCGGTCATGTGCGAGTCGCGGAAGAGACGCTGCATCTCGTTGTGCTCGAACCAGGCGTTGCCACCAGCAGCCTCGAACAGACGGTCCACCGCTTGGATGCACATTTTGGTCGCGTAGGCCTGATTGGTGCGCCAGAACGCCAGGGTCTCGCGGGTTGGATAACGCTGCTGTTCGCTGTGTTCGGCATGTTCCTCCCAGGTTTTCTCGAGAAAGGCTCGGGCTGCAGCCACCTGATGAGTCGACTCGGCCAGACGCATCAAGGCCGGTGTCGCGGCACCGACCGCAGCACCGGTGTAGGCGCGCACGCGGGTTTTGGTCTTTTCGCGGAACACCTCAAGCATCCGCTCGGCAACACCCAGGCTGACAGTGGAGAAACCGCTGGCGAAGTAAGGACGATACGGCGAGTAGAAAATTTTGCTGTCCGGGTACAGACCGAAGCCTGCGGACTTGCCTTCCATCATGTCCTTGGCTTTCTGGATGCGGTGTTCTGGTACCAGCACATTGTCGATCATCAAGGTCTTGGTGCCGCTACCTTTCATACCGGCGGCGAACCAGTCGTCACGGATCTGGTAGTCGCTGCGTGGCACTACCGCGAAGCAGTAGTCCTGGGCGCCTTCAGCATTCTTGCGGCGGAAACCGACGATCGCCCACTCAGCGTGATCGCAACCGCTGCTCCAGCCCATTTCACCGCTGAACAGCACGCCGCCTTCGGTCTCTTCGGTACGCCCAAAAGGCGCGATGCTGCTGCTGGCGGTGGCATCCGGGTCAGTGCCCCAGACTTCCTGCTGCAGTTTGGCCGAGAACAGCGCCAGTTGATGGCTGTGGGTGCAGAGCAGGCTCATGGCCCATGCCGTGCTGGCACAAGAACCGGCGAGCAAGGCAATGCAGTCGGCGAATTGTGGCAGCGATATTTCCATGCCACCAAACTTCTTCGGCTGAAAGGCGCGGTGCATGCCGATGCTTTTGAGCAGCGCAATGTTCTCGTCGGGGACCTTGCGGTCCTGCTCGGCCTGAAAGGCATTGGCAGCGATGGTCGGCAGAATGGACTTGAGGTCTTCGAGAAGCGGGTTTGGCTTTTTCATGGACGGCCCTGCTTATTATTGGATGCCCGGCGATCTCCTCCGAATCGAAGGAGCGGCGCCGGATGCAGGGCCATTATGGAACGAGCCGTCCAGGTAAAAAATGCACCTTCCAGAGCCAATATTGTACTTTTCAAAGGCAACGACCACGTCTAGTGCTCAGGCGTCCAACTGCTCTGGCAGCCACAGACATGTGGCCCGGCAGGTATAGTCAAGCCACGCTTGGCCCCATGGAATAACCTCGGTCTTTTCTCTTGTTCGCGACCAGGAAAACCCCCATGAGCGATATTCCACTACTGCCAGAAGTTGAAGCCTTTCTCAGTCGAAGCCATGCGCTGTTTATTGACGGCGGTTACGTCCAGAGCCATTCCAGCCAGACGCTGGAGGTGATCAATCCCGCCACCGGCCAAGTCATCGCCCGAGTTGCAGACGCTGATCCTGTCGATATCGATGTGGCAGTGGAGTCGGCCAATCGCGGCTTCAAGCATTGGTCCCAGGTCGCACCGGCGACGCGGGGCAACGTGCTGCTGAAACTGGCTGACCTGCTGGAGCAAAACCGCGAAGAACTGGCGCAGATCGAAACCTGCCAATCGGGCAAAATCATCCAGATTTCCCGGGCATTCGAAGTCGACCAGGCTGCTCACTTCCTGCGTTATTACGCCGGCTGGGCGACCAAGATCAGCGGCCAGACCATCACCCCGTCACTACCCTCCTTCGCCGGCGAACGCTATACCGCTTTCACCCTGCGCGAACCGGTCGGCGTGGTGGTGGGCATTGTGCCGTGGAATTTTTCGACCATGATCGCCATCTGGAAACTCGCCTCGGCGCTGGTAACCGGGTGCAGCATCATCATCAAACCCAGCGAATTCACCCCGTTGACCATCCTGCGGATCGCCGAACTGGCGATCGAAGCCGGCCTGCCTGCCGGCGCGCTGAACGTATTGACCGGTGGTGGTCTGGTGGGAAAAGGACTGATCGAGCACCCCGGCACCGACAAGGTTTCGTTCACCGGATCAGTGCCCACCGGCATCGCTGTCGGCCGCAGTGCCATGGGCGCCGGGTTGACCCGTGCGACCCTGGAACTGGGCGGTAAAAACTCGGCAGGTTTCCTGCGCGATGTCGATCTGGACAAAGCGGTCAACGGTATTATCGAGGCCGGCTTCCTGCATTCCGGACAAATCTGCGCCGCGGCCGAACGGTTCTTCGCCCATAGCTCGCAGATCGAGCCGATCATGGACAAACTGGCCCAACGCTTGAGCAAACTGAACATTGGCTCGCCACTGGATGAGCGCACCGAATTCGGTCCGGTCACCAACCGCCAGCATCAACTCAAGCTCGAAGGCTTTTTCGCCAAGGCCCGTGCCGAAAACAACACCATCATCCACGGCGGCAACCTGATCGACCGGCCCGGCTGTTATGTCGAACCGACAGTGATCCTCGCCAACACCATCGACGACACTCTGCTCAACGAGGAAACCTTCGGCCCGATAGCCACCTTCTTCCCCTACGACACCGAAGAAGAATTGCTGGAACTGATGAACAACACGCCCTATGGCCTGAGTGCCAGCCTCTGGACCAATGACCTGAGCAAAGCCCTGCGCATGGTGCCCGCGATCGAGGCCGGCACTGTGTGGGTGAACATGCACACTATGCTTGATCCGGCGGTGCCGTTCGGTGGCAACAAGTCCTCGGGGGTGGGGCGGGAGTTTGGCAGTGCCTTTATCGATGATTACACCGAGCTCAAGTCGGTGATGATTCGTTACTGATAGCGGTTGAACTGTGGCGCGCTCATCGGGCCGCAGGTGCTAACGTGATGGCTTGCAGGAAGTGCGCACGAAATTGCGCACACGCTGTGTACCGCCATCCACAAAAAAGGTCGCTGATCATGACAGGTGTTCATAAGGCTGCTCAGCTTGGTTACTCAACAGAAGCCAGTACCTATGCTCATGGCCGCCCGGACTATCCAAGCGACCTTAAGACGTGGCTCAGGGAAACGCTTGACATAAATCCCGGCTCAACGGTCATCGACTTGGGCGCCGGCACCGGCAAGTTCACTCGACTGCTGAAATCAATGGACATCGATGTTATTGCCGTCGAACCGGTCGAGGCCATGCGAACCGAGTTTACCCATAATCTGCCGGACGTCAGGATACTGGAGGGAACGGCCGATTCGATCCCGCTCGGATCTGGAACGGCTCAGGCGCTGATATGCGCTCAGGCCTTTCACTGGTTCGCGACTGAAACGGCTCTGGCCGAGATCCATCGAGTGCTCCAACCGAACGGACGACTCGGGCTGATCTGGAACGTACGCGATGAGTCGGTGGACTGGGTGGCGGCCATCACCAAGATCATTACCCCCTACGAAGCCGATACCCCACGCTTTCATACCGGGGACTGGCTATTGCCCTTCACGGGGCGCTACTTCTCTGAACCCGAAGTGACCTGCTTTCCATACGCACATGCAGGCAGTGCCCAGGAGGTGATCATAGACCGGTTTTTGTCGGTGAGTTTCATCGCCGCTCTACCTCCCGCAGAGAAGGCGAAAGTTGCCGAGCAATTGCAGGCCCTGATCCAGACCCACCCGTCCCTGCGCGGGCATCAAACTATTGAGTTCCCGTATCAGACCCAAGCCTGGCTATGTCGCCGACTTGATTGAATTACTCATCAGTCCATCAGGCAATTGCCCCAGAGCGCATGCCTGCAAAGCGGCTCCAGACAGAGCCGCCTTACCGGAAACACTATGCACTCATCCAAACATCGAACTTGATCGGTGCACTGAAGCTGACCGCTGACAGGCATTCACCGGTGGTACCCGCCCCCGCCATGGTTGAGCACGCTCAAGCTGCCCGGCTAATGCCAACAAGGTACTTTCCTCGCCAAAGCGCCCGGCAAAATGCGCGCCCATGGGCAGGCCCGCAGCGCTCCAGTACAAAGGCACCGACATCGCCGGTTGGCCGCTGGCGTTGAACAGCGCCGTGAATGGCGAGTAGCTGTGGTAGCGTTCGATCAACTCATCCAGGCTCAAGCGATCGTCCTGAAGGTCCAGTTCACCAATCGGTATAGGTTCACGCGCCAGGGTCGGCGTGAGGATCAGGTCGTAATCCTCCATGAACACCGCCAACTGGCGACCCAAGGCATGAATCCACTCCACCGCCGCCGCATACTGCGCGCCGCTGACATCGCCCTTGCTGCGCAGAATGATCCGTGTCCGGGCTTCGAGTTCTTCAGGCTGCACCGCAAAACCGCGCATCTGGCCCAATACGTCGACATAGTGGCGAGTGCTTGCGCCAATGATTGTGAATACCTGATCGAGAAACTCTGGCAACACAACTGGCAAACTGACCGGTTCAATCCGGTGCCCCAGGGATTTGCACAAACTGGCGGCCTGGCGCACGGCATCGATACTTTCTGTAGAGGTTGGCCAAGGTCCCAATTGCTCGACCAACGCAATACGCAACGGCCGTGGATCACGCTCCAGTGCTGCGACATAAGGCTGCGTCTGCATGGGCGCGGCATAAGGGGCACCCAAATCAATGCCGGCCGTGGCATCCAACAACGCGGCGCTGTCACGTACCGACAAGGTAATTGCGTGCGGGGTCCCCATCCCGGCCCAGCCCTCACCGACCATCGGGCCTGAAGGTAGCAACCCGCGACTCGGTTTGAGTCCGAACACCCCGCAGCAGGACGCAGGGACTCGCAGGGAGCCACCCCCATCGTTGCCATGGGCGAAGGGCACAACTCTCGCCGCAACCAAGGCTGCCGCGCCGCCACTGGAACCACCCGCGCTATGGGCGATGTTCCAGGGATTGCGCGTGGCGCCAAATCGCGCTGACTCAGTGGAGTAAGACGTCCCGAACTCCGGGGAGGTACTGGTACCGAGAATCAGGCAACCTGCACGGCGCAAACGCGTCACGATTTCAGATTCGAAATCCGCCCGAAACCCTCCCAGGGACCGCGAACCATTGGTCATCGCCGCGCCGTTGACCGGAGAAAACAGATCCTTGATCAAGGTCGGGACACCGGCAAACACGCCTTCCACGGGCTGCGACTCTCGTGCCGCCTGACGAGCCGAATCGTACAGCCGCTCGGCTACCGCGTTGAGCTGCGGTTCAACCAGCTCGATGCGATCAATCACCGCCTCGAGCAGCTCGCAGGGTAGAACTTCACCACGTCTGACCCACTCGGCCAGACCTGTGGCGTCCTCGTTGTCCAGCAAGTTCTGGATGCCTTGCATACCCATCTCTCCCTTTAAAATTACGAATGACTCGATTCGAAAGTGCTGGCGACGGCTTTTCGTCGCGCTTGCATGCCGGCCAGCGCCCAGACCAGTGCCGAGGCAAAACTGGCGAACGCCAGCCATTCGATGGAATGGCTCAGGTCGCCCGAGAAAGCATTGATCAGTGCCACCACCAGCGGGCTGACAAATTGACCGAAGTACAGAAAAGCGGTAAATCCTCCCAACCCACGACCACGGGTATTGGCACTCAGGGCATTCATCACTGGCGCCATCGCGTTGGGCACCAGAAGCCCGGCGCCCAGACCGTGAATCAGCACCGCCACCAGTACAGCGTTGTAGCTTTGCCCGCGCATCAACAGCCAGAGCCCAAGCCCCAGCAATGTCAGCAGCAGCGCATTGCAACCGGCGATACCGATGCGTCTACGCAACAGCGGCCACATCAACGAACCACCCAAGGTCGCCAGCAGACTCAAACCCGCCGAAAGCCCGATCATCGTGCTTGAGGTAATCCCCAGGCTGACCAGCAGAATCGGTGCCTGAATCGGCACGATGAAGCTCAAAACCATACCGCTGAGGATCAGCAGATAACCAAGCACCAACGGAAACACTGCGACCTTTCCCTGATCGCGCTCCTCGACCTGTTGCTTGCCGGTCGCAGGCTCCCACAACACCTTCATCATCACCGGCACCAGCAACAGCGGCAGCAGGTACAGCAAGAACGGCAGACGCCAGGAATGCTCACCCAATGCACCGCCCACCACAAAGAACAGCGAGCCCACCAGGCCGATGGTCACCACTTGCCGATTGATGTAGCGCAGCCGTTCCTCGCCCTGCCAATAGTCGGCAATCAAGGTGGCGCAGCAGGTCATCACCGCGGCTTCGGTACAACCGAACAACAGACGCACGCCGACGATGGCCGACAAGTCATCGAGCACTGCCGGCACGGCCCCGAGCAAGGCGTACAGCAAGGTTGCAATCACCAGCAAAGTCTTGCGCCCGACCCGATCGGCCAACCACCCGGCCAGGGGCGCGCACAGTGCTATCGCCAGCGCCGGCCCGGTGACCGCCAAAGGCACCAGCAAGTTAGCCTGGGGTTCCAGGGGGCCGAACTCGGCGCCAAGCTTGGGCAATATTGGAGCGACCATCACCGCGCCCATGATGGTCAGGCTGCTGCCAAGCATCAGCACCAGTCCTTCACGTCGCCCACTGGCCTGACGTGGCGAAGAGGAGGCAGCAGCTGAAACAGAACGTGATTGGTTCATGACAAGCCCCTCAGAAACTTTGAGAAATACGCAGAGCCACGGTGTAGCCCTCGGCACGATTGCTGGCGTCATGCTCCTTGTAGGCATGCAGCCAGACAGGTGGCAACCCCGGTTTGAAGTAGCTCACCGCAGGACCAATCGCCAGGACCCGCGCGCGGTTGCCCGCCTCCAGACCCGGTGCATCGTCATCGGTGAACTGGCGGTAGTAGTAACCGCCCAGCCCCACGGTCCATGGCCCTACGTGCTGGCCGACGGCGAATTCGTGACGGTACTCGACACCATTTTTGTAATCGGTCGCGTGGTTACGCGTATTGACGTCGACTTCAAAGCTTGAAGAAACCTCGAAGCCACTGTCGGTGATGTAGGTGGCGTTGACGATCGGCGAGAACGTCCAGTGATTGAGGCCAGGTGAAACCAGACGATTCTTGTCGTAGTCACCGGTGGGTGTCTGGATCTGCAGCTGCGTGTTGATGAACAGATTCGGCGACAGGTTCCACTGCAAGATCAATGGCAACAATTGCACGTCGGCCATTCGAAAGGGGTCGGCTTCCAGGCTCAACGGCCCGACCGGCGTCGGCACCTTAACTGAAGCGTCCATTTTGAAGAACGGCACCACCACGCCGAAACCATACTTGGCGCCCAATACGGTGTGATCCGTCATCCGCATGTACGCGACGCCGATCGACAGCACGTCCAGCGAGAAGTTGTTGTCGAGTGAGCGCCCGTGGCGGTCCTTCTGAACGTTGGCCGAGTAAAACGAAGTTCGCAGACCCAGGGTCCCGAAAGGTGTTGCCGGCGGCATCATCCCCGCGCCGAAATCATAAACACCGACAGCCGTGGTCGGCGCGCCGTTCTCGGTGCCATGAGCGGTGGCGCAGAAACCAAGCAGCCCCAATGTGAACAACGTGAAGGTTCTGACGCTTGAATTATTGTTATGAATCATCGAATGCCCCTCCCATCAAGTGGTGTGGGCCATCCTAGTAAGCAGTGCAGTAGACGGGTTATCCGATTTCAGCAGAGTTGGGTGCGACGCAAAGTCTGTGAAGGGCTTTCACCGAACATGGTTCGGTAATCGCTGGAGAAACGACTCAAATGCCAGAAACCCCAGCGTGCTGCCACTTCTTGTACCCCATGGGATTGAGTGCTCTTTCGCAGTTCGCGGCGCACTGCATTGAGGCGTAACGCCCGCAGATACGCCACCGGATTGATTCCCAGGGTTTCCTGAAAACAGTACTGAAGTTTGCGCCGGCTGGCGCCTATGTGATTGCACAGGTCAAGAATCGACAGCGGCTCGTCGAGGTGGCCGAGCGCATACTCGCGAGCCCGATCGACCATCCTTTTGCGTGCCGTGGGATTGAGTGGCGGGGCTTGATCCGGCGCAACCAATTCCAGCAAGTGCAGCATCACCGCATCGCGTATGCCACGGCGGATCGAGTCATACCCAAGCAACGCATCACGCTGCTGATCGCAGGCCGACAGTTCATCGAACAGCGCAGCGAGCTCAGCGGGCACAGAGGAGTTGCCCAAACGGTAACACTTGGGAAGATCGGTAATTCGAAAGTGACTGCCCTGACGCTCCAGGAGATGCTCAAGTGCCTTTTCTTCAATCGCCACCCCAAGCAAATCAAGTTGCTGCGGCGTGCGCAACTCGGGAAGATTTTCACCGTGAGCGACTAACAGGCTGAGCTCGTGAATCGGATGCCCCGAGCAATAGACCGAGCCGTGGGCACTCAAAGGTATGCTGAAGGTGATTGCACCTTTCCAGGCCATGCCACTTTTAGTCATGGCCTGATTAGAGCGGTCGCGCACCAGTTGCATCCAGTCCGAACGGAACTCGATCAGCTCACCTTCAAAGCGTCCCGGGGTTAACTGATCGTAGCGAACTTGCCAGCCGCCCAAATTCCGGGCGTGCTCATCGATGTCGCTGGTCAGAAAACGCTGGATGGGTAACGCCGATCGGACAGCCACTGAGGCCGGTGGTATCAGCACATTATTATTGTTCATTGACCCAACCTTCATCAGTTCCAAGGCTTACAGGCCTGACATCACGCAAGTTCCATTCCGGCCTCACAGTAGAACGCTCATTTGTGCCGAAAATGGATAGTTCAAGGATTCACCACCTTATGCCCTTAGAGTCTGGCGCCCCCCAAGCACTCTCCCAAACCACCCACTTCTGTCACTCACGAAGAAACCGTCGCCGGTGGTTTTTTTGTACATGAACACCAATTAATGGATCCATTGATTGCATTAAAATAAATTTGCCTTGAGCGAACCATGCTTTTTAGTCCTAAAAATACGCATAAAATCCATTAGACAGTGGTTGACGCGCAGGATCAACTTATCGCCTAATGGATCCACTAAAACAAAAACAAGCGCTGACTTGGAGATTTTTTCATGTACCCAAAAAACACTTGGTATGTCGCCTGCACCCCCGATGAAATTGCGCAAAAACCCCTCGGGCGGCAGATCTGCGGCGAAAAAATCGTTTTCTATCGCAGCCAGGAAAACCAGGTTGCAGCGGTCGAGGACTTCTGCCCTCATCGCGGTGCACCGCTGTCTTTGGGCTATGTGGAAAACGGCAATCTGGTGTGCGGCTATCACGGCCTGGTGATGGGCTGCGACGGCAAGACCGTGGAAATGCCCGGGCAGCGGGTTCGCGGCTTTCCGTGCAACAAGACATTTGCTGTGGTCGAGCGTTACGGATTTATCTGGGTCTGGCCCGGCGATCAGGCGTTGGCCGACCCGGCGCTGATCCATCATCTGGAATGGGCGGTCAGCGACGAGTGGGCCTATGGTGGCGGCCTGTTCCACATCCAGTGCGACTATCGCCTGATGATCGACAACCTGATGGACCTGACTCACGAAACCTACGTTCACGCGTCCAGCATCGGCCAAAAGGAAATCGACGAAGCACCGCCGGTGACCACGGTCGACGGCGACGAGGTGGTCACTGCCCGCCACTTGGAAAACATCATGGCCCCGCCCTTCTGGCGCATGGCCCTGCGCGGCAACAATCTGGCCGACGATGTACCCGTGGACCGCTGGCAGATCTGCCGCTTCATCCCGCCCAGTCATGTGCTGATCGAAGTCGGTGTGGCCCATGCCGGCAAAGGTGGTTATCACGCCCCCCATCAGTTCAAGGCGTCGAGTATCGTCGTCGACTTCATCACGCCGCAAACCGAAACCTCGATCTGGTACTTCTGGGGCATGGCGCGCAATTTCAACCCGCAGGATGAAGCCTTGACCGCGAGCATTCGCGAGGGTCAGGGGAAGATTTTCAGCGAGGACCTGGAGATGCTCGAACGCCAGCAACAGAACCTGCTCAGCCATCCCCAGCGCAACTTGCTCAAGCTCAATATCGACGCCGGCGGTGTGCAGTCGCGCCGTATTCTGGAGCGCCTGATCGCCGAGGAACGAGCCCCGCAGGAGTCAATGGCATGATCGAAGTGCTGGTGGTATCCCGCAACAACGAAGCCCAGGACATCTGCAGCTACGAGCTGGCCAGTGTCGATGATCGACCGCTACCGACCTTCAGCGCCGGCGCGCATATCGATGTGCACCTGCCCGGTGGCCTGATCCGGCAATATTCCCTGTGCAACCACCCCGAAGAACGCCATCGCTACCTGATTGGCGTGCTCAAGGATCCGACCTCTCGCGGTGGTTCACTGGCCATGCACGAGCAGATCCAGCCCGGCACGCGGCTGTCTATCAGTGAGCCGCGCAACCTGTTTCCGTTGGCGCATGAGGCCCGGCGCAGCCTGCTCTTCGCCGGCGGTATCGGCATTACCCCGATCCTGTGCATGGCCGAGCGCCTGGCCCATAGCGGTGCGGATTTCGAACTGCACTACTGCGCCCGTTCGCGGGAGCGCGCGGCCTTTGTCGAACGCCTGCAACACTCGCCTTTTGCCCACCGGGTATTCCTGCATTTCGATCAGGAACCCGACACCGCGCTGGACGCGGCCAAGGTCCTGGCCACACCTCAGAACGATGTGCATTTATATGTGTGTGGCCCCGGCGGTTTTATGCAGCATGTGCTGGACACGGCCAAGGCTAAAGGCTGGCAGGAGCAATGCCTGCATCGCGAGTACTTCGCCGCCACCCCTGTCGACACTGGCGCCGATGGCAGTTTCTCGATCAAGGTCGCCAGCAGCGGCCAGGTCTTCGAGGTGCCGGCCGACAAGAGCGTGGTACAGGTGCTGCAAAACCAGGGCATCGAGATCGCCATTTCTTGCGAACAGGGTATTTGTGGCACCTGCCTGACTCGGGTTCTCGAGGGCGTGCCGGAACACCGTGACCTGTTCCTCACCGAGGATGAACAGGCCTGCAACGACCAATTCACCCCTTGCTGCTCGCGCTCGAAAACGCCGCTGCTGGTGCTGGATATCTGAAAGAGCCGCGCCTATTCCGAGCGGAGAATGACCTTCATCCGCTCTTCAGCCGTCGCTGAGCCGAAGATCTCGGCATAGCGCAGCGTGGCGTTGGCGTGCTCGCGCATGATCGCTTCGGCACGCGCGCCCTGGCGGTTGACCAGGGCATCGAACACCGAATGGTGTTGCATGTGGGCGTAGTTGAAGCGTCGGTATTCCCGGACCATGTCGTTGCGGTCCACTGCCAGGGCTGTAACCGAAGCGAAGGGCAAATGATCGTTGCGCGCCAGTGCGTCGGCGATCGCCGGGTTGTGGCTGCCTTCGACAATCACTTCGTGAAAACGCATGTTGAGGTCGTGATAGACCTCCAGGTCCTCGATGGTCACAAACCCCTTGTCGAACAGCTGATCACCTTGCATCAGGCACTGTTCAAGGGTCGCCCGGGCCTCGTCCGATAGCCCGCGCTCGGCGGTCTGACGCGCCGCCAGGCCTTCGAGCACACCTCGCACTTCAACCGCGCCGGCAATGTCATCGGGGCTGACCGAACGCACCTGAAACCCGCGCCCGCCAAAGCGCACCAGCAAGCCTTCCTGCTCCAGCGTGCGGAACGCCATGCGCACCGGCATTCGCGAGACACCAAACAACTCTGCTGTGGGAATTTCCATCAAGCGCTCGCCAGCCGCCAGCTCGCCCGAGGCGATCATCTTGCGCAACGCGACCAGCACCGTTTGACCGGGCTTACTCATCCAGGCAACTTCCAGAAAGGTGGGTCTGCATAGTAACGCAAGACGGTGACGCCAGGATTGGGCTGACTACAACAAAGGCCTCGGGGTTAACCTCAGCCTTGATACGCCGGGTTTTCGATCAGCAGAGCCATGCCCTGCCCGCCACCGACACACGCGGCGGCGATGCCATAACGCAGATTGCCCTCGCGCAATTGCCTGGCCAGGGTCAGCACCAGGCGCAAACCCGTGGCGGCCAAGGGATGCCCCAAAGCAATCGAGCCGCCCCGCCGGTTGAGCCGATCACCGTCCAGTTCAAGCGCCTGGGCCACAGCCAATACCTGAGCGGCCTGAGCCTCATTGATTTCCAGCAAGCCGATTTCACCAAGGGCCAAACCGCTGCGTTGCAGAAGCAGCTGGATGGCTGGCGCAGGCCCTATCCCCATGAATTCCGGTGCCACGCCCACCACGGCACTGGCCAGCAAATGGGCCAACGCCGGACGCCGGGCCGCAGACGCTCGCCCCACCAGCGCGGCCGCCGCGCCATCGACCACCGCGCAACTGTTGCCGGCCGTTTGCACACCGCCGGCATGCACCGCCCGCAACCGGCCCAAGCCGTCCAGATCGGTGGGTCGCGGATGACTATCGCGAGTCACGCGGTCTACGCCCCGTGGCAACTGGATACTCCGTGGCTGATAGCCGGCCAGTTCAAAACGCTCATTGCCGAGCGCCACGAGCTCCGGCTCAAACCAGCCATCGGCTTGGGCCTGCAGCGCCAATTGATGGCTGTCGAGGGCGTAACGATCCACCTCTTCGCGGCTCAGGCCGTGCCGCCGGGCCAGGTTGTCGGCGGTGGTGATCATGTCTACGCCCGGGGCCGGGTCGTAGAGGGCTTCCCAGAGAAAGTCCTTGAATTCCACGCCCGCACCGAGCCGGAAACCGCTGCGGTGGGTATAGGCGGCAATGGGGTTGCGCGACATGGATTCAGCCGCCACGCACAGGGCTAACTGCACGCCGTCATCCAGCTGCCTGGCGGCCTGCCGCAAGAGTTCGAAACCAGTGGCGCAGATGCGCTGCACACCCAGTGCCGGAGTCTCTTGCGGCACGCCACTATAAAGGCCGATATGCCGAGGCAGCAGGTAAGCATCGAAACTGGCCTGAGCCATGGAGCCAGCCAACACGCTATCGACCAAAGATGGATCGATAGCGGCGCGGGCCAGCACCTCGCGCCCGACCTTGATCCCCAGGTCGATCGGCGAAACCTGGGCCAAGGCCCCGCCGAGATCGACCCAAGGCGTGCGCAGTGCTTCGAAAATGGCCACATCGCCAAAGCTCGAATACTGCCCCACTCCACTCATGGCAGAGGTCCGGCACGCAAGATGGAAGGTTCTTCGCCGCGATACAGCGCCTCGACCTTGTCGGCGCGCCACTGCAACACCGCGCGCTGGTTGATCGAGCCCTTGTCGGTGATTTCACCGCGGTCGATGGAGGCGGGTTCGTCGAGCAGCGCGATCCATTCCAGGCGGCTGGCATTCCCGGTGGCGTCGCGGTTGAGCCGTTGCAGCCAATCGCCGAACCATTCTCGCACCGGCGCGCTGGCCAAGGCTTCGGCATCGCTGGCGTGCGCACTCAAACCGGCCAGACGTCGGCATTCGTAAAGACGGGGAAAGACCAGTGCACCCAGGCACTCACGGTCCGGCGCGGCCACCACCAGGTCCTGAACATAGGGCGAACCTTCGAGCACCGCGCGATTGCGCAACGGGCCGACGCTGACAAACACGCCGGAGCTCAGTTTGAAGTCCTCGGCGATGCGCCCGTCGAACATCAGCCCCAGTTGTGGATCGCGGGCGTCGGCCAGTTTCAATGCGTCGCCGGAACAGTAGAAACCCTGCTCGTCGAACACTTCGGCGGTCTGCTGCGGCGCGCGCCAGTAACCCGGCATGATGTGCGGCCCGCGAAAACGCCCCTCCAGCTTGCCGTCCACCGGCACCAGCCGCACTTCGCAACCGGGTGCCGGCAGGCCGATGTAGCCGGCCATGGACAATGGCCCGGTGGTGAACGTGCAGGACGGTGCCGCCTCAGTCATGCCGAGCCCGGCCATCATACGAATGCGTTCGCCACAATGCAGTTCGGCAACCCGGTCCAGGCGATCCCAAACGCGCTGGGACAAACCGGCGGCGGCGAAAAAGAACAGTTTCATGCGCGAGAAGAAACGTTCGCGCAACTCGCCGTCCTGCTCCAGCGCGTTGACCAGTTCTTCCCAGCCCTTGGGCACGGTGAGGTACGCGGTGGGTGATATTTCCTTGAGGTTGCGCAGTGTTTCAGCAAACCCCTGGACAGTCGGTTTGCCGTCGTCCAGATAAAAAGTGCCGCCGTTGTACAGCACGATCCCGACGTTGTGGCTGCCCCCGAAGGTGTGATTCCACGGCAGCCAGTCCACCAGCACCGGAGGTTCTTCGCCGAACACAGGGAAGGTCTGCAACAGCATCTGCTGGTTGGCGCAGAGCATGCGCTGGGTGGTGATCACCGCCTTGGGTAGTTTGGTCGAGCCGGAGGTAAACAGAAACTTGGCGATGCTGTCCGGTCCGGTGGCCGTGAAGGCGCAATCGGCCTCGGCACCGCCGGGCTGTTCCAGCAGGCTGTCAAAGCTCGTCTGACGGCGGCCCGGTATTTGGCCACGCACGGTGATCAGCGGCGTTTCGGCCGGCAGCACCGCATCGATCGCCCGCTGATAGGCCGCGGCGTCGCTGACGAACACCAGGCCCGGTTGCAGCAGATTGCAGACATGCCGCAGCTTGGCGAAATCCTGGGACAACAGCGAATAGGCAGGAGAAACCGGGCAGTAAGGAATCCCGGCATACATCGCGCCCAAGGCAATCTGTAAATGCTCGATGTCGTTGCCCGAGAGGATCGCCAGCGGTCGTTCGGCCGAAAGCCCATAGCTGAGCAGGCGTTGGGCAATGGCACGGACGCTGGTCAGCATCTCGGCGTAACTCACCCGGCGCCAGTCGCCGCCGTTCTGGCGAGCAGCGATAAAGGTCTGTTGCGGGCGCACATGGGCCCAATGCACCAAGCGATCCAGCAAACGTGCAGGCAACTTGGCCAAGGGTTCCAGGGAGCGCATATGCAGGATGCCCTGCTCTTCGCTGACCTCGACCGCAGGATTGCCGATGGACACCTGGCGATAGCGCGGTGCGTTGGCTTCGATCTGGCGTGTCGATCTGAATTCGGAACTCACGTGCTTGCTCTCCATCAAGGCACGCCACCGGCTCGCAGAAATGCGTTCAACCGGGGCATGGCAGCCAGTGGCTGCAGCCTCTTTATTGTTATGTCTGCCTGCACACGGGCAACGATTGCTCTCAAGCGTTCGCTTGCCCGACGGTGCGGCGGATGCTCAGATCGGGTAGTGCCGCGGGCCGTTCTGCAAGGTCACCCAGCGTAACTGGGTGAAATGCTCGATAGACGCCTTGCCGCCAAAACTGCCATAGCCGCTGGACTTGACCCCGCCGAAGGGCATCTGCGCTTCGTCGTGCACGGTCGGACCGTTGATATGGCAAATGCCCGACTCGACCCGCTGAGCCAGGGCCAGAGCACGGCCAGTGTCGCGGCTGAAAATCGCCGCCGACAGACCGAACTCGGAATCGTTGGCCAGGCGCAGCAGTGCTTCATCGCCCTCGCCGCGCAACACCACCGCCACCGGGCCGAAGGACTCCTCGCGGTACAGGCGCATGGCATCGGTGACGCCGTCGAGCAAGGTCGGCTGCAGAATGCTGCCCGCAAGCTGACCACCCGTGACCAGGGTTGCGCCCTTGTCGAGGGCATCGTCGATCAACAGTTTGATGCGTTCACCAGCGCTGCTGTCCACCAGTGAACCGAGCACCGAACCTTCGGCGTTGGGGTTGCCGGCGGGCAAGGTGGCGATCTTCGCCGCGAGTTTGGCGACAAAGGCATCGGCTACTTTGGCATCGACGATCAGGCGCTCGGTGGACATACAGATCTGCCCCTGATTAAAGAAGGCGCCGAAGGCTGCAGCCTCCACCGCTGCATCCAGGTCGGCATCCTCCAACACCAGGAACGGCGCCTTGCCTCCCAGTTCCAGCAACGCCGGTTTGAGATGACGCGCCGACAATTCACCGACGATGCGCCCGACATGAGTCGAGCCGGTGAAGTTGACCCGACGCACCGCCGGGTTGGCGATCAGCCGCTCGACAATCGCCGCGGCATCCTGGGGCGCATTGCTGATGACGTTGACCACGCCGTCCCCGAGGCCTGCGTCCTGCAACACCTGGCCGATCAGCCGGTGCACCGCCGGGCTCAGTTCCGACGCCTTGAGCACCACGGTGTTGCCACAGGCCAACGGCATGGCGATGGCGCGAGTGGCGAGGATCACCGGAGCGTTCCAGGGCGCGATGCCCAGCACCACGCCGCAGGGTTGACGCAAGGCCATGGCGAAGCTGCCGGGCACATCGGAGGGAATGACTTCGCCGGTGATCTGAGTGGTCATGCACGCCGCTTCACGCAGCATGTTCGACGCCAGGTGCACATTGAAACCGTACCAATTGGCCATGGCGCCAGTCTCGCCGGCCGCCGCAATGAATTCCGCGCTGCGGGCCTGCAACTGTTCGGCAGCACGCAACAACCGGGTGCGTCGTTCATTGGGGGCCAGGGCCGCCCAGGCGGGGAATGCCGCTTTAGCCGCGGCGACCGCAGCATCGGCATCTTCCAGAGTGGCGGCGGCAACCCGCGACACGACTTCGCCGGTCACCGGATTACGCCGTTCGAAAGTACGTCCGTCTCGGGCGGGGCACGACTGGCCGCCAATCAGCAGGGGCACGTCCAGCATGGTGATTCCTCTTTATTGTCTTTATCGGGAATACGTTCGAGGGGCTCACAGTAGCGCCTGGGCGCCGGGGCGAACAGCTGGCAGACGCTCGATCGCCCGGCCAGCTCGCCCTGATTCAATGCCGGGGTTCAGCGCTTGTAAGCCTGCAGACCGGGCTTGATGCTCTTGTCGTCGAGGAACTGCTTCATGCCCTGCTCGCGGCCACCTTCGGTGTCCAGCAGGCGCGACTGATCAAGCTTGGCGTAGAGGTAATCTTCGTTCTGCTCCCAGGTCAGTTCGCGGCAACGTTTGAAGCCATGCTTGGCCGCCCGCAGCACCACCGGGTTTTTCTCCAGCAGGTTACGCGCCAGCTCGATCGTCACTTCACGCAGTTGCGCCAGGGGTACGCTCTCGTTGACCAGGCCCATCTCGGCGGCTTTCTGCCCGCCAAAGGTTTTGCCGGTCATGATGTAGTACAGCGACTGACGATGGCCCACGGTGTCGGCCATGGCCTTGCTCACCAGGTTGCCTGGCGGGATGCCCCAGTTGATTTCCGACAGGCCGAAGGTCGCTTCATCGGCGCAGATCGCCAAGTCGCAGGCCACCAACGGGCTGAAACCGCCACCGAAGCACCAACCGTTAACCATGGCGATGGTTGGCTTGGCATACATACGCAGCAGTTTCCATTGCCATTGAGAGGCTTCGCGACGAATTTTTTCCTGAAGGATTTCCGGGCCGGCGTCGACTTCGCGGAAGTATTCCTTGAGGTCCATGCCGGCGGTCCAGGCTTCGCCCGCACCGGTCAGCACCAGTACGCCGGCGTCTGGATCCTGCTCCAGGGTTTCCAGAACGTCGATCATTTCGCGGTTCAATGTCGGGCTCATGGCGTTGCGTTTTTCCGGACGATTGAGGATGACCCAGGCGATGCCCTCCTCGATCTCGACCTTGACGGTTGTCCAGCGACCTTCGTAATTGCTCATGGCGTTGCTCTCTTGTTCTTGACTTGACGATGGGTAAAAACTAAACCCCAATATTAGTTATGTCAATTAACCATTAATGAAATTAACCGAATATTTTTCGTCGCTGAAACAGGCGCAACGCCCAGAGATCTGAAAGAGGTCATGGCTATCCCCGGCCAATCTCGGCAAACTAGATAGTCTTCTTAACCGCCAGCCTGAGGATTCACCCTGCAATGGCCAAGTCTTCCAAGATTGCCGCCGCCCCCGAGGCCCCTGCCGACAGCGCCGAAACCCAGGCGCCGCTGGATTCCGCCCTGGACGATCTGATTGGTTACGCCATGCGCCGGGCGCAGCTGAAACTGTTCCAGAACCTCATTGGCCGGCTCTCGGCCCATGACTTGCGACCGGCGCAGTTCTCGGCCCTGGCGATCATCGACCAGAATCCCGGGCTGATGCAGGCCGACCTGGCCAAGGCGTTGACCATCGAGCCACCGCAAGTGGTGCCGCTGCTGAACAAACTGGAAAGCCGGGCACTGGCGGTGCGGGTGCGCTGCAAACCGGACAAGCGCTCCTATGGGATTTTCCTCAGCAAGACCGGCGAGGCCCTGCTCAAGGAGCTGAAACTGATCGCGGCCGAGAGCGACATGGATGCAACGTCCAACCTCGACAGCCAGGAACGCGAAGAACTGCTCAGGCTGCTGAAGAAGGTCTATCAGGCCTGAAACGCCAACGCCGGCGCGTTCCTGGGGGGAACGGCCGGCCTCGTGGCAGGTAAAACGACTTACCAGATCGGTACGGTGTAGAGCACCAGAAAGCGGGTCTGGTTTTCATCGCGAAATGCCGCGCCGGTGGGGAAGTCATTGCGATAGATCGACTTGCGCGCCATCAGCCCGACGTTCTTCAGCGGGCCACTCTGGATGACATACCCCAGTTCCATCTGGAATTCTCGCTCCTTACGGTCGTCGGCATTCAGTGCCGTCAGCTCGATATGGTCACCGCGCACATAACGTAGCCGGCTCTTCAGCCCGGGCACCCCGGCGGCGACAAAGTCATAGTCGTACATCGCCTGCCAGGTCCGCTCCTTGGCATTGAGGAAGTCCGAACTCATGGTCAGCTCACTCATGCCCATCAACTCGGTGCCCGACACATAAGGCGTCGCTGTATCTCCACTGGCATGCATATAACCCAGGCTCAGGCGATGACCGCCGAAGCGATAGCCGAACAGCGCCGACAGGTTGCGGTTGTCCACCTTGCCAGCCTTGGCGCTGCCATCTTCGTCGCTGAAGAAACTGCGCAGATCGGTGGTCAGCGTGCCCTCGCCCAACTGCAGATTGTGCAGCAAGGCCAGGGTGTTCTGCTGGTACAGGTCCGCCACTTCGGCGTGATAGGCACGCAGACTGAGGTCCTTGTTCACCTGATAATCGCCGCCGACATAGGCCATGTGCGATGAAGTGGCCGCGCCGTTGAAACGCCGGTTCGGCGAGGCGATGCTCATCGGCTGGTAGTCCGTGGAATCACGCTTGTTGATGCGATCGATGTAGCCGGTGTTGAGGGTCAGTCCCTCGATGTCCTTGGAACTGAGGGTGGTGCCGCGAAAAGTCTGCGGCAACAGCCGCGACGGGCTGGCGAAAGCGAACGGCAGGAAGATCGACACATCACCGGTCTTCACCGTGGTCTGGGCAAAACGCATCTTGGCGGTCATGGCCAGGCGCGAATATTCGTCCGCCGCGCGCTTGTCGCTGCTGGACACCGGCAGCAACTCGGTGCCGCTGCGGTCCGGCGACGAGTCCAGCTTCACCCCCATCAACCCGCGGGCATCCAGGCCGAAGCCGACAGTCCCGGAGGTAAAGCCCGACTCCACATTCATGATGAAACCCTGAGCCCATTCCTTGGTCGCGGTTTTCGCCCCGTCATCCTTGTAGTCGCGATCCAGGTAGTAATTGCGCAAGGTCAAGGTGCCGTGGCTGTCGTCAATAAAGCCTTCGGCCAGCGCCGGAGTGGCAATCACACTCAAGCCCAACAGGACCAGGCAAGGTGCACGAACAGGTAAGGCTGAAGTCGCCGCAAGGGCGTTCCAAGGGAGCGTTGGCATGTTCGATGTCCACTTATTGTTGTTGTTTTTTGAACGGGATCGCCAAGGTTGCCCCAGGGATCTCAGACCAGAGAATGGAAAGAGCTGAGGGCGGCGTCAATCCATAATGACCGATAAACGAACATTAATATTATTATCTATTTTTTAGATCCATCTTCGCCAATACGCCATTACATTGATTTAAATGGAGTTAATTACATTTTCCACCAAGTATCCTTGACCGTTCATTTTTTAGTTATCTTTGTTAATCTTAATTCCAGCCTATCGTCGCTTGAGGCGAGCAGGCTCGCGTTCATCCGTCAGCACACCCACAAAAACAATAAATGAGGTTCGCCATGGACACCCCATCACGTCGTACGACGCTGACCATCGCCCTGTGTTTTATCGTTGCACTGATTGAAGGCTTCGACCTGCAAGCTGCCGGTACTGCCGCCGCGGGCCTGCGCCAGACCTTTGCCCTGGACCCGAAAATGATGGGCTGGGTGTTCAGTGCCGGCATCATCGGCTTGCTGCCGGGCGCCTTCTTCGGCGGCTGGATTGCCGATCGCATCGGTCGCAAGAAAATCCTCATCGGCGCCGTGCTGCTGTTCGGCGTGTTCTCGCTCAGCACTGCCTACGTCAGCACTTTCTCCAGCCTGCTGTTGGCGCGCTTCATGACCGGCCTGGGCCTGGGCGCCGCCCTGCCCAACCTGATCGCCCTGTGCGCCGAAGCCGTGGGTGAACAACGCCGTGGTACCGCCATCAGCATCATGTATGCCGGCGTGCCGTTGGGTGGAGCACTGGCGGCGGTGGTCGCCATGCTGTTCACCGATCATTGGCAGGCGACCTTCATCATCGGCGGTCTCGCACCGTTGCTGGTGGTGCCGCTGATGATCCTGCTGCTGCCCGAGTCCAGCGCCTTTCGCCAGCAGCAAGGGACTGTCAATGTGGCGCGCGCTTCAACCGGCCAGGCACTGTTCGGCGAAGGCCGGGCTCGCGTAACCCTGGCGTTGTGGCTGAGTTACTTCTTCACCCTGACCGTGATGTACATGTTGCTCAACTGGCTGCCATCACTGCTGCTGGAACAGGGCTTCAGCAAACCCCAGGCTGGCCTGGTCCAGATGCTGTTCAACATCGGCGGCGCCCTCGGCTCCCTGCTCGGCGGGCTGCTGCTGGATCGCTGTAACGGCATCAAGGTCGTGCTGTTTGTCTATACCGGGTTGCTGGTGGCGCTGGCCGGAGTCGGCCTGTCGGTGGGCATTGTCCCGATGGGCATCGCCGGGTTTGCCGCAGGGTTGTTTGTGATGGCTGCGCAACTGGTGCTTTACGCCCTGGCACCGCCGTCGTACCCAACTTCGGTGCGTGCCACCGGCGTCGGCGCGGCCGTGGCCATCGGGCGCCTGGGGTCAGTGGCCGGGCCCTTGGCCGCAGGGCAGATTCTGGCGGCTGGAGCCGGCACCACCGGGGTATTGTTGGCGACCTCACCGGGGTTGGTGATTGCGGCGTTAACCATCATCAGTGTGATTGTCCGTTCGACACCGCTGACCGAGCCCGAGCTGAGGACGGCGAACCCGCTTGCGCACAAACACTGACCGCATCAATGAAAAAAGAGGCCTCGCAGACTGTGTGAATACCTAGCAATCTGCGAGGGGCGCTCAAAGAAAATGCTCCGTGTCGAAAGATACGGAGCATTTTTCGTTATGGCTTACATCCAAGGAGAGTCTCGGAACCAGAGCAGTCTGTTTCCGGTTTCGCTGGAAGAGTTGATCCCCGAGGATCATCTCGTTCGATAGCAGGCGAGTTGGTGGCCATTGATGAAGTAAGTTTCAGGCCGTCGCTTCCTCGCGAACAAGTCTTGACCTAAGAGACGCCGAAAAACAGACAGGAAAATGGACTTAAAACCACTGGATGCTGCTGGAACGCAGTAGACGTCAGTGGAATACAACACAAACAAAAAAAGGACCCGAAGGTCCTTTTTTCTTTCTCCATGGAATTCAGTGGAACTCCGTGGAACAACAATTGGAGCGGGAAACGAGACTCGAACTCGCGACCCCGACCTTGGCAAGGTCGTGCTCTACCAACTGAGCTATTCCCGCGTCTTGGTGAGGCGCATTCTATAGAATCCAGAAGCCCCGTCAACCCCTTGATTCAAAAAAGTTTATTTCTTTTCCACGTCGGTCTTCAGATGCGGCCAGGCAGCCCGCAAATACTGGACCATGGACCACAACGTCAGGCCCGCGGATATCAGCAGCAAGGCATAACCCAGCAGCACCCAGAACGTGAAATCCGACGGATTGGCCAGCAGGATCACCAGCGCCAGCATTTGCGCGGCGGTTTTCCATTTGCCCAGGTTCGACACCGCGACGTGAGCACGAGCGCCGAGTTCGGCCATCCATTCGCGAAGTGCCGAGACGACAATCTCGCGACCGATGATCACGGCGGCCGGCAGTGTGAGCCACAGGTTGCCATGTTCTTGCACCAGCAATACCAGCGCAACAGCGACCATCAGCTTGTCAGCCACGGGATCGAGGAAAGCCCCGAACGGTGTGCTTTGTTCCAGTCGGCGGGCCAGATACCCATCCAGCCAGTCTGTGGCGGCGGCAAATGCGAACACCGAGGCGGACGCCAGGTAGCTCCATTGATACGGCAGGTAGAACAGTAAAATGAAGATCGGAATGAGCAGGACGCGTAGTACGGTAATCAGATTAGGGATATTCATCGGCACAACTGGCTACGAGGTGAGGGGGCATTCTACTCGCTGTGCAGATTGGCATAAATCAACTCTGCGAGCTTTTTACTGATCCCGGGTGCTTTGGCGATCTCTTCGATGCTGGCACGAGACAGCTCCTGCAATCCACCAAAATGTTTCAACAAATCGCGGCGACGTGTCGGTCCGACGCCAGCAACGCCCTCAAGTGTAGACGTGCGGCGAGTTTTCCCACGACGGGCGCGGTGCCCGGTAATCGCGAAACGGTGAGCTTCGTCGCGTATCTGCTGGATCAAATGCAGCGCGGGGGAATCACCGCGCAAGGTGAATTCGTGGGCAGCATCATTCAGATACAAGGTTTCGAAACCGGCCTTGCGCGTGGCGCCCTTGGCGACGCCCAGCAGAATCAGATCAGGCACGGCTAATTCATTGAGCACGTCGCGGGCCATGGACAGCTGCCCCTTGCCACCGTCCACCAGCAAAATGTCCGGCAGCTTGCCCTCCCCGTCCTTCAGTTTGCTGAAGCGTCGGGTCAGGGCCTGATGCATCGCGGCGTAGTCATCGCCCGGGGTGACGCCTTCAATGTTGTAGCGACGGTAGTCTGACTTGATCGGACCTTCGGGGCCGAAAACCACGCAGGACGCCACGGTCGCTTCGCCGCTGGAGTGACTGATGTCGTAACACTCCAGGCGCTGTGGTGGCTCATCCAGATTCAACACTTCCGCCAGGGCATCGAAACGTGCAGCAACGTGTTGACGGTTAGCCAGTCGCGCTCCCAGGGCCTGCTCGGCATTGGTGACCGCCAACTGTTGCCAGCGTGCTCGCGTACCCCGAACCCGATGACTGATGGTCAGTTCGCGACCGCGCAGCTCATCGATGGCCGCAATCAGGGTCGGGAAGTCTTCGTGAACCACGTTGACGATCAGTTCGCTGGGCAAGTCGCGCTCGGGACTGCTGATGAAGTACTGGCCGAGAAACGCCGCCATGACTTCAGAAACGTCCTCTTCAATACCCACCTGCGGAAAGAAGTTCTTGCTCCCCAACACTCGCCCGCCTCGCACACTGATCAAATGAACGCAGGCACCACCCGGATTGACGAACGCTGCGATCACGTCGACATCGCCCGTCCCGCCTTCCATGCTTTGCTGGTCCTGGACCCGGCGCAGTAATGAAATCTGATCGCGCAGCTCGGCCGCACGCTCGAACTCGAGGTTGATCGCCGCCTCTTCCATTCCTGCGGACAACTCATCCGTCAGCGCATTGCTGCGCCCCTCAAGGAACATCACCGAGTGTCGTACGTCTTCGGCATACACCTCGGGCTCCACCAGCCCGACACAGGGCGCCTTGCAGCGTTTGATCTGGTATTGCAGGCAAGGACGCGTGCGGTTCTTGTAATAGCTGTCTTCGCACTGACGAACGAAAAACGTCTTCTGCAGCAGACTCAGGCTTTCACGAATAGCACCGGCGCTGGGATAAGGGCCGAAATACTTGCCCTTGGCCTTTTTTGCACCGCGATGGATGCTCAAGCGAGGGAACTGACCATCCGAGAGAAAGACGTAAGGGTAGGATTTATCGTCGCGCAGCAGGATGTTGTAGGGCGGACGCCACTCCTTGATCAGCGTCTGCTCAAGCAACAAGGCTTCGGTTTCATTGGCCGTAATCGTCGTTTCGACCTGAGCGATACGCGCGACCAGCGCCGCGGTCTTGGGCGCAAGACCGGATTTGCGGAAGTAACTCGACAGGCGATTCTTGAGGTTCTTGGCCTTGCCGACGTAGAGCAGGCGCGCCTCGCTGTCGAACATGCGATACACACCGGGACGCCCACTGACCGTCGACAGAAAGGCGCTTGGATCGAAGACTTCAGTCATTTTCAGAGGCTGGCATCGACCATGCCGTGACGAACCGCCAACAGCGTCAACTCGACATCACTGCTGATCGAAAGCTTTTCGAAAATGCGGTAACGGTAAGTGTTCACGGTTTTTGGCGAAAGACACAGTTTGTCGGAAATGATCTGGACCTTCTGACAGCCGACAATCATCAGCGCGATCTGGATTTCCCGCTCCGACAAGGCGTCGAAAGGCGAATCATTGGTCGGCTGGAAGGATTTGATCGCCAGTTGCTGTGCAATTTGCGGGCTGATGTAGCGCTGCCCGGCAAACACCAGGCGGATGGCCTGGACCATTTCCGGCAACCCGGCGCCCTTGGTCAGATAGCCCGCGGCCCCTGCCTGCAACAACCGCGTCGGAAACGGATCTTCTTCGCACACGGTGACCGCGACGACTTTGATATCCGGATGACTGCGCAATAATTTGCGTGTGGCTTCAAGACCGCCGATGCCGGGCATCTTGACGTCCATCAGCACCACATCGGGTTTCAACTCACGCGCCTTGAGCAGGGATTCTTCGCCTGACTCAGCCTGGCCGACTACTTGCAGGCCATCGATGTCAGCCAGCATTCGTGTAATGCCTGTACGAACGAGATCATGATCATCGACTACTAGCACCCTAATCAAGCAGACACCTCGCGAAATGGTCTTATTGGGTTGCCGACACCTTAGCAAAAAGCAACTGGCAGACCTAGCGGCAAGCATCATATAAAAAGTTTCAATACATCTTGAAAGGCTTGTCGTATGCGTGTTTCAGCCGGGCGAGGCATCGATATCACGCTGCATTCTCAGGAAACACGCGTCTGTACCGACCACCTTCAACCCCTTTCTCTTATACAACGCTTGCGCGGGATTATTTTCAAATACCGTCAAACGCAATGCCGGACGCCGTTCCTTGCACGCCATGGCGAAGACCTGATCAATCGCCCAGGAACCGGCGCCCTGCCCTCGAAACGCTTCGAGGACGTGCAATTCGCGGATGTACAGGGCTTTGGCGTCACGACTCAGACTGAAAAAGCCCAGCACCGTACTGCCACTCACAATCAACCAGTTCTCGCGCCCGCTCCAGCCCACGTCGAACCCTTCGTCCTGCCACAGCAGATCGTGCTGTATGTAATAGCGGAGCATGTTGTTGCGGGTCAGTTCACGAGCGAAGTCGAGGTCCCGGGATGTCGCCGGGCGTAAATTAAATACCATCACCCTGCGCAACCTCCACTGTTTGCCCTTTCCAGCCGTCAGCGTTGCGTCGAGCGACGACCATCAGGTTACCCGTACCCGGTGCGGCCGCAATCAGCGAACCGTCCGACGCCCAGATCGCGCTGCGTCCTGCCGATTCCCAGCCACCCGTTGCACCGCCATGGTTGGCCATCAGGACCGTCATCGAATGAGCGCTGGCGTAGCCTAGCAACAACGCGGTATCCGGGGCGTAGCCGTTTTCCGTGATCAGCACGCCCGCCGCGTAGAGATCGGCGCCTTGCTGCGCCGCTGCGGCGGCATGACTGGCGTGAGAGAAGTCCGCGCACACCGCCAATGCGACCGTATCGGCACCTACGGTCAGGGTCGAACCGCCGGTTCCCGGTGCAAATGCCACTTCTTCGCCTGGATGCAGATGTTGCTTGCTGTAGATCCCGAGCGATCCATCAGCGCCCAACACCAGCGCCCCAATCAATACGGGCGAATCCTCCGACAGGCGAATCGGCATCCCGACGACTGTCGTCACACCGACTTCCCGCGCGAAATCCCGTAGCGGTTGCAGGACCTCGGCATCTGGCGCAATGGCCAATTCAGCCGCAAGCCCACGCTCGTACCCGGTCAGCGATAACTCCGGGAACACCAGCAATTGCACGCCCTGCTCCGCGGCAACTTGCATGAAGCGCTGATGCCACACAATGTTTGCAGCAAGGTCACCGGCGATGGAGATCGATTGAGCAGCGGCGATGATCAGTGGCGTCATGGTTCGTCCTTGTGACGTTCATGTATGTGAAGCACAAAGTGTGTCACAACCGGCGACGCACTCAAGCGATAGAAAATGCCGTCGGCGATCGATAGCATTTTCTGATTGAAACCACGTACCGGCCTCGCGTAAGCTCGGCGCACTTATCGGAGAAACACCATGTCCAGCACCCTCTCACAGCTTCGTACCGTCAGCGCCCTGCGCTCGGTGGCGGCTGCCCGGGTGAATGACGTTTGTGCTCCGGTCAGCTTTTATTTTGGGTATTGGTTTAGCCACTGGCGCGCCTGATACCCACACGGCGCCCACTTTAAACGGGTCGCCACCAGAGAATTCTCAACCCCCGGTCGGCTTCCCGACCGGGGGTTTTGTTTTTTCAGCCCCGCACATTTTTAGCGACACACCAGACAACCAGAGGATTCAACAATGAACTACGCCACTTATTACCGTTACGACAGTTTTACCGCCTGGCGATTTAGCAGCCTCCGCTCGGGACAGCCTGCCGCCTCCGATCGGTCACCCACAGGTGGCAAGCACACACACGCAGCCAATCCGGCCAATTGTCGAACACCCCAGTAGGGCCGAGCGCGCGGGAACGAACCCGCCGCCAGCCCAGGAAGCCCGAATATGAACTCGTCCGTCTCTGCTCTGCCGCTGTCCACCTTGAGCCCTGCCAATGAAGCGCTGACCCTGCGTCTGCCCAGCTCATTGCAACTCAAACAGCAACTGCCACTCAGCAACGCCCTGAGCCAGCAAGTCGCCGCCCACCGCCAGGCGGTTCGCGCGATCCTCAACGGTGAAGACTCCCGTCTGCTGGTCATCGTCGGCCCCTGCTCGATTCACGATCCTCAGTCCGCCCTCGAATACGCCGGCAACCTCGCCCGCCTCGCCGCCGACGTCAGTGATGAAATGCTGCTGGTGATGCGCGCCTACGTCGAAAAACCCCGCACCACGGTCGGCTGGAAAGGCCTGGCCTACGATCCCCATCTGGATGGCAGCGATGACATGGCCGGCGGCTTGACGCTGTCCCGCGAGTTGATGCGCGAAATGCTCCGCCTGGGACTGCCGATTGCCACCGAACTGCTGCAACCGATGGCTGCCGGCTACTTCGACGATCTGCTGAGCTGGGTCGCCATTGGCGCTCGCACCACCGAATCGCAGATCCACCGTGAAATGGCCAGCGGCCTGAACATACCGGTCGGCTTCAAGAACGGCACCGATGGTGGTGTCGGTGTGGCCAGCGACGCCATGCGCTCTGCCGCCCATCCGCATCGCCATTTCGGTGTCGACAGCCAGGGTCATCCGGCAATCATCCAAACGCCGGGCAACTCCGACACCCACCTGGTGCTGCGTGGCGGACATCGCGGGCCGAACTACAACCGCGACAGCATCGCCCGGGTGAACAGCGACTTGACCCAGCTGAAGATCCCGGCCCGGATCATGGTCGACTGCAGCCATGCCAACAGCGGCAAAGACCCGTTGCGTCAGCCAGCGGTGTTTAACGATGTGCTTGAACAGCGCCTGCAAGGTGATCGATCACTGATCGGCATGATGATCGAGAGTCACCTGTTCGAAGGCTGCCAACCGCTGAGCCCGTCCATGCGTTACGGCGTGTCCGTCACGGACGGCTGCCTTGGCTGGAGCGGGACAGAGTCATTGTTGCGCCAGGCAGCCGACCGGCTCAGAGCCCAGAACAGGGATCAACAATCGGCGTGAGCCACACCCTCGTCCAGTCCTCCTATCGAGGACTGGACGTCGGAATTGAGACACGACTCACAGGCAAAGGGTGTTCCCGAAGTAGGCCATCGCAGAAAAGCGCTCTGTTACAGATCAAAAGATGTCCAAATATTCCGAACAAGACCTCATCTACTTTCGAACTTTCGTACATTTTCTATTCCGTTTTCATCAGGTTACAGCGGCTTTTTCATACAACGCCGAACAGCGGGTGTGCTTTAGAGTGAGCCCATCAACACACCTCTGAACGACTGCGAAAAAGGAAAGAACATGCTACGGAATGCAACTACTCAGTATCCGATCCTGTTGGTCCACGGGCTCTTCGGCTTCGACCGCATCGGCAAGATCGAACTCTTTCGTGACGTCAAGCAGGCACTCAGGAGTGCAGGCGCAAGAGTGTTTATCCCGCACTTGTCGGCTACCCATAGCAACGAAGCTCGCGGCGACCAGCTTCTGGCGCAGATCGAACGTGTACTGGACGGAACCGGTGCGAACAAAGTCAACCTGATCGGCCACAGCCAGGGCGCACTCGCTGCACGTTATGCGGCGGCGACGGCGCCGCAAATAATTGCTTCGGTAACCTCCGTCAGCGGACCGAATCACGGCTCGGAACTGGCCGACTTCCTGCGAAAGGCGCTGACGCCCGGGCGCCTGCCGGAACACGTCGCCTCGACAGTTGCAACGTTGTTTGCAGACTTTCTATCGTTGCTTAGCGGCCACCGTCACCTGCCACAGAACGCCATCGCCGCGCTGAATGCCCTGACCACCGAAGGTGTAGGCGCGTTCAACGACAAATACCCGCAGGGCTTGCCGAAAACCTGGGGGGGCAAGGGTCGCGAACTGGTCGACGGCGTACGTTATTACTCCTGGAGCGGCACCCTGCAGGGCGATCTCCTCGACAAAGGGCTTGATGCCCTGAGTCCGCTGCACGGGTTCCTCCGCGCCTTTTCCCACTACTTCACCACCGAACCCGAGCAGAACGATGGCCTGGTTGGCCGCTACAGCTCCCATTTGGGCAAAGTCATCCGGTCCGACTACCCGCTGGATCATCTGGACAGCCTCAGCCAGACCGCCGGTCCGTTGCGCAAGGGCATCGACCCGATTGCCCTGTATGTGCAGCATGCCGAGCGCCTGAGAAATGCCGGTCTATAAAGGAATACCGTACCGGCCTGCATAGTCTGTACGGAACTTTGAGAAGAAATAGACCACTGAATCCGGTAGGCTCCGCACTTTACTGAACATTGAAAGGAGTATTTCACCATGGCTAAAGCCACTGCCCGTCACATCCTCGTTGCCAGCGAAGCCAAGTGCAACGAATTGAAAGCCCAAATCGAAGGCGGCGCTGATTTCGCCGAAGTCGCCAAAGCCAACTCCACCTGCCCGTCCAGCCGCCAGGGCGGTGATCTGGGTTCGTTCGGTCCAGGCCAGATGGTCAAGGAATTCGACACCGTGGTCTTCAGCGCACCGATCAACGTGGTGCAAGGCCCGGTCAAGACCCAGTTCGGCTACCACCTGCTGGAAGTGACCAGCCGTCAGGACTGATCAAGCCTGAAGTTTTCTGCTCAACGGCCCGCCTTTTGGTGGGCCGTTGTGTTTCGGATACGTGATACGGGTGGCGAGGGACGCGCCGCTAGCGTACAAATTGCGGTTATTGACCACCCGGCTCTAAGGCTGACAATGCGACTGGCGTTCCCTACTTTATTGTTCACGGCCGTGGCTCTGTTATTGAGCGTCACCGGTGTGACTGCAGCACCGCAACATGCGTTGACCGTGTACGGTGAACCGGCGAAGTATCCTGCCGGCTTTAGTCATTTTGCCTACACAAACCCGCAAGCCCCCAAGGGTGGCACGATGCGCCGCTCGGCCGTCGAAATCGGTCATTTCGATCATATGTTGCCCTACATCGATAAAGGCATTGGCGTCACACAGATCGACGGCCTGCTTTACTCGCCCCTCGCCCAGCGTTCGCTGGACGAGCCTTACACCGTGTACGGCCTGGTGGCCCAGAAGATGGAGCGTTCGGACGACGGTTTGTTCCTGCGCTTCTACCTCAACCCCAAGGCCCGTTTCGCGGACGGCAAACCGATCACGGCCGAAGACGTGCGCTACACCTTTAACCTGTTGATGACCCAGGGCAGCCTGCGTTATCGCACTCAATTTGCCGACGTCAAAGGCGTCGAAGTGGAATCACCTCTGACGGTTCGATTCGACTTTAAAAGCAATGAAAACCGTACCCTGCCCCTCGATATCGCGACCTTGCCGGTGCTTCCTGAGCATTGGTGGAAGACTCGCGACTTCGCCAATGGGGGCGGTTACGAGCCCCCGTTGGGCAGCGGCCCCTATAGGGTAGGCAAGGTCGACTCCGGTCGCAGCATCACCTTCGAGCGCAATGCCGATTGGTGGGGCAAGGATTTACCGGTCAGCCGAGGCCTCTACAATTTCGATCGATTCAGTATCGAGTACTTCGGCGATACCGACGTCGCCCGCCAGGTTCTGCGCGGCGGTGCCTACGACTACAACCGAGAATTCTCCGCCACCGCTTACTCCATCGGCTACGACGGCCCGGCCCTCAGTGACGGGCGCCTGCAAAAGGCGCATCTGGCAACCCAAGCCCCGCAACCGGCTCAGGGTTTTGTGTTCAATTTGCAAAACCCGCTGTTCCAGGACCGCCGAGTGCGTCAGGCGCTGGTCATGCTCTGGGATTTCGAGTGGAGCAACCGGCAGATGATGCGCGACATGTACATCCGCCAGCAGAGTTACTTTTCCAACACCGACCTCGCCGCCCGACACCTGCCGGACGCCGGCGAACTGGCAATTCTCGAACCGCTGCGCGGGCAGATCCCCGACGAGGTGTTCACCCAGGTTTTCCAGGCACCGAAAACCGACGGCAGTGGCGTGATACGCGACAAACAGTTGCAGGCACTCGATTTGCTCGAACAGGCCGGCTGGAAACCCGATGGCGATCAACTGGTCAACGCCGAAGGCCAGTCATTGAGTTTCACTTTCCTGGTCAGCCAGAACGGCATGGACCGATTGCTGCTGCCTTATAAGCGCACCCTGAAACAGATCGGCATCGACATGAACATCCGCCGCATCGACTCCTCCCAATACGTGAATCGCCTGATGAGCCGCGACTACGACATGATCGTCACCGGCTACCCGGTCACGACGTCGCCCGGGGGTGAACTGCTCAATTACTTCGGCTCGGTCTCGGCCAACGACCCAGGCGCCAATAACTACATGGTGTTGAAAAATCCGGCGGTCGACACACTGATCGCCGGACTGATTCGCGCCACCACCCAACCCGAAATGATGCACTACGCCCACGCGCTGGACCGGGTGCTGCAATGGAACTACTACTGGATTCCCAACTATTACCCGCCGGGCAGCTCCACCGTTTGGTGGAATCGTTTCGGCAGGCCCAACGAGCAAGCGAGCAATGACGAAGCGATCGAGAGCTGGTGGGAAATCAGCACCACGCCGCTGACCAACCAACAGATGACCGCTGAGCAAATCAGCCGTGGCAAACCCGGAGGGCCGCACTGATGTGGGCTTACATACTGCGGCGTCTGCTGCTGATCATTCCGACGCTGGTGATCATTCTTCTGGTCAACTTCATCATCGTCCAGGCCGCACCAGGCGGCCCGGTGGAACAGGCTATCGCGCACTTGCAAGGCATCGGCGGCGCGAGTGTCGGCGGCGGTTCCAGCGAACGCATGTCCGGCACCTCCCGATCCAGTCGAGGCCTCGACCCGCAACTGATCAAGGACATCGAAAAGCAATACGGCTTCGATAAACCGGCGCACGAACGCCTGTGGCTGATGCTCACCAGTTATGCGCGCCTGGACTTCGGCAAGAGTTTTTTCCGCGGCGCGACCGTCACCGACCTGATCCTGGAAAAAATGCCGGTGACCATTTCCCTCGGGCTCTGGGCAACGCTGATCACCTACCTGGTGTCGATCCCTTTGGGCATCCGCAAGGCCGTGCATCACGGCAGCCATTTCGATATCTGGAGCAGCACCGCGATCGTCATCGGCTACGCCATGCCAGCGTTCCTGTTCGCGATGTTCCTGATCGTGGTCTTCGCCGGCGGTACCTCGCTGAACTGGTTCCCGGTGCGCGGGCTGGTCTCGGACAACTTCGAATCGCTGTCGACCGTGGGCAAAATCGCCGATTATTTCTGGCACCTGGTACTGCCGGTGACAGCGCTGGTGGTCGGCGGGTTCGCCACGCTGACCATTCTGACCAAGAACTCCTTCCTCAATGAAATCACGCGCCAGTACGTGGTCACCGCCCGCGCCAAGGGCCTGAGCGAACGCCGAGTGCTTTACGGTCACGTGTTTCGCAACGCCATGCTGCTGGTGGTCTCGGGAATTCCCCAGGCGTTCATCAGCGTATTTTTCGCCGGCTCCCTGCTGATCGAAGTGATCTTCTCCCTCGACGGCCTGGGTCGCATGAGTTACGAAGCCGCGGTTTCCCGGGACTATCCGGTGGTGTTCGGTTCGCTGTTCATCTTCACGCTGTTCGGTCTCTTGATAAAACTGGTCGGCGACCTCTGCTACACCCTCGTCGACCCGCGTATCGACTTCGCCGCGAGGAACGCCTGATGTTCAAGCTCTCGCCGTTAGGTCGTCGTCGCTTCGAGCGCTTCAAGAAAAACCGTCGCGGCTGGTGGTCGCTGTGGCTGTTTGTCGGCCTGTTCCTCTTGACTCTGGGTGGCGAGCTGATCGCCAACGACAAACCGCTGATCGTCAGCTATCAGGGCTCGCTCTACTTCCCGGCCCTGAAGCGTCATACCGAGCAGGAGTTTGGCGGGCAGCTGCCGTTCCAGGCGGACTACCGCAGCGATTATGTGCAGAAGCTGATTCAAAAGGACGGTGGCTGGATGCTGTTCCCGCCAATCCCCTTCAGCGACGACACGCCGAACTATGACCTCAATCAACCGGCGCCCAGCCCTCCGACGAAGGTCAACTGGCTGGGCACCGACGATCAGGCGCGGGACGTGTTGGCCCGAGTGATTTTCGGTGCTCGGGTGTCGATCCTGTTTGCCTTGATGCTGACGTTTGTCAGCGCACTGATCGGCATCGCTGCCGGCGCCCTGCAAGGCTATTACGGCGGCTGGGTCGACCTGATCGGTCAACGGTTACTGGAGGTTTGGTCGGGACTGCCGGTGCTGTACCTGCTGATCATCCTGTCGGGGTTCGTCGAGCCTAATTTCTGGTGGCTGCTGGGGATCATGGCGCTGTTTTCCTGGCTGGCCCTGGTGGACGTGGTGCGCGCCGAGTTTCTGCGCGGACGCAACCTGGAATACGTCAAAGCCGCCCGTGCGCTGGGCCTGACCGACCGCAAGGTTATCGTCCGGCACATCCTGCCCAACGCCATGAACGCGACCCTGAGTTATCTGCCGTTCATTCTGACCGGAGCGATCTCCACCCTCACGGCGTTGGACTTCCTCGGTTTCGGCATGCCTGCTGGCAGTGCATCGCTGGGCGAGTTGATCGGTCAAGGCAAGCAGAACCTGCAAGCGCCGTGGCTGGGACTGACGGCGTTTTTCACCTTGGCGTTGATTCTTTCTTTACTGGTGTTTATCGGAGAGGCATTGCGAGATGCCTTTGATCCCCGGTCATGACGCGGACTGTTGATATGAGTAACAACCTGATCGAAATCCGTGACCTCAACGTGGCCTTCAGCGGCCAGACCGTGGTGCGCAACCTGTGCCTGGACATCCGCCCCGGCGAATGCCTGGCGCTGGTGGGCGAGTCGGGCTGCGGCAAGTCGGTGACCGCTCACTCGATCCTGCAACTGCTGCCCGAGACCGGCACCGAAACCACCGGCAGCATTCGCTACCGTGGCCAGGAGCTGGTCGGCGCTCCGACCAAGGTCTTGCGAGAGCTGCGGGGTGACCGCATCGCGATGATCTTCCAGGAGCCCATGACCTCGCTCAACCCATTGCACAGCATCGAAAAGCAGATCGGCGAAACCCTGCTGCTGCACAAGGGCCTGGCCGGTAAAGCGGCGCAAGCACGGATACTCGAGTTGCTGCATCTGGTGGGCATTCAGAAACCCGAAGAGCGGCTCAAGGCCTATCCCCATCAATTGTCCGGTGGCCAACGGCAACGGGTGATGATCGCCATGGCCCTGGCCTGCGAACCGGAGTTGCTGATCGCCGACGAACCGACCACCGCGTTGGACGTGACAGTGCAGCGCAAGATCCTGCTGCTGCTCAAATCCCTGCAGAAGCGACTCGGCATGTCGCTGCTGCTGATCAGCCACGACCTCAATCTGGTGCGCAGCATTGCCCAACGCGTCTGCGTGATGAAGGCCGGGGAAATCGTCGAGCAGGCACCTTGCGAAACACTGTTTACCGAACCGAAACATCCTTACAGCTGCGTCTTGCTGAACGCGGAACCGGAAGGTGAAGCGCTGCCCCGGGACGAGCGCGAGAACGTGCTTGAGGTAGATGACTTGCGGGTGCAGTTCGTCCTCGGTGGCGGGCTGTTCCAGCGCAAGACCTACCTGAAGGCCGTGGACGGCATCAGCCTCAACATTCAACGCGGCAAGACGCTGGGCATTGTGGGCGAATCCGGTTCCGGCAAGTCGACGCTGGGTCAGGCGATCCTGCGCTTGCTCGACTCCGAAGGCAGCATTCGCTTTCAGGGTGCAGCGCTGGACGGCCTGACGCAGAAGCAGTTGCGGCCGTGGCGCAAGAAAATGCAGGTGGTGTTCCAGGACCCGTTCGGCAGCCTCAGCCCGCGCATGTCCGTGGCGCAGATCATCAGTGAAGGCCTTGAGGTGCATAGCCAGTTGACGACTGACGAATGCAAAGCCGAAGTGATTCGGGCATTGCTGGAAGTCGGCCTCGACCCGCAAAGCCGTCATCGCTACCCGCACGAGTTTTCCGGCGGCCAACGCCAACGCATCGCCATCGCCCGGGCGCTGGTGCTGAAACCGGCGCTGATCCTGCTGGACGAACCGACCTCGGCGCTGGATCGCACGGTGCAAAAACAAGTGGTCGCCCTGCTCCGCCAACTTCAGGAAAAACATGGCCTGACGTATCTGTTTATCAGCCACGACCTGGCGGTGGTGCGCGCCCTGGCTCATGACATGATCGTGATCAAGGACGGCAAAGTGGTGGAAAGCGGTGCCAGCCACGACGTGTTTGAATCGCCGCAGCATCCGTATACCAAGGAGCTGTTGGCGGCGGCGCATCCGGGTTAAGACTTGAAACCGCGATTAGGCCTGCACAGACACTACACATTTTGGACATGACGCCCATGAACACCACCGAAAGCCTCAAGGACTACCAGCGCGTTCGCCTGCTGGCCATCCGTTCGCTGTTCGAGATCATCGAGCAGTCCAGCGAGGGCACGGTGATTGTCGACCGCGATGCGAACATCGTCTGGATGAACGAGCGCTATGCCCGGCGCTTTGGCCTGGAATCGGCGGAAGTGGCGATCGGCAAGGCCTGCGAAAGTGTGATCCCCGGCAGTCTGTTGCGCGAGGTGGTGCGCACCGGTCGGCCGATCCTGCTCGATATGCAGGACACCCCCAAAGAACCGCTGGTGGTGATGCGCCTGCCGATTCATGACGACGCCGGCGTGGTGATCGGCGCCATCGGGTTTGCGCTGTTCGACGAATTGCGCAGCCTCTCGCCGATGCTCAAGCGCTACATGAGTATGCAGGAAGAACTGGCATCCACCCGTTCGCTGTTGCGGGCGCGGCAGACCAAGTACAACTTCGCGCACTTTATCGGCACCAGCGCCGCCAGCCTCGAAGTCAAACGCCGTGCCCGACGCAGTGCGAGCGCCGAGTCCCCGGTGTTGCTGCTGGGTGAAACCGGCACCGGCAAAGAGCTGCTGGCTCAGGCGATCCACGGCGCTTCGCCGCGCGCGCACAAAGCCTTTGTCAGCATCAACAGTGCGGCGATTCCCGAATCGTTGCTGGAAGCGGAATTCTTCGGCACCGCACCCGGTGCGTTTACCGGCGCTGATCGCAAGGGCCGTGCCGGCAAGTTGCAGATCGCCCAAGGCGGCACCCTGTTTCTCGATGAAATCGGCGACATGCCGTTGCCCCTGCAAAGCAAACTGCTGCGGGTCCTGCAGGAAAAGGAATTCGAACCGGTGGGGTCCAACGAAGTGATCCAGAGCGATGTGCGGGTGATTGCCGCGACCTCCACGGATCTGGAAGCGGCGATCAAACGCGGCGAATTTCGCGCCGATCTGTATTACCGCCTCAACGTGCTGCCGATCCAGGTCCCGCCGCTGCGTGATCGACTCGATGACCTGCCAGCCCTCAGTGAAGCGATTCTGGAGGAGTTGCGCAGTCAGCACGAATTGAACCGCGAAGCCCTGGAACTGCTGGGTCAACATGCCTGGCCGGGGAACATTCGCGAGCTGCGCAATGTGCTGGAGCGTGCGGCGCTGCTCAGTGATGACTTGATGCTGAATGCCGCGGATATCCGCGCGGCGATTGGGACGTTCACACCGGTAGAACGCGTGGCGCCTGTCACGATTGAGCCGGTTGCGCATGAGACGTTCAGTGCGGCTCGGGAGCGGTTTGATCGGCAGTTGATTGAAGCGGCCCTTGCGCAATGCGGTGGGAAGGTTGTTGAAGCGGCGGCGCGGTTGGGGTTGGGACGGTCGACGTTGTACAAAAAGATGGTGGCGTTGGGGATTGCAGAGTCTCTATAAGGAGACATTGATCTCTATTGGTAGATTAGGGCCTCATCGCGGGCAAGCCTTGCTCCTACCGGATTGCGGCGCACACAAATCTAGCGACTGCCATACCCCCCTGTAGGAGCAAGGCTTGCCCGCGATGAGGCCCACCCAGCCACCAATATTCTCAAAACAGAGACAAAATTCGAGAACGCCTCTGAACACCGACAATATTTCTTTATATTTCAACTAGTTAGAAATCTGGCACGAAACTCGCTAAAGCCCTCTCCCACAACAGTTCCACCCTACAAAAATAACAATCCAGGAGACACACCATGAGTGTGATCATTGCCTTGGCAGCCCTCACGCTGCTAATGCTCGCGGCCTACCGTGGCTACAGCGTTATCCTCTTTGCCCCGATTGCCGCCCTCGGCGCCGTGCTGCTCACCGACCCTTCCGCCGTCGCCCCCGCTTTCACCGGGGTGTTCATGGAGAAAATGGTCGGCTTCATCAAACTGTATTTCCCGGTGTTCCTGCTCGGTGCCGTGTTCGGCAAGCTGATCGAGTTGTCGGGCTTTTCGCGCTCCATCGTCGCCGCGGCGATTCGCCTGCTCGGCACGCGTCAGGCGATGCTGGTGATCGTACTGGTCTGCGCCCTGCTGACTTACGGCGGCGTGTCGCTGTTCGTGGTGGTGTTCGCGGTCTACCCGTTTGCTGCTGAAATGTTCCGCCAGAGCAATATTCCCAAGCGTCTCATCCCGGCGACCATCGCCCTCGGCGCATTCTCGTTCACCATGGACGCTCTGCCCGGCACCCCGCAAATCCAGAACATCATCCCCAGCACCTTCTTCAACACCACCGCCTGGGCCGCGCCCTGGCTGGGCCTGATCGGCGCGATCTTCGTGGTCTGCGTCGGCATGCTGTTTCTGCAGCGCCAGCGCAACAAGGCCCAGCGCGCCGGTGAGGGTTATGGCACCGAGCTGCGCAACGAGCCGGAAACCGCTGCCGACATCAAATTGCCAAATCCATGGGTTGCACTGTCGCCGCTGCTGGCGGTGGGCATCATGAACCTGCTGTTTACCCAGTGGATTCCGCAGTGGTACGGCAAGACCCACAGCCTCGCGCTGCCGGGCATGGCCGCGCCGGTGACCACCGACATCGCCAAACTCACAGCGATCTGGGCCGTTCAAGCTGCATTGCTGGTGGGCATCATCATGGTGCTGGTGTTCGGCTTCCAGGCGATTCGCGGCAAGTTGGCTGAAGGCAGTCGAAGCGCGGTCAGCGGTTCGTTGCTGGCGGCGATGAACACCGCATCGGAATACGGCTTTGGTGCCGTAATCGCCTCCTTGCCGGGCTTCCTGGTATTGGCCGACTGGCTTAAAAGCATTCCCAATCCGCTGGTCAACGAAGCGATCACCGTGACCCTGCTGGCCGGCATCACCGGTTCTGCATCGGGTGGTATGAGCATTGCGCTGGCGGCCATGGCCAATGACTTCATCGCAGCGGCACACGCCGCCAACATCCCACTGGAAGTGCTGCACCGGGTGGCCGCGATGGCCAGTGGCGGCATGGACACTCTGCCGCACAACGGCGCGGTGATTACCTTGCTAGCGGTCACCGGCCTGACCCACCGTGAAGCCTACAAAGACATTTTCTGTATTACGCTGATCAAGACCCTGGCGGTTTTTGTGGTGATCGGCACTTTCTACGCCACTGGCATTGTGTGAGGTATTCATGACGACTCTTTCGGGCAAGACTGCACTGGTCACCGGTTCCACCAGCGGCATCGGCCTGGGGATAGCCCTCAGCCTGGCCAAGGCTGGCGCCAACCTGATCCTCAACGGTTTCGGCGATGCGTCCAAGGTGATTGCCGAGGTTGAGCTGCTCAATAACAAAAGCGGTGGCAAGGTCGGCCATCACCCGGCTGATGTGAGCAACCCTGAGCAAATCGCCGACATGATTGCCTACGCCGAGCGTGAGTTCGGCGGCGTGGACATCCTGGTCAACAACGCCGGTATTCAGCATGTGGCGCCGGTGGAAGAGTTCCCGGTGGAGCGCTGGGATTCGATCATTGCAATCAACCTGTCATCGGTATTCCACAGTTCCCGTTTGAGCCTGCCAGGCATGCGCGCCAAGGGTTGGGGACGGATCATCAACATCGCTTCGGTGCACGGCCAGGTTGGGTCGGTGGGCAAGGCGGCTTACGTGGCAGCCAAGCATGGGGTGATCGGTTTGACCAAGGTGGTCGGGCTGGAAACCGCCACCACCAATGTCACCTGCAACGCCATCTGCCCAGGTTGGGTGTTGACGCCACTGGTGCAGAAGCAGATTGATGACCGCATCGCCAAAGGGATCGACCCGCAACAGGCGCAACATGATTTGCTGGCCGAGAAGCAGCCTTCCCTGGAGTTTGTGACGCCGCCACAATTGGGCGAGCTGGTGCTGTTTTTGTGCAGCGAGGCCGGTAGTCAGGTGCGTGGCGCGGCGTGGAATATTGATGGTGGGTGGTTGGCGCAGTGATCAACCAGTAACCCTGTGGCGAGGGGATTTAGCGAAACGTCGCACCGCCCCGTTGGGTGGCGAAGCCGCCCCAAACCCGGCACCTCCGCTATGACTGACATTCCGAGAGCGCAGGATTTACGACTGCTTCGCAGCCGAACTGGGATAAATCCCCTCGCCACAAAAGGCCGACTGAATGCATTAACAAGAAGAGGCAAGCCATGTCCGACATCCTCTGGCAACCCAGCGCCAAGCGCATCGGCAAGACCCGCATGGAGGCCTTCCGGCGCTTCATCAATCAGCGACACAACCTCCACGTCGACGACTACCCTGCCTTGCATCAATGGTCCATCGATCAGCGCGAAGCGTTCTGGCAGGCTATCGTCGATTTCTTCGACATCCGTTTCCACGATCAACCGGACGCTGTACTGGTCGAGGGCGCGCAAATGCCTAGCGCCCAATGGTTTCCCGGCGCCACCCTGAACTTCGCCGAACACCTGATGCGCCGTCGTGACGATGCCGTGGCGGTCATTGCCATCGGCGAGAACGGCCAGCGTGAACACCTGACCTGGGCCGAACTGGCGGAGCATGTCGCCGGCTTTCAACAGAGCTTGATCGCCGCTGGCGTCGTCGTTGGCGACCGAGTGGCCGCGTGCATGCCCAATACCTGGCAAACCCTCGTGGCGATGCTCGCCACCACTAGCCTGGGGGCGATCTGGTCCTGCTCCTCACCGGACTTCGGCACCCAGGGCGTAATCGACCGTTTTGGCCAGATCGAGCCGACAGTGCTGATCACCTGCGCCGGTTACCGCTATACCGGCAAGGACATCGACCAGACTGCCAAGGTCAATGAAATCCTCGAGCGCTTGCCGTCCTTGCAGCAGTTGATTGTCGTGCCCTACGCCCGACCGCAAGCGCGCATCGAACATTTCCACACCCGGGCCAACGTGACGCTCTGGGATGATTTCTACGACGTGGGTGGCGAGCCGGATTTCGTCCCCGTGCCCTTTGCGCATCCGCTGTACATCCTCTATTCCAGCGGCACCACCGGCGTGCCGAAATGCATCATTCACAGCACCGGCGGCGTGTTGCTGCAACACGTCAAGGAACACGGATTGCATTGCGACCTCGGCCCCGGCGACCGCTTGTTCTACTACACCACCTGCGGCTGGATGATGTGGAACTGGCTGGTCTCGGCGCTGGCCGTGGACAGCACGGTGGTGCTGTACGACGGCTCGCCATTTCATCCAGGTCCCGAGCGTCTGATCGACCTGATCGACGACGAACGCATCAGTGTCTTCGGCACCAGCCCCAAGTACCTGGCGACCCTGGAAAGCAGCGGCATAAAACCTCGCGAAAGCCATGACCTGAGCAGCCTCAAAACCCTGCTGTGCACCGGCTCCGCGTTGTCGCCGCAGAGTTACGACTACGTCTACCGCGACCTCAAACCTGACCTGTGCCTGGCCTCGATGTCCGGCGGCACCGACATCGTTTCGTGTTTTGTGAACGGTAATCCGCTGCAACCGGTACGCCGTGGCGAGATACAAGGCAAAAGCCTGGGCATGGCGGTGGAAGTCTGGAACGACAATGGCCAGCCGGTGATTGGCGAAAAAGGTGAGCTGGTGTGCACCCGGCACTTCCCGGCAATCCCCATCGGGTTCTGGAATGACCCTCGGCAGGAAAAGCTTCGCGCCTCGTATTTCAGTCAGTTCCCCGGCGTCTGGGCCCAAGGCGATTACGCGGAACAATTGCCCCACGGCGGGATGATGATCCACGGACGCTCCGACGCCGTGCTCAACCCCGGGGGCGTGCGCATCGGCACCGCGGAAATCTACCGTCAGGTGGAGAAAATCCCACAGGTTCTGGACAGCGTGGCCATCGGTCAACAATGGCAGGATGACGTGCGGGTGGTGCTGTTCGTGCGATTGCGCGAGGGCGTCGAACTGGACGAAGCGCTGCAACAACAGATTCGCCAGGTCATCCGCGCCAACACCACACCGAGGCATGTGCCGGCGAAGATTGTTGCGGTGACCGATATACCGCGCACCATCAGCGGCAAAATCGTGGAACTCGCGGTGCGTAACGTGGTGCATGGCGAGAAAGTAAAAAACACTGATGCCTTGGCCAATCCCGAAGCGCTTGAGCAATTTCGGGATCGGCCGGAACTCGGCACTTAAACGATCGTGCGTGCGCGTGTTAACTCATGTGCGAACCTGGGCGCCTTCCACTGGTAGGTTTCGGCGCAATAGAGTTGTTCAGAGTGATCAGAACCGGCTGGTCAATCGCGCGCCCGGAGTTCGCTTCGAGCGCGCCGCGCAGGATGGACATATTGAGTTCATAAGCATTCCTGTCCGTATACAACTGGCTCAGCAGCGAGGTGGTCACCGCCAGTGAGTCAGCATTTTCAAAGGCCTTGGAACTGGCGTGACAGGCTGGGCCCTCATCTGTAACTGGCAGACGTCCCGACGCCAGGTTCAGCAGCGGCGCTACATCCAGCAACTGCCCTCTTTCGCCGTTGCGTCCGGCATCGCGGGCGTAGCTGACATCATCGGTCTGTGAAGCACCGTGGAACAACTCATGAATCAAGTCGTCTGCCACGACATCATGGTTGAAACCCAGGCCGATGAAGTGTTTGTTCAGATTGGGCGTATAGATTTCAATGAATTTCGTGTCGGATGGGTCTTGTGCGTCTTTCCACTGCTTGTACGCGTCCATGTTGAAAGCAGCAATGTTGTTAGTGGTCTTGAGTGGGTCGAGAAACATGTTACTGATGGAAAGACCTGCAAAGTCTGCCCTGACCAATCTCAGATAATTCAACAACCGTTCGAATGCATCGCCCGAGCTGCTTCCCATCAGCACCTTGATGATTGCGTTGCGTTCCTTCGTCAAGTCAAGACTGTTCAGGACGTTGATCGCGTTTTCGATTTTTGCACGCGCCAGCGGCAAGCTTTGCTCAATGAATTGCCGGGTATAGTTGAGAGGCAATGTCTTACTGAATCGCGGGAATTGAATCGGAGCCTGAAAGGTGAAGTTGTTCAGTTTTGGTCCCCAGGGTTTGCCCAATCGATCAAGGGCATACCATTGGCGAGCGTTACGCGTTGCTACCACCGTTAATGTGTCACCGGTTGCGCCAAGGGGTCGCCAGGTTCCCTGTCCGGTGGTATCGGCGCGATTGGCTGCGCGAATCAAGTCATAGGTTTTGTGCCGGCCATTGAGTTTTTGCAACTGGGACTGCGCCAGCCCGAGTATCTCTTGAGCCTGCCTGTTAAAGCGTAGCGCCCCCTTATGGACGAGTTTCCCGGCGCCGAACAATGCCGTAGGCACGCCATCCAGTGGGTTGATAAGGGAAACGGAGGTCACGAAGGCTAGCTTGGTCAGCTGGGCGGCTTTGGACGACAAGGAGACGGCCTTCGACGAAATGCTCAGCGCTTTGGCAGCCGCACCCGCGAAGGCCCCTCCCAAAGCAATGGCATCCATGGCACAACCATAGATCCCGTCGACCACCTTATTGTGTTCCCCAGAAGATAAATCCTCGATGCACTTTTTAAAGGGCACCACCAGATCCACGATGTAATCGGCAGTGTCGTTGCCCATTTTGCGCTGGCTTTCAAGCGCTGTCGGCACGGTGGCCATTGCTTCAACTTCAGAAAACTTGCGGAACGGGTGATTGTTCACGACGAACTCGGCGATTCTTACAAACTGCGGGTTGCCAAAATTCATATAAACACTCTGCGTGCGCGCTACCACAGACCTTGGTGCCGGGAGTTCACCCAACTTTTCAATAATCGCCATGTCGCTGCGTGCATGATGCTCAGCTGCAACCCCCTCCGTGTATTCCTTGAGAGTGATAGGCAACGCTTCCAGAGGCGTAGGTGCCACTTGCGCATTCAGATCGCCGTTAAAATCGATTCTGGAGCGACCCGAACATTTTCCTTTCGTGGTTATCAGCTTCCCGAGAACGTCGTTTTTCCGCAGTTCCCCTCTGAAGGTAAACAACTCATAGCAGGCAACCGTGTTTTCGTGGGTAGCGTACATAACAACGCCAAAGCGCCCTGTGACAGCATCTTTGCCTTGCTGGGTTTCGTAGTCGGTATCAAGCGTAAGCGGCCCCCCGAAACGGCGGGAAGATGTCTCTACCGCCGCACCGCGAAGGGTAAGGAAAGTGACCTTACCTTTCAGAAAGATTTCCAGATCAAAGGGAAGCATGTGTGACAGGGCCAACTTCACATTTGTGACCACCGCACTATTCAAATTCCCGAGATAGCCCCGCAATTGCCGGTGAAATTCGACATTGTTGGGCGCCAGGTACGACAACAGAGGAAAGCGTTTGTAAATGCTGAGTACGGAGGGATCGTGGAAGGTTGGCCTTTTGTAATGGGTCACACCGGCCAGCAAGTCAGGTGTCGTGACGTCGTCGGGAAAAACAGCGCGAAGATCCCACTGACCGCTCGCCAGGTCTCCCGACATATGCAAATCGACCATCGACATGGCGGTAGGTGAGGCATACAGGCCGGGGCGTTGATAGATAACTTTCTGGTCGAGGAAATCACAACCGGGTGCCACTTCTTCCAAGGCTTTCCGAGCGATGTCTTCTCTACTGGGCAAGGGATTGGAAACTACCCGCGCGAGATGGGTGAAGTGCTCTGTGTAATCCTCGAAAGCGGCAATAGCCCGCTCCGTCGTTTCCTTCGCCGCTTGAGTGAGTTCACTTGACTTGATAACACCATTCAACAACGCCCAGTCAACGATTGGATCGATCATTGCCAAATCCCGCAGACGGGATAGGGGCGAACTGACAGGCTCAAGTTCGACGTAAGCCATGATTTGCCCATAGGTCAGCACACGCGACGCCCCTTTCCTGACCGCCTCCACCAGCGCAACGCCACGGCAAAAGACCACCCAGGCAACCGAGCCCATCGTCAGCGACGATGGCACACCCTTGACCAGAAATTCCGGGGCAATTTCCGCCAGTAGCAGGTGCGATGCCATTGGGGCCAAGACAGGACTTACCCAGCCTTTGGTGCACAGAAAGGTTTCCAGCTCGTTGCGCACGACCAACGAAGATCGCTCGACATTGGTCGGTGCATACAAATCGAATCCGCCGATACTCTTTCTGCCTTGAGCTTTACCGAAGTCTGGATACAGCTCCAGCAAAATAGCCGTTATCAATAGTTGCTCAAGATCCTGTGCACAGACGTCTTGCCCGGTTGTTGCACCGAACCAGTCCAGTTCCTTCAGGAGGTTCCTGGCGCAGGCTTGGGCCACCGGATGCTTGACCAACTGAGCGATACGTTCGGCGACGTTATCGTGCGTTACAAAAGTACCACCCGTTTCGCGGTACAGTTTGTCCAGCAGCTTTTTGTCCGGAGCTATAAGTTTTGCAGTGGCCTGACGAACACCCGTAACTTGCTCGGCGGACAACACGACTAACGACTGGTTATCAGTAACAAGTTGACCCCAATAGTTACCCAGTTCGTCAACGACCGGATCAAACTCAAAAACATCAATCATATTCTTGGTTTGCGCAGCGTCCAACGGCACATGCAAATCGTGAAACCTGAGCCATTGTTCAACACCCACAACATCTGTCGCGTTTATAAAGCCACCGGCTTGCTTGGCGATATCCCCCAGTTCCCTGAGTCTACGGGGGACATCTGTTAAAGCATGCGCATTCACCTCGATTTTTTCCCAGCTCAGTGATGCATCCCTGTACAGCTCTATCGCACCATCTTCAGTCACACGAATCGTGTCTGAACTCTTGGGTCTATTTTCACGTAGCGCATCAAGCACGAATGAATTTTCGGTTAACTTATGCCATATAACGCGCCCGGGCATATGGATTTCATAAAGCGAAGACCCCTCTTCCAACCAAAACTCATACCCTTGCCACTCAAACAATTCATCTGAAGGTTGTTCTTCCAAGGCGTCCTTTAACAACTGCAATACCTTTAGCCGTTCTGCTTCATCTGCTTTTGAACGACGTTGTAATTCCTCAGGAGCAAAAACAGACGAATAAAAAAATTTACTTTTCAACGCAACACGCACAATACCACCTCATATATTTAAATGACTGACAATGCAGCAGGAACAAAGTCTTACTTTCCGGCACAAAACAAGCCAGCCAAAAACTATTAGATGGGATTTCATTACCTGCCAACTAACACCGAACAAAAAGAACAATCACTCCATTAATCCCCACTCACCAGAAGATGAATCAGGGGTAGAAGCGCCATTATTATTTAACTTAATCCGCAGTTTAAGATTATTGGCAGAATCGGCATTTTTCAGAGCTTCGTCTTCGCTGACAACACCTTCTTTCACTAATGCAAACAGCGCGTCATCGAAGGTCTGCATACCCAACTGCGCAGACTTTTCCATAATGTTTTTAAGTTCATCCAATTCATTGCGCCGGATCAGATCGCCAATGGTCGGCGTCCCGATCATCACTTCCACCGCCGCCCGTCGCTGACCATCCCGGGTGTGCACCAACCGTTGGGACACGAACGCCTTGAGGTTGTTGCCCAGGTCGTGAAGCAGCTGTGTCCGCCGTTCCTCGGGGAAGAAGTTGATGATGCGGTCCAGCGCCTGATGGGCGTTGTGGGCATGCAGGGTGGAAATCACCAGATGACCGGTATCGGCAAACGCCAGTGCATGCTCCATCGTTTCGCGGTCACGGATTTCGCCGATCAGCACCACGTCCGGTGCCTGGCGCAGGGTGTTCTTCAATGCGGCGTGAAAACTGCGGGTATCGACGCCGACCTCGCGCTGGTTGATGATCGACTTCTTGTGCCGATGGATGTACTCGACCGGGTCTTCGATGGTGATGATGTGGCCACTGCTGTGGCGATTGCGGTAGTCGATCAATGCCGCCAGCGAGGTAGACTTGCCCGAGCCGGTAGCGCCGACGAACAGCATCAGCCCTTGTTTGAGCATCACCGTCTCGAGCAGTACCGGCGGCAGTTTTAAGTTTTCGAAACGCGGAATGTCGAGCTTGATGTTGCGCGCCACGATCGACACATCATTGCGTTGTTTGAAGATATTGACCCGAAAGCGCCCGACACCCGTCAAAGAAATGGCCAGGTTCATCTCCAGCTCCCGATCGAACTCCAGACGCTGTTCGGCGTCCATGATGGACGCGGCAATGGCCGCGACTTCTCCCGGCTTGAACGGCTGATCAGCCAAGGGTTTAAGCACACCCTCGAAGCGTGCGCTGGGTGGCGCACCGGTGGACAGATAAAGATCGGAGCCATTCTGGCTGGCCAGGAGCCCTAACAGTGCATCGATTTCCATGGCAAAAAGCACCCGCGAAGCATTCAATGAATAAAAACGACCCAAACGGGTCTTCCAGCCTCTACTGCGGTACAAGGATAGTCGACACCGCCACACCGACTTAAGTGCAGGACATCTTGATGAACGCAACACCGACCGGCAGCGATGCCCAGGCCTTGATTGCCCGACTGGACTGGAGACTCAGCCCACTGGGCGCTGCCAGTACCTGGCCGCAAAGCCTGCGAACCGCCGTGGATATCGTGATTCATTCGCCGATGCCCATGCTGTTGCTGTGGGGGCCGCAGCTCACGCAGATCTACAACGACGGCTTCGCCCTGCTGTCCGGCAGCAAGCATCCACATGCATTCGGACAGCCGACACACCTGATCTGGCCAGAGTTAAAAGACTTCACCGACCCGATTTACAGCGCCGTCCTACAAGGACAGGTACGGACCTACAGCGAACAGCGCTTCACCTTGCAGCGTAATGGCCAGGATTCCGACTTCTGGCTGGACCTGACCTACAGCCCCATCCGCGATGAAAGCGCCCAGGTCGCCGGGATTCTGGTGACCGCCATCGAAACCAACGAACGCCGACGCATCGCCCTCGAACTCGAGCAGCGTTCGGCAGCCAGCCTCAAGGCTCAGCACGAAACCGAGGAACGCCTGCAACTGGCCCTCGCGGCCACCGACGCCGTGGGCACCTGGGACTGGGACATCAACGAAGACCGTTTCATTGCCGACGCCCACTTCGCCCAGTTACACGGTATCGACCCGCTGCTCGCCAATCAGTTGCCCATCAGCGCCTACCTTCAAGGCGTGCACCCGCAAGACCGCGCCATGGTCGCCCGCAGCATCAAGCACTCCATCACCCACGGCACCGAGTACGCCGAGGAATATCGCCTGCTGCAAGCCGACGGTCAGTTGCGCTGGGTGTTCGCCCGGGGTCGTTGCTACAAGGACCACCATGGCCGGCCGATCCGCTTCCTCGGCGCCGCCCTGGACCTGACCGAGCGCAAACACACAGAACAAGCCTTGCGGCAAAGTCAGACCGAGCTGCAACTGATCATCAACGCCATGCCGATCCTGATCAGCTACGTGGACAGCGAGGAACGCTTTCGCCTGAACAATGCGGCCTACCTCGACTGGTACGGGCTGACGCCTCAGGAGCTCTTTGGCAAAACCATCCGTGAAGTACTGGGTGAAGAAGCCTATGCATTGCGCGCCGAATTCATCGCCCAGGCGCTGTCCGGCAAGGCTTGTTGTTTCAGCATTAGCACCCCGCACCGGGACGGCAGCATTCGCCATGCGCTGATGAACTACTTGCCGCGCCATGGCGCGGATGGTGCGGTCAATGGTTTCTATATCTTTGTAATTGACGAAACCGAGCGCAAACAGACTGAAGAAGCCCTGCGCAATCTCAACGAAACGCTTGAGGAGCGAGTCGCCGCCCGCACCCAACAATTGGCGCAAGCCAACCAGCGACTGCAGAACGAGATGTTCGAACGTGAACGCGCCGAAGAAGCATTGCGGCATGCGCAGAAGATGGAAGCGCTCGGCCAGCTCACCGGCGGCATCGCCCATGACTTTAACAATATGCTCACCGGGATCATCGGCAGCCTCGACTTGATGCAGCGCTACATCGCCGACGGGCGCGCCGCCGAGGTAGGGCGTTTCAGCGAGGCGGCAGTGTCCTCGGCCAACCGCGCCGCCGCCCTGACCCATCGCCTGCTGGCGTTTTCCCGGCGTCAGTCACTGGACCGCAAGCCACTGAACGCCAATGATCTGATCCATTCCCTGGAAGATCTGCTCAGCCGGACCAAGGGCGACCACATCGAGCTCAAACTGCAACTGGCCGATGACGTGTGGCCGGTCAGCACCGACGTCAGCCAGCTGGAAAATGCCCTGCTCAATCTGGTGATCAACGCCCGGGACGCCATGCCCGATGGCGGCGAGTTGCGGATTGAAACCGCCAACGTTTACCTCGACAGCAGTGACATCAACACCCTGGAACCGGTCAAGGCCGGTGATTATCTGATGATTGCCGTCAGCGACAACGGTACCGGCATGACCCCGTCGGTGCTGGCCAAGGCTTTCGACCCATTCTTCACCACCAAACCCATCGGCCAGGGCACCGGTCTTGGGCTGTCGATGATTTATGGTTTTGCTCAACAATCGGGCGGGCATGTCAGCCTGTTCAGCTTGCCGGGCCAGGGCACCAGCGTTCGTCTGTACCTGCCGCGGCTGCACGACGCAGAGCCCGAAAACATCCTGATGCCGGTCACCAGCGAAGCCCCGGCCGCGATTGCCGGTGAAACCGTGGTGTTGGTGGAGGACGACCCGGCGGTGCGCATGCTGGTGCTCGACCTGCTCAACGAGCTGGGTTATCACGCCCATGAAGCCGAAGACGCGAAGACCGCCCTGCCCCTGCTGGAGTCCGACCTGCGGGTCGATTTGCTGGTCACCGATGTCGGGCTGCCGGGGATGAACGGTCGGCAACTGGCAGAGATTGCGCGCCAGCACCGCCCCGAGCTCAAAGTGCTGTTCATGACCGGTTACGCGGAAAAAGCCACCGAGCGCCAGGGTTTCCTGGAAGAAGGCATGGACATGGTGGCCAAGCCCTTTTCCATGGACCTGTTGGCCAACAAGATTCGCGCGATGATCGGCCAACCGGACTGAGTTAAGGCATAATCGCGCGCCCCACGCTGGCACCCACATAGCCACCACCGTTGCAAGGTACCGCCCATGAAAGCTCAAGCCCGCCATATTCTGGTGAAAACCTCAGAAGAAGCCGAACAGCTCAAACAACGCATCGCCAAGGGCGAAGCCTTCGATGTGCTGGCCAAGAAGTATTCCACCTGCCCGTCCGGCAAGCGCGGCGGCGACCTGGGCGAAGTGCGGCCCGGACAGATGGTCGGCGTCATCGATGCAGTGATTTTCAAAAAACCGTTGCGCGTGGTGCATGGACCGATTAAGAGCAAGTTTGGCTATCACCTGGTGCAGGTGTTTTACCGGGATTGAGGGGTTTGGCTGAGGGCCCTGTGGCGAGGGGATTTATCCCCGTTGGACCGCGCAGCAGTCCCATTTTTTGGGGCCGCTGCGCGACCCAACGGGGATAAATCCCCTCACCACAGAATCCCCTCATCACAGAATCTCCTCACCATAGAGATTGCATCATGTTCTTGGGATCAGCGCCCCCGGCACCTGAATCACCCGACTCGCCAACCGATGCCCTGCTTCAGCCGCCTCAACCGGGCTGCCTCCTTTCAGGCGACTGGCCAAATACGCCGCGCTGAACGAATCCCCCGCCGCCGTGGTGTCCACCACCCGCTCGACCACCTGCGCTGGCACTTCAAACGACTCGCCATCACAACGAATCAGACACGCCTCGGCGCCACGCTTGAGTACCACTTCAGGCGTGCCCATCTGCTCGTAAGCGGCAAACACCGCCTTGCAATCGGAAAAATCAAACAGCGCCTGCTCGTCATCAACGGTCAGCAACGCGAGGTCGACATAGGGCAGAACGCTGCGATAGGCCGCTCGCGCGTCCTCGATCGACGTCCACAAACGTGGCCGGTAGTTGTTGTCGAACACGATCCGCGCATCCCGCTGCCGGGCTTCGATCAGGGTTTCCAGTAACTTTTCCCGACCTTGCGCGCCGAGCACCGCCAGGGTGATGCCGCTGAAATACAGCACATCGTAATCCGGCAGTGCCGCCAGGATCGGCGCGGCGGCCGGGGTGGTGAAACAATCGCGGACTGCCGCTTCGTTACGCCAGTAGAGAAAGCGCCGCTCGCCGGCAGCGTCAGTCTGGATGCAATACAAGCCGGGCAAGCGGCCGGGCAAGCGCTGGACCATGCCCAGCCCGATGTTTTCGTCGGCCCAGCTCTGGCACATGGCATCGCTGAAACTGTCGTCACCCAGGGCGGTGACGTAATCCACCGTGCCGCCCTCACCCAGCTCCCGGGACAGGTAGACCGCCGTGTTCAAGGTATCGCCGCCGAAACTCTGTTGCAGGCTGCCGTCGGCGCGTTGCTGCAACTCGATCATGCATTCGCCGATCAGGGCGATGCGCGGGGTGTTGGGGCCGAGGGTGCTGATGGTGTTCATTGATGTGGTGTCTCTGGTGTTTCGGTGGTGTCTGGCCGGACGTCTTCGCGAGCAAGCCCGCTCCCACAGGGGTCTTGTGAACACCGGAGATCCAGTGTGGGAGCGGGCTTGCTCGCGAAGGCCGCGCCTCGGTCTAAACCTTAGAAACAGGTTTCCATGGTTTCGATGACATTCAGCTGCTCATCCACCAGACACCCGATACGCCACTTGTCGAACGTCAGGCACGGGTGCGAAGTACCAAAGGAAATAATGTCCCCCACCCGCAACTCGACTCCCGGCGCCACGGTCATGAACGCATGCTGGTCCATCACTGCCGTGACCTTGCAGGCGCTGACATCGTCGCCCTTCGCCGGCACCACGCCCGCCTTGTAACGCAACAGCGGCACCGGCAACCCGGCGTCGTAGGCCACGTCGCGTTTACCCAGGGCGATCACCGCAAAACCCGGTTCCGGCAACGACTGCACGTGAGCCCAGACTTCCAGCGCCGGGCGCAGGCCTTCGTGCAGGTCGCTGCGGCGGTCGAGCACGCAGCATTGCGCTTCTTTGTAGATGCCATGGTCGTGAGCTACGTAGCTGCCGGGACGCAGCACGCTGAGGAAACGCCCGCCGGCGTTCTGCGTTTCGAAGGACTCAGCGATCAGGTCATACCAGGCCGAACCCGACGCAGTGATGATCGGCTTGGGAATGGCGAACGCGCCGCTGTCCTGCAATTGCACGGCCAGGCGCACCAGAGAATCAGCGAACGCACGGATGCCGCTCACCGCGTGATCGCCGTGAATCACCCCTTCGTAGCCTTCGATCCCGGTCAGCGCCAGGGCCGGTTGTGCCGCAATGGCTTTGGCCAGCGCGACCACTTCGTCTTCCGTGCGGCAACCGCAACGACCGCCAACCACGCCGTACTCGATCATCACGTTCAAGCGCACACCGCGGGAGGCGAAATACGCGCCGAGGTCAGCGACGTTGTCCGGGTGATCGACCATGCAATGGAAGTCGAAAGCCGGGTCCGTCAGCAGATCGGCGATCAACGCCATGTTCGGCGTGCCGACCAATTGGTTCGCCATCAGCACCCGATGCACGCCATGGGCGTAAGCCGCGCGGGTTTGCGTGGCGCTGGCCAGGGTAATGCCCCAGGCACCGGCGTCCAGTTGGCGGCGAAACAGCGCCGGGGTCATGCTGGTTTTGCCGTGGGGCGCCAGTTCAGCGCCGCTGTTGCTGACAAAGTCCTGCATCCAGCGAATGTTGTGTTCCAGGGCTTCGCGGTGCAGCACCAGCGCAGGCAGGCTGACGTCACGCACCAGATTGGCGCCTGTGTGGGCAAAGCCCTTTTCCACGGTGGCAGTATTTTTGGCAGAAAACATGGTCGAACTCCTCACATTCGCGGCCGCAGGCAGCCGCTGTTATTCGTTGATGCGACGGGCCAGGCTATTGGCACTGTCAATCAGCACCCGGCGGTAGTCGTTGTAATTGTTCTTGGCATCGGCCCGTGGGGCGACGATGCACAGGGTCGCAATGGCCACGCCGTTCGGGTCTTTGACCGGGGCGGCGAAGCAATGGGTAAAGGTGTCCGCAACGCTATCGAAGGAGAAGAAGCCATCGATAGCTGCCTGACGAATCTCCTGGAGAAATTGCTCCAGCGGCAGACGCTCGCCATTGGGCAGGATGAAATCGTCGTGGTCGATCAGGTCGACGATTTCCTGGTCGCTCAAGTGCGCCAGCAACAGGCGCCCGGAAGCGGTCCAGGGGATCGGCGCGTTCTCGCCGATGTCCGAGGAAATGCGGAAATGCCGCTCGCCCTCTTTCATCAAAGCCACGGTGTATTTTCGTCCGTTGAGCAGGCACATCTGCGCGGTTTCGCGGGTCTGGCTGACGATCTCCTGCAAGGCATGATCAGCCTCGCGGGTCAGGTCGAAATGGCGTAAATGTGCCTGCCCGAGGAAGTACAGCTGACGGCCGAGGTAGACGTGACCGTCCTTGCCCACGGCCTCCAGAATCCGTCGCTCCAGCAGCGAGGCAACCAATTCGTAGACCGTGGATTTCGGGCTGCCGATGCCGCTGGCGATTTCGTTCGGGCGCAGGGGCTTGCCGACTTCCTTGAGGAAATCGAGGATATCGAACGCCCGGTCCAGACCGCGAGCCCGGCGCTTGATGGTGTCTTCGGTCATTTCATTGGTTCCCATAAAAGTGCCGGGAGTTTAACCAGAGTGCAGCGGCGACCGTTAGGCCGCCATCGCTAGCAGGCTAGCTCCCACATTTGGAATGCGTTTCCCTGTGGGAGCTAGCCTGCTAGCGATGAAGTCACCGCGGTTCAGGCCTTTTTCTTGTACGCGATGCAATCGATCTCGACCTTGCAATCGACCATCATGTTCGCCTGCACACAGGCTCGGGCCGGGGCGTGTTCGCTTTTGAAGTATTCGGAGAACACCTTGTTGAAACTCCAGAAATCCCGCGGGTCTTCCAGCCACACACCGGTGCGCACTACATCTTCGAGGCCATAACCCGCCTCTTCGAGAATCGCGATCAAATTCTTCATGGTCTGGTGAGTCTGTTCGACGATGCCACCCACAATGATTTCGCCATCCAGCGCCGGTACTTGCCCAGACACATGCAGCCAGCCATCGGCTTCAACGGCGCGGGCGAAAGGACGGGGCTGGCCGCCACCGGCGGTGCTGCCGGTGCCGTAACGAGTAATGCTCATGAGTGTTTCTCCTGATTGAAAAGTGAAAATGCTTTTGAAAAGAAATCAGAACCGCGTGTTCTTGAGAAACTCCGCCAGACGCGGTGATTGCGGGCGTTCGAACAGTTCCTTGGGTGGCCCCTGCTCTTCGATCCGCCCCTGATTCATGAAAACGATCTTGTCCGAGACTTCAAACGCAAACCGCATTTCGTGGGTCACCAACAGCATGGTCATGCCGTCCTCGGCCAGGCCTTTGATCACACTCAGCACTTCGCCCACCAGTTCCGGATCGAGGGCCGAAGTGACTTCGTCGAACAGCATCAGGCTCGGGTTCATCGCAATCGCCCGGGCAATCGCCACACGCTGCTGCTGACCACCGGACAACTGACCGGGGAAGTGATCGCGACGTTCCAGCAAGCCGACCCGTTCCAGCCATTTTTCCGCCAGGGCCACCGCTTCATCCTTGTGCAGCTTTTTGACCTTGAGCAAGCCGAGGGTGACGTTCTGCAACGCCGTGAGGTGCGGAAACAGGTTGAACTGCTGGAACGCCATGCCGGTCATGGCCCGATGCCGGGCGATGACTTTTTCCGGGTGACGCACGCGCTTGCCGTTGACCTCGTCATAACCGATGGACTCGCCATCGAGCATGATCTGCCCGCCCTGGAACTCTTCGAGCATGTTCACGCAGCGCAGCAGCGTGGTCTTGCCCGAACCGCTGGAACCGATCAACGTCACGACGTTGCCGCGCTGCATTGTCAGGTCCACACCCTTGAGCACTTCGAGTTGGCCGTACTTTTTGTGCAACCCGCGAATGTCCAGCAAGGGCTGATCGTTTTGAGCGTTGGCGTCTTTTGCGTTAGAGAGTTGAGGTTGAGTCATGGCAAGGCCACCCGCTTTTCAATGTGCCGGCCGAGTAATTCGATGGCGTAGTTGATGACGAAAAACAGCAATCCGGCGAACAGGTAAAACTCGAGGGTCATGAAAGTCCGGGCGATGATCTGTTGCGTGCTGAGCAACAACTCAGCGACACCGATCACCGACAACAGCGTCGAAGCCTTGACGATCTCGGTGGACGAGTTGACCCAGGTCGGCAAGATCTGCCGCAACGCCTGAGGCAACAACACGTAACCGAGTGCTTGATAAAACGTCAGGCCGATGGCCTTGCTCGCTTCCATCTGACCACTGGGCAACGCTTGCAACGCGCCGCGCACAATCTCGGCGACGTGGGAGCCGCAAAACAGCGTCAGCCCCAACGCACCAGCCTGAAACGCACTGATCTGCCAGCCCAGCGCTGGCGCCATATAGAAGCAGGCCAGCACTAATACAAACACCGGCGTGCCGCGAATGATGTCGACGTAAAACCGAAACGGAGCGCGCATCCAGAACTTGCCGTAGGTCAGCACCAGGCCGGCGACGATGCCGACTATCGTGCCCAGCAGAATCGCCAGGGCCGAGACCTGCACACTGGTCAAAAAGCCTTGCCACAGCACTTCCCGGGCAACCCACAACTCATGCAACCAACTGGGGGATTCGTACATGTGGGCCTCCTATCGGCGAATCGCCAGACGCTGCTCGAGGTAACGCAGCATCATGGCAATGAGGTAACAGGCCGCCACATAGAGCGCTGTGGTCACCAGCCAGGTTTCAATCACCCGGTAGCTCTCGACATTGATCTTGCGCGCGTAATAGGTCAGCTCCGGCACGGCAATCGCCGCGGCCAGCGAGGTGTCCTTGAACAGCGAAATGAAGTTGTTCGACAAGGCCGGCAGCACATTACGCAGCATCACCGGCACGGTGACGTACGCCTTGACCTGCCACTCGCCCAGACCGATTGCCAACCCGGCTTCGCGCTGCCCCTTGGGAATGCTCAACAGCCCGCCGCGGAACACTTCGGTCAGATAGGCCCCGGCATACAGCGACAAGGTGATGATGAACGACGGGATCTTGTCCAGACGAATGCCCAGACTGGGCAAGGCAAAGTAGATCAACAGAATCAACACCAGAATCGGCGTGTTACGGATCACCGTCACATACACCGACGCCAGCACCCGCAACGCGCGGTGCTTCGACAACAAAGCAAACGCCATCAGCAGGCCGATCACGCAGCCGATGGCGATCGACACCAGCGCCAGTTCGAGGCCCAGACCGAGCCCCGCCAGCAAGGTGTCGAAATCGCGCCACACGGCGGCAAAATTCAACTGATAGTTCATGGTCAGCGGTACCTTGAACGGGGCGATTGATGACCGCCCCGCTCTCACGGGATCATTTGAATTCGACGGGGAAACCGATGGCTGGCGTCGGCAGATCGACACCGAACCACTGCTTGAAGGAAGCCGCGTAGGTCGGGAATTCAACGCCGGTCATGCCTTCATGCAAGACGGTATTGACGAAGTTCAACCAGTCCTGGTCGCCGCGTTTGACCGCGCACGCGTAGGTTTGCGGGCTCCAGGCATAAGCCGGGCTGCGATAGCGCCCCTGGTTCTGCACCATCAGGTACTTCACCGAAGATTGATCGGTGGCAGCGGCGTCGGCACGGCCGGAGTTCACTGCCTGATACATCAGGTCCACGCTGTCGTACTGATCGACCTTGGCTTTGGGCAAGGCCTGATGCACCAGTTCTTCGGCGTACACGTTCTGCAGCACCGCCACGGTGACGCTGTCGCCGGCGGCTTTCAGGTCTTCAATTTCCTTGTACTTGCTGTTGGCCGGCAACAGCAGGCCGACACCTTCGCGGTAGTACGGCAGCGTGAACGCCACTTGCTGGGCACGGCTGGCGGTGACGGTAATGAACTGACAGCTCATGTCGACCTTGTCGGTCAGCAGGTTGGGAATCCGTGCATCGGACGACTGCACCACGAACTCGACTTTGCTTGGGTCGTTAAACAACCCTTTCGCCACCATCCGCGCGATATCGATATCAAAACCCTGCAACTTGCCATCCGCTCCCTGGAAGTGCCACGGCGCATTGGTACTGCCCGTGCCCACAATCAGTTTCCCGCGGGCCAGCACGCTATCGAGCTTGCTGTCCGCCGCCTGGGCCACGCCCATGACAGCAGCCGAAGCCGCGAAAACAAAAACACACGCTTTAAACAAGGAAGGTCGGCGATGCATGGCAAGCACTCCAGGGTGATGTTTATTCCGCTATACCGGATATTGGTATGTAACAACGGAATAGACAGCAGAAAGTGTGCCACAGGATGTGGGAGGAATGTAGGGGAGATTGAAAAGTGTTTTGAATCAAACGGATGGAAAAAAATACAACACCGACGTTACGAAACGCACAGGTGAACGACCGCTACCGTTGGCTACAAAGTGCGGGTACCTGGTTCACAGTTGGAGTTTTGATGGGCTAATTCGGTGCGGCGCTGCTGAATCGGTCAGCGGGAACGCGCGGGTTTACAAGACGCTCCCGAAGTTTCCTTTTGAACTGGTCCTTCAGGTTTACTCCGAGATTTTTTTTCCATTCTTTCCAGGCTTTTTCTGAAAACTCCAGCTCATAGGTCATCAATCGAAACCTTTATGGTTGGATCGTTTTCCCTCTCTTTACAAAGGGCAAGCAACTCCAAGTCATCCAGGCGATTCATCATGGCTTCGTACTCTTTTGCGGGAACACAATAGAAAGCCGGCTCATTGCGGTTAAGGATCGCAACAGACAAGCCACCGCCGGCAGCGACCGTTCCCATCGGATTTTTTTTCAATTCAGAAATGCTGGCCACCACTTGCGAAAGCACGATATGTGTCATGAAGTTGTTCCCTGAGAAGTGAACAAAAAGTATCACGCCACACGCTTCCGGCTTTCCGTGTTTCCTGTCGGGTCGGTCCTGTAACACGGTAAGGAGTATCCAAGGTTACGTAGGAAAACCTACCTACCTGTTATTTCTGACAGTAGACCCTTCCCAGCGCCTTCCTTTACCGTCGATGGACCGTCAATGGCCGTTGTGAAAAGGAGATTTCAATGAGCTCGAAAATCGCTCGCAAAGCACTGGCCCCGGTCTACCGCAAGGCCCTGAAAACCTGGCGCCCGGTGATTCTGTACTTCGGCAGCCAACACTGTCCCGCCTGCGAAATGGCCGGACCGGTGTTTCGCCAGATCGCTGAGCCATATCGGCATCACGCGCAGATCTACATGCTCAATACCAGCGAATCCCCCCGCCACCCGGACGTCACCGGCACACCCACCGTGCTGTTTTACAAGGAGGGGAAGTTGCTGAAGAAGCTCAAGGGAATCGGCACTGAGCAAACCTTGCAGGAGGACTTCGCCAGACACATTGGCAAGGTGAAACCGGCAACGGTGAAGCGCAAACCGGTCCACGATCTGGCGTGGTTGCGCCAGACCCTGCGAAGGTTGTGCACTGTGCCTCGCGCAACCCGGCAGTTGAATCGGCGGGTTTACGGTTAGTCGGTGCCATTTCCAGTGTTTGAAGGATCGCTTTTGCGCTTAGCGATTTTTGACTTGCTCGATGTACCTGATTACCGCCGCGGACTTCTCGAATCGCCGATAAATCAAAGACAACCACGAACTCGCCTCGCAACCTTTGATTGCCCGGTACACCACGCCGGGCAAACCCACGTGACCCACCACTGATTGGGGCACAACTGCAACGCCCTGCCCCAACGACACCAACGCAATGACCGCCACCAACCCACCCGGTTGTGCCCCCAGTTTCGGCGCGAATCCACCCTCGGCGGCGACTTGCAAGGTGCCGCTGATTTGCTCCGGCAGGATGAACGTCTCGTTCTGCAAATGTTCCGGACCAATCTCTGGCAGTCGGCACAGCCAGGACTCGGTCGGCAGCGCCAGCACAAAGCCTTCTGCGTCCAGGCGAATGGCTTCGAGGCCCTCTGGCAAGGTCATGGGTGAGCGGACATAGCCAATATCGAAACGCCCCTCGACCACCATCATCGGCAATGACGCCATGGGACTTTCCCGTACGTTCAGGCTGACGTCAGGACACTCGCGACCGAAGGCTTGCACCTGTTTCTGCAGCAAGCCCGAATACACCGCCGACGCCACGTACCCCAGTTCGATATGGCCAATATCCCCGCGCCCGGCACGCTGGGCGTTGAACTGAGCGTATTCGAATTGCCGCACCGTCGCCTCGGCCTCGATCAACAGCGCAGCGCCGGCCTCGGTCAGGCTGACTTCACGTGTCTGACGCACGAACAATCGCGTGCCGAGTTCGTTCTCCATGTCCTGGATCTGTCGGGTCAAGGTCGGCGGTGCGATACCGAGTTGTTCGGCGGCGCGGGTGAAGTTGCCTTGCCGGGCAACGGCGAGGAAATAGCGAAAATGGCGAATATCCATCGGTGCGTTAGCTCAAAGGTAATGAAGTGACAAGGCGTACCTAACAAGGAACGTAGCGACCGGAGATAAGCTGCACTGACTTTTACAGTAGAGAAACGCTGCCATGCCCGTCAAACCCAAGGTTAGCCCGCGCCTGACATTACTCACAGCCTCAGGCGTTTGCTCGCTGATCGTCCTCGACACCAACATTGTCGCCGTCACCCTGCCTACGATCGCCCGGGACCTGGGCGCTAACTTTGCCGACATCGAATGGGTGGTCAGCGCTTACATGCTGGCCTTCGCCGCTCTTTTATTGCCGGCTGGCAGCATCGCCGACCGCTTCGGCCGGCAGAAAACCTTGCTCTGCGGGCTGGCCATTTTCATCCTCGCGTCCATCGGTTGCGGTGCCGCGCCCAATGCGCTGTTCCTCGACATCGCCCGGGCGATCAAGGGTGTCGGCGCGGCCTTGCTGCTGACCTCGGCCCTCGCCTCCATTGGCCACACGTTTCACGACGAAGTGGAACGGGCCAAGGCCTGGGCGTTCTGGGGCGCGTGCATGGGGGTGGCGATGACAGCCGCGCCGACGGTCGGCGGGCTGATCACCGAATACATGGGCTGGCGCTGGATTTTCTACCTGAACCTGCCCGTCGGATTGTTCCTGATGGTGATGGTCTGGCGCGCCGTGCCGGAGTCCCGCGACACTCAGTCCGCACGCCTCGATCCCTGGGGCAGCCTGGCGTTCAGTGCGAGTTTGCTGTGCCTGATCTGGGGCCTGATCGAGGCGAACCGGATTGGCTGGAGCAACCCGCTGACCTACGTTCGGCTGATCGGTGGCGCCTTGTTGCTGGGGCTGTTCGTGGTGATTGAACGGATGCAGCGGCGGCCGATGGTCGACCTGCAACTGTTCAAGCATCCGCGTTTCATCGGCGCGCTATTGGGCATGTTTGCCTATGCCGGTTGCGCCCAGGTGATGATGACCCTGCTGCCGTTCTACCTGCAAAACGGCCTGGGTTTTTCGGCCATCGCTTCAGGGCTGGGGATGTTGCCGTTTGCCCTGACCATGCTGATTTGCCCGCGCATCGGCGTACGTCTGGCGAGTCGATTTACCCCCGCCACGTTGATGGCCGCCGGTTTGACCCTGGTCGGCAGCGGCAATCTGCTCAGCGCCTGGGCGGTCAGCAGCGGCGGTTATCTGCCCTTCGCCCTGGCGATTGCCGTGACCGGCGCCGGTGCCGGGCTGCTCAACGGTGATACGCAAAAGAACATCATGGCCTGCGTGCCACGGGAGCGCACCGGCATGGCTTCAGGTATGAGCACCACCATGCGCTTCAGCGCAATCGTGCTGGCCATCGGCGTGTTCGGCGCGTTGCTGTCCAGTCATACCGAGCTGTTGTTGCGTACGAGCCTGACGGCACAAGGTGCGCAATGGCTCGGCCAAACCCAGGGCATCGCCTCGCGGGTGGTGGCCGGTGACATGACGGCGGCGATGGGCCTGTTGCCGGAAACCGCGCGCACGGTGGTCGAACCGTTGGCCCGGCAAGCCTTTGTCGGTGGTTTCAGTCTGTTGCTGTGGGTCGCGGGGTTGTTGGCATTACTGGGTGCGCTGGTGGTGGGCACGCTGATGCGCAATCCGATCCCTGCCCCCTCGACTGCAGCCCTCGGCGCTAAGGCTTGAACGACGCCAATACCCGCTGGGCATTCGCTTCGCAGCCCATGCCCTCGGGTCGCGCCTGAATATTGTCGATCACCTCCAACAGCTGCGCCTTGCTCTGCGCCAGGTGCAGCTGCATCTCTTCGATCTGTTCGACTTTGCGCGTAAGACCCGCGAGCAATTCGTCTTGCTTGAACTCACCGGTCGCACTGTCCGGTAACAACTGTTTCAACTCTTCCAGGCTGAACCCGGCCTGCTGGGCGCAAAGGATGATTTTCAGGGTTTGCAACGCTTGGTCGGGGTAATGCCGGTAACCGTTGGCCCGGCGTTCCACCTGCCGAATCAAACCCTGAGCCTCGTAAAACCGTATGCGCGAAGCGTTCAACCCGCTTAACTGCGCCAATTCACCAATCTTCATCTCAGCCTCATTTGCCTGCTTGACATTAAAGTTAACTTTAAGCTTAGCCTCTACTCATCACTGATGAGGAGTCAAGTATGTCGCCCTTCCAAGCGTTGAATTTGCCCAACGGCCAGACCATCGGCAACCGCATCGCCAAAGCTGCGATGGAAGAGAACCTCGCTGACAGCGGGCAGGCACCTGCAGAGGCCTTGTTCCGGCTGTATCAGGCGTGGGCCGAAGGCGAAACCGGCCTGTTGCTGACCGGCAACGTGATGATCGACCGCCGCGCCATGACCGGCCCCGGTGGCGTGGTGCTGGAAGATGAGCGGCACCTTGAACGCTTTCGCCAGTGGGCCAGCATCGGTCGGGCCGGAGGCGCGCAGTTCTGGATGCAGCTCAATCATCCCGGCCGTCAGACCATGGCCAATCTCGGCCAGCAAGTGTTGGCGCCTTCGGCAGTGGCGCTGGACCTGGGCGCATTCTCGAAGATGTTTGCCGAGCCCAAGCCCATGAGCGAGCACGACATCGAAGACGTCATCCAACGCTTCGCCACCAGCGCGGCCCTGGCGGAAAAGGCCGGTTTCACCGGGGTGCAGATTCATGCTGCGCACGGTTATCTGATCAGCCAGTTCCTCTCGCCCTTGACCAACCGCCGAACCGACCGCTGGGGTGGTTCCCTGGAAAATCGCGCGCGCTTGTTGTTGGCGGTGGTCAGCGCCGTGCGCAAATCCGTGTCGCCGACATTTTGTGTGGCGGTGAAGCTCAACTCCGCGGATTTCCAGCGCGGCGGCTTCGATGCCGACGATGCCCGGCAAGTGATTCAGTGGCTCAACGATCAATCAATCGATCTGCTGGAACTCTCCGGCGGCAGCTACGAAGCCCCGGCCATGCAAGGCGAGGCCCGGGATGGTCGGACCCTGGCGCGTGAAGCGTACTTTCTGGAAATGGCCGGTGAGCTGGCCAGTGTGGCGAACATGCCTGTGATGGTGACCGGCGGGATTCGACGCCTGGCGATCGTCGAACAGGTGCTCGACAGCGGCATCGCCATGGCTGGAATCGGCACAGCACTGGCGATTGAACCTCAACTGGTCAAACGCTGGCGCGAAGGTCAGAACAGTCACCCGCAACTGCCGCCGATTCGCTGGAAACGCAAACCTTTGGCAGCACTGGCGAGCATGGCCGTCGTGAAATTCCAGCTCAATCGCCTGAGCCGTGGGCGCAAGACCCGCCCCGATGTTTCGGCGCTATGGGCGTTGATTCTCGACCGCGTGTACATCGCCCGGCGGACTCGCCAGTATCGGCAGGCGATGGAAACCAAGTGATCAAATTGATGAAGATCCAATGTGGGAGCGAGCCTGCTCGCGATAGCGCCCGACCAGTCAATATTGATGTCGCCTGACACACCGCTATCGCGAGCAGGCTCACTCCCACAAGGGAAGTTTTCGCTGCAAGTGTGTTTACCGTCCGGAGAAACGCAATCTGGATAGCTGGCGCAAATCCCCGTCGAGGTAATAGTCATCGGTCCAGCTGTCATCCGCCGCCAACGGCTGGACCTGCTTGAGCGCGAGTTTCCGGGCGAAGTAGCGAAAGCGGTAATGCTCGTAGAACCGCAGCAGTTCCAGGCCATAACGGTCTGCCAGATCGGTATCGCCGCGAATGATCAGGTAGTTTTCGTCATTGCCATTACTGGCCGCGGCACTGAGGTTGTGGCTGCCGCTGATAATCGTCGGCGCATCGCTGGTGAAGTCCGTCACCACGGCTTTGGTGTGCACCAGCAGGTTGCCCTTCTGACCTTTCATGTTCTCTCGAAGCCAGCCTTCCAGCCCGGTGTTGAGCAGCGCGGTGGCGGCGAATTCGGCGGTACGGTCGGCGTGGAAACCGGTGATACGGCTGGCGGTGTTTTGCAGGCCGTAACGCAAAATGTCGTCGTGGGGCAAGCCGAGCAAGGCGTTCAGGATGTCGTCGGGCAAAGCGAATGCGGTGACGAACAGCACGTCTTTTCTCGCCGCGTTGATGATCTCGACAAACGCTTGCAGATCCCCTTGGCCCGAGCGGGGTGAGAAGCCGGCGAACATCGGCTGCAGCGAATCCATCGGGTTGTTTTGCGTGAGCCAGTTTCGGGTGGCATCGACATCCGCCGGGTGAGCCCAGACCTGCTCGAAGGTGTGCAGATAGCTGACGCTGATGCGCGTGTCGTCCAGCACATGCACCACGTTGGCCTGGCGGTAAACACCGTTGGGCGTGAAATTGGTGCTGCCGCAAAGCACCGCCTCCGGCTGACGCTGCCCTGCCGCGTCGAGCCGACTCAGCACCATGAACTTGTTGTGGAAGATGTTATGGGTGACTCGCCCGCGCTTGTTCTCTGCCGGAATTTTCTCCAGGCTGGCCTCGTTCATGGCGGTGTCTTCATCGCCCGGTTGAGCGTGATACAGGACTCGAACGTTCACCCCCCGTTCGAACGCGGCATTGACCGCATCGACAATGGCCTGCAATTCATACTCGTAGATGGCAATGTCCAGCGCCCACTGGCCATCCACCGCACGCCCGATAAACCCCAGCAAACGTCCGAGCAAACCGTTTTCCAGCCATTGCCGCGGGATATCCGGCCAGGCTTCGATGGGCAGGTTCTTGTTGGCGCTGATCAGCGCGTCGAGCTCGGGAAACTTGCGCTGGAACGCCTGGCTGGCAGCCACTGCGCGATTGAAGATCACGCTTTGATTATTCGGCTGCCCATTGTCGGAGGTGACCGTCACTTCCAGGAACTCACCCAGTTGCGGCGCATCAACGCTGCCGTAGGCCAGGTGGACTCGGTAATGGATCGTCATCCCCGGATTGACCGCGTAATCGGCCCAGCGAAATTTCTGTAATGGCGCGATATCGCTGGGGGTGGCGTGAAACTGGGGAAAGGTATGCACCTTGCCGGGGAAGGTCAGGCTGTTGAACAGGAACAGCCAGGGCTTTGGGCCTTGCTGCTTTTCGATGGCGAAACCCAAGAGGCCTTTGCGCCGGTGTTCGGCCAGGTCCATGGCCAACAGCACGCCATTGGTGCCGGCGTAGGCTTTGACGCGGAAATCGTCCTGAAGGTTGGCGGCTAGAACGCGCATGACTCACTCCTGTGATTTTTTCGGCTCACTCCATATCATCGATATGTCGATATTCGGCCTGCAACTCGGTAGCCAAGACTTTAGACCGTCCAAGCCGAATCGGCCCCCGTTCGATGTCGATCAGCAGCCCCGGACAATCAAGCGCCGGCAACATCGACCAATCCTTCAATCGGCCATCGGTCACCAGCAACAAACGCTGCCGTTCCGCCGGAAAACGCTTTTGCCTGACCGCCAGCCAGCGCCCCGCTTCACACAGCGCTGCCAGCAACGGCGTACCACCGCCCGCTCCCAGCCCATCAAGCCAGTCGCGCAAACCCGCGGAGGCTTTCAACCCTTGCACTTGCCATTTCGGCACATGACCACTGGCCGTGAGCAACGCCAGGCGTGCACGCTGGCGATAGGCATCGTCGAACAGTTGCGCGAGCAAGCCCTTGGCATCGCTCAACGCCTGATGGCGACGCGTCGAAGCCGAGGCGTCGACGATCACCAGCCACAGTTCGTGGGGCGAGCGGGTGCGCAGGTGAAACAATACATCGTCGCGTTGATGCGGACGACCGTTCAGCAAGGTGCCGGGCCAATTGATCGAGCCGCTGCGTGCCGCGTGACGTTTACCCTGTTTGCCGTTATCCAGTCGTCCGGCGCGGGGTCTGGCATTCGCCCCCGCGTCAGATCGAGGGCGAATGCCTAGGGCTTTTTTGGCCAGCTCGGCACGTCACGTCGTGCGCCGACCGGGAGCGCTTGAGCGGGCATTTCACCCCATTGGCCCTCGCCTTCGCTCGGGTTGGCATTTTGCGTAGAGGGCGGCTGGCTCTGTTGCGGCGCTGGTGGCGATGGCTCGCGGCGGCGATGGCGCAAGGCAAACTCGGCGACGGCGTCGATGTCTTCCTCGGCGATTGCATTCGCCCCACGCCATGCCGCGTGGGCACGCGCGGCACGCAACCAGACCAGGTCGGCCCGCAAGCCGTCGACACCGGCAGCAAAGCAGCGCTCGGTAATCTGCGCCAGCGCATGATCGTCGAGTGGGATGCTGGCCAGTGCGCTGCGTGCTTTCTGGCAACGTTCGCGCAGCGACTGCTGCTGGCCTTCCCATTCGGCGCAGAAGCTGTGGGGATCGCTGTCGAAATCCAGCCGGCGCCGGATGATCTGGCCGCGTTCGGTCGGTGCGGTGTGACCACTGAGGGCAACGTTCAGGCCAAAGCGGTCGAGCAGTTGCGGACGCAGCTCACCCTCTTCCGGGTTCATGGTGCCGATCAGCACGAACTTCGCCGAATGCCGATGGGAAATGCCGTCCCGCTCGATCAGGTTGGTGCCGCTGGCGGCCACGTCCAGCAGCAGGTCCACCAGGTGATCGGGCAGCAGGTTGACTTCATCAACGTAGAGCACGCCGCCATCAGCCTTGGCCAGTACACCGGGGGAAAACTGCGCGCGCCCCTCGCTCAGGGCGGCGTCCAGGTCGAGGGTCCCCACCAGTCGTTCTTCGGTGGCGCCAAGCGGCAAGGTGACGAATTGGCCGCTGGCGAGCAAGTCCGCCAGGCCACGGGCCAGCGTTGACTTGGCCATGCCGCGAGGGCCTTCGATGAGTACGCCGCCGATTTTCGGGTCGATGGCGGTCAGGTAGAGGGCGAGTTTGAGATCGTCGGCGCCGACCACGGCAGAAAGGGGGAAATGCGGGGTGTCGGTCATGTCAGGTCTCGTTTGTGGTCGGTAGTGTGATCGTTCCCACGCTCTGCGCGGGAATGCCTCAACGGACGCTCCGCGTTCGGCTCTGGGTGGGACGCGGAGCATCCCGGGCTGCATTCCCACGCGGAGCGTAGGAACGATCAGCTACAGTCGGTCAACTGTCTTCTTCGATGTCCAGCAACAAATTCTCCAACGCCTCGCGATACTCGCCCGGCTCCTTCCACATCCCCCGCTGCTGCGCCTCAAGCATCCGCTCAGTCATGTCGCGCAACGCATGCGGATTATGCTCACGAACAAAATCCCGGGTCACCGGGTCCAGCAAATACGCATCCGCCAGTAACGCGTACTGGTGATCGTCAATCAACTGCGTTGTTGCGTCGAAGGCAAACAGGTTATCGACCGTCGCCGCCAGTTCAAACGCACCTTTATAGCCGTGGCGCTTCACGCCGTCGATCCACTTCGGATTGGCTGCCCGCGAGCGAATCACCCGGTTCAGCTCTTCCTTCAACGTGCGGATCTTCGGCAGATCCGGCTGACTGTGATCGCCATGGTAACTGGCCGCCGCTTCACCACTGAGGCTTTCCACGGCGGCGAGCATGCCGCCCTGGAACTGGTAATAATCGTTGGAATCGAGCAAGTCGTGCTCACGGTTGTCCTGGTTTTGCAGCACCGCCTGCACCTGGCTCAGGCGCTGAGCGAACTGTTCTCGCGCCGCAGTGCCTTCGTCAGAACCGCCATAAGCGTAGCCGCCCCAGTTCAGATAAACCTCGGCCAGATCGTCGCGGCTTTGCCACAGACGACCATCGATGGCGCCCTGCACGCCCGCGCCGTAAGCCCCGGGTTTGGCGCCGAAAATTCTCCAACCGGCCTGACGCTTGGCCGCCTCTTCATCCAGCCCCGATTGCATTAACGCTTCGCGCTCGGCACGCACCTTGGCGGCCAGGGGGTTGAGGTCGTCCGGCTCATCGAGGGCGGCGACCGCTTGTACGGCGGCATCGAACAGGCGGATCAAATTAGCAAAGGCATCGCGGAAGAATCCGGAGACGCGCAAGGTCACGTCCACACGCGGACGGTCCAGCAGACTCAGCGGCAGAATCTCGAAGTCGTCGACCCGCTGACTGCCGGTGGCCCAGACCGGACGCACGCCCATCAACGCCATGGCCTGGGCAATGTCGTCGCCGCCGGTGCGCATGGTTGCAGTGCCCCACACCGACAAGCCGAGCTGACGCAGGTGATCGCCGTGGTCTTGCAGGTGTCGCTCAAGAATCAGGTTGGCCGACTGGAAACCAATACGCCACGCGGTGGTGGTCGGCAGGTTACGCACGTCCACCGAGTAGAAGTTGCGCCCGGTCGGCAGCACGTCGAGCCGTCCGCGACTCGGCGCACCGCTGGGGCCGGCCGGCACGAAGCGGCCGCTGAGGGCGTCGAGCAGACCGCGCATTTCCGCCGGGCCGCAGGCGTCCAGCCGTGGCGCGACGACTTCGCGCAGGCTGTCGATGATGGCGCTCACTTCGAACCAAGTGGCCTCCTGTGGGAGCGGGCTTTTGTGGTGAGGGGATTTATCGAAACGTCGCACCGCCCCGTTGGGTCGCGAAGCGGCCCCAAAAAATGGGACTGCTGCGCAGTCCAACGGGGATAAATCCCCTCGCCACAAAGGCTCGCTCCCACAGGGACCGGGTTCAGTATTCAAAGTCTGGAAGATCAGTTGAGCGGCGAACAGTTCCAGGCGTTCACGGGTATCACCGGCTGTGCGCCAGACTTCATCGGTGAGGGTTTGCAGTTCAATCGGACGTGGCCCGGTCCAAGGTTCGGCGAGTGCACAATCCAGCGGATCGAAGCCCAACGAGAATGCCTTGGCCAAGGCCCGCAGCAGACTCGATTGCGCACCGCGCCCATCGCCTCGCGGAATGCGCAACAACGCCAGCAAGGTATCGATGCGCAAGCGCCCGGTCGGCGACTCGCCAAACACATGCAGGCCGTCGCGGATCTGCGACTCTTTCAGGTCGCACAAATAGGTGTCCAGCCGCGGCAGCCAGATCGCTGCATCGGCATCACTGTCGAGCTTTTCGTCCAGTTGCAGTTCGCGGTCGATGTGCGTCTCGCGCACCAGTTGCAGGATGTCGCGCTGCAATTCCCGGGCACGGCGCGGATCGAGCAATTGCGCTTCGTAATACTCGTCGGCGAGTAATTCTAGGTTGCGCAACGGGCCGTACGTTTCGGCGCGGGTCAGCGGCGGCATCAGGTGATCGATGATCACCGCCTGCGTACGGCGCTTGGCCTGGGCGCCCTCGCCCGGATCGTTGACGATGAACGGATAGATGTTCGGCAGCGGACCGAGCAGCGCATCCGGCCAGCAATGCTCGGACAGACCGACGCCTTTGCCCGGCAACCATTCGAGGTTGCCGTGCTTGCCGACGTGGATCACGCCGTGGGCACCATAGGTGTTGCGCAACCAGAAATAGAACGCCAGGTAACCGTGAGGCGGCACCAGGTCCGGATCGTGATACACCGCGCTCGGGTCCACCTGATAACCCCGCGCCGGTTGAATGCCGACGAAAGTCAGGCCAAAGCGCAGCCCGGCGATCATCATTCGCCCGCCACGGAACATCGGATCGTTTTCGGGCGAGCCCCAACGTTCCAGCACGGCTTGGCGATTGGATTCGGGCAAGGCGTCGAACATCAGGTTGTAGTCGTCCAGCGCGAGGCTTTGCATACACGGGCGCTGGTCGAGGGTGTCGAGGTCGTTGCTGACGCCGCCGAGTAATTGCTGGATCAACGCGGTGCCGCTATCAGGCAACTCGGCCGGTAGCGGATAACCTTCTTTATGCAGCGCACGCAGGATGTTCAGCGCCGCGGCTGGAGTGTCGAGGCCGACACCATTGCCGATGCGCCCGTCGCGGGTCGGGTAGTTGGCGAGGATCAGGGCGATGCGTTTTTCAGCGTTGGGCACCCGCGCCAGATCGATCCAGCGTCGCGCCAGTTCAGCGACAAAATCCATGCGCTCCGGTTGTGGCCGATAGCAGACCACATCGGATTGGCTGCGCTCGCTGCGCCAGGCCAGGTCTTTGAAGCTGATCGGTCGGCTGATGATCCGCCCATCCAGTTCCGGCAGCGCGATGTGCATCGCCAGATCACGCGGGCCGAGGCCTTGTTCGCTGGCGCGCCATCCGGGCTCGTTGTCCTGGGCGCAGATCGCCTGGATCACCGGGATGTTGCGGCGAAACGGTCGCAAATGCGGCGCTTCGGGGCTGGATTGGGCGAAGCCGGTGGTGTTGAGAATCACGCCGGCCTCGACTTCATCCAGCCAGTCCTCGACCACTGTCAGGCAGCCGGGCTCTTTCAGACTGGCCACAGCAATCGGCAACGGGTTCAGCCCCGCGGCCTGCAAACGCTGGCAGAAAACATCGATAAAACCGGTGTTGGCCGCCTGCAAATGCGAGCGGTAGAACAGCACCGCCGCCACCGGTTGACCGGCCTGCCAGTCGGCTTGCCAATCCTTCAGTTCAGCGGGGCTTTTGTGTGGGTGGTAGATCGCCGTGCGCGGCAGGGTTTGCGGCTCGGCCCAGGCGTAGTCGCGATCCAGCCAACGATTGGCGAGGCAGCGGAAAAAATCCAGGGCATTGCTCATGCCGCCCTGACGCAGAAACTGCCAGAGCCGATCACGGTCTTGCGCGCCCACCGTACTCAGGTCGCTGAGTTCCGGGTCCGGGCGGTCATCGCCTGGAACCAGAATCAGCTGTACACCGCGCTCCGACAGTTGCACCAGACGCTCGACGCCGTAACGCCAATAGGCGATACCGCCGTGCAGCGAGATCAGAATCACCTTGGCGTGGCGCAGCACTTCGTCGACATACAAGTCGACCGAGGCGTGATTCTGCACCTGCATCGGATTGGCCAGGCGCACGCTGGGGTAATCGTCGGGCAACTGCTGCGCCGCTTCGGCGAGCAGTGCCAGGCTGGAGTCGCCGCTGCACAGGATCACCAGCTCGGCGGGGGTTTGTCCAAGGTCGGCAATGTTGTCATCCGACACGAAACCGCCGGGCTGGGTCCTGAGCAGGTGCATGGCTTAAACGCTGAGCGCAGCGCGCAATTGCGCTTCAAGCAGAGTGGCGTCCAGCTCCTGACCGATCAACACCAGGCGCGTGGTACGCGCTTCGTCGGCGCCCCACTGACGGTCGAAGTGCTTGTCGAAACGCGTGCCCACGCCCTGGATCAGCAGGCGCATCGGTTTGTTCGGAATCGCCGCGAAGCCTTTGACGCGCAGGATGCCGTGCTGGACCACCAATTGGGTCAGCACGTCCAGCAGCAGGCTTTCGTCGGCTTGCGGCAGGTCAATCGAAATGGAATCGAAGGCGTCGTGGTCGTGGTCGTCTTCACCTTCATGGTGATGGTCGTGGTGGCTGTGACGGCTGTCGATGTGCTCTTCGGAACCGGCGCCGAGGCCGATCAGCACGTCCAGTGGTACGCGACCGCTGCTGGCTTCGATGATTTTCACTGCTGGCGGCAGTTCTTCGGCGACTTCCAGGCGTACACGGGCCAGGTCTTCAGGGCTGATCAGGTCGGCCTTGTTGAGGATCACCAGGTCGGCGCTGGCCAGTTGGTCGGCGAACAGTTCGTGCAGCGGCGATTCGTGGTCCAGGTTCGGGTCGAGTTTGCGCTGGGCATCGACCTGGTCCGGGAAAGCCGCGAAGGTGCCGGCGGCGACCGCTGGACTGTCGACCACGGTGATCACCGCATCAACGGTGCAGGCGCTGCGGATTTCCGGCCACTGGAAGGCTTGTACCAGCGGTTTTGGCAGGGCCAGGCCCGAGGTTTCGATGAGGATGTGGTCGAGGTCGCCGCGACGGGCGACCAGTTCGCGCATCACCGGGAAGAACTCTTCCTGAACGGTGCAGCACAGGCATCCGTTGGCCAGTTCGTAGACGCGGCCGTTGGCTTCCTCTTCAGTGCAACCAATTGAGCACTGCTTGAGGATTTCGCCGTCGATGCCCAGCTCGCCGAACTCGTTGACGATCACCGCAATGCGACGGCCCTGAGCGTTGTCGAGCATATGCCGCAGCAACGTGGTTTTGCCCGAGCCGAGAAAGCCGGTAACGATGGTGACGGGGAGTTTGGCCAGTGTTTTCATCGGATGCCCTTTGGCAAGGTGGCGGGCATACGGGACGACAATCGCTGCGACGGAGGCGCGCGCAAGAGTTCCGCCACCGGATCACCCCGCCCGGTTGTAGTGAGAATCTGTGTCGAGGCAGGTCTCCTGGCTGACGGTGTGCCGGGCTGGTGGGCCTGGCATTCGCTGCGCCTTCCCGCGAACCCGTTGCACAGGGTTTGCAGTGGCGTGGCAGCGAACATCACCGTTCACAGTTGCGGGGGCAGCCGCGGCATCGACCGCGTTCCCTTCTTAGCTTCGGCAGACGCCGAAGAACCTCGAAAGCGTAAGGCTACGCATCGTGTGGGGGCGGGTCAATGTCCTTGGACTGATCGCGGTCCCTGTGGTGAGGGGGGTTATCTGTGGCGAGGGGATTTATCCCCGTTGGGCTGCGAAGCGGCCCCCTGCATTTCCTCAGGCATACCCCGCAAGCAGGTCTTGCGACGGTTTCGCCGCCGGACGGGGATAAATCCCCTCACCACAGATAATTCCCTCACCACAGCTCAAACGAGAACCCTTGCCAATTGACGCCCAACCCCCGCCCATGCTCTCCTACACGCCTTGTTATGGGTGCCCTTCACAGGGTGAAACGGGAAACCGGTGAATCATGTGCTTTACTCTAAAGCCATGTCAGTCCGGTGCTGCCCCCGCAACGGTAAGCGAGCGAAGCGTCAGATCCACTGTGCCAGCAGTTCGGCATGGGAAGGTGATGCTTGCAGGTCAAGGCGAAAGTCAGCGCCCCTCGTGAGCCCGGAGACCGGCCCGCAACACAAAGTGACCATTACGATCACTGAATAACAAACCCGCGGTGGGCGGGCGCTGTTTGAACCTCTGCGTGCCCGACTCGCAGGGGTCTTCCATGCGCTCTATATCACCCGCTGACAGACCAGAGGGAAGCGCCATGTCGATCATCAGCACTACCGGCAGCAACACCGATAAGAGCACCGCCAGCACCACCAACACCTTGACTCAACGCCTGACCGCCGCCGTGTGTGCGTCGATCCTGGGTGCGTGCCTTGTGTATTTCGCCGGTTTCTCGCACATCGAAGCGGTGCACAACGCCGCTCACGATACCCGCCACAGCTCTGCATTCCCGTGTCATTGAGACCAGCCAACATGATCAAGCGTATTGCGCAAACCGCAGGGTTCACCGGGCTGCTGGCCGCCCTGTTGCTGACCTTGCTGCAAAGCTTTTGGGTGGCACCGCTGATCCTGCAGGCCGAGACTTACGAAAAATCCGAGCCCGCCGCAGTTGAAGTTCACGAACACGCCGCAGGTGCTGTCGCCGCTCACACCCACGATGCTGAGGCCTGGGAGCCGGAAGACGGCTGGCAGCGCGTGCTGTCCACCACCGGCGGCAACCTGGTGGTAGCGGTCGGTTTCGCCCTGATGCTGGCTGGTCTTTACACCTTGCGCGCACCGACCAAAACCTCCCAGGGCCTGCTTTGGGGACTGGCTGGTTACGCCACGTTCGTGCTGGCACCGACCCTCGGTCTGCCGCCTGAGCTGCCAGGCACTGCCGCCGCTGATTTGGCACAACGGCAGATCTGGTGGATCGGCACGGCTGCCTCCACCGCGGTCGGCATCGCATTGATCGTGTTCAGCCGTCACTGGCTGATGAAAGTGCTCGGGGTGGCCATTCTGGCCGTTCCTCATGTGATCGGCGCACCACAACCGGAAGTCCACTCGATGCTGGCTCCGCAAGCCCTGGAAGCTCAGTTCAAAATCGCTTCGCAGCTGACCAACGCGGCATTCTGGCTGGCCCTGGGCCTGATCAGTGCCTGGTTGTTCCGCCGCAAAAGCGATGGTCAATACCACGCATGACCGAGATCAGCACAGCGCCGACCTTAGTGGTCGGCCTGGGCTGCCAGCGCGGCTGCCCCGTCAGTACGCTGCGGGCGCTGCTCGATCAGGCGTTACAGGCTCATAAAATCGAACTTCACCAGATCAAGGCCCTGGCCAGCATCGACCTGAAACGCGAAGAACCTGGCTTGATCGAACTGGCCGAACAGCTTGAGTTACCGTTGATGTACTTCAGCAGCGAACAATTGGCCGGCTATCAACCGCAACTCAGTCACCGCTCGGACATCGCGTTCGAACGCACTGGCTGCTACGGCGTAGCGGAAAGTGCCGCCCTGGCCCTGGCCGAACAACTGACCCAGGCACCGGCAAAATTGCTGATTCCACGACAAAAATATGCCCAGGCCACCTTGGCATTGGCCTGCGCTGCATAAAATCCTCGATAATCCCCGCCATCGATCATGAGCAATCTTCATCTGAAGCCTTGCCCTGCCCCTTTTTCTCACAGGAACCGACGATGACCGTCTACTTCATTGGCGCAGGTCCCGGCGACCCGGAACTGATCACCGTCAAAGGCCAACGGCTGATTCGCAGCTGCCCGGTGATCATCTATGCCGGCTCCCTGGTACCCGCCGCCGTGCTGGAAGGCCATCGCGCCGAACAGGTGGTCAACAGCGCCGAACTGCACCTGGAACAGATCATCGAGCTGATCAAATCCGCCCATGCCAATGGCCAGGACGTGGCCCGGGTGCACTCCGGCGATCCGAGTCTTTATGGTGCGATTGGCGAGCAGATCCGCTACCTGCGCGAACTCGACATCCCGTTTGAAATCATTCCCGGCGTCACGGCCACGGCGGCCTGCGCGGCCCTGTTGGGCGCGGAACTGACGTTACCCGACGTGTCGCAAAGCGTGATCCTGACCCGTTATGCCGACAAAACCGCGATGCCCGCCGGCGAAGAGCTTGGCAGCCTGGCGCAGCACGGGGCGACGATGGCGATTCATCTGGGGGTCCATCATCTGGAGAAGATCCTGGCCGAATTGCTGCCGCATTACGGCGCGGATTGCCCGATCGCGGTGATTCACCGGGCGACCTGGCCGGATCAGGATTGGGTGGTGGGGACGCTTGAAGACATTGCCGCGAAGGTTGAAGCCAAGGGGTTTCGGCGCACGGCGTTGATTTTGGTGGGTCGGGTGTTGGGTAGCGATCACTTCAGCGAGTCGTCGCTGTATCGCGCGGGGCATGCGCATCTGTATCGGCCCTGAGCCAAGCACAACCCTGTGAGTGAAGGGATTTACTGTGGTGAGGGGGTTTATCCCCGTTCGGCGGCGAAGCCGTCGCTAAACCTGCTTGCTAGGTCCGCCTGAAAGAATGCAGGGGTCCGCTTCGCGGCCCAACGGGGATAAATCCCCTCGCCACAGATAAATCCCCTCACCACAGTAAATCCCCTCACCACAGTAAATCCCTTCACCACGGTAAATCCCGTCATTCACAGGTTATCTATCGCCCATAAAAAAACGGCGCTCATGGGGCGCCGTTTTTTTATGTTTGCAGCGAACACCTTACTTAGTAGTAGGCGTTTTCTTTCTGCGTATGGTCGGTGACGTCACGAACGCCCTTAAGCTCGGGAATGCGCTCGAGCAAGGTGCGCTCGATGCCTTCGCGAAGGGTGACGTCTGCCTGGCCGCAGCCTTGGCAACCGCCGCCGAACTTCAGCACGGCGATGCCGTCTTCGACCACATCGATCAGGCTGACCTGACCGCCGTGGCTGGCCAGCCCCGGGTTGATCTCGGTTTGCAGGTAATAGTTGATACGCTCGTTGATCGGGCTGTCGGCGTTGACCATCGGTACTTTGGCGTTTGGCGCCTTGATGGTGAGCTGGCCGCCCATACGGTCGGTGGCGTAGTCGACTACCGCATCGTCCAGGAACGCTTCGCTGAACGAGTCGATGTAAGCGGTGAAGCTTTTGAGCCCCAGCGCCGTGTCTTCAGGTTTTTCTTCGCCCGGCTTGCAATAAGCAATGCAGGTTTCGGCGTACTGGGTGCCAGGCTGGGTGATAAAGACGCGGATGCCGATGCCTGGGGTGTTCTGCTTGGAGAGCAGATCAGCCAGATAATCGTGGGCGGCGTCGGTAATGGTAATAGCGGTCATGGAAACTCCTCGCAGGCTTGGGCGCAGTTTACGCCAATCATCGCGCCGTACAAAGTCCTAGTATTTTTGTCGGGAAAGCACACTGAATCACAGGCACCTCAGAGGTTCTGATACCGGTTCATGTCCAGCACGCCCTCTTCCACCGGGTCGGTCTCGTGGACATACCGGCTCAGGTCATGGAAGTAGAACCAGAACTGCGGATGGCTGCGGCGAATCCCCCAGCGCTCGACGATTTTCTCGAATCGATTGGCGTCCTTGGCGTTTTCCATCGCGTCCACGAACTCAGGCACTTGCCCGGCCGGAATGTTGAACATGAAGTTCGGATAGCTGCTCAGCACTCCCGGATAAATGGTCAATGTGTCGAGCCCAGGCTGATACCGCAGGGATTCACCGAGCAGGAATGCGACGTTACTGTGCGCCCGGTTGCGCAGCAGGCTGTAGACCTCGCGCTTGCCGCTCGCGGTTTCGATGCGCAGCAGGGTCGCTTCCGGCAACTGATCGATAACCTTCAGCCCGGCCGCCGGACGCGAAGTCAGGCGACTCAACGCCTGTTCGGCGCTCTGCACGGCCAGGTCGATGTTCGGCCGCGAGCAATAAGCGCCGTCACAACGATTGATCGGATCCGGCTTGGCGTTGAGGTCGCCGTAACGGACCAGCAATTGCTGGGCGAAATCACGTTTCGGGTCCTTTTTGTCCAGCACCAGCGCCGTCTCTTTATCGTTATCGATGGCCTCGTAATTCAGCCACATCTTGAATTTGCCGCCGCTCTGGTACCAGTCGTCGAGGTAGTCGTCACGCGAATCGGCAGGCATCAGGCGCAGAAAGTTCTGCTCCGCACCGTTGCGGATCAGGTCGAAATACAGGCGGGTCTGGGCTTGATGGGAGACGTTGCCGAACACGTCGAAGTTAACTGCCAATTGATAATACGTGCGCTCCAGCAGCGGGAAGTCAAACAGCCACATGGTTTGCGGCACGTCACCGATCAGGCCTTTGTTCACCGAGGCACTGTCGAAATGCCGGAAGATCGTCAGCAGCGCGTTGTCATTGCCGGCCCACAAGGTCGACCAACTCGGCGCCGGCACATCGGCGTAACTGTCACGGCGCAGCGCCTCGTACTCGTTACGCTTGTCGCGGTAGTCACGCCACAGGCTCAGGATGCTGCCGACATCGTCGTTCTGCCCCGGCATCGCCAACAACGGCGTGGCCTGGCCGCGGTAGTTCGGATCAATGATATAGAGGTCGTGCTCAGGCGCCTGGAACAGTGCCCAGAAGTTATCGCGAATCACGTCAGTGGCGATCTGGCCGCGGCAGACCGGGCCGCGAATAAACGTACGGACGAAGTATTCGGCGTTATCGAGCATGAATTGATAACGCGCCTGGGCCGGGATCGCCTCGAACGTGGTGAACGGATTGGCCCGACGCTCCGGCCCGTAGCCCGGTAAGGCGTCGACTTGCCAGTTGCCGTTATAGAAAAGGCTTTTGATCCGGGCCATCTTCGCTGGACTCAGCGGGTAAGTGATGTGGGTCTTCTGCACGATCACACCTTGCACCGGCCACAGGCGGTAATACACCTGAGTGCCTGGATCGTCATTCGGGCGGCGTGTGTTGATCAGGTCGATCGGCTGGCCGGTCGGTGTGCGCGAACGTACCCATTGAAAGAAATGCCCTGGCTCGCCGTCCTTGAAATAGAGATGAGCGAGAAACCAATGCTCGAACAACCAGCGCCCCACCAGGCTTTGCCGTGCCCCCGGGGCGTTGAGCAGGTTTTCCCACAGAACCACCTGCAACGCCTCCTTGGCGCTCGGCACAAGGCCTTGCTCGTCAATCGGCGCGCCGGAGGCCAGCCAGCGTTGCAGCGTCTGGTATTGCTGATCGGTCAGGCCGGTAACCGCCAGCGGCATGCCTTCTTTGGGGTGAGAACGGGCATAGCCGTCGAACTGCGCAGGCATTGCGCACTGGGTTTCCCGATTCAGTCCCAGAACGATCTCTTCCGGTAGTTTGGCATTGGGTTGCAACGGCGTTTGGTGGCCCAGCTCGAGCATGCGCGCCATCAGCGCCGCCTGGTTGCCTTGGGCGTCGAGCACCGAATAAAAGCCTTTTTGCTGCCAGGCGCGTTTGCCAAAAGCGTCATAAAACAGCCGGGTCGGCGCTGCGGCCTGGCGGCGTTCGCCGTCGTAGACCAGGGTCTTGGTCGCACCGCGGCCCGCCCCTTCCCCACTGCCCAGATTGAGCTGACAGGCGGCGTCATAGCAGGCATGGCAGGCCACACACTTTTCGGTGAAGATCGGTTGTATGTCGCGGCTGTAGGAAATGGCAGAGGAAATGGCCGGATCCTGCGCGGCAGCGCCCCAGCTTAAAAACAGCAAAACCATGCTGATGACGCGATAAGACATATCCCTGGTCCCGATCATGAAAAAACGCCGCGATTCTACCGGTCTGCACCCCACTCCAACATGAGCGATATTCATGCAAAACCGGGACATGCTCTAAAACCGCACAGGTTTGCTATTATCCCGCCCCTTCGTCATGGTCTTTCCGAGTAGTCCAAATGTCCGATCGCAGTGTTCGCCTTCAAGCTCTCAAGCACGCCCTCAAAGAGCGCATCCTGATTCTCGATGGCGGCATGGGCACGATGATCCAGAGCTACAAGCTTGAAGAGCAGGATTACCGCGGCAAACGCTTCGCCGACTGGCCAAGTGACGTCAAGGGCAACAACGACCTGTTGATCCTGACGCGCCCGGACGTGATTGGTGCCATCGAGAAAGCCTACCTGGATGCCGGCGCCGACATTCTGGAAACCAACACCTTCAACGCCACCCAGGTGTCCCAGGCCGACTACGGCATGCAAAGCCTGGCGTACGAGCTAAACGTAGAAGGCGCGCGTCTGGCGCGCAAGGTCGCAGACGCCAAAACCCTGGAAACCCCGGACAAGCCGCGTTTCGTCGCTGGCGTGCTCGGCCCGACCAGCCGCACCTGCTCGCTGTCGCCTGACGTGAACAACCCCGGCTATCGCAACGTGACCTTCGATGAACTGGTGGAAAACTACACCGAGGCTACCAAAGGCCTGATCGAAGGCGGCGCCGACCTGATTCTGATCGAGACCATTTTCGACACCCTGAACGCCAAAGCGGCGATCTTCGCGGTGCAAGGCGTGTACGAAGAACTCGGCGTCGAGTTGCCGATCATGATCTCCGGCACCATCACCGACGCCTCCGGCCGCACGCTCTCCGGCCAGACTACCGAAGCGTTCTGGAACTCCGTGGCCCACGCCAAGCCGATCTCGGTCGGCCTGAACTGCGCCCTCGGTGCCAGCGAATTGCGCCCGTACCTGGAAGAGCTGTCGAACAAGGCCAGCACCCACGTTTCCGCGCATCCGAACGCCGGCCTGCCGAATGAATTCGGCGAGTACGACGAACTGCCGGCGCAAACCGCAAAAGTCATCGAAGAATTCGCCCAGAGCGGCTTCCTCAACATCGTCGGTGGTTGCTGCGGCACCACGCCGGGCCACATCGAAGCCATCGCCAAGGCCGTGGCCGGTTATGCGCCGCGTGAAATTCCGGACATCCCAAAGGCCTGCCGCCTGTCGGGCCTGGAACCGTTCACCATCGATCGCAACTCGTTGTTCATCAACGTCGGCGAGCGGACCAACATCACCGGTTCCGCCAAGTTCGCCCGCCTGATCCGTGAAGATAACTACACCGAAGCCCTGGAAGTCGCCCTGCAACAGGTCGAAGCCGGCGCCCAGGTGATCGACATCAACATGGACGAAGGGATGCTCGATTCGAAGAAGGCCATGGTGACCTTCCTCAACCTGATTGCCGGTGAACCGGACATCTCCCGCGTACCGATCATGATCGACTCCTCCAAGTGGGAAGTGATCGAAGCCGGCCTCAAGTGCATCCAGGGCAAGGGCATCGTCAATTCCATCAGCATGAAAGAAGGCGTCGAGCAGTTCATTCATCACGCCAAACTGTGCAAACGCTACGGCGCCGCAGTCGTGGTGATGGCCTTCGACGAAGCCGGCCAGGCCGACACCGAAGCGCGCAAGAAAGAAATCTGCAAACGCTCCTACGACATTCTGGTCAACGAAGTCGGCTTCCCGCCGGAAGACATCATCTTTGACCCGAACATCTTCGCCATCGCCACCGGCATCGAAGAACACAACAACTACGCTGTGGACTTCATCAACGCCTGTGCCTACATCCGTGACGAACTGCCCTACGCGCTGACCTCCGGTGGTGTGTCCAACGTGTCGTTCTCGTTCCGTGGCAACAACCCGGTGCGCGAGGCGATTCACTCGGTGTTCCTGCTGTATGCGATCCGCAACGGCCTGACCATGGGTATCGTCAACGCCGGCCAGCTGGAGATCTACGACCAGATCCCGGCCGAACTGCGTGACGCCGTTGAAGACGTAGTGCTCAACCGCACCCCGGAAGGCACTGACGCCCTGCTCGCCATTGCCGACAAGTACAAGGGCGACGGCAGCGTCAAGGAAGCCGAGACCGAAGAATGGCGCGGCTGGCCCGTCAACAAGCGTCTGGAGCATGCGCTGGTCAAGGGCATCACCACGCACATTGTTGAAGACACCGAAGAATCCCGTCAGTCGTTCGCCCGCCCGATTGAAGTCATCGAAGGCCCGCTGATGTCCGGCATGAACATCGTCGGCGACCTGTTCGGCGCCGGCAAAATGTTCCTGCCGCAGGTGGTGAAATCCGCCCGCGTGATGAAGCAGGCCGTGGCCCACTTGATCCCGTTCATCGAACTGGAAAAAGGCGACAAACCGGAAGCCAAGGGCAAAATCCTGATGGCCACGGTAAAAGGCGACGTGCACGACATCGGCAAGAACATCGTTGGCGTTGTGCTGGGTTGTAACGGCTACGACATCGTCGACCTCGGCGTGATGGTCCCGGCGGAGAAAATCCTGCAAGTGGCCAAGGAGCAGAAGTGCGACATCATCGGCCTGTCCGGCCTGATCACCCCTTCGCTGGATGAAATGGTCCACGTGGCCCGCGAGATGCAGCGCCAGGACTTCCATCTGCCGCTGATGATCGGTGGCGCGACCACCTCGAAAGCGCACACGGCGGTGAAGATCGAGCCGAAATACAGCAACGACGCAGTGATCTACGTCACCGATGCTTCCCGCGCCGTGGGCGTGGCGACGCAGTTGCTGTCCAAGGAATTGAAGCCGGCGTTCATCGAGAAGACTCGCCTGGAATACATCGAAGTCCGCGAGCGTACCGCCAACCGCAGCGCCCGCACCGAGCGCCTGAGCTACCCGGCGGCCATCGCCAAGAAGCCGCAGTTCGACTGGAGCACTTACGAGCCGGTCAAACCGACGTTTACCGGCGCCAAGGTGCTGGACAACATCGATCTGAAAGTCCTGGCCGAATACATCGACTGGACGCCGTTCTTTATCTCCTGGGACCTGGCCGGCAAATTCCCGCGCATCCTCACGGATGAAGTGGTCGGTGAAGCCGCCACGGCGTTGTACGCCGACGCCCGGGAAATGCTTGCCAAACTGATCGACGAGAAACTCATCAGCGCCCGTGCGGTGTTCGGCTTCTGGCCGGCCAACCAGGTGCGTGAGGATGACATTGAAGTCTACGGCGATGACGGCAAGCCGATTGCCAAGCTGCATCACTTGCGTCAGCAGATCATCAAGACCGACGGCAAACCGAACTTCTCCCTGGCTGACTTCGTTGCACCGAAGGACAGCGAAGTAACCGACTACGTGGGTGGTTTCATCACCACGGCTGGTATCGGTGCCGAAGAAGTGGCCAAGGCCTATCAGGATGCCGGCGACGACTACAACTCGATCATGGTCAAGGCACTGGCCGACCGCCTGGCCGAGGCGTGCGCCGAGTGGCTGCACCAGCAGGTCCGTAAAGACTACTGGGGTTACGCCAAGGACGAGACGCTCGACAACGAGGCGCTGATCAAAGAGCAATACACCGGTATCCGTCCTGCCCCAGGCTATCCGGCCTGCCCGGATCACACCGAGAAATCCACGCTGTTCAAGTTGCTGGACCCTGAGGCCTCGGAAATGAAAGCCGGCCGCAGCGGCGTGTTCCTTACCGAGCACTACGCCATGTTCCCGGCGGCAGCGGTCAGCGGTTGGTACTTCGCTCACCCGCAGGCGCAGTATTTTGCCGTGGGCAAGATCGACAAGGATCAGGTGCAGAGCTACACGTCGCGCAAGGGCCAGGAATTGAGCGTGACCGAGCGCTGGCTGGCGCCGAACCTGGGTTACGACAACTAACCCCCCCTCTCTTCGATCGTTCCCACGCTCTGCGTGGGAATGCCTCAATGGACGCTCTGCGTCCGCTTTTGGGACGCGGAGCGTCCCGGGCTGCATTCCCACGCAGAGCATGGGAACGATCTATCACTGCAACATTGTCTATGCTTAGCTCTCACACATTGGTGACGAGGGGTTTATGGACGATCCAGCCGACAACAAGCCGCCCACTTTCTGGCAGATGCTGCACAGCGTCCTGGCGGCGGCGTTCGGGGTGCAGAGCGGGAAGAACCGGGCCCGGGACTTCACTCACGGTAAGCCCAGTCATTTCGTGATTCTGGGGATTTTGTTCACCGCGGTGTTTGCGTTGACGCTGTATGGCATCGTGCAACTGGTGGTGCATCTGGCCGGGGTTTAGCGCATCAAGGTTTGCAGACTGAACGGATAGCGATACGACGTCGACCGGCCCTTGGCTGAAAGACGGCGGAAGTTCACACCGTAATCCGGTGATTCACCCATGGCCAGCAAACGCCTGGCCTGTGCCTTGTCGATCAGTTGCAACAACGGGATTTGCCGGTCTCGGCCGCCGTAATGGCTGAGATCCACGCCCTGATCAAGATCATGCAACGCCACCAGTGCCCAGCCGCCCAACGTGAAGTGCCCGCCCAACAGCACGCTGATGCGTCCGTCGACTGTCGCCTGTAACGCCGCCGGCGAGGTATTGACCGCACTGAACAACGCATCCTTGCCGGGTATCCCGCCCGCCTCCGAATACGCCTGCATGGCGCCAAACGCCATTTCGTCATTGGCTGACCACACCAGCGAGACCTTCGGGTAACGCCGGAACAGCAGTTTGGCTTGTTCATAGGCCCGTTCCCGGGTCCAGCCGCTGTAAACCAGTTGGCGCAAGCGCACTTCAGGGTGCTCGGCCAAGGCCCGCATCATGCCTTGCTCGCGCAGTTGCGCCGAAGGGGTGATCTTCAGGCCGGAAAACGCCAGCAACTCGATGACCTGACCGGGCGCCACGGGCGGATGTTGGCGAATCAGTTCCTTGAGCATCAGGTAACCACCCTCCTCGTCGTTGGGCACCAGGCTGCCCAATCGATCAGAGCGATCCCCCAGCAGACTCTGCTGATTGGCCGTCAGCGAAGCGTTGACCATAAACAGCTTCACCCCGCTGCCTTCGGCCAGGCGAATGATCTGCGGAGCGACGTACTGTTCGTTGGCGAACATCAAATAGTCCGGACGATCAGGGCCTTGCAGCGCCTGACGGGCCTGCGCCAGCGTGAGCTCCGGCATGCGCCGGGAATAGAGAATTCGCAGATCAATGCCCAGATCCGTGGCTGCCGCCTGCATGAATTGCGAATAGCTGACCCAGAAGGCTTCGTCAGTCTTTCCAGGGCTTAGGAACAATACCGATTCCGCGCGCGCAACAGGGCCGTAAACCGCGCCAAGCATCAGCAGGAATGAGTAGAAAAACTTCAACATTGATCGTCCGAGCCCCCCGGCAATTCGCCGCGCATTATAGCCAGCGAAGTCCCGGAAAACGGCGCTTATTCCGGTTATTGTCCGACAATCGTCGGAATGAGGCCCGGACGGGGTCGGTTATTGATGGCTGACCCAAAATACCGCGGTGCCCACGACCAGGATGATCAGGAACAGAATGGCCCAAGCATCGACCGTGCTATCGGGTTTTGACGTTTTGGTAGGGTTGCTCATTGCATCGCCTCTTGTCGGTTTTATCGGTGATTGCATAAAGACTCGAGCACAGTTAAGACGATGATTGCCCGCACCACAAATGTGGGTTTTACGTCATTGGATCTCATTAGTCGTTTTGGTTCTTTACATATACTCAAACATCACTTTTGCGCATAACTGCAAACTGGTATCTTGCCCCGGCTCCGTTGGGAGTGCGCGGCCGTGCGCGCAGAATTGCCGAGGCAGTATCGGAGACTTCCAAGCGAAAAACGCAACTGGATCCGACCGGCCCAAGCCTGAGAACAGGACTTATATGTACGTATATGACGAGTACGATCAGCGGATCATCGAGGACCGCGTCAAGCAGTTCCGTGATCAGACCCGACGCTATCTGGCAGGCGAGCTGAGCGAAGAAGAATTCCGCCCTCTGCGCCTGCAAAATGGCCTTTACATTCAGCGCTTCGCGCCGATGTTGCGGGTGGCGGTGCCTTACGGCCAACTGACTTCGCGCCAGACGCGAATGATGGCCAAGATTGCCCGTGACTACGACAAGGGCTACGCCCACATCAGCACCCGGCAGAACGTACAGTTCAACTGGCCGGCGCTGGAAGACATCCCGGACATCCTTGCCGAACTGGCGACCGTGCAAATGCACGCGATCCAGACCAGCGGCAACTGCTTGCGCAACGTCACCACCGACCAGTTCGCCGGTGTCGCTGCCGACGAGCTGATCGATCCGCGCCCGTGGTGCGAGATCGTCCGCCAATGGACCACGTTCCACCCTGAATTCGCTTACTTGCCACGCAAGTTCAAGATCGCCATCAACGGTTCGACTTCCGACCGTGCGGCCATCGAAGTCCATGACATCGGCCTTGAGCCGGTGCACAACGCCGCTGGCGAGCTGGGCTTCCGTGTGCTGGTGGGTGGTGGTCTGGGCCGTACCCCGGTGGTGGGCGCGTTCATCAATGAATTCCTGCCGTGGCAAGACCTGTTGAGCTACCTCGACGCCATCCTGCGGGTCTACAACCGCTACGGCCGTCGTGACAACAAGTACAAGGCGCGGATCAAGATTCTGGTCAAGGCCTTGACCCCTGAAGTCTTCGCACAAAAAGTCGACGCAGAGATGGAGCACCTTCGCGGTGGCCAGACCACGTTGACCGACGCCGAAGTGCATCGTGTGGCCAAACACTTCGTCGACCCCGAGTACAAGGTTCTGGACAACCAGGCCCAGGCGTTGGCCGAACTCGACAAAGAACACCCGGGCTTCGCGCGCTGGCGCACCCGCAATACCCTGGCCCACAAAAAGCCGGGTTATGTGGCCGTCACCCTGTCCCTGAAGCCGACCGGTGTTGCACCGGGCGACATCACCGACAAGCAGCTCGATGCCGTTGCCGACCTGGCCGATCGTTACAGCTTCGGTCAGCTGCGCACGTCCCACGAGCAGAACATCATTCTGGCCGACGTTGAACAAAGTCAGTTGTTCGCGATGTGGGGCGAGTTGCGTGAGCAGGGCTTCGCCACGCCGAACATCGGCTTGCTGACCGACATCATCTGCTGCCCGGGCGGCGACTTCTGCTCCCTGGCCAACGCCAAGTCGATCCCGATCGCCGAGTCGATCCAGCGTCGCTTCGAAGACCTGGATTACCTGTTCGATATCGGCGAACTGGACCTGAACATCTCCGGCTGCATGAACGCCTGTGGTCACCACCACGTCGGCCACATCGGCATCCTCGGGGTGGACAAGAAAGGTGAAGAGTTCTACCAGGTGTCCCTGGGTGGCAGCGCAAGCCGCGACGCCAGCCTGGGTAAAATCCTCGGCCCGTCTTTCGCCCAGGAAGCCATGCCTGATGTGATTGAAAAGCTGATCGACGTGTACATCGAACAACGTACCGAAGACGAGCGTTTCATCGACACCTATCAGCGTATTGGCATCGACCTCTTCAAGGAGCGCGTCTATGCAGCGAATAATTAAGAACAACGAAGTCGTCGACGAAACCTGGCACTTGCTGCCCAAGGACTTCAACATCGACGAGATCAGCAACTGCGACGACTTGATCGTCCCGTTGCAGCTGTGGCGCGAACACAGCCGTATGCTCAAGGCCCGCGATGGCGGCCTGGGCGTGTGGCTGGATGCCGATGAAGAAGCGGAAGAAATCGGGGACGACGTGGAAAATTTCCAGGTCATCGCCCTGAACTTTCCGGCCTTCACCGACGGCCGCAACTACTCCAACGCCCGCCTGCTGCGTGACCGTTATGGTTTCAAAGGCGAACTGCGGGCAATTGGCGATGTGCTGCGCGACCAGCTGTTCTACCTGCACCGCTGCGGTTTCGACGCCTTTGCGATCCGCGCCGATAAAGACCCGTACGAAGCCCTTGAAGGTCTCAAGGACTTCTCGGTGACCTATCAGGCGGCTACCGACGAACCGCTGCCGCTGTTCCGTCGCCGCTGATCGTTAAACCTTGAACCCCTTGGCAGGGGTTCAAGGCCTCCCTCCTTGTCAGTTACGACACGAACAAATCCGTTCAAAAACCTGCGCGCTGTTCCAATGCCCTGAACGCCACCCATGGGTTTTCAAGCCGGCCAAGCACTGCGCTCAATCGACTCAATACTTCGTCTGAAGCATCTGCCGCCTCCAAAAGCCGCCAGACTCGCGCCTGTAGCGACAGATAACTGACCTGAAAGTCGGCGGTCAGGCTCAGCCTGTCGATTGCGCTTAAAAACCGCGTACCGGAGGGTTTGCCCGCCAGCCTCTGCCAAAGGGCTTGTCGGGACTGTTGCAGCGGTTCATCGCAGTCCCGAAGCCACACAATCGGCTGTCCATAGTCAGCACCTGGTGCGCTCAGCCATAAATTGATTCCGGTTTGCTCACGATGACTGATCAGTCGGCGGAGCGTGTCCTCGTCTGTCAGTGGATTGCTCCAAAGCAGCACACGATCCACCGAGACGGCCTGATTTATCACTGCGGGCGGAACCCGGGTGATCCGGTTATGACTCAAGTCCAAAGAGGTCATATAGGGCTCATCCCTGATGCCGATCGGGCACCGGGTAATCTGGGTGTCGCAGAGGTTCAGCCGACGCAAGTCATTCATCCCGAGCAACATGGGGGGCACGCCCAAGGGGTTTTCACTCAGGTCCAGCGATTGAAGCCTGGCCATCCCGCTCAGCTGTGACGCCGTCTCTTCGGTGAAGACCAGGCCGGTAGCCTTGAGATTCAGCGACGTGAGATGAGTCAGGCTGAACATGGCCGTCGGTAGAACAGACTGCGCCTCACCCTCGAGGTCGAATTGGGTCAACTCGACACCCTCAAGATTCAAGGTCTGCAGATTCGGAAAACACTCGAGGAACCCATTCAAGGTTTCACGCTCGGTCACATGGAAGTGCGGCATCGACAACTCGACGACGTCGTGGAACCTGACGTTCATGATCGGCAATCGATGATAGTCCTCGCCCGCCATGTCGAGCTTGAACCCCACAAGCTGTTCGCCTGAATAGACGCGCTGATCTTGCGATGCCCGCTTTCGCCAGAGAGTGATCAGCTCGTCAGCCAGCTCGATCCTGGATTCACGCTCGTAGTACATGGCGCTCTGAACCAGGTTCTCGTTATGCACTTCAATCTGCTCTTCAGTCAGCCCCTGTGCCTCGTTGTCAGCTTCATTCAGGAAAGGAACGTCCATTTCCACAATGTCTTGCGCTACCTGATCGATCCAGCCGCTCAGGTCGATGTGCAATTGTTGAAACGCCTGCTTCAGCGCGTCGATATGAGCCTGGGCCCTGCCACCGGTACGCTGTAGGACTTCATCGGCCTCGGCATCCGAGAAGTCCGGATAAAGCTCCTTGAGCTGCAACCTCATCATCTCGTGCGTCAGCTCTTCGGCCTGAGGCGTACCGGGGAAGCCGCCGCCACGCAGCCCTTGCGCCTCGAAGGGCAGGCCGGAATCCATCCTGCCCAAACCAAGCACTAACTCGGATCGGGGCATTGCCCGCTCGCCGACTTTCAGCCGCAACTCGCGGGCCGGATCGAGCGATAAAAGTTGGAGGGCCGAGCGCTCGTCTTCGGTCAAGACTTCAAGCACAGCCTCATAGAAGTCCGTTTGCACATCGCGACTCAGGTAACGACTCCCCACCTTGATCAACCGTCGAACATGGGTGGCGTCAAACGCACCGCTACGGTCCAGAACGCGGCTTGCGACGGAACCGTCCTGGACTTCGATTCGAAGGTTTTTTGGCCATCCGGGCAGATTTTTGAGGGAATGCAGGGCCAGCGTGTCGGACTCCGGGTTGACCACCGAGGGAAGGTACACCCCCTCATACGCACGATTAAGCCGTACATGCTGTTGGTATTGCCGGGCCTTGCTGTCGAGACGATTGAACATCTGCCGGAGCTGGACCGCGTCGGAAGGGCTCTGGATATCCACGCCATAACGGTCGAGCATTTGCTCAATGGCGCTTTTGGGCAGGTCGGGGTATTGGCGTTGAAACAATCGGACCCCTGCATGTTCCGAGTGTTGAAGCGCTTCGTAACGGCTGTTGAACAGTTCGACTCGCTCGCCCTGTGCCACAGCGGCTTGCTCGAGTTCCTGATCGATCCTGAAACGGCTGATGGTATCGGCCAGCAAAGGCGTCGGCGGGCGCCCGGCCTGCATCAACCGCAGCATGTCGTCATCGACTGTACTGACCTTGGCGATCTGCGCCAGCATTTCATCGCTGAAAGACGCCACCGACGGGCCAATTCCGCGCAGAAGTTCCACGCGGGTCGGCGGCGCCAGGTTTGGTGGTCCGGGAATCGGGGCAACGGCCTGATCCGGCGTCGGCCTGGCAGACTCGTCCTTCGGTGCTGCACCAGGTTCGCGCGCACTCTCGGCAAGGGCACCGGCCTCGGCAGCTTCACCCTTGAGCGCCGCGCCTGCGCCGGCCAGCGGCAGCGCATTAAGCAAGCCAAACACCGTGCGTGTCACGCCCGCCGCTCGATCGCTCGATGTCGCACCGTTGACGACCTGATCAAGGCCATACCCGGCATCGATGATACCGGCCAGCACCAGCAACCCTTCACCACCCGGTACGAACAACGCCAAAGGACCGAAACGGTTGATCCACTCCACAACCGGTTCGACGAAGGCACTCAAGTTACCCCGGTTGACCTGCGCATCGTCACGAATGGTGTTGACCCCGGCCAGGGAGGCCTCCTTCATGGTCAGGACCAACTGGGCAAACGGATCGGTGCCTGATGGCGAGTCATCGAAGCCGATGTATCGGGCAGGCTCCCAAAAACCGTCATCGTTGAAGAAGCCCGCCTCTTTGGTCAGCCGGTGTTCCCTCGGGTAGACCGCCATGCCGTCCAGCGCCGTCAACACACCGGCATGGAAAGTGCCGTCCTTGCGATCATCCTCGGCGAAGTGAGCGGCCAAGGCCTGTTTCGTATCGTCACGCCTGCCCTGCTCTACAACCCACTGGTGCAATTGCCCGGAATCCTCAAACCCATGCAGGGGCGACGAGTTGCCGGGGATGTACAACACAATCCTGCCGCCAGGTTCACGCAAGCCCCAGATGTCTTTCGAGGTGTAGCGATAAAGCTTCAAGCGTCCCGTAGCGAGCATCTCGGGCACGCTGGTGGGTGCCTGTATTTGTTCGAATGTGAGCGTTGCCCATGCCTGATCCGACGGCAGCCCAGCCGCCTGCAGGGCCAGTGCGAGCCCTTCCGGGTCCAGACTGCTCTCACCCCGCTGCAGTAAAGCGGCCATGATGAAGGCGGCTTTGACCGAGGTTTTCAGTGCGTGGGGGGCAGGTGCGACGATCACTTCGTCCGATGGCCAGGCTTGATCAAGATAGGCCTGATACAGATCCTTGAGAGCCAGCTCCCAGACCCACTTTTTGAAGTCCGCCGGTCGCACGGCGATCTGGTTGCCTGGCCCGAAGACTTGCCCGGCGTTTCGGCGATAGAGGCCTTCATAACTGTCGTGGTTGCCGTCGCCACTATCGGCAAGCTCATCGACGTGTTCCACGACCTGTATGGATGGCCCGATGTCAGGCGGCGTATACAACCCAAACGCTGTTTCACCGAAGCGCCCGTCACCCACGGTTTGATAGTTGGAAATCAGCACCTGCACCAGCGACATGGCACTCGCCACCCGTCCCTGGTGGATGCCGTTCTGCGCGGGATGCCCCTTGTAGTCGTAATCGAGGGTCACCAGCTGTGCGGTGGCGGGATCAATATCATGCCCCCACTTTTCTTTGATCAGGTGTTCGCCAAACTGGCTGGGAGTTAGCGGCAGCGCAGCATCCATGGCGGACTTCAGCACTTGGCGCATGCCGGGAGAGGTCGGTACATCGGCGGCTTTTTGAGGGTGGTCGATCATGGTGCATTCCATTGCAAGCATTTCAGGAACACCAGCCTAACTGACCACGGATCAACCGGAAGCGGGAGCGATCGACACAGAGCTCAGGAAAATTCTCAAACACCGTAAGGAAAATGGATGGACTTGAAACCCGCCAAAAAAAAATGAAACCGGGGAAGAATCCACGGTTTCATTTTTTAACGATGATGCTTGTCGAGTATTACCAGAAGCGTTGCTGGGTCAACCGGCTCCACCAGCTCAGCAGCACACGATCGACCGAACCGCTGGCCGCCATGCCGATGCGCTCCTGCAGGCTTTTGCGTTCGGCATAGTGCAAATGGTACAGCTCGGACTTCTTCGCTCGTTCGGCAAGGTATTCATCGCTGGTCTTGAGTTCGTCCACCAGTTGCTTGTCCAGTGCAGCAATACCGAGCCAGATTTCGCCGGTGGCCACTTCGTCGATGGCCAGTTGCGGGCGATAGCGCGAAACGAAGTTCTTGAACAACTGGTGAGTGATGTCCAGGTCTTCCTGGAACTTCTCGCGGCCCTTCTCGGTGTTTTCGCCAAACACCGTCAGGGTGCGCTTGTACTCGCCCGCAGTCAGCACTTCGAAGTCGATGTCGTGCTTTTTCAGCAGGCGGTTGACGTTAGGCAATTGCGCGACGACACCGATCGAGCCAAGGATCGCGAACGGCGCGCTGATGATCTTCTCGCCGATGCACGCCATCATATAGCCGCCGCTGGCCGCGACCTTGTCAATGCACACGGTCAACGGCACACCGGCATCACGGATACGCGCCAGTTGCGAGGACGCCAGGCCGTAGCTATGAACCATGCCGCCGCCGCTTTCCAGACGCAGCACCACTTCATCCTTGGGCGTGGCGAGGGTCAGCAGCGCGGTGATTTCATGGCGCAGGCTTTCAGTGGCCGACGCCTTGATGTCGCCGTCGAAATCGAGCACAAACACCCGTGGCTTGGCCTCGGTTTTCTTCTTTTGCTTTTTCTCGGATTTAGCTTCGACCTTGCGCAAGGCCTTGAGCTGGTCCTTGTCGAGCAAGGTTTGCTCCAGGCGTTCGCGCAGCCCTTTGTAGAAATCATTGAGTTTGCTGACTTGCAACTGGCCGACCGACTTGCGTCGACCTTTGCTGCGCAACGCCGCGAAACTGGCCAGGACCACCAGAATGGCGATCACCAGTGTCACGGTCTTAGCCAGAAAAACTGCGTACTCGGCAAAAAACTCCACAGGGGAACCTCGAAGGCTTTAAAGCCTCATTCTACGGACATTGTTCGGTGAGTGTCTAACATCGTTCTAACGCTGCTCTAACACTTTGATCCACCTGAGAGCTACCGCCAGCGGCTTTGAATGATCGACCTACAGTGGCGCACATGAACGCGATAAGGACCCCATGCGGGCGCCTATGTGGACCTGCGCGAGGGCACACGGGGGAACCTGAGTAAGTAGAAGCAATGAGGTGGTCTTTCAGATTTTTCTGTCAGATTCTCATCAAGGGCCCTTGAAGCGCCCGTATAGCCAGAAGGCCACATGAACAGCCACGCAGACCCAGTAGGCAGCGTGCAGCGTGTCCATAAGATCTCCTTAAAGGTGGTGCAATAGGACTGATGTCGTTCAGTCTATAATTGTGTCTCAGCCGCACCGTGCGACTTCGAAAATGGATGGGTAGCCATGGAAAATTTTGAGATATCGCAACGGGGTGCAGGAATGCACATTGAGGGCTTCCCTGACGCTGTCAAAGTGGTTCACATAGACAGCCCTGATGCCGTTCGGTTATCAGACTTGGCTCTTCATAAGAAAGACTTGGAGTTCGCCGACAATTGCTTGGAAGCAATAAACATAGCGCCAGAGGAACCGCATGTACTCCGTGAAGCTCTCTGGCGATCCGCAATTGTTCATTTTCTAAAATGCTTTGGTAATTCGAAGGCGCGATTCCGACTGACGACTGACGAAGTGCTACGAGGCGAGCCATCAGAGGCCATGGAAGCCTTCAAATACTTCAAGTCTTTGCGTGATAAGCACCTTGTACACGATGAAAACTCCTATGCCCAAAGCATTCCCGGAGCAGTGTTAAACAATGGGTGTAAGGACTACAAGATTGAGAAGATCGTATGTTTGTCAGCTGCTTCGGTAACCTTGGAACAAGGGAGCTACGGCAACCTTAAGCTGCTTATTGGGCGGGCGCTCTTATGGGTCACTCAAGAGTTTGACCAACTATGTGAGAGCCTCACTGAGGAGCTTGAAAAAGAGACTTATGCAGAGTTGATGGCGAGAGCTGATATGACTTACAAGGTGCCGACACTCGACGAGCTACACAAGAATCGGCGTTAGGGTAGAGGCCCAATGCGGGCCCCTTCGGAACGGTAAGAGTCAGGCGGTCAACTTAACGTTGGTGATCATCGGGAAGGCCACAGCCTCGGTCTGGAGACCATCAGCGGTCAGCTTCACACGGACCTTGCCGTTAGCAACGATGTCCACGACAGCCAAGATCTCAAGGTCCCAGCACTGGTGGTTACCATTGCGGGTCGCTTGGATCTTCCATACGTCACCGTTACGACCTTCGCGGTAGCTCAGCGAGGTGAACAGCTTCGGCATCAGGAACAGTCCATAGTCAGTGCCACTGTAAGGTTGCACAGAGGCGCCAATCAGGGTCTCAATGCCCTCTATGCCCTCTACGCCCTCTACTCCTGCTCGATGAGCTGCACGGTTGAGCACTGCGATCAGAGACACAGGCAGCAGAACCACGAAGTCACCCAGCGAGGTGCCTACAGTCTGGTTGATGTTCATCGTCAAGAGGTCAATGAGGTCATCAGCGATCTCTACAGGCTTGCCGGTTGGCATGGTCTCTGCGACCACTTCGGTGCTTGGGGCAGTCGAGAGAATGCCAGCGATCTTACCGGCAGCGCTTAGCTCGATGTCACGGAGGATCTTGTCAGCGGTCTGGGCCAGAGAGCCCACGGTGAAGCCAGCCTGAATGTTGTGGTCGAAGATGGTGACACGGTGGCTGATGACCAAGGCGGTATCGGTAGGCTCGGTGAAGATCACAGTTCCTGCCAGGACTTCGCCCTTCGAAATGGTCTGGTTGTCCCAGTTCTTGCGAGGGTCGAAGGTGACGGTACGATCAGCCATGGTGATGATTTGTTGACCCGTGGCATTAGAGCCAGCCGGACGGAACTCGCAAGGGGTCCTCTCAGCAGCCTCTTCACGCCACTCGTCACCGTTCAAGTAGTCCTCAGCGACTGCCACAAAGGCTTGCACGTAGATGGACACGTCGGTAGACGCAAGGGTCTCTGAGCGGACATCGGCGGTATTGAAGCGGATCGACCCGTTATGCTCATCGGTGATCGAGGTGGTGTAGGTCGATGGTTTTTCATATTGGTTAGGCAGTTTCATGGGGATGGTTCTCCTGAATTAGATGATGTTGAGGACAGGTAGGGAAAAGACCTACCAGCCAGAGTTACGAGAGGCAGCACGGACCCGGTAGCCTTGTTCTCGAATGGCAGCCGCTCGGGCTTCCCTATCGGCCTTCGCTTGGGCCAGCTCACGAGGCGTAGCTTCACGGAGACGCTCAGCGTGGGCATCGGCCTCAGCTTGTTGACGAAGACGCAGACGGGCCTTCTCTGACTTGTCTATGGCGTACTCTCGGGCGACCTCGGGGATCGCAGCGAGTGACAACCCGGCCTCATCGAAGGCCTTAACGATCTCGAACTTGCGGCTTATTACGGTGGCGCATTGGGCGACCAGCATGGGCAGCATGATGTTCTCGACGTACTCACGGCTCAGGGCTTGGCCGGACACGGTGACTTCGTTCTTCAGGACGTTGGTGATGGTGATTTTCATGGTGTTGGATCTCCTATGAGGTGACCCTTTGATCGACCTTGGCGCAATAGACGCGCACGACAAGACGGCAAGGAGGGAGCCGCATGGGCATCTTCCAAGGTCGATCAAAAGGTTCTTGATTTCAGATGTTTGATGGTGTGGTTAGCACCACTGTTGATGGTCTAACAGGACATGGCGGACCTGAGAGGCATCGTTGAGTTATCAGTGTGGCGACACTGTGTCGTTACTGTTGAGTAGGACGCTTAGACATAATGGTGGGAACATTCTTCATGAGTCGGACCAATCTATCTAAGTCGATCTTAAGGTTCTCCAAGAGTTCTTTGAGGGCGTCTACGTGATACGCAGACATCCTCGTTCTGAGGAACGCATAGGCACCTTCGACATCCTTGTGAGCCCTGAGACCCGTGGTCTTTACGGTAAAGGCGGCATAGGCAGACCTTGGAGTCATGGTCGCTTCGATGGCTAATAGGTCAGCTTGATGCTGAGGCTCAAGACCATCTAACTTGAAGTGGAATAACATAGGACCTCCTTAGAGATGGACTGAGAGAACAGGGATAATCATGGTCGCCAGACCAATCCCTAACTTAGAGACAACTTGAGACATCTATAAGGAATCTTAAAGATAAAGGATAAAGATTTAACTAAAGATAATAATAATAGAGTTACTCAATGAGTAATCTTTAAGATCTTTAAGTTAAAGCCCCCCGTGCAACTTGAGCAATACACGGTGGCCCCAATCCCGTGCAAGGTCTCTCTGCGGTGTCCTCCATGGACATCGACTAACGAGTGACAATATCAAGCTGCGCTCCTTCCTACTGGAGCCAGACACTGATGGTCTGCTTACCGGGGACTGTCGAGCGCTTGGCGTGCCTCCCATGAAGGGCGGTCGCACTGGTCGTCTCAGTTGTCGCTGGTCGGGTCCGCAAGGGAGCCCGGTAGGAATCTGGAAGAGCCACAGAGAAATTTATTTTTGGTTTCTGTGGTGTCTCACAATAGTGAGGGTAATATAAGCTCCTATTGACACCCTCAAGGAATCTATGCTTGAAACCTACACATTCCTTGCATATTCCCCGTGTGATTCCTTGCGTCTGGTTTTCAGGTAGCACTGAGCAGCCCTGATATTAGCCAGATGGGCGACCTGAGGCTCGCCATTGATCGAAACTTGCGCTCGATACCAACCGTTAGGCAACTTGGAGATTCCTTTGGGGAGACCGGATGCCTTCTTGTACGCCTTCTTGTTCAAGGTGTTTTGTTGCTGGGTACAGGCACGCAGGTTCTCGACATTGTTATTTAGGCAGTCACCATCACGGTGATCGACAACAAGTTCAGCCGGGTCGATTCCAGTGTGCATGTAATAGATGACTCGGTGGGTCCGATAGAACTGACCGTTGAACTGCATACGGTAGTAACCATCGCTGCCGATGCTCACGACAGGACCAACTTTGCCATTGCGGCCTGTTGTAGCTTTGGTACGGGACAAGCCCGATGGGCTCTCTGGGTCGATCTTATAGCGGGCCTGAAGGTCGGTCAGGGATGGCATTGCGGTGAAGCTGATCATAGTGGGTCCTCCTGAGGTTTGGTTGGGTGTCTCTCAATAGTGAGGACAAAATAAACCGTCTCAGGAATGACCAGAATGGATCACAAAGTCATGAACAAGCACGCTCCTACGCTCACGGAGCAAGGCCAGGACCCAACGAGTCGATTAGATTTCACGTAGGGGCACCCATGGAATTGCGGTCTCGAATTGCACTTAGCGTCGCTGATGCTTATTGAAGCGATGTCGCGCATCCCACAGCAGTCTTTCATTTGTGGCGTCTGGCTCTTTTATGTAACGCCGCTCTGCCACTTTAAGTCCATAAGCCGGAAAGACACGATAGGCGATCATTTTCACCACCGCCCAGCAAATAATCAAAACAACTATTATTCCAATAACTTCAAACATCTCTTTCTCCCTGCGTTGAGATTTCGAATAGATACATGATGGTAATGCCGTACTGGACATAAACATCTTCTGCCCGCAACTCAGGATTGTCCATCTTCAGGCGGCTCATGCTTTCCTTGACCATCCCTCTATGATTCATAATCCCTTTTGCAAAATCATATGGAACACCACGCGATACGGCATATTGAATTGAGCGACTCATGGTCCCTCTCAATACGCCCTTCAGCACATTCCATAAGATAAAACAAAAAATAATAGCCAAGACTGTTGTTAGCATGCGCTTCCTCCCCGGAAACATAACTGATTGCTTTCCATGCTCTCAACACGGAATCTTCATACAACCGAAAATGTCCGCCAAAGGAAGCGCCACTATTTTAGTATCAAACCAAAAGCTCTCGCCAGAGCTTCATGCATCAGCGTCACCTCCATGGAACTCCAAGCCCCATAAAGGTCATAGCTGATCGACCCCGACGAGTGCCAAAGGGTCTTTCTTGCTGGTAAAGACCCAGGCCAATCGAGTGCTTACCGTTGAGCAGTAGCCACCAACGAAAACGCCCCCTTGAGCGCCTCAGCCATGCGGCCCAATTGCACAGCCCCAGCGGCACCATATAGGTCATATGTGATAGACCCTGAGCTGTGCCCAGTGATCTCCTGAGAGATTCCCAAGGATACCTCAGCGGCCTTGAGACGCCCCGACATGGAGTGACGAAGCGAGTGGAAAGACAGCCCGGTATTGGTCTCGGTGCCCAGCACATCACGAGTCAACTGATTGAGCATGGACGTGAAGCCACTTGAGGACCGCTTGAAGAGCTTGCCATCGGCAGCCTCAGCGAATGCCTTGAGAGCCTCCAAGTCCAGCCCATAGGCAGCCACCAAAGGCACCTTACGAACACTGAACTTGTTCTTGATGGTCTTTCCGTCATTGGTGTTTATGTCCATGACCAACAAGCCTTGGGCCTCAATGATGTCCTTCGAGGTCAACTGGTAGATCTCGCCAATGCGAGCCCCAGAGACCACGCCAATGCTCAGCGCCCAGCGCTTCCAATCGGTAGCAGGGAGCTTGTTCGCGTAATCCATCAGCGCAGCCACTTGAGCCGGTGAGAATTCCTTCCGCTGACTCTCAGAGCCCCTGAGGATTTGCAGCTTCTGGACAAAAGCCTTGGTGATATAGGCGTTGGCTTCAGCCCATACCATGACAGTCGTGAGGTGAGTCAGGATCTTGTTGACCGTGGAGACTTTGCGACCCGCCTTCAGACCATCCCTCAAGGCCAGCATGTGAGCCCGTGTATGGATCTTCAAGTCCAAGTCACCAAGGAGCCCGCTAATTGTCCCGCAAGACGCCCTGAGGTTCTTCAGTGTGGAGCCGGTGAGATCGTCCTTGCGCTCGGTCATGTAGAGCGCAGAGAGATACTCAAAGGTGTGGACAGGTGTGGTCAGATTGTCGAGACCTTGAGGAGCCCCTTCGGACGCTAATACAGATAGGGACACAGGAAGAGGCACGTCACTCGCGTGCTTCATTTCTTCGATGATCTCAACGATCTCTCCAAGGCTTCCATGAGTTCGCTCTTCAGCGGCAGTCATGATCCTTGTCCCCATCATCACCGCTTTGGCCTGATCGGAGTTCAAGGGCACCGTACAGGCGATCTCGTCGAGGTCCCTACGGATCTCTGAATAGACCAACCCCATGCCGCCATAAGCTGGTGAGGCGCTAACTGGGTCGTAAGGATCCCAAGCAGAGCCTGTCGCCAAAGCGCCCTCAGCGATCTCCTTGAGGCGTTCGCGGAGTTGATCCCAAGTGGCTTCGGGTTGATCAAGATGGAAGGTTCTGAGCGTGGTCAGCAGGTGCTTCGCGATGGTCACAGCGGTTTGCCTATGGATCGTCTTGAGGGAGAGCGTACAGGTAGCTTTAGAGCCCAGTGGGCGAATGCGGAGAGTGTAACGGCCTTGCCTGCGGTAGACCCATGGCGTGGCGAGTTCTAACAGTGTTCTAACAGTCGGTGCTTTGGTATAGGAGGTCATGATTGGTCGCGCCCTTGTCCTGCTTGGGTTTGACCTTCGTTGCGCCCCAGTTGGCAAAAAACTCCACAGGGACTCCTTTAATACGATGCGCTGCATAAACGCGCGCGGGATACCTCCAGCATACCCATGCGTCGCCCCGGCGGCCAGCCGTGAAACCTCTGGCAACAGCCCTGTAACGGGCATTTCAAACAAGCGTATGTTTTTTCATTGACAGCTCACCGTCATCCTCATAACCTCGCCGAACCTTCAACGTACCGGGATGACGCGGACGTGGGCAGTATCTATTTGATTCGACATGGCCAGGCCTCCTTTGGTGCAGACGACTATGACGTCCTGTCGCCGACCGGTGTTCGCCAGGCAGAAGTCCTCGGCCAACACCTCGCCGCGCTGGGCATCAGCTTCGATCGCTGCCTTTCGGGCGACCTGCGCCGCCAGCAGCACACGGCCAACAGCGCGCTGGAACAGTTCGCGGCGGCAGGCCTGCCGGTTCCCGTCCTGGAAATCGATTCCGCTTTCAATGAGTTCGACGCCGACGCGGTAATCCGCGCGCTGTTGCCAGCCATGTTACCGGACGAACCCGAAGCGCTGCACATCCTGCGCAATGCCGCGCAAAACCGCGGCGAGTTCCAGCGCATCTTCGCCCTGATCATCGAACGCTGGCTCGCCGGCACCTATGACACACCGGGCCTGGAAAGCTGGCTGGGGTTTGTCGAACGGGTGCAAGCTGGTCTGCAGCGAATCCTCGAAAGCGCCGACAATTCCCAGAAAATCGCCGTGTTCACCTCCGGCGGCACTATCACGGCGCTGCTCCATCTCATTACGCAAATGCCGGCAAAGCAGGCGTTTGAACTGAACTGGCAAATCGTCAATACCTCGCTCAACCTGCTGAAGTTTCGCGGTCGCGAGGTGGCGCTGTCTTCTTTCAACAGTCATGCGCACTTGCAGCTGTTGAAGACCCCGGAACTCATCACGTTTCGCTGAGTCCGGACCCTTGTGACCCTGGCTGTATTCACCCAGCTCCAATTACCCAAGAAAGGATCGAACCATGACCTCCGTAGCTGATGCCGTACAAGCAATGAAAGCCAAGTTCAACCCAGCCGCTGCTGCCGGTCTGGACCTGGTATTCGGTTTCCGCATCGACGACACCAAAAACTTCTCGCTGATCGTCAAGGACAGCACCTGCGAGCTCCAGGAAGGCGAGAACCCGGACGCCCAGGTGACGCTGGTGATGGACGGCGAAACCCTGGAAGGCATCGTCAGCGGCGAAACCGACGGCATGCAAGCCTTCATGGGCGGCAAACTGCGCGCCGAAGGCGACATGATGCTGGCCATGAAACTGTCCGAGCTGTTCCCGGCCTAAGCGCGCCGCTCCCGACCTTCGGGAGCACGCCTGGCTGCAAACGAATCCCGCCCATCGAGGCGGGATTCGTCGTTTTTCGCCATCGGAAAACGGCTACCTGCGGATTTGCCGTCTATATTCCTTCTGGCCGCATGCGTCAGACATCGGCTGTTTGCCCTCGCTTTCTTTATCAAGAACCTTTGCGCGGAGCACTGCCCATGAGCCCACCTGACGACCACGACGGATTTAACCGCCGCCGTGTACTGCAAGGCCTTTCGGCAGGCGCCGTCGGTGCCTGGATCAGCCCGCTAATCGCAGGGAGTAAAACCATGCCCGACGCCCCCGCCGACCTCATTCTGTACAACGGACGCCTGCACACCGTCGACCGCAAAAAACCTCAGGCCAGCGCCGTCGCGATCAAGGACGGACGCTTCGTGGTGGTCGGCAGCGATGCCCAAGCCATGGCCCTGCAAGGTCCCGGCACACAAATTATCGACCTGCACGGTCGCACGGTGATTCCCGGTCTCAACGACTCACACTTGCACCTGATCCGTGGTGGCCTCAACTACAACCTCGAACTGCGCTGGGAAGGCGTCCCTTCACTGGTTGACGCGCTGCGCATGCTCAAGGATCAGGCCGACCGCACACCCACGCCGCAATGGGTGCGGGTGGTCGGTGGCTGGACCGAGTTCCAGTTCGCCGAAAAACGCCTGCCGACGATTGATGAACTGAACAAGGCCGCGCCGGATACCCCGGTGTTCGTCCTGCACCTCTACGACCGTGCCCTGCTCAACCGCGCCGCGTTGAAGGTGGTCGGCTATACCCGCGATACGCCAAATCCGCCGGGTGGCGAAATCCAGCGCGATGCCAATGGCGACCCGACGGGCATGCTGATCGCCCGCCCCAACGCGATGATTCTCTACTCGACCCTGGCCAAGGGGCCAAAGTTGCCGCTGGAATACCAGGTCAACTCCACCCGCCAATTCATGCGTGAACTCAATCGCCTGGGTGTCACCAGCGCCATCGATGCCGGCGGCGGTTATCAGAATTATCCGGACGACTATCAAGTCATCCAGCAACTGGCCAAAGACCAGCAACTCACGGTGCGCATTGCCTACAACCTGTTCACGCAGAAGCCCAAGGAAGAACTGACCGACTTCAAGAACTGGACCAGCACCTCCCACTACGGTCAGGGCGACGATTTTCTACGGCATAACGGTGCCGGGGAAATGCTGGTGTTCTCGGCGGCCGACTTCGAGGACTTTCTCGAACCCCGCCCAGACCTGCCGCAAACCATGGAGCAGGAACTGGAACCGGTGGTGCGCCACTTGGTCGAGCAGCGCTGGCCGTTCCGTTTGCACGCCACGTACAACGAATCCATCAGCCGCATGCTCGACGTGTTCGAGAAGGTTAACCGCGACATTCCATTCGACGGTTTGCCATGGTTCTTCGACCATGCCGAAACCATCACCCCGCAGAACATTGAACGGGTCAAAGCCTTGGGTGGTGGCATCGCGATCCAGGACCGCATGGCCTTCCAGGGCGAATACTTCGTCGACCGTTACGGCGCCAAGGCTGCCGAAGCCACGCCGCCCATCGCTCGCATGCTGGCCGAAGGCATTCCGGTCGGCGCCGGCACCGATGCCACGCGCGTCTCCAGTTACAACCCCTGGACTTCGCTGTACTGGCTGATCAGCGGTCGCACCGTCGGTGGTCTGGCGCTATACCCGCAAGGCTTGAGCCGCGATACCGCACTGGAACTCTTCACCCACGGCAGCGCCTGGTTTTCCTCCGAGCAAGGCAAAAAAGGCCAGATCAAGGTTGGGCAGCTGGCCGACTTGATTGCGTTGTCGGCGGACTATTTCCACATCGAGGATGAAGCGGTCAAATGGATCGAATCGGTACTGACCATCGTTGATGGCAAGATCGTCTACGGCAGTGTCGAGTTTGAAAAACTCGGGCCGCCTCCCGTCCCGGTGGTGCCTGAGTGGTCGCCCGTTGCCAAAGTACCGGGCCATTGGAAACCCCTGGCGCCACTGACGGCGCAGGTTCACCAATGCGTCGGGGCTTGCGCGGTGCATGCCCATAGCCATGAACGGGCACGGTTGTCCTCGGCGCCGGTCAGCGATTTCGGCGGTTTCTGGGGGGCCTTTGGTTGTTCGTGTTTCGCGTTTTGAACGAATAGCCAAGTGAAAGGGGAAACTATGGCGAGGGAGCTTGCTCCCGTTCGGATGCGCAGCAGCCGTAAACTATCCGACGGGAGCGTATCTGGAAAATCGCGGCGACAGGTTTTGGGGCCGCTTCGCGCCCCAGCGGGAGCAAGCTCCCTCGCCACAGATGAGCGGTGCTCTTACAATGGCGCACCTCCCGCACCGGCCACCCCATGGACATCGATCTAGCCCGCACCTTTCTGGAAATCGTCCGCCACGGCAGCCTTGCCGCGGCGGCTGAAAAACTCCACGTTACCCAGACCGCGATCACTGCGCGGGTACAGAAACTCGAAAGCCAGCTAGGAAGTACGTTGTTCGTACGCAACCGCGCCGGTGCGCGCCTGACGCCGAACGGTGAAGCCTTCGTGGTCTACGCCAATCAACTGGTCGAAACCTGGGAAGCGGCGCGCCGGGACTTGCCGTTGCCCGAGGGTTATCGCGACGTGCTGCACATCGGTGGCGAGGTCAGTCTGTGCAACCCGCTGATGCTCAGCTGGGCCGGCGCACTGCGCGAGAAGATTCCCAGCCACGCCCTGCGCATGGAAATCCGTGACGGTGAAAACCTGCTGCGCCAACTGGAACTGGGGGTTCTGGATGCGGCGCTGGTTTACCAGCCGGAGTATTGGCCACGCCTGCAAGTCGAACAGGTGCTGGAAGAAAAACTGGTCCTCATCCGCCTGGCCGCACGACCCGATCCCTACGTGTATATCGACTGGGGCCCGGACTTCCGCCGTCAGCACGATGCGGCCCTGCCGGAAAAAGCCAAAGCCGCGTTGAGCTTCAACCTCGGCCCACTGGGCTTGCAGTACATTCTGGAAAACGGCGGCAGTGGCTACTTCCGTACCCGGGTGGTTCAGAGCTATCTGCAAAGCGGTGTGCTGGAGCAAGTGCCCAAAGCCCCCGAATTCAGCTACCCGACCTATCTGGTTTACTCCCGAGACCGCGACTCGGCGACCCTGCAACACGCCTTCGACCTGCTGCGCGAAGTGATCAAATCCGACGATGACTGGTCGCAACGCTGGAACCCGCTGACCTGAGCCCGGTTTGCACCGAAGCATGGCGGTTGCGTTCTCAAGGTTGGGCCAGCCAAAACGCCGGGATCGTCTAATCTGCTGGAGATAACAATAACGACAGGTGATTGCAGTGAGGCAGACCACCGAAGCATTCCGCGCCCGCTACCGCGCTGCTATTCATCCGCTCTACAACCCATGGCTGCACGGCGCTTTTGTGCTGCTGTTCGGGGTGCTGGCCATCGGCGGATTCTGGAGCACCGTACACCGGGTACAGCCACTGGAATGGCTGGCGGTGCCGTTGACGTTGTTGTTTTTCAACTTCGGCGTGTACAGGGTCCATCGGCACTTGGGGCATCATAAAAAAAACTTCGCGCGGATGTTCTACGCCCGCCATGCCGGCGACCATCACAGCTTTTTCGCCCCCGGCCACATGAGCTACGACACGGCCCGGGACTGGCGGGTGATTCTGTTTCCAGCCTGGCTGATCGTGTTGCACACGGTCGTCATCACCCTGCCCGTCTGGTGGTTGCTTGAGCAGTTCGATGCCAACGTCGCCGGGTTGTTCGGCGGCTGCCTGGTCCTCGGCTACCTGACCTATGAAGTGTTCCATGCCTGCGAGCACCTGCCACCCGAGAACCCCGTCACACGGTTGCCGTGGATCCGCCAGATGCGCCGCCTGCATGAGCTGCATCACCGTCGTGAGCTGATGCAGGAACGCAATTTCAATATCGTTTTTCCGCTGATGGACTACCTGTTCGGCACCCTCTATTGGGAACCCGAGCCGATCGACCTGCACCCGACGAGAACGCCCATGACCTGCATGCAACATCAGATCGACATTGCTGGAGACCCGATTGACGTACTCGCCTATGCCAGCACCGTGACCCGTTGGCCGGAGTGGCATCCTTCGTCCCTCAAGGTCGATGGCCAGAGCGGTCCGCTGCATGCCGGGGGGCGGTTCGAGGAAGACATCAAGGCGGGCGGGCGTGAGGGACACTTGCACTGGGAGGTTAACGAATACCTGCCGGGACGCCGCTGGAGTGCCTGGGCCCATGACGATCACGGGTTGTCTTTGGTGGTGACTTACGAGTGCGAGGCCCGGGGCGATGGCACACGCTTTGTCCGCACCCTGGAGTATCGGTTCAGCGGCCTGGCGATGCGCATTGCCAATCGACTGCTGCTCAAGCGCCGCATCGATCGTGAGTCGGCAGCGTCGATGCTGGCATTGCGCGAAATGGCGCAAAAACAATGGGCCCCGGCAGGAGTCAGCGCGTGAGTCGAACCGTCAAGTTTCGCCATGTGGTGTTGCTGGTGGTCGTTGCCATCGGCGCCTTTCTGCTGCTGATGCCGACCAAGGTTCAACCGGTGGCCTGGACACCGTCACCGGCGCCCTCCCTCACCAGCGGCCTCTACGCCGACAATCAGCGCCTCAAAGGCATGGAGCGCGTCGGCGCCGCGGATATCGACGGCCCGGAAGCGTTACTGCTGGAGGAAAACGTCCTCATCACGGGTTTGCATGACGGCCGATTGATCCGTACCAGCCTCGACGGCAAGGTCACCAGGATTCTGGCTGATACGGGCGGCAGACCCTTGGGCCTGGCCCGTCATCCCAACGGTCTGCTGGTGATTGCCGATGGGGTCAAGGGCTTGCTGTCACTGGATGCCCAGGGCCGGTTGATTCCATTGACCACGGCGGCCAACAGCGTGCCCTTCGGTTTCACCGACGACGTGGCGATCGACAAATCCGGGCACTACGCCTATTTCAGTGATGCCTCCAGCCGCTTTGGCTACGGCAGTGACGGCGACGCGATTATCGAGCACGGCGGCGATGGCCGCTTGCTGCGTTATGACTTCCAGACCGGCAAGACCGAGGTCCTGCTGGATAAGCTGGAATTCGCCAACGGCGTGACCCTGGGCCCAGACGATGCCTTTGTGTTGGTCAACGAAACGGGAGCCTATCGCATCAGTCGCTACTGGCTGAGCGGGCCGAAAGCCGGCACCCGTGATCTATTCATCGACAACTTGCCAGGGTTGCCGGACAACCTCGCGTTCAATGGCCGCGACCGCTTCTGGGTGGCGCTCTATGCACCGCGAAACGCATTGCTCGATGCCACCGCGCCGCATCCCTTCGTGCGCAAGATGATCGTGCGGGCCATGACTTTCCTGCCCAAACCGGTGGAGAAACGCGCCTTCGCGCTGGGCCTGGATCTGGACGGCAAAGTGATCGCCAACCTGCAGGACGGTAGCAGCGACAACTATTCGCCGATCACCACCGTTCGCGAGTATGGGGATTGGTTGTATTTCGGATCGTTGAAGGCCAGACACATGGCGCGGTTACCGTTGAGCAAGGCATTGCAATAGACACCAAAAAAACCTGTACCTGTAGGAGCCGAGCTTGCTCGCGATGGCGATCTGTCAGGCACATTAATGTTGACTTTGCCGCCGTCATCGCGAGCAAGCTCGGCTCCTACAAGGGCTTGGGTTTAGCGGGGATCCATTTCGTCATCGCGCACCGCATTATCCGTTTCCTCAAGCACCCTTTCAGGGTCCATGGCGGTGGAGTCATCCTCGTCCAGCGGGCGCACGCCTTCATTGTCGGGCAGTTCGTCGATGCCCGGTTCATCTTCGGGATTGAGGGTGGTGCGTCCTGGACTCAGGGGTTCGGGATGGGTCGGGATGGGATCGTAGCCGCCCTGCTCTTCGCTGGGGAATTTTGGATTCATGGGGCACCTCGCATGGAGCCGTCAATTCGGACTCTGAACATTCGAGGTGCCGGTATTTATCACCGTTCCAATTTTTCAATCACCGATCGTCGGTGACCAGACAGAATGCGTCAGGACGGCATCAGGAGCCGATCAACGATCTTTTGCTTAACCTGCACGCGCTTCTCCTTGAGTTTCTTCAATGCGTCATCGCTGGGCGCATCCGATTGGGCGGATTCAGCCTTTAAGACCTCAGCATCCGCCTGCAAATACTTGTTGATCAGTGAATCCAGTAACGGATCCTTGGTGCGTTTTTGCTGGATATCTTCCTTTGAAATTTTGAGATCCTGTAAAAGGTCGTGTATCACCGGCATGGAACACCTCCGTTTGTTGATCGGAGGCAAACGCGATCAATGGCGTTCACCAAGTACCAGAATGGCCTCGGTTAGCCCGTTCTGTCGACCGCCTATCAGACCAGCGGTTTCCGTTCGTCGCCCTGCCCCAAACGCAATAAAACCTTTGCCCGCTCGTCGGCCTCCACACGTTAACGATCACTCGATCGCCCATGAAAACCTGTGTGGAGAATAACCAATGGACGGATTTACCCTGCGCCACCTCAGTTTGGCTGTTGCCTTGAGCACCAGCATGGGCACGGCGCTCGCTGCTACTTCCAAAGACTTCGTCGACAGCGCGGCCGCGGGCGGTATCGCGGAAGTCGAAACGAGCCGATTGGCCCTGGAAAAAAGCTCATCGGCGGACATCAAGGCATTCGCCAACATGATGATCACCGACCATTCCAAGGCCAACGATGAACTGGCGGCGCTGGCGAAAAAGCATGACATCAAGGTGCCGGACAGCACGACGCTGGTCAAACAAGCGAAAGAGAAAATCCTCGACTTGCGCGATGAATCTTTCGATGCGGCCTACGCCAACAATCAGGTGAAGGCCCATGAAGACACCCTTTCGCTGTTCAAGAAAGAAGCCAACACCGTGACGGACGACAGAAGCAAAGGCGCCACGGAGCTGAAAGGTTTCGCGCAAAAAATGCTGCCGACGCTGGAGAAGCATCTGGATATGGCGAAAAAACTCCAGGCTGCTCATCCAGACAAATGAACCTGTCCAGTCCTGAAAAGGTTTACACCTGTTTTAACTCAGCGCCCGATGCACCGCATCGGGCGTTTTGTATTTTAAGGACAAGGTGCGGCGAACTTTAGACCGGGCCTGACAAATTGCCATCGCGGGCAAGCCCGCTCCCACAGGAACTGAGTCGTTCACAAATCCTGTGGGAGCGGGCTTGCCCGCGATGAGGACCGCAAGAACACCACGAATTCAAGCCGTGCCAAGAACTCTGGCCAAAAACGGCGCCGTCCGGCTCTTTTTACTCTTGGCGACCTTCTGCGGTGTGCCTGCAATAACAATCTTCCCGCCCTGATCCCCCGCCCCCGGGCCGATGTCGATCACCCAGTCACTCTGGGCCACCACGCGCATTTCATGTTCGACGACGATCACCGTATGCCCCGCCGTCACCAGCGTATTCAACTGTTCGAGCAAGCGATCGACATCCCTTGGGTGCAAACCGGTGGTGGGCTCGTCGAGCACATACAGGGTTGCCCCTCGCTGGTTGCGTTGCAGTTCGGTGGCCAGTTTGATCCGCTGGGCTTCACCGCCCGACAGCTCGGTCGCCGGCTGGCCGAGGCGCAGGTAACCCAGGCCGATATCGCGCAGCACCTCCAGCGAGCGGCGAATACCCGGTTGCTCGGCAAACACCGTGACCGCCTCGTCCACCGTCAGTTGCAGCACCTGGGCGATGTTCAACCCTTGCCAGATGATTGCCAGCGTCTCGGGGTTGTAGCGCGCGCCATGGCAGGTCGAGCACGGTGCATAGACGCTGGGCATGAACAGCAACTCGACGCTGACAAAGCCTTCACCTTCGCACGTCAGGCAACGGCCCTTGGCGACGTTGAAGGAAAACTGGCCCGCGTCGTAACCCTCGGCCCGGGCTTCAGGCGTGGCGGCGTACAGTTTGCGTACGTTGTCGAAGAGCCCGGTGTAGGTCGCCAGGTTCGAGCGCGGTGTGCGGCCGATGGGTTTCTGATCGACTTGCACCAGGCGCTTGATCGACGCCAGCCCCGCCGTGACCTGACCGCCGCTGACTTGCGGTGCGTCGTCCTCAAGACTCAACTCCTCGGGCTCGCTATCACTCACCGCCCGCCCTAGATGGGCGCCTATCAGCTCGAGCAACGCCTGACTGACCAGGCTGGATTTACCGGAGCCCGAGACACCGGTCACCGAGGTGAAACAGCCCAGTGGAAACTCGGCACTGAGGTTGTTCAGGTTGTTGCGGGTGATGCCTTCGAGCCGCAACCAATCGGCCGGCTTTCGGCTGACACGCGATTGGGTGACCTGCTCGGCGAACAGATAAGCGCGCGTCTGCGAGTTCGTTATCTCGGCCAGCCCTGGCGGTGGCCCGCTGTACAGAATTCGGCCACCCTGCTCGCCGGCCGCCGGGCCTACGTCGATCAACCAATCGGCGCGGCGCATGGTTTCCAGATCATGCTCGACCACAAACAGGGTGTTGCCAGCAATTTTCAAGCGTTGCAGGGCTTCGAACAGCGCTTCGCCATCCGCCGGGTGCAGGCCGGCCGACGGTTCATCCAGCACGTAAATCACCCCGAACAACTGCGAACCCAATTGCGTCGCCAGGCGCAGACGCTGCAACTCACCGGACGACAGCGTCGGCGTGCTGCGTTCCAGCGCCAGGTAACCGAGCCCCAGATCGGTCAACGTACTGACCCGCTCCAACAAATCCTGAGCTATCCGTTGCGCGGCCAGGCGTTTCTCCACCGACAGGTTCGGTGTGTGGCGTACATCCGGCGCGTTGGCGTGACCACTGGCACCGTGGGCCACTCGTTGCTCGCGGGCTTCGCGGGTCTGGTCGTGCGTCAATACCTCACCCGCCGCCTCGGCCTGTTCGAGGTAGCTGTGAGCGGCGACTGGTTTCAAGACTTCGGCCACTTGCAGCAACGGCATCTGCGACAGTTCGCCGATGTCGTAACCGGCAAAGGTTACCGACAACGCCTCGCGCTTGAGCCGTTTGCCGTCGCACAACGGGCACGGGCTGCCGAGCATGAATTGCGAGACGCGCTTCTTCATCAGCGCGCTTTGGGAATGGCTGAAGGTGTGCAGGATGTAGCGCCGGGCGCCGGTGAACGTGCCCTGGTAACTCGGTTCCATGTTGCGTTTGAGCGCGACTCTGGTTTCTTCGGGGGTGAGCCCGGCATACACCGGCACCGTAGGTGTTTCTTCAGTGAAAAGAATCCAGTCGCGCAGTTTTTTCGGCAGATCGCGCCAGGGTTTATCGACGTCGTAACCCATCGTCACCAGAATGTCGCGCAGGTTCTGTCCCTGCCAGGCGGTGGGCCAGGAGGCGACCGCGCGCTGGCGAATGGTCAGGCTCGGGTCCGGCACCATCGACGCTTCGGTGACTTCATACACCCGCCCCAACCCATGACATTCGGCGCACGCGCCCTGGGGCGTGTTGGGCGAAAAGTCTTCCGCATAGAGCATCGGTTGCCCCGATGGATAACTGCCGGCCCGGGAGTACAGCATGCGGATCAGGCTCGACAACGTCGTCACGCTGCCCACCGAAGAGCGCGTGCTTGGTGTGCCCCGTTGTTGCTGGAGCGCCACCGCCGGTGGCAAGCCTTCGATGGAGTCGACGTCCGGCACGCCGACCTGATCGATCAGACGCCGCGCATAAGGCGCCACGGACTCGAAATAGCGGCGTTGCGCTTCGGCGTAGAGGGTCGAGAACGCTAACGACGATTTCCCCGAACCGGACACGCCAGTGAACACCACCAGGGCATCCCGGGGGATATCGACATCGACGTTTTTGAGATTGTGTTCCCGGGCGCCGCGCACCCTGACCATGCCGGAAGGAGGATTGGAAGTGCGCTTGGACGTCATGGAGGGCCTTAAATTAGCTAGCTGAAAACACCGACCCAATGTGGGAGCGAGCCTGCTCGCGATGACGGTGGCACATACAACATCAATGTAACTGACAGACCGCCATCGTCGGAACGCCGCCCGGAGCAGGCTCACTCCCACATTGGATCGGGTTAGCCGTTGAGAACGGTGCGCACCATATGGGTCAGCGCCTGGGGACCATAGGGTTTGCTTAGCAAATAAGTATCAGGGCTGAGCTGGTGATTGCGCGAGATAATGTCACGGGTGTGGCCCGAGGTGAACAGCACGGCCACCGGCGGCGTCTGCACCTTGGCCCAGGCGGCCAGGTCCGCGCTTTTGATCAGGCCGGGCATGACCACGTCGGTGAAAATCAGGTCTACCACGGCGCCCTCCAGCAACATCTGCATCGCGACGTCACCGTTGGCCGCCGTCAGCACTCGATAACCTTCTTCACTCAGCAACTCCACCGCTGAGCTGCGCACCGCCTCGTTGTCCTCGACCACCAGAATGGTTTCGTGTCCGCCTCGCTGTTGCGGGTCATGACGTGTCGTTTCGTTGAGCATCGGGCGCAGGCTACGAGGGAAATACAGCTGCACCCGCGTGCCCTGCCCGACCACACTGGAAATCTCGATATGCCCGCCACTCTGCTTGACGAAACCGAACACCATGCTCAGGCCCAGCCCCGTGCCCTGGCCATCGGCCTTGGTGGTAAAAAACGGCTCGAAAGCCTGGGCGAGTACTTGCGGCGACATGCCGATACCCTTGTCAGCCACCGCTACACAGACATAGTCGCCGGCGACGATGCCCTTGCCTGCACAAAACTTGCTATCAAGGGCAATGTTCTCGGCGCTCAGGTCAATGGTCCCCTCGCCGTTCATGGCGTCACGGGCATTGATCGCCAGATTGAGGATGGCGTTTTCCAGTTGATTGCGGTCCACGTAGATACGCCAAAGGGTTTCGGCCGCGTTGACATTGATCTGGATGGTTTCCCCCAGCGCCCGCTGCAACAACTCCCCGAGCCCATCGAAGACCTGCCGCAGATCGCAGACCGCTGGCGACAAGGGCTGACGACGGGCGAACGCGAGCAATTGCGAAGACAGTTTGGCGCCACGTTCGACCGCGGCAATCGAAGCGCTGACCCGGCGCTGCACATTGGCGTTGTCCGGTTCATGCCGCGCCAGCAAGTGCAGGTTGCCAGCGATCACCTGCAACAGGTTGTTGAAGTCATGGGCCACGCCGCCGGTGAGGCCGCCGATGGCTTCGAGTTTCTGCGATTGACGCAATTGTTCTTCAGCAGCCAGTCGCGCTTCGACTTCGTCGGCAACACGTTGCTCCAGGTTGCGGGTGAACTTGAGCAGGGATTCTTCGGCGCTCTTGCGTTCGTGGATATCGATCAACACCCCGGGAAAACGGAACGGTTCGCCCTGCTCGTTGAACTCGCAGCCACCACTCGCCAGCACCCACAGATAACTGCCATCCGGGCGCAGGACTCGATACTCGGCGTTAAACGGTTCGCCGGTTTCCACGGATTGATCGATCTGCTCCTGCACCCAACTGCGGTCATCGGGATGGATCCGAGCTGCGGCGATGTCCATTGGCAGGTCGGCCAGGTTTTGCTCCGGCGGGTAGGAAAAGGTGCGGGCAAAACGCTCATCACCGGAGAGCACATTGTCCTTGATGTCCCAGACGAACGAGCCGAGCAAAGCCCCGGCATTGAGCGCCAGGCGCACCCGTTCGTTGTCGGCGTGATAGGCGTCCTCGGCGGCCTGACGACGGCGTTCGGAAATCACATGTTCGGTGGTCTCGACCACCATCGCCATGACCCCGGCCGGTTTCCCGTCATCATCCGCCACCGGGCTGTAATAGAGGTCCAGCCAGACATCTTCGGGAACCCCGTCGCGCAGTAATTCCAGAACTTTGTTGCGATAGGACAAGGTGCCGCCGGCCAGGCAGGTGTCGACCACATGCCGATTGAATTCGGCGACTTCCGGCCAGCCCAGCTCCACCGGAGAACCCAACAGGTAAGGATGGCGGCCACCAGCAAATTTGGAGTACGCATCGTTATAGATCATGTAACCCGGTCGGCCCCACAGCATCACCATCGGCAATGGGGACGCGAGCATCAACTGCACCGCGCTACACAAGCTTCTGGGCCAGGTGTCCATGTTCCCAAGCTCAGTCAGGCTCCAGTCGAACGCGCGGATGCGCCCGGCCATTTCACCGTTCCAGCCTGCACACCCATGGCTATCGTCTAGAAACTGCATCGACTGATTCTGTATCCCTGTAGATGACTGGCTTAAGGGATCGCAACGGCATGAGGACGGCGCGTGCCCGTTTGTTTCGAGCATCGCCGTCGCCAATGGTTTCATAGAGGTTAGCTGATTCTGGACTCGCAGATTGCAGCTGCCGAGCAGCGCACTGTGTTGAGCATCAAACCTCGATCAGGTGCTTGAGCGGGTGGTAGCCGGTTTTCAGCGTGGCGGCGACGTCGAGAATCGCCTTCTCGATGCCATTCAAATGCATGCAGGTCAGTTCGATCGCGGCGCTCTGATTTCCCGCCTCGATGAACTCGATCAGCCGCAGGTGTTCGTCGTCGCGGCAGGCTTCGTGACTGTCGTCATTCAGCGCGGCGGCGTACAGCGAGGCGCGGGAAATCAGCTTGCGGAACCAGTCCAGCAACACCGGGTTGTTCAGGCTTTACGCGAGTTTGATGTGGAACTCACGGGAGATTATCTTTGGCGAAGTGTTGATGGCGCATGTACGGGATGAATTGATCGATCCGAAAACCTTGTATATCGATCAACTCGGGCTCGATGCGATTGGGCGGATGGGGGGCATGGGTATGCGCGCGCACGCGATTATTTTGATTTGCCGACACGCTCGTTGCAGGCGTGGACGGAGGCGCCGGGGGGTGGCAAGCGGTTTTGGCCGCTGAGTAAGTGAGACTTGTGCTGTGTCAGGTAGATCCCCCCTCACCCTAACCCTCTCCCAGAGGGAGAGGGGACTGGTCGTGGGTATCTCACGGTATACGGCGACCTGAGTATTTTGTTTTGAATCCATAATCGACCCGATTTAACAGGTCGATGAATTTCGCCACACACCTCGGTCAGTCCCCTCTCCCCCTGGGGAGAGGGTTAGGGTGAGGGGTGGCCCGTGAGCGTGAAAACAATCTCAATCAGTGCCGTATTTCGGCGAACGCGGCCCGTACAGCAACCCTGCTGGTTGTCCTGCCGATAGCAGCCGTGCACTGGTCACACCGGCAATCGGGTGACCGGCATCGGTGGAACTGTTGATCACTTGCTTCACCGCCGCCGTAATCAGCATGCCAACCAAACCACCGCCACCATTGTTACCGCCCTCCTCGCTCGAAGCCCGAGCCGAGCCGGTCCACAGGGTGGTGCCGCTCTTGAGGTCCACCAGTTTCGCGCTGGCCGTCACCACGGTTTCACTGTTGATGATCATGTAGCGAGTGCCGTAGTCCGTCACAGTGATGTACAGCGCAGCATCGGCACCGAAGATTTCTTGCAGTTTGTTGGCCGGTGCCTGATGGATATCCGCCGGTGTGGTCAAGCCATTCTGGCGGAACGTCTCATCGACCAGAGCGATCGGCAGCACGTAGTAACCGGCTTCAGCCAATGGGTACGTGACCTGCGACAACAGGCTGTAGGACGCCTTGACGTCCGGCGAGTTGTTCAGCGGCGGCAGCACCAGAATGGTTTTTGGACGACTTTGCTTGTAGGCCGAATAGTCCACGGTCTTGGGGCTGACGCAACCGCCGAGTACCGCCAGAGCCAGTAGCCCGGCCATCAGTTTCAATGAGCGCGCGATCATTGGATGTCTCCGGTCTTGGCGTTTTTAAGCAAAAAATCCATGTACGGCGTCGACTCGGGGAACAACGTCTTCTCGGTTCTGAATTGCTGCACCATCTGATCATCCTTGCCCATGCTCAGGTACAACAGCCCCAAGTGAGCGTGGTAGCCAGGCGGCGGAGTATTGCCGGTGGACCTGATCTTCTGCAGGTCGCGCTCCAGCGCTTCGGCCTGAGCTTCCTTGGGTTCTTCACCCTTGAAGTACTCATAGACTTCCGGCTGGTAGCTTTCCCACTGGTAAAGGGTTTTCGGGCCGCTGTTGCAGCCGGCCAACAGGCCACTGACCAGCACGGTCGACGCCATCAGCGCCCATTTCGCATAAATCTTGAACATGCTTGTACCGCTCCTTGTCATCGACTTTGATCAGTTGTGCGGTTTCCATGCACCGGCATTCATGCCGTCCACCAGACGATTGATCGCCTCGCGCATGGCCAGGTCGAGCACTTTGCCGTTGAGGGTCGAGTCGTAGGCAGCGGTGCCGCCAAAGCCGATGACTTCGCGGTTGGACAAGGCGTATTCGCCCGCGCCCTGAGTCGAATAAACCACTTCGGACGTGCTGATGTTGACGATGTTCAGGTTGACCTTGGCGTAGGCCACCTGGGTCTTGCCGCGACCGAGAATGCCGAACAACTGGTGATCGCCAGTCTCTTTGCGGCCGAACTCGGTGACATCACCGGTGACCACAAAGTCAGCCCCCTTGAGGCGCTGGGACTGGCCCTTGATCGCGGCCTCCTGCTGGATTTCGTCCATGTTGTCGCGATCCAGCACGCTGAAGCGGTTGGTTTGCTGCAAGTGAGTGATCAGGATGGTCTTGGCCTGACCGCCGAGGCGATCCACACCGTCGGAAAAGATCCCGCGCATGTAGCTCGAACGGTTGTCGAACTTGCCGACCGCCATGGGTACGCGAACGCCGGCATAAGCGAGGCTGGCGCTTTCGACCTTTTCTACCGGCAAGGCGCGCGAGCTTTCGGTCGCACACCCGGCCATCGCGCCGAAGAGGGCAATCGCTGCCGCCGATACCAACATCCGAGAGATCATTCTCACTGCGCATTCCTTTTGAAAAACGGTTTATCCCGACACGGCAATAGCTGGCCACTGCGGGTTGCAGCGGCGAAAAAGCGAGAGGGGAATCAAATCGACAATCGACGTGCGGGACGTCGGCGGCCGGCATTATGCCAAAGTGCCACTATCGAAGACAGTATTAAATTATTCGGGCATCAACGCATTGGCTCGCGCGATCGTTCCCACGCTCTGCGTGGGAATGCAGCCACGGACGCTCCGCGTCCGCTGTGACGCAGAGCGTCACGGGAGGCGTTACCACGCAGAGCGTGGGAACGGTCAGGTCGGGTTCAGCGGAAATCCCGGCTGCGTACGCTGATGCCGTCGAGCAATGGGCTCAGGTCGCTCAACCGTCCGGCAATCAAATGCCGCACTTCGCCTTCCTTTTCCCAGCGCCCGTCGACCTTGAGCAATTGCGAGCCCACCAACACCTGGCGCTGCCGGTCGGCCAGGTCGCGCCAGACAATGACGTTGACGTTGCCGAACTCATCTTCAAGGGTGACAAAGGTCACACCACTGGCGGTGCCCGGGCGTTGTCGGCCGGTCACCAGCCCGGCGACGCTGACCGGTCGTCCATGCTCGACCTCCAGCAGCTCCTTCGAACTGCGGCAGCGCCGGGCTTTCAATTCACCCCGCAATAGAGCCAGCGGATGCGGACCGAGCGTGGTGCCGACACTGTTGTAATCGGCCAGCAGGTCCTCGCCGACGGTGGGTTTGGGCAACGACACCGCGCCCTCCTCCTGACTCGGCAGACCGGCAAACAAGCCGAGCTGTTTCTGCACTCCCGCCACTTCCCAGCGCGCCCGATGACGGTCACCGGCCAGGCCGCGCAGCGCACCGGCATCAGCCAGTTGCTCCTGGGCGCGGGCGTCGAGTCGTGCCCGTTCGCCGAGGTCGGCAATGTCGATAAACGCCCCCTTCGACCGTGCAGCTTCGATGCGCCGGGCATCGTCCTCGCGAAAGCCTTTGATCATCCGCAACCCCATGCGAATCGCCGGCTGGGCACCGATGATCGGTTCGAGGCTGCAATCCCAGTCACTGGCGCGCACGTCCACCGGGCGAATCTGCAAATGATGCCGGCGCGCGTCCTGCAGAATCTGGTCCGGGCTGTAGAAACCCATGGGCCAGCTGTTGATCAGCGCACAGGCGAAGGCCGCCGGCTCGTGGCATTTCAACCAGCAACTGGCGTAGGTCAACAAGGCGAAACTGGCGGCGTGGGACTCGGGAAAACCATAACTGCCGAAGCCTTTGATCTGCTCGAAGATTTGCGCGGCAAACTCGGCCGTGTAGCCGTTTTTCTTCATCCCGGCGGCCAGGCGATCCTTGTGCGGTTCCAGCCCGCCGTGGCGTTTCCAGGCCGCCATGGAGCGGCGCAACTGATCGGCCTCGCCGGGGCTGTAGTCGGCGGCGACGATGGCAATCTGCATCACCTGCTCCTGGAACAGCGGCACGCCCAACGTGCGCTTGAGCACGGTTTCCAGTGCCGGGGACGGATAGACCTCGGGTTCTTCCTTATTTCGGCGTCGCAGGTACGGATGCACCATCCCGCCCTGAATCGGCCCCGGACGGACGATCGCCACCTCGATCACCAGGTCATAGAAGGTCCGGGGTTTGAGCCTCGGCAACATCGACATCTGCGCCCGGGACTCGATCTGGAACACGCCGATGGTGTCGGCACGACCGATCATGTCGTAGGTTTGCGAGTCTTCGGCCGGGATCGTCGCCAGGCTCAGGTCCCGATGGCGATGACGGCGCAACAGATCGAAACAGCGGCGGATCGCACTGAGCATGCCCAACGCCAGGATATCCACCTTGAGCAGCCCGACGGCATCGAGGTCGTCCTTGTCCCACTGGATGATGGTGCGCTCGGCCATGGCGGCGTTTTCCACCGGGACCAGGCTGTCCAGAGGCTGCTCGGAAATCACGAAACCGCCGGGGTGCTGGGACAGGTGTCGGGGGAAACCGATCAGCTGCCCCGTCAGGCTCAGCACCCGGCGCAGCACCGGGCTCTCGGGATCGAACCCGCCTTCAAGCAGGCGCTCCACCGGCGGTGTTTCATCACTCCAGTGGCCACAGCAATCGGCCAGGGCGTTGATCTGATCCGGCGGCAAACCCAGGGCCTTGGCCACATCACGCACCGCGCCGGCCGCGTGATACGTGCTGACCACCGCCGTCAGCGCCGCACGGGTCCGGCCATAACGCTGGAACACGTACTGCAGCACTTCTTCGCGGCGTTCATGCTCGAAATCGACGTCGATATCCGGCGGTTCGTTGCGCTCCTTGGAGAGAAAGCGCTCGAACAACAGCGTGGTGCGATCCGGATCGATTTCCGTGATGCCCAAGGCAAAGCACACCGCCGAGTTGGCCGCCGAACCACGGCCCTGACACAGGATTTTTTGCTCACGGGCGAATCGCACAATGTCATGAACCGTCAGGAAATAGCTTTCGTAGCCCAGCTCGGCGATCAGCTCCAGCTCCTTGTCGATCTGCGTCAGCACCTTGGCCTGCGGGCCTTTTGGCCAGCGCCACGCGATGCCCTCCTCGGTCAAATGACGCAGCCAGGATGTGGCTGTCTGGCCTTCAGGGACCAACTCCCGGGGATATTGATAACGCAACTGACCAAGGTCGAAGGTGCAGCGCCGGGCGATGTTCAGCGTTTCGTCGAGCAGTGTTTGCGGGTAGATCGATTGCAGAGCCTCAAGACTGCGCACATGCCGCTCGCCATTGGGATGAAGACGCAACCCGGCCTCCGCCACCGGCACGTGATGACGGATCGCTGTCATGGTGTCCTGCAAAGCGCGTCGCCCACGAGCGTGCATGTGCACATCACCGCTGGCCACTGCCGGAATTCGCAGTTCGCCCGCCAGAGTCAGCAGCGCAGCCAACCGTCGGGTATCGTCCTGGCCGCGATGTAGCTGGACGGCCAGCCACAGGCAATCGACGAAGGTCTGTTTCAGCCAGTGGCCCTGTTCGACGTCATCGACCGCGTCCGGCACCCACAACGCCAACAGCCCCGGCAAGGGTTCACTGAAGTCCTCGCGCAGGACTTGATACTGGCCTTTCTGCGTGCGGCGCCGCGCTCGGGTAATCAGTCGGCACAGGGTCTGGTAACCCTCAAGGTTTTCCACCAGCAACACCAGTTTCGGACCGTTCTCGATGCGCATTTCGCTGCCGATAATCAGCGGCAGCTCCACGGCTTTGGCCGCTTGCCAGGCGCGGACGATACCGGCCAGCGTGCATTCATCGGTGATCGCCAAGGCCTGATAGCCCTGCTTTTTCGCCCGCTGAAAGAGTTCGAGGGCACTGGAAGCACCGCGCTGGAAACTGAAGTTCGACAGGCAGTGCAGCTCGGCATAGTCGACACTCATGCGAACCAGCCTTGCAGCCACAACGGGCCGTCCTCGCCGACCGCACGATAGGCCCAGCCCTGCTGGCCGGAACGGGTTTCGATCAGGAAGTAATCGCGGCGCACATCGGCACCGTCCCACCAACCGGACTCAATGCGTTCCGGCCCCATCAGGATGCGCGCCGAACCTTCGTGCACCGCCAGCGGTTCAGTCAGCAGCCAACCCGGACGTTGCACCGCAGGCAGCCCTGCACAGCGCTGACTGTCGACACTGGCCTGCCAGGCGCATTCCGGCCGGTGATCGGCCTGGAACCGCAAGCCCTGCACCGCGTCATCCCCCAACCGCGCGCGCAAGCGTTCGCGCAGTTGCTCCCAGGGCAAGGACTGCTGCGGGCGGTCGTCGAACAGTTCCTGATACTGGGGAACGAAGGCCGGCAAGTCTTCGGCGCGCAGGCGAAAACCGCGCACCGGGGCCTCGACCTGGACTTGCTCCAACCGGCCCCGGGCCAGTTCAAAGAGCATCGCCGGATCACGTTCGGCGCTGAGCAGGCCGACCTTGATGACGGTGTCCGGCAAGCCGACGTGTTCCAGGTGCAGGTCGAAACGCTGCACGCCGCTGTCCCGACCGCAAAGAAACGCCGACAGGTCACCGGTCAGCCGGCGTAACGGAAACAGCAGCGCCTGATGGGACTGCACGTCGAAGTTGAGCTCGATGCGCACATCGAACCGGTCCGGCGGCAAGTAGAACGCCAGCGCCAGCCGCCGTAACCCGAGCAAGGCGTCCAGATGCTTGAGCACCTGGGCCTCGAAACGCCGGGCCAGACTATGGCGAGGCAACGCCTGAACCTGGCTCAAGGTGCGCAACCCCATGCGCGACAATGCAGTGGCAACGCTGGTTTCCAGCCCGATCCGGTCGATGGGCAACTGCCCTAGGTGATGTTGCAAGGCTTGATCGTCGGGCACCACCAGACCGTCATAAGCGTTGGCCAGCACCCGTGCCGCCACCGGGTTGGGCGCGGCAACAATCCGATGGCGAAACCCCAACTCGCCGAGTTCGGCGCGCAACCGCGCCTCGAATTGCGGCCAGGCGCCGAACAACCCCAGGCTGGACTCGATTTCAAACACCACCGCACGCGGGTAATGCACGCTGACTTGTGAACTGAATCGATAAGCCCAGGCGGCCAGAAACTGCTGCCAGTGCTCAATCTCGGCAGCGTCGTATTCAGCCGTGACAAAACCTTTGCTCAAGGCCTGGGCGGCGGTCATCGACTGGCCCGGACGCAAGCCCAGCGCCCGGGCCGAAGCGTTGACCGCTTGCAATACCCGACGCTGGGCCGGGCCGGTCAGCAGCGCCAGCGGCTCATCGGGATCGGCGCGCTGACGCAGTACCGCGTCCAGCGCCAATTGCGGGAAGAGAATGCACACCCAGCGCATGGCAACCTCAATGTCCCACGGGGAAGGCAATCGGCGCCGAACGCGCCAACCCGCCCCGGCACTTGAGCACGCGCAATTGCGCAGGCCTGGCATCGATGGCGATGCGCAGTGCCGCGGGCGAAGGGTTGATCGCCTCATTGATCGAGCGGTAGGCAAACGCCAGGGTCGAGCCGGTTTCCGCCGCCACCTGCAAACGCCGCAACGCCCGGTCATCGGCCTTGTGCGGCCAGCACAGCACTGCGCCGCAACTGCCCGAACGCAGGCATTGTTCCGCTGCCCACAAGGCATCGCGCTCGCTGGCCTGGATGATCGACAATTGACGCAGATCGACTCCGGCGTTCTGCCAGGCCTGGGGATAGGGCACGTAAGGCGGCGCCACCAGCACGATGCGCTCGCCCGCGGCGGACAACCGCGCCAGCGCTGGCCACACCAGTTGCAACTCGCCAACACCCGGCCCGGCCAAAAGGATTTCGGTCAGCGCCGCTTCCGGCCAGCCACCGGTGGGCAACGCCGCATCCAGCGCGGCATGCCCGGTGGGTTGCGGGCTGACAGCCGGTGGCGCAGGCCGGCCCTTCCAGACCTGGCCGCCATTGAACAGCGTATCCAGCGCAACGACGGCGCCCATCACCCTTGCCTCACCAGACCGCAGAACACCCCTTCGATGGCCAGGTCCTGACTGGCTTCGACGATGATCGGCTTGTAGGCCGGATTGCGTGGCAGCAATCGGACACTCTCCCCGACCCGCTCGAAACGTTTGATGGTGACTTCCCCGTCGAGTCGCGCAACGACGATCTGGCCGTTGACCGCCTCGGGATTGCGGTGCACGCCCACCAGGTCGCCGTCGAGAATGCCGTCCTCGATCATCGAGTCACCCTGGACCCGCAGCATGTAATCCGGCACCCGCGAGAAGATCGACGGGTCGAGCAGCAAGCGGCTGTGAACCTCGGCATCGGCACCGATCGGCGCCCCCGCCGCCACCCGACCGAGTACCGGAATGTCCAGCAACTCGGGCCGCGCCGGTTGCCCGAGCAAACGAATGCCCCGGGCCTGATGCGCATTGACCTCGATAAAACCGGCCTCGGTCAGCGCCAGCACATGCTTGCGCGCCACGCTGCGGGAGGCGAAACCGAACGCCTCGCTGATTTCAGCGAGGCTCGGGGACTGGCCCTGCTCGGCGATTCGATCGCGGATAAAGGTCAGGATGGCGGTACGGCGGGGAGTTAAAGTCGTCATGGAGTACATTTGTACTCTTTTGGCTTTTTTCTGGCAAGGACCGCCAGTCAGCTGGCTGGTCGACCACACAACCCGAGGCAAACACAAATTACGGTGTCGGCGGAGGCCGACAGGGTGAATGAGGTCCGTTCCACTCAGGGCCGGCCTCTTCGCGAGCCTCGCTCCCACAGTGGATCGAAGCCAGCCGCAAATCCTGCCTACACCACGAAACCTGTGGGAGCGAGCCTGCTCGCGATGGCGGCCGTTCAGTCAAAGCAGATGCAAGCTATGCCGGCCTCTTCGCTCTCCATTTGGATTGAGTTTCAACGGAGCAAGGGATTTCGACTTTCAGATGCGCCGAACGCAGCCTCACGCTGCTCGGCAGCTGCTACATCGGTGGGGCATTCAGTATGCGTTAGCCGCGCTTGAGGATCTGATCCATCACCCAATCGGTTTTCAGCGCCTGTTCGGCAACCGCTGGATGCTGCGCTTCTCCACGGATATGGGCGTTCATACCCAGTACGTGATGCCACTGGATGTGCTCATGATTGTCGATGTGCAGGCTGAGAGTTTCATCGGCTTCAAGCTGAACCGGATGCTCATCGAATACGGAAAAGCTGATCCGGCCTTTGCTACCGATCAGTTCGACCCGGTCCTCGCGACGATCCGCCACAAAGTTCCAGCAGCCCATGCCCAAAGCACCGCCAGCAAACCGCCAACTGGCGCTGACGGCATCCTCGGCGGCATATAAACCGGCCTGGTGCGCGGTAAACCCGGCGACTTCGACGATGTCACCCAGCAGGTACTGGAACAGGTCGAAGCCATGACTGGCCAGGTCGGCGAAATAACCACCGCCAGCAATAGCCGGGTCGGTGCGCCAGTTATCTGTACCGCCAAGATCGGTCGGAGATGGCGCTTTGGTCAGGGTCCAGGTCAAGTGCCGGACCTCGCCGATCCGCCCTTCCTCCAGCCATTGCCGCACTTGCCGGAAGCGCGGCAGCGAACGTCGGTAGTAGGAAACAAACAGGTGCAGCCCGGCGTCGGCAAAGACCTTTTGCATCTCATGGCTTTGCCCGGCATTCAACGACATGGGTTTTTCGACGCAGCAATGTTTGCCGGCGGCGGCCACCCTCAAGGCGTAAGCGTGATGACTGTCAGGCGGCGTGGCGATGTACACCGCGTCGACCTCGGGATCATTGATCAACGCTTCCACGTCGGTGTAGACCCGAGCGATGCCGTGGCGCGCGGCGTAATCCGTCACCGCGTCCAGACGCCGGCCCATCACCGCCACCAACGCCGAGCCAGGCGCCTTGTAGAAGGCCGGCCCGCTCTTGCGTTCAGCGACGCTGCCACACCCGATCATGCCCCAGCGCACCACGTTCATAGTCACTCCCTGATGTTTAGCCGACGCGCAGTGCGCGCAGGTCCAGATGACCGTCCTTGAGCGGCGGGCACCAGTAATAGCCGCCGGTGATCGGCCGGCTGATGCGGTACAAACCGTCGGTGATGCCGTCTTCCAGACCGCTCATGCGGCGCAGTTGGGCTTCGAAAGCGTCGAGGGAGAAACCGAAGGCCAGGAACATCAGGCCGGCGCGATCGCCTTCGATCCAGGGCATGGAGCGGCGCACCACAAAAGCCTCGGGGGCGAAGCTTTCCTGGGCGGTGCGTTTGACGTGAGCGGAGATCGGCGCGTCGTCGAGTTCTTCGTTGTCGCTCAAACGACGGCCCATGATGTTGTCCTTCTCATGGGACGGCATCGCGTGAAAGCCTTTCAGATCATGCTGCCACTGCTGGATCGCGGCGAAACTGCCGCCGACCATTCCGTCAGCGCCGTCACTCACCAGCGCAGCAGCAACGGCGGCTTCGTCGTGAGGGTTTTCGGTGCCGTCTTCGTAACCGGTCAGATCGTGGCCGGAGAGGTGGCGGAAGGTTTCGTTCATCTGCACCAGGCGCAGGGCCGGGGCCAGCGCGGCTTCGATGGCATTGCTGCGGTTGAGCAATTCGCCACGGTCGACACCGTGCAACCAGCACCAGAGCGCGTGCTGGGTGGACGGGTTGTCGACGCCGACACCGGTCAACGCCGGAAAGGCGCGCAAGCCTTCGATTTGACCCTTGAGGGCCTTGACCAGGGACTCACCGAACCCGACCACGGCCGACTTCCCGTCCACCAGGCCTTTAAGATTCTCCAGCGCGGCCGGCAAGGCAGCGGCGGATTCGAGTGCGAAGAACATATGACGAGCTTGAGGCGGAACTGGGGTGGCGAGAATGCCCGGCTGGTAGTAACTCATATGAACTCCTTCAGAAAGAGCGCGAAGTTTAACCGCAGGATCGGCACTTGTGTGTTTTCAGGGCAAAAGGTCGCAGCCCCGTAACCCTATAGCCGCTACGACGATCCGCAACGTCAAGCCAAAAGAATCCTAAGATGAGCCATGACAAGCGAGTCCGAGGTCTGCTAAAACGATTCATCAATTGCATCACCCAATCCAGACGGGGTAGCGACATGACCACAGCACACATCCTTGGCAACCTGTTTCCCGACGCCAGCGACATCCCGGAAAAATATCGCCTCGATGGCCAGACCGAGCAGCGTGAATACCTGGTCGACGGCGAGCTGAAAACCTGGTCCGGGCCCCTCGCCCAAGTCCGCAGCCCGGTGTACCTGACGGGTGAAAATGGCGATGAACAAGTGATCCTAGGCAGCACGCCACTGCTCGATGCCGACACCGCATTGACCGCCCTCGACGCCGCCGTCCGCGCCTATGACCGGGGCCAGGGTCTGTGGCCGACAATGCGTGTGGCCGAACGCATCCAGCACGTCGAAACCTTTCTCGGACGCATGCGCGAACAGCGCGAGGCCGTGGTCAAGTTGCTGATGTGGGAAATCGGCAAGAACCTCAAGGACTCGGAGAAAGAGTTCGACCGCACCTGCGATTACATCGTCGACACCATCAATGCGCTCAAGGAACTCGACCGTCGCTCCAGCCGTTTCGAACTGGAACAGGACACCCTTGGCCAGATCCGCCGCGTCCCGCTGGGTGTGGCGTTGTGCATGGGGCCTTACAACTACCCGCTGAACGAAACCTTCACCACGCTGATCCCGGCACTGATCATGGGCAACACCGTGGTGTTCAAACCGGCCAAGCTCGGCGTACTGCTGATTCGTCCGTTGCTGGAAGCGTTCCGCGACAGCTTCCCGGCCGGGGTGATCAACGTGATCTACGGCAGCGGCCGCGAGACCGTCAGCGCGCTGATGGCCAGCGGCAAGATCGACATCTTCGCGTTTATCGGCACCAACAAAGCCGCCAGCGACCTGAAAAAACTCCATCCAAAACCGCACCGCTTGCGTGCGGCGTTGGGTCTGGACGCGAAAAACCCCGGCATCGTGCTGCCCGAGGTGGATCTGGACAACGCAGTCAGCGAAGCGCTCACCGGTTCCTTATCGTTCAATGGTCAGCGCTGCACCGCGCTGAAAATCCTCTTCGTCCATGAAGATGTGGTCGACTCTTTCATCGAGAAATTCAACGCCAAACTCGCCAGCCTGAAACCCGGCATGCCGTGGGACAGCGGCGTGGCGCTGACGCCGTTGCCGGAAGCGAGCAAGGTCGATTACCTGCACTCGCTGGTGGCGGATGCCGTCGGCAAAGGCGCCACCGTGGTCAACCCCAACGGCGGTGAAGCCCGCGCTTCATTCTTCTACCCTGCCGTGCTGTACCCGGTGACGCCGCAGATGCGCGTCTATCAGGAAGAACAGTTCGGCCCGGTCGTGCCAATCGTGCCTTACCGGCATCTGGACACAGTGATCGATTACGTTCTGGAATCGGACTTCGGCCAGCAGCTGAGTATCTTCGGCACCAACCCGGTGGCGGTCGGCCGGCTGGTCGACACCTTCGCCAACCAGGTCGGCCGGATCAACCTCAACGCCCAGTGCCAGCGCGGCCCGGACACCTTCCCGTTCAACGGCCGCAAGAACTCCGCCGAAGGCACGCTGTCGGTGCATGATGCGTTGCGGGTGTTTTCGATTCGCACCCTGGTGGCGACCAAGTTCCAGGAAACCAACAAAGAACTCATCAGCGAGATCATCAGCGGACGCAGTTCGAGTTTCCTGACCACCGATTACATCTTCTGAGGAGACCGAGCCTGAGTACATTCAGAGACAGCCGACTGCCACTGCTACTGCGCCGACTGCTGCGTCCGTTGCTGGACCCGTATCGGCGCTATCGCCACGCCAGGGTGATCCACGCGGTGCGCGTGTCGCTGGGGTTGCTGGCAACGATCCTGCTGACCACCGGCATCCATCTGCCCCACGGTGAGTGGGCGTCGGTGACGATGCTGGTGGTGATCGGCGGCTTGCAGCATCACGGCAACATCGGCAAAAAAGCCGCCGAACGCGCCATCGGTACCTTGATCGGTGCCGGCGTCGGCTTGCTGCTGGTGGCGCAACAGGCGTGGCTCGGGATGCCGTGGCTGACCTATTTCGCGATGGCCGTGGTTTGCGGATTCTTCTCGTACCACGCCATCGGCAAGGGCGGTTACACCGCGTTGCTCTCGGCGATTACCGTGTTTATCGTCGCGGGGCATGGCGACAATCCGATCACCGACGGGCTGTGGCGTGGAGTGGACATCCTGATCGGCATCGCCCTGGCCCTGGCATTTTCTTTCGCCTTGCCGCTCTACGCGGTTTATTCCTGGCGCTACAACCTGGCCGATGCCTTGCGCGACTGCGCGACGATCTACGGACGCATCATCAATGGCCAATCGGTCACCGATGACGAACACCATAAACTGGTGAGCCGCTTGAACACGGTGATGGTGCAACTGCGCTCGTTGATGCCGTCGGTGTCCAAGGAAGTGCGGATTTCCATGACTGAACTCGATGCCATTCAGCGCCACTTGCGGATGTGTGTCAGCACCCTGGAAATTCTCGGCAACACCCGACCTGACGCCAGTGACCCCGATGCCATGGCCCATCTGCAATCGTCCTTGAAAGCCGAGCATCGGCTGATTCGGGTGCAACTGATCGGTATGGCCCGGGCGCTGAAATCCGGTGCGTCCCAGCGGCTCAACCGGCCCGTCGAATTACCGTCGGATTCAAGCCTGACCGCGCCGGTTTACAATCCGCTGGACGGCTACCGGTTATTGGTCCGGCAATTAGCCGCCAACATCGGCGAGATGCGCCAGCGCTTGGCCAAGACGGCACCGCGCTGGAACATCTGACGTTTCTTTACGGCTTACTGCGTCGTCACTGTCCGACGAAACTTCAGGGTCCAGCCCTGTTGCATGCCGGCAGCGGCCAACAGAATCGCGGCAACACCGATCCATTGCAGCGGCTCCAGGCGATGGCCGAAGGCAAACCAGTCAACGAAAATCGCCGCAATCGGGTAGATAAAGGACAGCGCACCGGTCAGTGCCGTCGGCAGTTTTTGGATCGCGCCGTAGAGCAGCACATACATCACGCCGGTGTGGACAATGCCCAGGGTTACCAGACTGGTCCATGCACTCGGCGCTTGCGGCAGTGCCGAAAAGTGCGCGAATGGCGCGAGTAACAGCACGCCGGTGGTGACCTGGACCAACGCGATCAGATGCGGCGGTGTGCCGGTCAGGCGCTTGATGATCAACGCAGCAATCGCGTAAAGAAATGCCGCCCCCAGCGCCAGAGCGATACCCATCAGGTAATCATTACCACTCTCGCCCTGCCCGCCATGTGCGCTGACAATCGCCAGCATCCCGAGAAACGAAATGCCCAGCCAGAACAGTTTCTGCAGAGTAATTTTCTCGTTGAGGAACAACGCGGCCACCCCCACCAGCATGAACGGCTGAACGTTGTAAACCGCTGTGCCAATGGCAATCGAGGCGCGGGAGTAAGAAGCAAACAACAGCACCCAGTTGCCGACAATAGCCACGCCGCTGAGCACAGCCAGCAGGAACGTGGTGCGGGTCAGAATGCCGGGGCGCAGGAAGCCGAATGCCGCGCAGATCAGCAACAACGTGCCGGCGCCGAACACGCAACGCCAGAACACGACGTCCAACACCGGTTGCCCGGACACCAGCACGAACCAGCCGATGGTCCCGGAAATCAGCATGGCGGCGGTCATTTCAAATGACCCGTGACGTATTGATTTGTCCATCATCAGACTCCTGTGTTTGAGCCCAAAGTATGCCAATCCGCTGAGGGGCTTCTCCAGCGCAAAAAGCAGGCTAAACTGGGAATCTGCCTTTTTTATCAAGGCGGTTTGAGTTAATTGCCTAATAGGGGTTTCGCCATGACCGACGATATCGACCAAGTGCTGATCACGGCATTGATGGAAGACTCACGCCGCTCGCTCAAGGCGCTGGCGCAAATCAGCGGCCTGTCTTCGCCCAGCGTCGCCGAGCGTTTGCGTCGTCTCGAAGAGCGTGGAGTGCTCAAGGGTTACACCGTCGAGATCGACCCCAAATGCTTTGGCTATCAACTCCAGGCCATCGTCCGTATTCGTCCGCTGCCAGGCCAGTTGCAGGAAGTGGAACGACAGATCCAGGCCATTCCCGAATTTACCGAGTGCGACAAAGTCACCGGCGACGACTGTTTCATCGCACGCCTGCATGTGCGTTCGATGGAACAACTGGACACCCTGCTCGACCGCCTCAACACCCACGCCGAAACCAACACTGCAATCGTCAAGAAAACCCCGGTCAAACGCCGTTTGCCACCGATGGCGTGACCCTTTACTCAAATCCCAGGCAAGAAAAAACCCGCCGAAGCGGGTTTTTTCCTCAAGGCTGACGATTAATCATCGCGGCTCATGATGCCGAAGATCTGCAACAAGCTGATGAACAGGTTGTAGATCGATACATACAGGCTGATGGTCGCCATGATGTAGTTACGCTCGCCGCCGTGAATGATGGCGCTGGTCTGGAACAGAATACAGACCGAGGAGAACAGCACGAAACCTGCGCTGATCGCCAGTTGCAGACCGCTGATCTGAAAGAACAGGCCCGCCAGCGTCGCACCCAGCAGCACGAAGAAGCCTGCAGTGATGAAACCGCCCAGGAAACTCATGTCCTTGCGGGTAATCAGCACGTAGGCCGACAGACCGCCGAACACCAGCGCAGTCATCGCGAAGGCCGAACTGACCACCTCGGCGCCGCCCTGCATACCCAGGTAACGGTTGAGGATCGGGCCGAGCAGGAAACCCATGAAACCGGTCAGGGCAAATGCCGACACCAGGCCCCAGGCCGAATCACGGAGTTTGTTGGTAAGGAAGAAAAGGCCATAGAAACCGATCAGCACCACGAAAACGTTCGGGTAGCCGACACGCATCTGCTGAGCGACAAACGCCATCACGCCGCTGAATGCGAGGGTGAGAGCGAGTAAGCCGTAAGTGTTGCGCAGGACGCGGCTAACCTCTAGCTGCTCAGCCTGCACGCTGTTATTAACTGCGTAATCCTGTTCGCGCATGGCGACACTCCTGTTGGTTTGAAACGTTCAGTCGCAAAGATCATAACAGACGCTCTGTAACAAGCTATGCAGAGAGTTTGACAGTGTGTTTCATTCAGGTATTATGGCGCCCGCAACGCAAACGGAGGTGTGGCCGAGTGGTTTAAGGCAACGGTCTTGAAAACCGTCGACTGTAACAGGTCCATGAGTTCGAATCCCATCGCCTCCGCCATATTTGTACCGACAAAGCCCTGATTATTCAGGGCTTTGTCGTTTCTGGCTTTTGGAAAAATCGTCGAGCCCACACCTCAGCCCACACCCTGGATGAAGTATTGCTTTTCGACCAGCGGCTAATTTTTCGAATGGTCTCTTGCCTGTATCTGCAGCCGTGAAGAACGGGGTTTGAATCAGCGTCCGCAGGAAGCGCCGGAACGAAAACAGAGGTTGTGATCTCTTTTCGACACAGGCTGAAGGCGATCAAGCGCGGCGCGTCCGAGATTACCAACCCCCATGACACCAACACGCCGCTGTGAAGCGTGCACGATTGGTCGAGGTTGCCAGCGACCCCTGCGCTGATCCTCTTGGTAAGCGAGGATGTCTCGATGCAAGGCAAGAACACCAAACAGAACATACTCAGCCATGATGTCCGCCATCGAGCTATCTACCAGCCATATGAGCGACACGTGAGCAGGCAAACGGGCCAAATCGAACTGATCAACTCCAGCCCCGGCAGCGTAGAGGAGTCGAAGATTCCCAAACTGCTCCGCAAGGCTGGCAAGAGGCTCCCAAGCCAGGATGTAGTGCACCTCTGCCGGGTTACCGATATCAGGCCATTGGCGGAACTCTAGTTGAGGGGCGAGCGTTGACAGGCCATCTCGCCATTTCTGCGCATCAGCGGGATTGGCCATGTATAGGATGCACATTGAAAACCCCCTATTCGCCTTTCAAATGCGCATAGCTATCAACGAAACGCTTAAATTTGTGTTGGCCACACGTGTACGCTTCATACTTCGCGGGTAGAGCCTCACTCACGCAGGTTGGCACAGGCTCAACAACCGCATCGAAATCCAAATCAATAAAGAAAGGTATTGAATAGCGTTCTAGACCGCTGGCATTTATGACGCGATGCATTGTCGAGGTGTAGCGATCGTTGGTGAGGGTTTGAACCAGATCACCAATATTGACGATAAAAGTGCCTTCAACTGGAGGGGCAGTAACCCACTCCCCTGCACGGTTCCTGACTTGCAAACCGCCAACTGCATCTTGGGATAGGACCGTCAAGAAACCATAGTCCGTGTGCGCCCCAATACCAATCTCCTCTTGGGAAATTCTTCCGATCTGCGGCGGGTAACGCAAAATCCGCTGAATCGTGATGGGCTTACGCTGAAGGTGTTCAAAGTAATTTTGTGGTAGACCCAAGCTCAGCGCGATCCCACCAATAAGCATTCGCGCGAGTGCCAATACAGAGGAATGGTAATCTTCGGCGACTTTCTCAAATTGCGGCAGTGCCGACGGCATTTGATTAGGACCAAAAAATGGAGAGACCTCATCGTAATGAGCTCCGCAATCAAAACATTCTTTGAAATCGCGGGTATTAGCAGGATCGACGTTTTCCGCGTACATCGGTATATAACCACGTAGCGTGGGCCCGGAATTTACGACATTGAGCTTGTTCTTCTCATCAAAAGGAAGCTTGAAAAAGCTTTTGGTAAGCGCATACATCTCATCTATTAACTGCTGGTCAATACCATGATTTTTTATATAAAAAAAACCCACCTTTTCGCATGCGTCACCTATTTGGCTTGCCACCTCCAGTGGATTTTCGCCGTTTATGAGCGACGATATATCTATGACTGGAATTTCAGTAAAAGCTGTTTGCTTGCTAGCCAGACGAATATCAAATAACTCTGTCATGCATGTTCTCCTTTCAAGAATGTCAATTAGGCAGAAGATTTAGAAAGCACGGCGACGCCCTCTTTAATCTCACTGAGTCACATGATTCAACAGCGTGCCCGTATGCTACTGCTCGTTTATTTTTCTCAAACTAATGTTCAAGAACCACTCATCATATAACGCCGCAAGACAATACAATGGCCTGTGTCCGGCATTTATAAAAATCCGATCCAAAGATAAACACTCAATACCCTTCACTCACTGCAAAGGGCATCGAACTGCAAAATAGTGACAAGACAGTGTCTGTCGTCACTGGCCCGCTGTTGTTGCAGCAGTCGTGCCGTCAAACATTGCTGCAAAGCGGGGCTTGTTGGCTGAGTAGTATTCTGCAACTACCTTATCTGCCGAGCTATCACGCGCAGTAGCCATCATTTTCTCAAGGTCAGCTTTAGGGATTTTGAAGTTGGCGAAGAATCGAGCAACATCGGGGTGTTCTGCGCTAAAACCTTTGCGTGCGACCGCGTGGATTTGCTCAGAGCCTCCGAAAATCTGCTTCGGATCATCCAAATATCGCAGTGACCACTTGGAGAACATCCAGTGCGGGCTCCATGCGTTAATCAAAGACCACTTGTCACGTTTCAGATTACGATCCAACTCGCTCAACATTCCAGACTCTGAAGAAGCGACCATCTTATAACCATCAAGACGATATTCTTTAATGGCCTTTTCCGTAAGTTTGTACTGACCATTACCCACTTCGGAAGTCAAAATCTTGCCGCCGAGTTTTTCCCTTACCTCTGGCTTGTTAAGGTCTTCGACACTGGCGATTTCACTGACAGGAATAGAAGTGGGTACCGCCATGCCAATCCGCCCCTCATAAAGCACCCCTAAGTCTTCGAGCTTGTCGCGGTATTTGTCATAAAAGGACTTGTGAGTGCTTGGCAGCCAAACCATAGGAATCAGGTCGATATTACCGTTAGCCAGCGCCTGGAACTGAATACCAATATCGGCCAGAACCAATTTAACCGGTTGCTTCAGGTGATCTCGCAACGCTGTGTCTGCCAGCTTTACAGCGATTTCCGTATCCGACCAATTCACCCAACCAATACGGATAGGCGCGGGCTCCTCGGCTTGAGCTATCAGGCTGCTGGAGATCATAACCAAACCTGCAAGCCAGCCGGTACAAGTTTTACTGGATAACGTAATCATGTGCATCTCCGCGTGCTGTATTAATAGTTATTGGCAGGACAGCAGAAGCATCAACTCCCCTCATAAAAATGCGAAGCTAATATTAAACTTTCAAATATAAAAATTCGCACATTGTTCTGCCATGGAATCATTATCAACTCACTCACAATGCCTGTTCGAGCGCCGGTAATGCCTCAAACAAATCCGCAACCAACATGTAATCTGCAACTTGGGCGATCGGCGCCTCAGCGTCCTGGTTGATCGCGACGATTACCTTTGATCCACTCATACCCGCCAGGTGTTGAATGGCGCCACTGATACCTGCGGCGATGTAGAGATCCGGTGCCACTATTTTCCCCGTCTGCCCGACTTGCAAGTCGTTGGGGGCAAAACCTGCGTCCACTGCAGCGCGTGATGCGCCTACGGCGCCACCGAGCTTGTCTGCAACACGTTCGATCAATGCAAAATTTGCTTTGCTCTGCATCCCGCGACCACCGGAAACGACGACACGAGCGCTCGACAGGTCAGGCCTTTCGCTCACCGTCAGCTGTTCGCTTACAAAGCTGACAGTGCTTGCACTGCGCCCCCCATTAACGGCCATGACTTCGCAGCGATCCTGATGGGACGAGGCTTGGACAAAAGCCGAGGCACGGAGGGTCAACAACTTGACTGAATCGATGGACTGAACGGTGGCGATCGCATTACCCGCATAAATGGGTCGCTCGAAAGTGTCTGCCGACACAATTTTGATGACGTCCGAAAGCATTCCGACATCCAGGCTGGCCGCTACCCGTGGCAACACATTGCGACCCATGCTGCTCGCATCGGCCATTACATGGGTATAAGTGTCGCCCACTAGCGAAGTGATCAGTGGCTGGACATTTTCGGCCAGCGTCTTCTCGAACATCTCATCCTGCGCGAGCAGCACTCGATGCAGGCACTTGGTAAGCGCGGCCTGTTCCGCAACGTCTGATGCCTCCGGCCCCCCCATCACAAGCAAATCCGTTTCGAAGCCCAGATCGATAGCAGCAGTAATTGCACTCAACGTGCCTGCCGTGAGTTGACTACCTGTGTGCTCGGCTATAACCAATGTGCGCATCAAACTAACCCCGCCACGTTTCTCAGTTTTTCCACCAGTTCAGATACCGAACTGACGTTGATACCTGCTTTTCGCACTGGAGGTGGCGTCACCTTGAGCAGCCGGGTGTGCTCCCTCACGCTCGCGCCCAAGCCATCAGCGGCAATCACCTCGAGCGGTTTTTTCTTGGCCTTCATGATGTTCGGTAACGAGGCGTAGCGCGGTTCATTAAGGCGCAGATCACAGGTAACAACTGCGGGTGCCGTAAGGGCCACAACCTGGCTGCCACCATCGACTTCACGCTCAACAACCCATCGGCCATCGGCATAGCTGATGGCTGAGGCAAAGGTGGCCTGACCACTACCTATTAATTGCGCAACCATCTGCCCGGTCTGGTTGTTCTCCTGGTCGATAGCCTGTTTACCAAAAAGGATCAATTGCGGCTTTTCGGTATCGATCACTTGGCTTAGGTATTTGGCCACGTTGAGCGGCTCGAGCATCGCGTTCGTTTCAACCAGGAGTGCTCGATCTGCGCCAAGCGCTAATGCCGTACGTAATTGTTCTTGCGCAGCAGAAGTGCCAACTGAAACGACCACCACCTCGCAAACCACGCCTTTTTCCTTAAGGCGAATAGCTTCTTCCACTGCGATTTCGCAGAAAGGGTTCAAGGCCATCTTTACGCCATTCAGGTCGACGCCTGAACCATCACCTTTAACACGAACTTTCACGTTCGGGTCGATGGCGCGTTTTACCGCTACGAGCACTTTCATAATTCCCTCGGGCACTCATCAATCGATGCAATGGATGACAGGCGTGGATGAGCCAGTTCAGTCCTTGTTTTGACGGATGTTAATCCTGGATTTTTTGTTGCGCAAGCAAAATGTACACCTGTGTCACCAACCATTGACACAGGTGTACATTTATCCTAATTTCTAGTCACCAAGCCTGATGAAGCCCACTTTGGAGCGCACCACGATGTCCAGCGATCCCTTGCTGCAACCCTATAAAATCAAGAATCTGACCCTCAGAAACCGGATCATGACCACCTCCCATGAACCGGCCTACCCTGTGGATGGCATGCCCAAGGATCTCTATCGCGCCTACCACGTGGAGCGCGCAAAGGCCGGTGTCGCCCTGACCATGACTGCCGGTTCCGCAGCCGTCTCCCGAGACAGCCCGCCGGTATTCAACAATGTGCTCGCCTACAAGGATGAAGTGGTCGGATGGTTGAAGGACCTGACCGATCAATGCCACGAACATGGCGCGGCAGTGATGATCCAGTTGACTCACTTGGGCCGCCGCACCCGCTGGGACAAGGCCGACTGGTTGCCGGTGGTGTCGCCGTCACACCGTCGCGAGGCTTCACACCGCTCCTTCCCGAAGAAAATGGAAGAATGGGACATCGAGCGGATCATCAAGGACTATGTAGACGCGGCGGAGCGCATGAAGGCGGCAGGTCTCGATGGTCTGGAGCTTCAGGCTTACGGGCATTTGATGGACCAGTTCTGGTCGCCGTTGACCAATGACCTCGACGGCCCTTATGGCGGCCCGCTGGAAAACCGCATGCGCTTTACCTTCGACATCCTGCGTGGCATCCGCCAACGGGTCGGCGAAGACTTTCTGCTCGGGGTTCGCTACACCGGTGATGAAGAACTGCCCGGTGGCTTCAATGCCAGCGAGGGCATGCAGATATCCCACATGCTCAAGGACAGCGGACTGGTCGATTTCCTGAACGTGGTACGCGGCCACATCGATACGGACGCCGGCCTGACCGATGTCATCCCGATTCAGGGTATGCGCAACTCACCCCACCTCGACTTCGCTGGCGAGATCCGTTCGGCAACAGGCTTCCCGACCTTCCACGCGGCGAAGATTCCCGACGTGGCCACGGCGCGCTACGCGATCGCCTCGGGCAAAGTGGACATGGTGGGCATGACCCGCGCGCACATGACCGATCCGCACATCGTGCGCAAAATCATCGAGAAGCGCGAAGAAGATATTCGCCCGTGCGTCGGCGCCAACTATTGTCTGGATCGCATCTATCAGGGTGGCGCGGCCTACTGCATCCACAACGCAGCGACGGGGCGGGAAACCACTATGCCTCATGACATTCCCAAAGCCGCGGTCAAGCGCAAGGTGCTGGTGGTCGGTACGGGCCCTGCCGGGCTGGAAGCGGCGCGGGTCGCCGGTGAGCGCGGCCATGATGTAACGGTACTTGAGGCGGCTGACCAACCTGGCGGGCAGATTCGTCTGACGGCATTGAGCGAGCGTCGTCGCGAGATGATCAGCATCATTGATTGGCGCATGGCGCAATGCGAACGACTGGGGGTGAAGTTTCATTTCAACACCTGGGCCGAAGCCGACACCGTGCAAGCCTTCGAGCCTGACGTGGTCATCGTGGCGACCGGCGGTCTACCGGATACCGAGGTGCTCCGCAAAGGCAACGAACTCGTGGTTTCAACCTGGGACATCATTTCCGGTGACATCAAGCCCGGTCGCAACGTACTGATCTTCGACGATGCCGGGGATCATGCTGCTCTACAGGCAGCCGAAGTCATCGCCAATAGCGGCGCGAAAGTAGAAATCGTGACCCCTGACCGCTCGTTTGCACCTGAAGTCATGGCCATGAACCTGGTGCCCTACATGCGCAGCCTGCAGGACCTGGACGTCACCTTCACCGTCACCTATCGGGTCGACACAGTGGAAAAACGTGATGACGGGTTCGTTGCAACCTTTGGCAGCGATTACGGGCAGGTTCACAAGCAGCGCGTGGTCGATCAGGTGGTCGTCAACCACGGCACCCTTCCCCTGGACGACTTGTACTTCGACCTGCGTCCTCTCTCCACCAATGGCGGCGCGGTAGAGCAGCATGACCTGATAGCCGGCACGGCACAGAACATCGTCACCAATCCCGAAGGACGCTTTCAGCTGTTCCGGATCGGCGACGCCGTGTCTGCTCGCAACACCCACGCGGCCATCTACGACGCTTTGCGCCTGGTGAAAGAAATCTGAATCCGAACCTCCATTCCTGTTGGAACGGAGGCTCGCCATGAACAAGAGGGAAACCATGTCAGCAGTGACCATCAAATCGAAGGCGGCAGTCGCTTTCGGCCCAGGACAGCCGTTGCAGCTGGTGGACATCGATGTCGCACCACCCAAGGCTGGCGAAGTACGGGTACGAATCGTGGCAACCGGTGTCTGCCACACGGATGCTTTTACCCTGTCGGGCGACGATCCCGAGGGGATCTTTCCTGCCGTGTTGGGTCATGAGGGCGGCGGGATTGTCGAGTCGATCGGCGAAGGCGTGACGTCATTGTCGGTCGGCGACCATGTGATTCCGCTGTACACGGCCGAGTGCCGGCAATGCAAATTCTGTCTGTCGGGCAAGACCAACCTGTGCCAGGCAGTCAGAGCGACACAGGGCAAGGGCTTGATGCCTGACGGAACATCGCGCTTCTCCTTTGAGGGCCAGTCGGTGTTCCATTACATGGGCTGCTCGACCTTCTCCGAGTACACGGTATTGCCGGAGATCTCCCTGGCCAAAATCCCCAAGGATGCGCCTCTAGAGCAGGTGTGCCTGCTGGGCTGTGGCGTGACCACAGGCATAGGTGCCGTACTCAACACTGCCAAGGTCGAGGCCGGGGCATGCGTTGCGATATTCGGACTCGGCGGGATCGGGCTGGCAGCCATCATCGGCGCGAAAATGGCCAACGCCGGGCGAATCATCGCCATTGATATCAACCCGGCCAAGCGGGACGTCGCCCTATCGCTCGGCGCCACCGATTTCATAAACCCCATGGACTATGACAAACCCATCCAGGACGTGATTGTCGAGCTCACCGACGGTGGCGTGGACTATTCGTTTGAATGTGTCGGCAACGTCAAATTGATGCGAGCTGCTCTGGAGTGCTGCCACAAGGGCTGGGGTGAATCGATCATTATCGGTGTTGCCGGTGCGGGCCAGGAAATCAGTACCCGCCCTTTCCAACTGGTAACCGGGCGCGTCTGGCGTGGCAGCGCGTTTGGTGGAGTCAAGGGCCGCACGGAGCTTCCCAGCTACGTCGAGAAAGCGCGCACCGGCGAAATTCCGCTGGAAACCTTCATCACTCACAACCTTGGCCTTTCAGACATCAACAAGGCTTTCGAATTGATGCATGCAGGGCAAAGCATCCGCACCGTCATTCATTTTTGACCAAGGCACTGCCGTGATACCGGCCAGCGCTCACACCCGCATCACAACCCAAAGGAAATCAAAATGTCTGTTTTTACCCATGTCACTGTCGGTACCAATGACCTTGCCAAAGCACGGACCTTCTATGATGGTGTTCTCAAAGAAATTGGTCTTAACCGTGTTGCCGACCTTGATGAATCCGGCTCCATTTGGGGCGTGGATAAACCGTCGTTCTTCGTGCTAAAACCCGCCAATGGCAATCCTGCCAACGTTGGCAATGGCGTGACTGTGAGCTTCGAAGCGCCGAATCGCGCTGCAGTACATGCATTCCACGAAACCGCACTCGCTGCCGGTGGCATCTGTGAAGGCCAACCGGGTTCGCGTAACTGGGCTGAAAATGCCTATGCCGCTTACGCTCGGGACCTTGATGGCAACAAACTGGCTGTCTATTGCTTCAAGGCCGAATAATCGCAATCGGTTGACGCTTTCTACAGTGAAGGCCCTTCAGCGGGCCTTCACTGTCTATCCCCTGCCCTGGCTACATTCCCCGACGCGCAACTTCAGCGCCGGCCTTTACCGCCGCCCCCACAATGGACTCGATGTTCTGATCGGCCATCGACTGCAGTGCTGCCGCCGTCACGCCACGGTAAGCCATCAACGACTCAATCATTTGCCGCGGATCGCGGCTGGCTAGCATCTGGCCGCCCCCCACCACCACGCCTTGTGCAGCGCGCTGCGCGATGGCTAGGGGAATTCCTGCAGCCACCGCCTGATTAGTCAGCGCCATTTGCAACATCGCCGGGAAGGCCGGCCCAGTCCCGGACAATGCACTGAGATAATCAATACAGTCTTCATCAGGCACTTCGTCCGCCGAACCTACGCACTCGAACAGTCGCTGCACCCACTGGCGGTCGCTCTCAACAAGGTTTCCGACACAGTACCAGGGCGTGAACGACTGCCTGATTTCCACGGCCGCATTCGGCATGGCCCGCACTATTACATCCGCACCGGTTGCGGCGCTGATGGCTGCCGCCGGAACTCCGGCCATCAGAGAAATCACTAGCTTGCCGCGGGCATTGATCAGCAGTTCGCGAAACTGCTCCGGCCGGATGGACAGCACGACAATATCGCTGAGGTCCACCAACTGCTGGTTGTCGGCCAGCAGCCTCACGCCTGGCTCGAAAGTACTGACGCCGGAGCGGTTCGAGATCAACAAATGGTCAGGCTTGATGAAGCCGCTTTCAAGGAGCGCCTGCGCGATTGCGCGCCCGAGCCAGCCGGTGCCCCCAATGATGCCCAGGGTTCTATTCTCCATCGGCAGGAGACTCCTCGAATGTATCGACCAAGGGAACGAAAACACCGGGCTCTTTTTCTGCGTATCCGAACTTTCCATAAAAGCGGTCCAGCTCGCGCCTCTTCGGTACTTTGCCGGTAAACACGCTCACGTACTGAGGAATCCGTCGAAATCGCACGACAATATCTTCATCGGTTTTCATGGAGATGTAGCCGATCTGTGTGAGGTAGATCGTCCTGGCCCGAACGTCAGCCCCCTCGACGTCGTAACCAAACCGTCGGAACATCGCGGCCAGGGCATTCATCCGCGCTTCATCGGCTAAAGCGATTTCAGCTTTGACCTCGTCCGATTGCAGCGCCCAACTGCGCACGGCAAATTCAAACTGCGAGTCGAACAGCTCAGGGTTCAGCCAGCACTCGAAGACGTTGAGAATCGCTTCGGAAATACTTTCTGCATAACTCTCACATTGGCTGACCATACCGCCGGTGTTCTTGTCCCGCCATCGAGCCAGGAGCGCCGCTAGCAGCTGTTCCCGATCTTCATAGAACCAGTAGAAGCTGGTACGAGACAAATTCAAACGCTTGGCCAGCGGCATCACCCGCACAGCATCCACACCCGACTCTTTAAGAGCATCGTAGGCGGCATCCAGCCAACCATCGACGGAGCCTCGCCAACCTGCGTCCTGCGCTTTGGTTTTCGCCCTTCCTGTCTGTGACATTCGGGTTGACCTTTCTTTGAAAATTCCTCGTCACTGTACACCCCAGAATCTGTGGCGTACACGGTATGTACATCGGCGTACATTTTTTAGACATATGTTCGCCATGCCAAGAGGATGTTGCGCGCGCGATTTTTTGGATAACGCCACGTCATCCTTTGGCCCAGTAAAAAAGTTGTTGGACGCTGCGATCCATTGAAACCAAATAATGGCTGCGCCAAAAACTTCAGGCAGGTTGCCCTATGAAATTCAATAATAAAGTGGTGGTCATTACCGGCGCTGCCGGCGGTGTCGGACAGGCGTTAGCATTATTGTTCGCCCGAGAAGGCGCAAAGCTTGTTTTGTCTGATCTTGATGAAGCCGGTTGCAAATCAATTTCCGCAAAAGTCCGTGATCTGGGCGCCGAAGTGCACTACGTGGCAGGCGATTTACGCCGAAAAGAATATTGCGAAGCGATTGTCCAAACGGCTATCGATGTTTTTTCGGGGATCGACATCGTATTGAACAATGCGGGCATCATTCCCCGCGGCACGATTGAGGAAACCACTGACGACATGTGGTTCGACGCCATGGGCGTAAACCTGAATGCGGTGTTCTTCATTTGCCGTGCCGCGATACCGCACCTGAAAAATCGCCCGGGCGCCGCAATCGTCAACACATCATCTGTCTGGGGCATTTATCCCGGCCCCGCCCACGTGGCGTATTGCACAAGCAAAGGGGCCGTCGCGGCTTTAACCAAGAACCTGGGCCGCGATTGCGCCCCTTTGGGCATCCGCGTCAACGCCGTGTGCCCGCACGAAATCAATACCCCAATGATACGCAGCGGCTTTGAGCGTCGTGGCCTGGATCCGGATAAGGCCGTGCAAGAACTGAACAAGAGTGTGCCATTAGGCCGTATCGCCGAGCCTGAAGACATTGCGGATGTCATCGCATTTCTGGCGTCCGACGAGGCCAGGTACATCGCCGGTGAAACGGTAGAAGTCACAGGCGCCAAGCCGGTATCCGGCTAAGGAGAGGTAGCGATGCTCAACGGTAAAAATGTAGTGGTGACCGGGGGCGGCAGAGGGATTGGCCGAGGCATCACCGAACAATTGCTTGAGGCGGGAGCTTCTGTGTTGATCGCTCAGCGTCAGGCACTGGACGCCGACTTGCAAAATCACCCTCAAGTCTATTTCGTCGAGGCTGATCTCGCCTCGATGGAGTCACCCAATTTGATTGCCCAGTTCGCCCAGGAGCAGCTTGGCGGAATCGATGTCCTGGTTAACAACGCCGGGTTCATGTTCGAGAAATCCATTGATGATATGACCGAGCAGGACTGGGATCGCATGATGGCAGTCAATCTGCGGGCGCCAGCATTCTTGTGCAAGGCGTTGGTGCCACAGATGCGTCTGCGAGGCGGCGGCAGCATTATCAATATCGGGTCGATCGAAGGGATAGGCGCCAACCCTGAACATGCCGCGTACTGTGCCTCCAAGGCCGGCATCCATGGGCTGACCCGAGCCTTGGCAATCGATCTCGGCCGGGACGGGATCCGCTGCAATGCCATTGCTCCAGGGTGGATCAATTCCGAGTTGAGTGATGCGTACCTCGCCGCTCAAACTGATCCGCGTGCGGCGCGCCAGGCACTCCTGCGCCTTCATCCGGTCGGGCGTACCGGATTGCCGGCGGATGTTGGCGGGACAGTCGTTTTTCTGGCCTCGGAGTCATCGGCCTTTATCACCGGGCAGGTCCTGGTGGTGGACGGAGGTCGCACGGCAAAACTGCCACTGCCGTTTTGATCGAATCAGCCTGAATTGCAACGGAGGGAGTCACTTACTCTCCTCCGTTGCATTTTCTTGCGGCGGGCAACGCATTCATTACTTGGGGGCTTTGTTCTCTATCAGGCAATTGCCACCATCGATCACCAGCAACTCCCCAGTGATGTAACTGGACTCAGGTGAGGCCAGGAATGTAACGGCAGCAGCCACTTCTTCTGGGCGACCTGCCCTGCCAACCGGGACATACTTCGCTGCATTCTCTTCCTCTGGAGTGCTTGACCCTGTGGCGATCCATCCAGGTGCGACCGAGTTCACAGTGATTCCATAGCCCGCGACCTCAAGGGCCAGGCTCATGTTCATACCCACCATTCCGGCTTTTGCCGCGGCATAAGCCGCCTCTCCCCGATTACCGGCTCGAGTGCCAGTCGTGGAGCTGACATTGACGATACGGCCGTAACGTCTGTTACGCATCCCCGGCAAAATTCCACGGGTCAACAGAAAGGCGGTTGTCAGATTTCGAGCAATTGAAAGATTCCAGTTATCGACACTCATATCCGCCAGATCGGCAAAAGGCTCCGGATGACCCTGGGCGGCCATGCCGGCATTGTTCACAAGAATATCGATTCTTCCCCATATCGATTCAGCCCAGGTGGTCAACTCAAGGACTTGATCCTCTTCGCTCAAGTCAGCCGCACGCCCGTGCACTTCAAACCCTGCGACGCGTAACTCCTCCACTCGATCATGGATGCGAGCGCTGCTGCCTGTGATGATCAACCTCACGCCGAGGCTGCCCAGACGCTTCGCAATCGCAAAGCCAATTCCACGTTCACTGCCGGCGCCACTGACAAGCGCTACCTGATCACTCCAGTCCGCAACCATTGCATTTTGCTCCTGTCGTCCAGGGTTAGCCCCTGAATCCATGGAAATTGAGGGGAAAGAGAGACTCAACACACAACTCACACCGAGCACTGCAGGTGGATATCTGGGGGTACAGGCGCTGATCCTGATGGTAAGTACTGCGTCTTCATAAACGATCCAGGCTGAATCATAGACGCACTCGGTACGGAGCGATGCATACCTCCAGTAAGACTGGCGGTTGAGAGTCCTGAAACTGGTGGTGATCGGGTGCTAAATGCTCTCGCCGGGTGCTGATACCAGGCGTAGGATCGATACGCTGACGGCTAATCACGCGTCGTTGGAAGGTGACTTCCAATCAATCTGCACTCACGCGCAAACGCAAGACATATACCGCCGCACTGTAAGGCCGCGCGACCCTTCCTAGTACAAGGGCCGTGTTCTCACAACAACAAAAGCGAGGTGAAATCATGTCTGGTAATCGTGGTGTCGTGTATCTCGGCGCTGGCAAGGTCGAGGTGCAGACCATCCCCTATCCGAAAATGCAAGACCCGCGCGGCAAGCGCATTGACCATGGCGTGATTCTGCGCGTGGTCTCGACCAATATCTGCGGCTCCGACCAGCATATGGTGCGTGGCCGGACCACAGCCCAGGTCGGGCTGGTGCTTGGCCATGAAATTACTGGTGAGGTGATCGAGAAGGGCCGCGACGTTGAAAACGTGCAGATCGGCGACTTGGTCTCGGTGCCGTTCAATGTCGCCTGCGGCCGTTGTCGCAGTTGCAAGGAGCAGCACACCGGCGTCTGCCTGACGGTCAACCCGGCGCGCCCTGGCGGTGCCTATGGCTATGTGGACATGGGCGACTGGGTTGGCGGCCAGGCCGAATACGTGTTGGTGCCGTATGCCGACTTCAACCTGCTGAAGCTGCCCGACCGCGACAAGGCAATGGAGAAAATCCGCGATCTGACCTGCCTCTCCGATATCCTGCCGACCGGCTACCACGGCGCGGTGACCGCCGGTGTCGGCCCTGGCAGCACGGTGTATATCGCCGGCGCCGGTCCGGTCGGACTGGCTGCCGCCGCCTCCGCCCGTCTACTGGGTGCGGCGGTAGTGATCGTCGGCGACGTCAATCCGCTGCGTCTGGCGCATGCCAAGGCCCAGGGCTTCGAGATCGCCGACCTGACCAAGGACACTCCACTGCACGAGCAAATCGCCGACCTGCTCGGTGAGCCGGAAGTCGATTGTGCGGTCGATGCGGTCGGCTTCGAAGCCCGAGGCCACGGCCATGACGGCGCACAGCACGAGGCCCCGGCCGAAGTGCTCAACGCCCTGATGGGCGTGGTGCGGGTCGCCGGCAATATCGGTATCCCCGGTCTGTATGTCACCGAAGACCCGGGTGCGGTCAACAAAGCCGCCAAGCATGGCAGCCTGAACATCCGTTTCGGCCTCGGCTGGGCCAAGTCCCACAGCTTCCACACCGGCCAGACCCCGACGATGAAGTACAACCGCCAGCTGATGCAGGCGATCATGTGGGACCGCATTCACATTGCCGAGGTCGTCGGCGTGCAAGTGATCAGCCTGGACGACGCGCCGCGCGGTTACCACGAGTTCGACGCCGGGGTGCCGAAGAAATTCGTCATGGACCCGCACAAGCTGTTTAGCGCGGCCTAAGGGGTAGGTTGGGAAAAGGGCAGCGTTGAGCTGCCCTTTTTTATCGCCGTGTCCCGTCCTGAAAACCAACCACGCATTGATTACTTCATACACTCAGGTACGTTCACGCCTTTGCCTTAATCGCATACAGCCCCCCAATAATCACCAACGCTGCACCGACAACCACCCAGGTGTCCGGGCGCTCGGCAAACACGATCACACCAATCAACGTGGCGAACACCAGAAGCGCATAGTTGAACGGCTGCAGGGAAGAAGCGGTCGCGTATTTCAGTGCTTGAATGAAGAGAATCTGTGCGACTACTCCGGTCAATGCCAGGATCCCCATCAAGAGGCCCTGGACTGGAGTCGGAGTCACCCATGCAGGCAGCCCCGCAAATGTGACCGTCAGGGCACCCACACTTGCCATGTAGAGCATGTTCGTTGCGAAGGAGTCGTGCTGGCTAATCCGGCGCGTCAGTACGTTGAACACCGCGAACGCCAAAGCAGCCAGCAGGGGGATCAGCGCCGCGAGTTCAAAGACGCCCGCGCCTGGTCGGAGAATGATCAGTGTGCCGGTGAACCCTATCGCCGCAGCAACCCAGCGCCGCAGCCCTATGAACTCCCCAAGCACCGATCCCGCCAATGCCAGTGTCATCAGCGGAAATACGGCATAGAGTGCATGCATTTCGGCCAGGCCCAAATATCGTAGCCCCACTGCAAACAGTACGGTTTCACCCACAGCCAGCAACGCTCGAATGATTTGCAGCCAGGGGTGCTTACTGCGAAACGACGCTTTTGCCCTACCGTGGCAGGCGGCATATCCGAGTGCAAAAACGACAAACACCCAATAGCGCATCATGACCAGTTGGGCGACCGGGAAGTCTTTGACAAGCACCTTGGTTATTCCGTCCTGGCTCGCAAAGATAAGCATTGAAAGCAGGCATAGAAAGATCCCGAGTTGTGGCCTCGCGACCCCAGGATTAGCGGCGACAGTGCGCGCAGTATTTTTTGTTCGGTCGCTCTTCAATCGCAACTCGGCCATGCCCTCCTCCTTAAAATTTCAGCAACGGCGTGTTTTTTACTTCGCCATTCGCATTTCTCTCGAAGGCCGGTAACCAAAACTCATCACGCCCACAAGCGCGAGCGCGCAGAATGCCTTCCAGATATTTCTCATGGATTATTCCGTTCTTATTAGTGACTTGTTAAACGGCCTTTATTGGAAAGTCCGACATCTTAAATTTGTTAACCTTCTCGCCCGGCCCAAAACTCATGCCAGCGAATGACCGAACTGACGCCCAGTTTCGTTATTAGTTTGGGTGGTAGCTTGCTGGGACCTGGTGCATGACTGAAGCTATCGAGAAACTCCGAACGCACACCCGATGCCAACTCCGCAGCCATCACACCTGCCAGGGTGCTTTTCACAGTACCCAGTCCATTTTCGCAGCAAGCCGAGTACAGGTTTTCTTCAATCTCGCCAAATGCCGCAGCACTGTTACGACTTAGGCACAGGCGGCCGGCCCAACTGAATTCCAACGCCGTGGATTTCAGCTCGGGAAAGCGCGCATCCAGGGAGTGACGCTGCTCCTTAGCCACCGCAGCTACCTGCTCTGGAGTGACTTGGATGCTTGGTTCATAGGTGAACTTTGTCCGAATGACAATTCGCGAGAGACCGTCTGAACAGATCTTGCGAACGGTCGCTCCCATAGGATCAGCCGGCAGCAACGCCCACTTGGCTTTGCCCGGTACCTCTTTCCTGAATTCATCATCACTGTACGCCGCCGTCATGGACGCGTAAGTGAAGACGTGCAGCAGGCGTCCTTGATAATGGCCGAAGTTTTCAATGTGCCCGTTAACCCCCAGGATGACCTTGGGTGCGTGCACCGTACCGTTATGAGATCGAGCGCTCCAACCGCTTCCCTGTTTGGTCAACTCAATAATCGGAGAGCGCTCGAACAGCGTGATTTTCCCGTCGAGCCCTGCTGCCAGGTCTCTAATGTATTGCGCGGGTTGAATCATCACCGCGCCGGGAGTGTAGATCCCACCGTGGTAATAGGTGGACCCGGTGATTTCACGCATTTGCGCGGCATCAAACATCTCGAACTTCTCGCCAATGCGCTCAAGGGATTTGGCGTAATTGACGTTCAGCTTCAATCCCCGCTCAGTGGCGGCCGCGTTGATCTTCCCTGAAGGGTCGAAGGTGTCGGCGGACATGCCGTACTCCCGCGCAGCTTCAGCGGCAAATGCAATCGCAAAACGATTTTGCGTGATTTCCAGGGCCGTTGCAGACTCGCTCGCCACGGAGTATTCCCCGGACGACAGACTGTGCGGCACATCGATCATGAAACCAGAGTTTCTGCCCGCCGGCCCTTTGGCGACTTCATGAGCATCGACCACAACAATGCTGTCACCCGGGTGTAACTGTGAAAGCCTGCGAGCAGCGGACAGGCCAGCAAAACCGGCACCGATAATCAGCCAATCCGCCGTCACGTTTCCATCAAGCATGCGGACAGGCGCAGTGCGTGCGGAAATCGCCTCCCAACCTGAAACCCCGGTGTCTACCGGCAGGCGCTTGATGGTATGGCTGCTCATTTTTCGGTCTCTTCGTCCGACCGATCAGACACATCGATCCAGATGGTTTTGATTTCGGTGTACTGGTCATGGGCGAAAATGGATTTGTCCCGACCGCCGAAGCCCGACTCCTTGTAGCCACCGAATGGTGTCGATGCGTCGCCCTCACCAAAGCAGTTCACGGTAACGATGCCCGCGCGAATTTCCCGCGACAACTTGATTGCCTGCCGCAGACTGCCGGTATATACCGAGGCGGCCAGGCCGTAGACCGTGTCATTGGCCAACGCAATGGCTTCGCTGATCGTGTTGAACGTGGTGACCGAAAGGATCGGGCCGAAGATCTCTTCCTGGAACAGCCGGTTGTCTCGACCAACACCGTCAATCACCGTTGGCTCTACAAAGGCTCCGTCTTTGGTCGCGCCACCGTAAACAACTTGAAGCTTTCCGGCAGCGGCGTGCTCAAGGTACGACTTCACTTTTGCGAAATGCTCTGGGCTGACCAGCGACCCTACGCGATTCTGCGGATCGAGTGGATCACCCATCTTCCATTCGCGGATGTAGGCACCCATGCGCTCCAGCAGCTCGTCTTTAACCGACGCATGGACGATCAGACGTGAAGTCGCGGAGCAGTTTTCGCCCATGTTCCAGAACGCGCCGTTGACGACATGCTGAGCGACGAGATCCAGGTCTTGGGCATCGTCCATCACCACGGCCGGATTTTTTCCGCCGCACTCAAGGACGATGCGTTTCAGGTTCGAATCGGCGGCGTAATGCAGGAAACGGCGGCCGGTCGCGGTGGAGCCGGTAAAGCTGACCATGTCGACATCGTTATGCAAACCGATGGGCTCACCAACGTCTTTACCCGTGCCGGTGACAATGTTGAGTACACCAGCGGGTACACCGGCTTCAAACGCCAGCTGAGCGACACGCAGCGTAGTCAGCGAGGTTTGTTCAGCAGGTTTGACGATGACCGAACAGCCCGCAGCGAGCGCCGGACCGATTTTCCAGGCCAGCATCAGCAGTGGGAAGTTCCAGGGCAATACGCAGCCCACCACGCCGATCGGCTCCCGGACCACCATGGTCAGCGCGTCACTGCCCACCGGAGCGGTGTTGTCATAAATCTTGTCAATCAGTTCTGCGTGCCAGCGGATCGTGTGGATGGTGTCCGGGATGTCGACCAACTGACATTCACTGACCGGTTTGCCGCTATCGAGACTTTCGAGGACGGCCAGTTCGTATTGATGGCCTTCAAGCAGGTTTGCAAACTTCAACAGAACCGCTTTGCGCTCCCGAGGAGAAATTGATCTCCAGCGTCCATCCTCAAATGCCTCCTTGGCATTGCTCACCGCGAAGTCGACATCATCGGACGAACAAGCTGCAACGTCGGTCAAAAAGTCACCGGTCGCCGGATTGTTCGTGGCGAAGGTTCTGCCAGAGATCGCGGGTTTAAACGCGCCATTGATGAACGCCTTGGATGGCAACGAAATGTCTTTGGCCAGAGCGGCATACTCGGCCTTGCTCAGAAGATCACCCATGGCTGGCTCCCGAAGAAATGTTGGCTACGTTACGTTTGAGTTCAGTAATGACCGACGCGAAACTCTGCTTTTCGTCCGCTTCAAGTGGCTGCAATGGCAGGCGCACGTTACCGACTTTCAATCCCGCAACTTCGCAGCCGTACTTGATCGACTGCACGAACTTGCCACCGTCCAACGCATTCATCAGCGGCATCATCGCCGACATGATTTGACGGCCTTTGTCGAAGTTCTTTTCGATCACGCAGGCTTCATAAAGCGCAACGTGTTCCTTGGGCAGGAAGTTGGAACCTGCGCACACCCAACTGCGGGCGCCCCAGGCAAAAAACTCAAGGGCCTGGTCGTCCCATCCGCAGGACAAGGCGATGTTGGGGAACTGCAGGGCCAGCCTATGCACCTGGCCCATGTCGCCGGAACTTTCCTTGATGGCGACGACGTTTTTCGATTGGCTGACACGGGTGAAATATTCTTCGTCCATCGAAACGCACATCCGCCCCGGATAGTTGTAAAGCATGATCGGCAAGTTCGCAGCACGATCGATAGTGAGCGCGTGAATCGCGTTTTCCTGTGAGGTAGGCAGCGCGTAAGGCGGGGACGTGACGAGAATGGCGTCTGCTTTGATCGATTTGGCATCCTTGGCGTACTGAACCGCATCTTCGGTACGAATCGCCCCGGTACTGACGATCAGTTGCACCCGAGTGCCGATCACATCTTTGGCGTAGGCCGCCAACTCGGTCCGTTCTTCGGAGGTCTGCGCATAATACTCGCCGGTCGACCCGCCGATAATAATGCCGTGCACCTTCGCCTCAATCAGCGACTCCAAAACTTGCGAGTACACATTCCAGTCAATCTCCCCGTCCGAGTTATAAGGAGTTACTGCTGGCGTATAAATACCTTCAAATTTCAAGATAAATGCTCCGAATGCGAGTCAGGTGGAAGATAAACGAGCGCGTCAGCGTTGATGCCTTGAGGCGCAATAAAAAAACCCATGTTTCACGGGACACAGACCCTGACGTTTAAAGTCTCTGTAAAGAGCAGTTTTCTGCTTTCACAAATGACCTGCAGAGGCTGTGTTACCAACTAGTGCGGTGGACTGCTGAATCCAGACTCGCATGCGCCAAGAAGGTGGTCAATAGAGTGTATTGCTGCCGCATACCTTTCTGAAAGGGTAAATCCTTCAGCCAATAAAATTAATTTTCCTTAATAATCAACAATATAAAAAATCATCACCGAAGCGGCGGCATCAATCGATAACATTTGTTTATGCATTGATAAGAGTAAATGTTTCTTGTTGACGCACGATTACCGTCGTAGCCTTACAACAGCGATATTCTACCGATACATTGGATAAAAGATTTTCTCGTACAGTCGTCTCATTAATTAAGATCTGGTTTCCCAGGCTCGAATTAAGGTGATGTAGAAATATAGCTATTGATGCAAACATTGGCATTCCAGAAATGTCTGCATGAGTAAGGACTTGAACGAAATGAGTGCACGGATGGCACCCCCATCCAAGAAGGCACATTTTTCGTAAGGCGCTTTCTGGACGTCGCAAAACGTACCGGTTCGCGGATAGAAGCAGCACAGTTTGATGGGCTTGCATCCTCAGACGGTACTGCGAACTCAAGACCGTTTGGCCTCACCTCGCTGAGCAGGCTGAACGTTTCGCCCCCTTGGTATTTTGGAGTGTGTTGACCGTGAGCACTAAATCGGCAGTTTCAAATCTTATCGCGCAGCGCAAGCCTGACCACGCGCTGCCAGGTGCCCTTTATAGCGATTCAGACGTTTACAGGCAGGATCTGCAACAGATCTGGCACAAAAGCTGGATCTTCGCAGGGCACACATTTGAGCTGGAGAAGTCAGGTCAGTACCTGTCGCTGCAAATCGGCGACTACCCTGTCGCTATCGTGCGCGGCGCAGACAAGCAGATTCGTGCATTCCACAACGCCTGCCGCCATCGCGGTTCCAAGGTGTGCCCGGAAGCCAGCGGCAAAGTTGCCAAACTGGTGTGCCCTTACCACAAATGGACATTCGAGCTGGACGGCAAACTGCTTTTCGCCGGGAACATGGGGGACGATTTCGACAAGTCTCAGCATGGGTTGAAGTCGGTGCATTGTGAGGTCGTCGAAACGTACATCTATGTGTGCGTTGCAGAGGTCGCCCCAGACTTTTCGTCGTTCAGAAAAGCCGTTACTCCTTTCGTTGCGCCTCATAACCTTGATGACTGCAAAGTCGCGTTTGAGTCGAACATCATTGAGAAAGGCAACTGGAAACTGGTTTTCGAGAACAATCGTGAGTGCTACCACTGCGATTGTACTCACCCGGAATTGATGCACTCATTCGTGGACAACCCATCGGTGGGTGGCGCCGGCGGCGATGAAGATCCCGAACTCAAAGAGCACTGGGATCGCTGCGAGGCGGCAGGTCTGCCTAGCCGATTGGTCATGGATGATAAAGGTCGTTTCCGAATGACGCGCATCCCCCTGTTTTCCGGGGCCGTCAGCTACACAATGGATGGCAAGCCTGCAGTCGCTGGCCGGTTGGACACCACCGGAGAAGCCAACATCGGTGCGCTGCTGTATTTCAACTACCCATCAACCTGGAACCACTTTCTGGGCGATCACGCGCTGAGCTTCCGCGTACTGCCCATTGGTCCGGGCGAGACGTTGGTCACCACAAAATGGATCGTCAAGAAGGACGCGCAAGAAGGTGTCGACTACGACATCGATCGCCTGACCAAAGTCTGGCTTGCAACCAATGATCAGGATCGCACCTTGGTGGAAGGCGCACAGGTCGGGGTCAGCTCCCCTGCTTACGAGCCAGGCCCGTTGTCGGTGGCCAGCGAAATTGGTGTGTGTCAATTTGATGATTGGTACTGCAAAACGATGCTTGATCAGCTCAATGACACCATCCCGTTAAGATCTGTCGGCTAAGTGCAACACTGCCGGTGGTGAGAATCATGAATGATCACCACCGGCATCCCCTTCAGTTCTGCCTTGAGCAATACCTGTTGGTGGTGGAGCTCCCCGCACCTCGAGTGATTGCTCAATCACGGCCGCCTTCCTTTCCTCTAAACGGCTCTGGAAAACTGGGCCAGAATCCAGTCGCGTAGCCGGCAACACGCGTCATCATTGATCCGGTCTTCACGGAATGTCAGATAGTGCTGACTTTCATGGAGAACCACTTCTTCTTCGATCGGACGAATCAGCGTGCCGTTTTCGATCAGGTTTGCAACCAGGTGATTCCAGCCCAGCGCTACACCTTGGTGTGTCAACACCATGCTAATCACCAGGTTGTAGTCATTCGCGTTGAAAACGTGAGGACTGTCGTGGGGGCGCTTCTCGATATCAACATCGTGATAAGCCAGCCAAACACCCCAGTCGACGTGCTCCGCTACCTGGGATCTGCCATAGGGGCTGAGGTTTAGCAAAACCCCGTCGCGTAATCCTTCCAGGCTGGATAGCTCAGGGTGCTCCGCTTTGTAACGAGGCGTGCACACCGGGTAGATGACGTCATGGAACAACGGATAGCTACGATACCCATCCTGAATCCTGGCCATCTTGGTGATGAAGATGTCCGGAGTTACACCCGGCTCCATCGACAAAAAGTTTTGAGTGGTTACCAGATTAAGGTCGATGTCTGCGTTCTTGGTAAAAAACCCCGGCAGCTTCGCTGCGAGCCAGAGGGCTGAAAACGCGGGAGAACAGCAAAGCGTCAGCGTGCGTTTGCCTGCATTGTTGGTGCGAATGCGCTCCGCCGCTTGGGAAATATTGACGAAAGATAGCTGTGCCGCATCAAAAAAGATGGACCCGGCTTCCGTCAACTCGACCGCTCGACCCACCCTCTTGAAAAGATCCACCCCAAGGTACGCCTCAAGCTCCCGAATCTGACGGCTGATTGCCGCTTGGGTAACGCACAGCGCTTCAGCCGCACGCGTAAAGCTCTGATATTTGGCGGCGGCTACGAATGACTTCACTGCTTTCAGAGACGGCATTTTCAGCAGCGTCATGTCTGGATCGATGTGCTTAACCATAACCTAGAGTATTGAATATCCGGTTTGGGGCCTTTCGGAGGGCCGTTAGGGATGAGATCGGCCGAAGGGTTCCACCTAGAGCCTACACTGGAGCGTAGCTGAAACAGTGGGTCTAAGACAGGCCCAGCGGCAGTCGTCTTCGCAACTAGCACTGCCGCAGTCGCAAATTGGCCTATTTAAATGATTGATAACATCACGTTATTGATTGGCGGGAAGAAATGTTGTTAGACGCTGACCCTATTAGGTAATAACTTGGTTCTCAAGGAACTGCTTAATTCAGCGCCGATAAAACAAAAATAATAAACATCACATAATAAAGAGGATGGTCACAATGACTAATTCCCAATCTGTCCCCCATTTTGACTGCCCCTACAAGCACCGTCTTAACTGATCAAGACACGTACACCTAAATTCTTGATCTTATGTCGTAATTGCAGCAGGAGGGGTTATGAGTCTTGGTGACGAGATACTCTCGGTAAAAAACATTTACAAAGTCTTTGGTGCTCAGCCAAAGCTCGCGATGGAGATGCTGGCTCGCGGTGCTGACAAGAATGAAATTTTCAGCAAAACCGGTCAAGTCGTTGGCGTTTTTGATGCCAGTTTCTCCGTAAAACGCGGTGAGATTTTCGTCATCATGGGACTTTCCGGCTCTGGAAAGTCAACGATGGTTCGGCTGTTCAACCGACTGATCGAACCGACCTCGGGCACCATCCATCTCAACGGCCAGGAAATCACCGGTCTGTCAGATGCTGATCTCCTCAGCGTTCGTCGCAAAGACATGAGCATGGTGTTTCAGTCATTCGCCCTGATGCCCCACATGAGTGTGATCGACAACGTTGCTTTCGGCCTGGAAATCTCGGGTGTCGAGGAAAGTGAACGGCATAAACGTGCAATCGAGGCACTCAAACAGGTGGGGCTCGATGGCCACGCCTACAGCTATCCGCACCAGCTGTCCGGCGGTATGCAACAGCGGGTAGGCCTGGCCCGAGCGCTGGCCAATGACCCCGCCATCCTGCTGATGGACGAAGCCTTCTCGGCACTCGACCCGTTGATTCGCCACGAAATGCAAGGCGAGCTGATCCGCCTGCAGGCAGAACAGCATCGCACCATCATCTTCATCTCCCATGACATTGACGAGGCGATTCGCATCGGCCATCGCATTGCGATCATGGAAGGTGGCCAGGTGGTACAGATCGGTACCCCACAAGAGTTGCTTTGCAACCCCGCGAACGATTACGTCAGAGCTTTCTTCAAAGGCTTTGATGCCTCGAAGATCCTCAAGGCGGGTGATGTCGCCAAAATTTGCGCAGAGCATCCGTACGCCATGGATCACTCCACTCCTACGCTTCGCGACGATGTACTTCTGCAGGACGTCTTTCACATCGTTGCTGATGCCGTTAATCCAGTTGCCGTGCTCGATCGCCAGGGTGTGTTCAAAGGCACGATCTCCAAGAGCCTACTGCTTCAAACAATGAGCCGACACTAACAGGCTCTATTTGCTGGCTTGCCAGGCTCGGACATTCAGGTGATGACATGAACGAATTCAATTTCCTAGACCCCTTTCAATCCATCAACGTCCCTTTGGGCCAATGGGTAGAAGTTGCCCTGAACTTTCTGGTTCATAATTTCCGCGAGGTTTTCCGATCGATAAGATGGCCAATCGACCAAGTACTTAATGGTATTCAGTTCGGATTACTGGCTATTCCTCCGTCAATATTCATTATTATTGCAACGCTCTTCGGCTGGCAGATAGGAGGGAAAAAGATAGGCATACTTTGTTTCGTCACCCTCACCCTCTTAGGAGTGATCGGCGTATGGAATGACGCCATGATCACCCTCGCCCTGGTGCTCACTTCACTGTTTTTCTGTGCAGTTATTGGCATTCCGCTGGGCGTCCTGTGTGCCCGAAGTGACCGACTGGAGATGCTTCTGCGCCCGGTACTCGATGCAATGCAAACACTGCCTGCATTTGTTTATCTGGTGCCCGTGGTGATGCTGTTTGGCATCGGTAACGTACCGGGAGTACTGGTCACGATCATCTTTTCAGTCGCACCACTGGTCAGGCTCACCAATCTGGGCATTCGCCAGGTACCGGAAGACAAGGTTGAAGCTGCACGGGCTTTCGGATGCACCCCACGCCAGATGCTGAGGCGGGTTCAACTTCCCTTAGCTGCACCGACGATCATGGCGGGTCTGAATCAGGCATTGATGTTGTCACTGTCCATGGTGGTGATCGCTTCAATGATATCGGTTGGTGGACTGGGGATGATGGTACTTCGAGGGATTGGCCGCCTCGATATGGGCTTGGCAACCGTCGGTGGATTGGGTCTGGTATTGCTGGCGATTTTCCTCGACCGACTGACCCAGGCAATGGGCGAACGCAGTAACAGGGCAACCAAAGGTGAACACTGGTACCAGACAGGACCGGCGGGCGTCATTTATCGCCTGAAAAGAAAAAACACTGTCATGAAAATAGAAGTCAGTCCTAAAGAAAGCTAACTCCGCTAAGCGGCGCGTCGTGAACCAAAAGAAATGCCAACTTCTTTAATCCAGCCAAGGCAAACGATAATGAACTTCACAACCTTCGGAATAAAACAGAAATTCATTCACTCTGTGGCGCTTTTAGTACTAGCGGTCTCCCCCGTTTTCGCATCAGCCGCCACGGCGCAGGAGCCCGGAAAAGGTGTATCAATCACCCCGATTTTCCCATCAATTGCCGAAGAGCGATTTCGCGGAGAGATTGCAATGGCGGGTCTCAAGGAGTTGGGCTACGACGTTCAGACGCCTAAGGAAACCGAATACTCCACCATGATGATTGCGATTGCCAATGGTGACGCTGATTTCTCGGTTCATCTGTGGGAGGAACTGCACAAATCGTTCTACGCGAAGGCCGGCGGTGATGAAGCGATGGTGAAAACCGGCAATATTATGCCGGGCGTACTACAGGGCTACATGATCGATAAGAAAACGGCTGACCAGTATCACATCACCTCTCTCGATGATTTGAAAAAGCCAGAGATTGCCAAGCTGTTCGATAGTAACGGTGACGGTAAAGCGGACCTGACTGGTTGCAACCCCGGCTGGGGCTGTGAGCTGATCATTGCCCACCATATGAAAGCCTATGGCCTGGATAAGACTGTCACAAATAACCAGGGCTCCTATTTTGCCCTGATGGCCGACACCATTGCTCGTTACAAAGAAGGCAAGCCGATTCTCTATTACACCTGGGTACCTCAGTGGATCTCCGGTGTTCTGATCGAAGGTAAAGATGTTGTTTGGTTAACCGTGCCACGTACGGATCTTCCAGGTGGTAAAAACGATGTCAACACTACCTTCAATGGTAAAAACCTTGGTTTCGCGGTCGACAGTGTCAGAGCGGTCATCAACAAAGAGTTCGCCGAGAAAAATCCGGCTGCCGTGAAGTTCCTGTCTGAAATGCAGATCTCTACTGACGATGAAAGCGCGCAAAATCTCAAAATGCACAATGGTGAAAAAAGTGCAGCTGACATTACTCGTCACGCCAAAGAATGGATCGCGGCCCATCACGCGAAATACGACAGCTGGCTGGTAGACGCACGAGCCGCGGCTAATACCGCCACCGCAAAAAATTAATCCCTTCATTTAAATCTGCATAAAAGGTTGCCCTTCCCCGGGCAACTTTTTATCCGTTTCGGCGTTCATCATTCAGGAATCATGAAATGCAGTTGTATTCATTCGTCCAGAATTTCAGTTACAAGGACGCGCCCCTGCATACACGCGAGTTGGTTAAAACTTGCCTGCTCGACATCATTGGTGTGGCCGCCGGTGCTCGCGACAATCAAACCAGCGTGATGCTCAAAACCTACGCTGACACCCACTACTCTGCCAACAAGCTGTCCAGCCGCCTTTGGTTCGACGGCAGAGCCGTGCATCCATTGGGCGCTGCGTATGCAGGCGGTTTCTGCGTTGATAGCCTGGATGCACATGAAGGTCACTTCACCTCCAAGGGACATGCGGGTGCAACCGTTGTCCCGGCCCTTGTTGCATTGGTTGACGCGTATCGCAGCCAGGGCAAAGACATCAGCGGCGAGGAATTCCTCAGCGCACTGTGCATCGGTTATGAGACCGCCCTGCGTGCGGGCCAGGCATTGATGGCCACCGCTCCTGAATATCATGCCTCAGGCGCCTTTTCCGGAATCGGGGTCGTTTGCGCCGGTGCCCGTCTGCTGAAGCTTGATGAAGCGACATTCCGTCATGCGTTGGGTATCGCAGAATACTTCGGCCCGAGATGCCCGATGATGCGCCTGGTGAGCTTTCCGACAATGTTGCGTGATGCCCACGGCGCCGGGGCGTATGCCGGACTGAACGCACTACTGATGGCGCAGCTCGGTGTCACTGGCGCCCCAGCCGCCACCGTTGAACCGTTGGAGATTTCCACTTTCTGGCAGGACATCGGAACCCGTTGGGAGATCGACGAGCAATATTTCAAGCCTTGGCCGGTATGTCGCTGGGCGCAACCGGCACTCACCGCCATGACCGATTTGATGCGAGCACATCCGGTCATCACGGCAGAGTTGATCGAGACCATAGATGTCGAAACATTCCATGAGTCTGTGTGCTTGCAGGGGCATTTTCCGAAGAACGCGGACGAGGCCCAGTATGCGCTGGCGTTCCCGCTGGCGGCCTTGATCGTTCGCGGGAAGCTGGGGCCAAAAGAGGTCACCGGTGATTCCATTCATGCACCAGACATCTTGAGCATCAGCGAGAAAATCACCCTTCATGAGGCGCCTGACCTGTCGGCCAGGTTCCCGGAGGAAATACTGTCCCGCGTCACGGTTACCCTGAAAGACGGCACGCGTCTTACGAGCCCTACCGCGACGGCCAAGGGCGACCCCGGCAACCCTATGTCGAGTGACGAATTCGCTGCTAAATACCATTTACTGGCAAATGACAGTTTGGGAACCACCCTCAGCAATGCCATCAAGAACAGTGTTGAAGCATTGCCCGGTAGTGATGACTGCCAATCATTCTTTGATTTGTTGCTGTCTGCTCCAAAAACCGCTGCGTAGATCCGCAACGGTTTCTTGGCTATTCGTTCAGGTGTCCATGAGGATTTATGCCATTCGTATTCGAGAGCGTGCTCAAAGACAAGAACATGGGGTACTCCTATACGGCGCAGAAACCAGTAAGGCCGCAGGCAGTGACTCGTGTGGCTTTCGTGCTTTTGAACAATTTCTCGATGATGTCGTTCACTGGCGCTATCGATGCGCTGGTGACCGCCAACCTGATTAGCGAGACACCGGCGTTCGACGTGTTGACTGTCGGCATCAAAAACCGTCTGGTAATGAGCGATTTGGGCATTGCGATTTCAGCAGACCTGGAGCTGTCACAACTACCGGATCGTATCGACGTTCTCATTGTCGCCGGTGGTTTACGAGTGAAGCTGGTCAGCGATCCACTATTACGACGCAAGCTGCGTAACGTCGCCTCTCTTGGCGCGACGATGGGAGGTTTGTGGAACGGTGCATTTTTCCTGGCGGAAGCTCAGCTAATGGACGGTGTCGAGTGCGCCTTCCATCCCGATGGACGAGCGATGATGGAGGATGTTTTCCCCAAAGTCCTGGTCTCTTGTCGAACTCACGTAATAGACAAAAACCGTATCACGTGCGCTGGCGCCAGCAGCTCGTTACGCATGATGCTCGAGCTCATCACTACTAAACAAAGCGTCTCGCTGACCCATGCTGTCGAGGAAATACTCAGTTGTGATCAGACCGCTGAAGTGTCTGGGATATCGACGGTCATCGTTGACTCTGACCCCACCTTGCCTCAAACCCTGAAGCTTGCTTTAGAACTGATGCAAAAGAACATTGAAGAGCCGTTATCCATCGACGAAGTCGCTGAGTGTGTGAACATTTCCCGACGACAATTAGAGCGTCGCTTCTGCCGTTTCGTGGGCGCCACGCCCACGCGTTACTACCTTGAGCTGCGCTTGACACGAGCGCGGCAGCTTATTCTGCAGAGCAATCGGCCCATCACCGATATCGCGATAGCGACCGGTTTCTGTAGTTTCGCCAATTTCCATATGCGTTTTCGTGACTTCTTTGGCGTCGCGCCAAGCAGTTATAGAGCAACGTATGAGCGCAGGCGCTAGGTCTTCCCGCACTTTCCAAGCCCAGTAATCGATGGCTAGCATCATCGATAAGGATTACCGAGAACTATGAATGCTCCATCGCCGGTGTTGGTACCCACGGCTAACCACAGCGAGCGGATGTCTACACGCATCGCCTTCCTTATCGCGGGTTTACTCATGTCCGCATGGGCGCCTCTGGTCCCATTGGTTAAAGCCCGCGCTGGCCTGGACGATGGCGGCCTGGGGTTGTTGCTGCTTGGCCTGGGCGGTGGATCTATCGTGGCCATGCCCTTCGCTGGTTATCTCACTGCACACTATGGATGCCGACCGGTCGTAATCTGGGCGACCATTGTCTTGTGTGCCCTTCTTCCGCTATTGAGCACCGTGGCGTGGTTGCCGGGCCTGGTGATCGCGGTCATTCTCTTCGGCGCCAGCATGGGCATGCTGGATTGCGCCATGAACATTCAGTCCGTCATTGTCGAAAAAAACAGCGGCCAGGCACTTCAGTCCGGCTTCCATGGCCTGTACAGCGTCGGTGGCATAGTGGGCGCCGGGGCGATGACTGCTTTATTGACCTTCGGGCTGGATCCATTGGTTGCGGCGCTTTGTATCGTTGCCGCCGTTCTGGGATCGCTTTACAAGGCAGCGCCGGCTTTGCTGGCTTACGGCACTGAACGGGGTGGACCCATGTTCGCGGTGCCCAGGGGTATCGTGCTGTTTTTAGGGGCGCTCTGTTTCATCGTCTTCCTCACTGAAGGTGCAATCCTCGACTGGAGCGCGGTTTTCCTTGTCTCGAACCGAGGGTTAGAGCCAAGCATCGCCGGCTTGGGCTACGCATCCTTCGCCGCAGCGATGACGGTGGGCCGCCTGACAGGCGATGCCATCGTCAGCAAACTAGGCGGCGTGCGCGTCGTTGCGCTTGGCGGACTCTGCGCAGCCGCTGGCATGATCGTGTCGCTTGGAATCGACGGCTGGGCCGCATCCTTGATTGGCTACGCGCTGGTCGGTGCCGGCTGCTCAAACATTGTCCCGGTGCTCTTTACTGCCGTAGGCCGTCAGCAACGTATGCCACAGGCGGTAGCCATCCCCGCTGTCATCTCGATGGGCTACGCGGGGATTCTGATAGGTCCCGTATTTATCGGGGCGGTCGCCCATCTGAGTACCTTGTCATTTGCTCTGGGCTGCGTGAGTGTTTTGCTGGTTTTTGTCAGTGCGACAGCTCGATTACTTCGCAATTAACCGGATCTTTTCAAAGGTAATGGTCATGCTGTCACCCCGAACAGAACGGGACTTCAAGATTCTCGGACACGCTGCCAGACATCAATAGAACTCGAAATACGTCAAATTAGCGGACATCGTCTCCGCCATATTTGTACCGACAAAGCCCTGATTATTCTGGGCTTTGTCGTTTCTGGGGTTTGGCGAAATATCCGCCGATCTGTATGTATTCCATAGCTTTTCCGGAAGCGTTCCATAACTCGGCCCGTTTTCGACCTCCTGCGGCGTCCTGCCGATCGAAAACCCTCCAAAATCCCACAGCTCGTCGTCGCACCCTCGCCCGACCGTCTCGCCTCGATTGCTGCCTATATAAACAGTCCCAACAAGACATGACCGTGGCCCCTCTCGACATCGAAGACACCAGTGACTGGCTTGGATGCCCGACTGAACCTGAAGCCTGCCGCCATTACCTGAGCAAGCTGGAGAATGAAATGCAGGAACTGACCCTGCAATTACGCCAGGCCCGGGGCGGATCGAAGTACGAAGATCTATTCCGAAGTGATCGATTTCCTCGAACGACTCGACAAGCTTCCAGATCGCTCTTTGGTGGCGCGGTGCAATAAGGAAACATTGTAATCGTAGGTCGATATCAACGGCATTGGCCCCTCGTTCCGAGCCATCTCAAGCCATTGCCTTGTTCGCTCAACGTCAAAGAATTCGTTCTTGAACTTCATCTTCGCGACAAGGTTCGCTGAGACCCTGAAGTGTCCACATCCGGCCGAGCATTTGACCTCGGACCAGCATCCTGTCGCGTGAACAATTTTTGCCGCAGCCTGGCAAATCAAGCATTGCATGTCCGATCTCCATTTCGATGACTTACCTACTGTAGCCGAACATCGGCCAAGGCTCTCCCCATTCTCACTGGAACAGTTTTAACTGGTGATCAGGCAGGCTGGACTCCTGCAGATTGGGTTACGCAGAAGGTGCGAAACTTTCCCCGCCTTCGCACTTCGGTGCGCGCAAGTTCTCGAAAAAAGACGGCTCGCCGTCAGCAACCGACTGTTGGTCGGTCTGGCGGTCGCAGGAATACTAACCTTTTAAGGTAAGGCCTGAATTTGTCGTGGTGGACCGGTCTCCGAGTTGTTCCCGGCCCACCGCAGTACTCGAGAGGAGGTATGAAAAATGGCCAATTTCGAGAAGAAAATGCCGGTGCAGACCGACGATGAAAAAACCAATCAGCAACCGACGGCTACATCAGACCCTTGGCGTCCTCTGGAAAAACTGCGCCAGCAGGTCGATCACCTGTTCGAAGACTTCAATCGTGGCTCGGGACTAACGCCTTTCCGGCGAGGACTGTTCGATGTCGAACCGTTCTGGAGCAGGGAATTTATCGGGCGCAGCCTGCCTGCGGTGGACATTACCGAGAAAGATGAAAGCTTCGAAATCACCGCCGAATTGCCAGGCATGGATCAGGAGAATATCGACATCCAATTGTCCAACGGCAATTTGATCATCAAGGGTGAAAAGAAAGAGGACAAGGAAGAAAAAAGAAAAGGCTATCACGTCTCAGAGCGTCATTATGGCGCCTTCGAGCGGGCGTTCAGCCTGCCAAAAGGTGTCGATACCGACAAGATCGAAGCAAATTTCAGCAAAGGCGTGCTGAGTATTTCACTGCCGAAAAAACCCGAAGCCATGAAAGCGGACAAAAAGGTGCAAATCAAATCCAGCTGAATCCAAGACAGCCCTTCACGTCAGAAAAGCCCTTTGTCGGGAAGCCGGCACGGGGCTTTTTTGGCGTAGTCTAAAAGTAACCGGGCGGGCGCGGTTAATGCCAGGCGGCGCGGCTCGTTTTGAACGACCTGCGTTCTCATGCTGATGCTGAGCCAAGGCCATGAAAAAGAATGACCAGTGGAATCTGTCCTACTTCGCGATCGTTTTTATCGTGCTGAGTCTCATGCAGATATTCTTTGGCGAGCGCCAGACGGTGCAGCCCCTCCCGTACAGCCAGTTTCTGCAATTGTTGAACGAGCAGAAAGTCAGTGATTTGCAGGTCGATAAGGACCAGATCAGCGGCAAGTTGCAAGAGCCCATCAACGGACACGATCGATTCTCCACCGTGCGGGTCGATCCGGCGCTGGCGACAGAACTCTCTCAATCGGGCGCCAGTTTTACCGGAGTTACCGAAAACACTTTTATGAACAGCCTGTTGGGCTGGCTATTGCCGTTTGTCCTGATTATGGTCTTCTGGAATTTCCTGTTTCGCAGGATGGCGGACAAACAAGGCCTTGGCGGTTTGATGAATGTCGGCAAATCCCGGGCCAGGGTGTTTGTCGAACGCGACACCGGAGTGACCTTCGCCGATGTCGCCGGCATCGACGAAGCCAAGGCCGAGCTGGTGGAAATCGTCTCGTTTCTCAAAGACAAGGAACGATACGCACGCTTGGGTGCGCACATTCCCAAGGGCACCTTGCTGGTCGGCCCGCCCGGCACCGGCAAGACGCTGGTGGCCAAAGCCATCGCCGGTGAAGCCGGTGTGCCGTTTTTCTCGATCTCCGGCTCCGAGTTCGTCGAGATGTTCGTCGGGGTCGGTGCAGCCCGGGTCCGCGACCTCTTCGAACAGGCACGGCAGGCAGCACCCTGCATCATCTTCATCGATGAACTCGATGCGCTGGGCAAGATGCGCGGCGTCGGAACGTTGGGCGGCAATGACGAAAAAGAACAGACCCTCAACCAGTTACTGGCCGAGCTGGATGGCTTCGATCCCCGCGAGGGCGTGGTGTTGCTGGCCGCGACCAACCGCCCGGAGGTCCTTGACCCGGCGTTGTTGCGGGCCGGACGCTTCGATCGGCAGATTCTGATCGACCGCCCCGACCGCAAAGGTCGGGAAGCAATCCTCAGCGTTCATCTCAAGAAAGTCACCGTGGAGCCAGGGCTTGATGGCGCACGTATCGCCGAGATCACCACCGGTTTCACCGGCGCCGACCTGGCCAATCTGGTTAACGAAGCGGCCATCGTCGCCACCCGACGCGGCGCCGAGGCGGTCGGTCTGAATGATTTCACCGCAGCGGTAGAGCGCCTTATCGCGGGGCTCGAGCGCAAGAGCAGCCTGCTCGATCCTGACGAGCGTCGGGTGGTGGCCTATCACGAGATGGGGCACGCCCTGGCCGCCAGCACGCTGCCGGCGATGGACCCGGTGCATAAAGTATCGATCGTGCCCCGCGCCATCGGCTCGCTCGGCTATACCCTGCAACGACCGACCGAGGATCACTTCCTGATCAGTTGCCAGACGCTCAAGGACCGGATTGTCGTGCTAATGGCCGGGCGTGCCGCCGAAGACCTGGTCTATGGCCAGATCTCCACCGGTGCCGCCGATGATCTTGTCCGTGCGACCGATATCGCCCGGCAACTGATCACCCGGTTCGGCATGAGTGCCGAACTCGGACAATCGGTGCTGGAGCGGCAAAACGCAACATACCTGGGAGACCGCATGGCCACGGTGGGCGAGAAGGATTATTCGGAGCAGACCGCCCGCGAAATCGACCTGGGTATCCGCGCCCTGCTCGATGAAGCCTACCAACGGGCCAAGGCATTGCTGGAGAGTCGTCGGGCCGACCTGGATGAGGGGGCTCGCCTGTTGCTGGAAAAGGAAACCCTCACACCGGAGGAATTCCCGCCTCTGCTACCCGCTGCAGCAAAGCGCGACGGGCCTGATTGAGGCGATAGCGGCGCTGATAGCGCATTCGGTGTTTTTTTCAACGGTGTCCGCCAACAACGCTAGGCTTACAAACAATGTGGTGATGATCGCCATTTTGCAGGGAGCGCAAAAATGGAAATTATTAACCGTCGGCAAATCCTCTCTCTCAAGATGGCCCAGGGAGGAATGCCGCAATGACGCTTTCCAATCATTACAAATGGACGGCCTTGGGCGCCATTGCGCTGACCCTTTTCAGCGTACTTATATTTTTGCTGATCAAATCCTATTCCTATGACACATCGACCTACTTCGAGTCGCGCGACTTCGTTCGCCAACTCAAGCAGTTCGATGCCAATTGGAACGTGAAAATTCTTAGAGCAAAAATCGGTATAAACAACAATCTGCTTCTGGTGCCACATCCTGAAGCAGAGCAACGATGGCAGCATCTCGATGACCTTAACGCTGCCGGCCCGCTTTCGACACTTTGGCAATCCCGGCGCCAGGGTTATCTGGATGCGGTGGAAAACAAAACCCGATTGGTCGAGCAATTCAAACAGCACAACACGGCATTGCGAACTTCACTGGATGCCCTGCCTGAACAAGAAAATGACATTCAGGCATTACTGGACAATAACAACAATCAGGATTTAACCGCCGCCTCAAACGTATTCAATCTCATGCTGGCAACCGTCGAGTACGCCCTCTATGTATCCCATGACAAAGCCGACGAGATCGCCCATCAACTGAACGAGCTCAACGAACACATCGATCAAATGCCATTGGATCGGCGCCAGCCTTTTACTGCATTTGTCGAGCATGTAAACGCCATCGTTCGAGAGCAGCCCATTGTCAATGACCTGCTTGATCGCATCAGTGTGATTCCGGTCGCACAGCAACTGGACAGCCTCAACGAATTATTGAACGAGACACAACGGCGCACTGGCGCAACAGACCACCAATATCACCTTTATCTCGGAATATGCGCCGGCATCATGGCGTTGCTGTTGTTGTACCTGGCGGCCCGGCTGGTTCGCAGTTATGCCGTGATCAACAAGATGAACAACGAGTTACAGACGGCAAACGAGCGGTTGGAGCAACGCGTCGAGGAACGCACCCGCGAGTTGATCGAAGCCGAGCGCGAACTGGTCGATGCCGCGCGAATGGCCGGCATGGCAGAGATCGCAACCAATGTGTTGCATAACGTCGGCAATGTGCTGAACAGCGTTAATGTCTCGGCAGATTTGATTACGCGCAAATTAGCGGTCAGCAAAACCCTGGGCCTGGGTAAAGCGGTAAACATGATGAACGAGCATGCCGAAGACCTGGGGCAGTTCATGACCTTCGATGAAAAAGGCAAACTGCTGCGCGGTTACCTCAATCAACTGGTCGATTCCATCGCGGCCGAGCAATCGAGCATCGTTGAGGAACTGTCACAACTCAGCAAAAGCATCGATCACATCAAGGACATCGTTTCCACTCAGCAGGCTTATGCCGGTGCCGCCAGACTGGTCGAGCCGTTGAACGTCGTCGATCTGTTCGAGGATGCGTTACGCATGAATTCCGGTGCGTTGAGTCGCCACCATGTCGTCGTCACCAAGGACTATCAGGACACGCCGACGATCATCGGCGACAAACACCGACTGCTGTTGATCCTGATCAACCTGATCAGCAATGCCAAATATGCAATGTCCAAGGTCAGCGATCATCAGCGCCATATGACGCTGGGCGTCAAGATTGTCGATAACGCAACACTGCGCCTCAGCGTAGAAGATCAGGGCGAAGGGATCGCTGCCGAGAACATCACCCGCATCTTTAATCACGGTTTCACCACGCGCAAGGAAGGCCACGGTTTTGGCCTGCACAGTTGTGCACTCGCAGCGGTAGAGATGAACGGGCATCTTTGCGTGCATAGCGACGGACCAGGCCACGGAGCAGTTTTCACGCTGGAGATTCCGCTGGAGACGGCGCATGCATTGCCAACCGCCGGAATGCCAGTCAGTTAAGCGCAGTACTTGTGGGAGCGGGCTTGCTCGCGAAGAGGGTGTGTCAGCCGACATCAATGTTGCCTGATACACCGCCTTCGCGAGCAAGCCCGCTCCCACAGGGATTAAGCGTCTGAAAGACGAAAGCCAGGGTCAGCATGCCAACGGCCGTAATGGCCCAGCCGATCAATATCGCGCCAGCATCGGCTTTCTCGGCCATATTCTGCGGCAGGGAAAAGATGCCGCCACCAATCATCGATAGGGGTTACCGATTAACGCCAGGCGGTAATCCTTTTTATACCCTATCGAAATAAAAACGGCAGTTTAATTACCAACACTTAATCCAGATTCTATTTGCACCAATTAAATTTGCCAAACCCCGGAAACCAACTAGCGTGAAGTCAGCAATTATTTTCTGTCTATCTGCAAAAAAATATTCACAGCAACAAGATTGTTACGAACAGCCTTATTTTCGTAAGTCTTTAAATAGCAACGAAATATAGATTTGCATTAAACGAAAGAAAATTACGAAACCAAATGGTGTTCCCCCCCCTGCAATGGAGTCATGCAATGTCTCAATCCCCCGGAAAACTGAAACTCGGCGCTCTGGTTGCATTGGTCGTCGGTTCAATGATCGGGGGCGGGATCTTTTCCCTGCCGCAGAACATGGCCGCCAGTGCTGACGTCGGCGCTGTGCTGATCGGTTGGGCGATTACGGCCGTCGGCATGCTGACCCTGGCCTTCGTTTTCCAGACGCTGGCCAACCGCAAGCCAGATCTGGACGGCGGTGTTTACGCCTACGCCAAGGCGGGTTTCGGCGACTACATGGGTTTCTCGTCTGCCTGGGGATACTGGATCAGTGCCTGGCTGGGTAACGTTGGTTACTTCGTTCTGTTGTTCAGCACCCTCGGTTACTTCTTTCCGATCTTCGGTGAAGGCAACACCGTGGCCGCGATCATTGGCGCATCGGTGCTGCTCTGGGCCGTGCACTTTCTCGTGCTGCGTGGAATCAAGGAAGCCGCATTCATCAACCTGGTGACCACGGTCGCCAAAATCGTACCGCTGCTGCTGTTTGTCCTGATCGCGATTTTCGCCTTCAAGCTGGATATCTTCACCGCCGATATCTGGGGCCTCAAAAACCCGGACCTGGGCAGCGTGATGAACCAAGTGCGCAAGATGATGCTGGTCACCGTCTGGGTATTCATCGGCATTGAAGGCGCGAGCATCTTCTCGGCCCGGGCGGAAACACGCAGCGACGTCGGTAAAGCCACCGTGATCGGTTTCATCACTGTGCTGCTGTTTCTGGTGCTGGTGAACGTGCTGTCGCTGGGCATCATGACCCAGCCGGAACTGGCCAAACTGCAGAACCCGTCGATGGCCGCGGTGCTGGAACATGTGGTCGGGCCGTGGGGGGCAGTGCTGATCAGCGTCGGTCTGATCATCTCCTTGCTGGGGGCCCTGCTGTCCTGGGTGCTGCTGTGTGCGGAAATCATGTTCGCTGCCGCCAGGGACCACACCATGCCGGCGTTTTTGCGCAAGGAAAATGCCAACCAGGTGCCAGTCAATGCCTTGTGGCTGACCAACGCGATGGTGCAGCTGTTCCTGATCATCACCCTGTTCTCGGCCAGCACTTACCTGTCGCTGATCTACCTCGCCACCTCGATGATTCTGGTGCCGTATCTGTGGTCCGCGGCTTATGCCTTTCTGCTGGCAGTGCGCGGCGAAACCTATGAAAAAGCCGTGGCAGAACGCAAGAAAGACCTGTTCATCGGCGCCGTTGCATTGATTTACGCGGTTTGGCTGATCTATGCCGGCGGTGTCAAATATTTGCTGCTCTCCGCCCTGCTCTATGCCCCCGGCGCGATTCTTTTTGCCAAGGCTAAACTTGAAGTCAATAAACCGGTTTTCACCAACGTCGAGAAGTTGATTTTCGCAGCAGTCGTCGTGGGTGCCCTGGTCGCAGCCTACGGACTGTATGACGGCTTCCTGACTCTGTAACACCTGAGTGTTTTGTCATCTGGAGGATCACTGTAATGACCACCGAAAAAGTTAAGTACGGCGTCCATTCCGAAGCCGGCAAACTGCGTAAAGTCATGGTTTGCTCTCCAGGCCTGGCTCACCAGCGGCTGACCCCGAACAACTGTGACGAACTGCTGTTTGACGATGTGTTGTGGGTCGCCCAAGCCAAGCGCGACCATTTCGACTTCGTCACCAAAATGCGCGAGCGCAACGTCGACGTGCTGGAAATGCACAACCTGCTGACCGATATCGTCGCCATCCCGGAAGCGTTGGACTGGATTCTGGAACGCAAGATCACCGCCGACTCGGTTGGGTTGGGATTGATCAACGAAACCGGTTCCTGGCTGCGCAGCCTCGAACCGCGCAAGATTGCCGAGTTCCTGATTGGCGGGGTGTCTGCTGACGACCTGCCGGACAGCTTCGGCGGCAAGACCATCCAGATGTTCCGCGATTTTCTCGGGCACTCCAGCTTCATCCTCCCGCCGCTGCCCAACACCCAGTTCACCCGCGATACCACGTGCTGGATTTACGGTGGCGTGACGCTGAACCCGATGTACTGGCCGGCCCGCCGTCAGGAAACCCTGCTGGCGACTGCCATCTACAAGTTCCATCCGCAGTTCACCAACGCCGACTTCCAGATCTGGTATGGCGATCCGGACAAGGAGCACGGCAGTTCCACCCTGGAAGGGGGTGATGTCATGCCGATTGGTAACGGGGTGGTTTTGATCGGTATGGGCGAACGCTCGTCTCGTCAGGCTATCGGCCAACTGGCAGTCAATTTGTTCAAGAACAAAGCCGTCGAGAAAGTGATTGTCGCCGGCCTGCCGAAATCCCGGGCGGCGATGCACCTGGATACGGTGTTCAGTTTCTGCGACCGCGATGTGGTGACCATCTTCCCGGAAGTGGTGAACCAGATTGTGGCCTTCACCCTTCGCCCTGACGAAAGCAAACCGGGGAACATCGACATCCGTCGCGAAGAGACCAACTTCCTCGACACCGTGGCCAAGGCCCTCAACCTCAAAGCGCTGCGTGTCGTCGAAACCGGCGGCAACAGCTTCGCCGCCGAACGCGAGCAGTGGGACGACGGCAACAACGTGGTGGCCGTGGAACCAGGCGTGGTCATCGGTTATGACCGCAACACCTACACCAACACCCTGCTGCGCAAGGCCGGTGTGGAGGTCATCACCATCAGCGCCGGCGAATTGGGTCGCGGCCGTGGCGGCGGCCACTGCATGACGTGCCCGATCATTCGTGACCCTATCGACTATTAAAATTGCCCACCTCGACTCGCGCAGCCTTCTACACCAAGGCATGCGCGGCCAAGGGGATAACCGATACCTAAGGAGATCCAAAATGGCTTTCAACATGCGCAACCGCAGCCTGCTCTCGCTGATGCACCATACGACTCGCGAGCTGCACTATTTGCTGGACCTTTCCCGCGACCTCAAACGCGCCAAGTACACCGGCACCGAGCGTCCGCACCTGCAAGGCAAGAACATTGCACTGATCTTCGAGAAAACCTCGACGCGCACCCGTTGTGCCTTCGAAGTCGCGGCCCATGATCAGGGTGCCCATGTCACCTACATCGACCCCGTGTCGTCGCAGATCGGCCACAAGGAAAGCATGAAAGACACCGCCCGCGTGCTGGGGCGTATGTTCGATGCCATCGAGTACCGTGGCTTTGAACAGGAAATCGTCGAGGAGTTGGCCAAGTTTGCCGGCGTGCCGGTGTTCAACGGCCTGACCGCTGAATTCCACCCGACCCAAATGATCGCCGACACTCTGACCATGCGCGAACACAGCGACAAACCGCTGCACGACATCAGCTACGCATACCTCGGTGACGCCCGCTACAACATGGGCAACTCGCTGCTGATGATCGGCGCCAAACTCGGCATGGACGTGCGAATCGGCGCGCCGAAAGCCCTGTGGCCACACGCTGACTTCATTGCCCAGTGCAAAGCCTTCGCCAAAGAAAGCGGCGCGCGCATTACCATCACCGAAGACCCGAAAGAAGCGGTCAAGGGCGTGGACTTCATCCACACCGACATTTGGGTGTCGATGGGTGAGCCGGTGGAGGCATGGGACGAACGCATCGAGCAACTGTTGCCGTACCAGGTCAACACCGAGATGATGAAGGCCGCCGGCAACCCGCGCGTGAAATTCATGCATTGTTTACCGGCGTTCCACAACAGCGAAACCAAGGTCGGCAAGGACATCGCCGCGCGCTATCCGCACCTGGCCAATGGCGTCGAGGTGACCGAAGAAGTCTTCGAATCGCCGGCCAACATCGCCTTCGAGCAAGCGGAAAATCGCATGCACACTATTAAGGCGATCCTGGTGTCGGCGTTGGCGGATATCTAACGACTGTCACGGTTTGCTCTCTGTGGGAGCGAGTCGCTCGCAACCTCTTTGTTTAGAAGGACTGCATTATGCGTATCGTCGTTGCTCTGGGCGGTAACGCCCTGCTCCGCCGTGGTGAGCCCATGACCGCGGATAACCAGCGCGCCAACATCCGCGTCGCCACCGAACAGATCGCCAAGATTTATGCCGGCAATGAACTGGTCATCGCCCACGGTAATGGCCCGCAAGTGGGCCTGTTGTCTCTGCAAGCCGCCGCCTACACCTCGGTTTCGCCGTACCCGCTGGACGTACTCGGCGCCGAAACCGAAGGCATGATCGGCTACATCATTGAACAGGAACTGGGCAATCTGCTGGACTTCGAAGTGCCCTTCGCCACCCTGCTCACTCAAGTCGAAGTCGATGCCAATGACCCGGCCTTCCAGAACCCCACTAAACCCATCGGCCCGGTCTACGCTAAAGCAGAGGCAGAAAAACTCGCGGCAGAGAAAGGCTGGGCGATTGCCCCGGATGGTGACAAGTTCCGCCGCGTAGTCGCCAGCCCGAGACCGAAACGCATCTTCGAAATACGTCCGATCAAATGGCTGCTGGAAAAAGGCAGCATCGTGATTTGCGCTGGCGGTGGCGGCATCCCGACGATGTACGGCGCCAGCGGCAAACTGCAAGGCGTGGAAGCGGTGATCGACAAGGACCTGTGCTCGGCCCTGCTGGCCGAACAGCTGGAAAGCGATCTGTTGGTGATCGCCACCGACGTCAACGCCGCCTACATCGACTTCGGCAAACCGACCCAAAAGGCCATCGCTCAGGCACACCCCGACGAAATGGAAAAACTCGGCTTTGCAGCAGGCTCCATGGGACCGAAGGTTCAGGCCGCCTGCGAGTTCGCCCGCCATACCGGAAAAGTCGCGGTGATCGGCTCACTCTCGGACATCGAGGCCATCGTTCAGGGCACGGCCGGCACCCGCATCAGCACAGCGAAACCTGGCATTAGCTACCAATAAAAGAACTCCGGGAACGGCCTGAAACCCGCCCTGATTCAATGCCTTTTTGAAGGAGAGACAACAATGGCTACCTTTGAGCCCGGTCATCTGCACATCGAGCGCCACGCGCTGAACAAGGACGATGTCAGTTACAACATATGCATCGACTATGAAGTCCACCAGGATCCCAAGGAAGGTAAAGGCATGCTGTTCACGATGCACGGCAATATCCAGGGCCGGGAGATGGAAGAAAAATTCTTCCTGCCCAAGGACCAGGCCTACAACTTTGGTCGCAACGTCACGCAAATTGCAGAGAAGTACGGCATACCCAAGATGTACAGCGCCATCGGTTCAATGCACAAAAACTACGACTTGATGTTCGAAGATGTCAGGGTGCAACTGGATATGAAGTCGGGGGACGCGGTCAAACCCGAGCATCTGGAATAACCTGACTTTTCTGCGTTTTAAGCGCCGAGTCAGAATGGCAATGATGCCATGCCGTAGCATCAACCTGGGCAAGCAGGTCATCGATGTATCAGAACTTAGCCCTGCTTGCCGCTTTCCTCCTGACCTACAGCCTATTTGCGGGGCGTTTCGAGTCACGTCTGCTCAATGGTCCGCTCATGTTCATGCTTGCCAGCCTGATTCTCGGCCCGGCGTTTCTGGGGTTGGAATTGGCAATACTGGCGACCCTTCTGGCGTCCCACCGATGCTGCACTGGGTAAGGCCGTTGTGAGCAATCCCAAGGTTTCGGCGTCCGTGCGTGAAGGGTTAAACGTGGAGAGCGGAGTTGGGCATCGGTGCAGTCATCGGTATGTCTGTACCGTTTTACTCAGCGTGCTACTACATGGTTTGAGTGCCAATCCATGGGTTGCTCGGCTGGCTCGTCGTGATCATTGATTTCAGTGAAATTTTCCTCGGTTTATTAGTTCGCATTGTGAAGACATAGTGGCTACGCTTTTGTTCGAGTGACCTTTATGGAGTATGGGCATGGGCGCAAACATGAACGTTGTCAGACAGCTCGTCGGTTTGCCCATCGCCATTATGGTAGGGGTCTTAAGCCTGGTTGCAGGTTGCGGCAAAGAGCCCACTACGCTTGCCCGTCAAGCCCCCGATGTAACGGTCATGACGGTCACCGCGCGCAACACCCCGGTGACGTTCGAATTCGTTGCCCAAACACAGAGTTCCCGAGAGGTGGAGATCCGCGCCCGGGTTGCCGGCTTCCTGGAAAAGCGGCTGTACACCGAAGGCGATTTGGTGAAAAGCGGGCAAACGCTGTTCCAGATGGACCGTAAACCTTTTGAAGCCTCGTTGCTGTCGGCGCAGGGCCAATTGGCTCAACAACAGGCACGCTGGGAAGTGGCCAAGGCCACACTGGCCCGTGTCCGTCCCTTGGCGGCGCAGAATGCGGTCAGCAAGATGGATCTGGACAATGCGGTCGGCGATGAGCGTCAGACCCGGGCCGCCGTGCTTGCCGCCGAGGGCACGGTTCGAACCGAGCAGTTGAACCTCAGTTACACCACCATCGCCTCTCCCCTCACCGGCCTTTCAAGCTTTGCCAAAAAGCAGGAAGGCAGTTATGTCACACCAGGTGAGTCCGGGCTGCTGACCACCGTCTCACAGATGGACCCGATCTACGTCAACTTCAGTCTTTCGGAAAACGAGACGCTCAAGTACCGCGACGAGATTGCCTCCGGGCACCTCATATTCCCTTTGCGCAGTGAGTTTGTCGTAGAAGTGGTGCTGGCCGACGGGTCAGTGGTACCTGACCGTGGTCGCCTGAATTTTGCCGCGCCCTCTTATAGCCAGGACACTGGCACCTTTCTGGTCCGCGCCGTGGTGGCCAACCCCAACGGCCAACTGCGTCCCGGCCAATTCGTAAGGGCGCGGGCAATCGGAGCTTCCAGGCCGAACGCCATTGTGGTGCCGCAAAAGGCAGTTCTGGAGGGTTCCAAGAGCCACTTCGTCTGGGTGATCAATGCAGAGGGCAAGCCCGAACAACGCGTTGTCGAAGTGGGTGACTGGCATGGCGATGACTGGTTCATTACCCAAGGCTTGCAAGCGGGCGAACGCATAGTGGTCGACGGAGCGATCAGAGTGACGCCCGGAGGGCCGCTGAATATCATCGCCCCCGCTCCCCCCGCGCAGGCAGGCGAGACAACGGCGAAACCGACACCTGCCAAATCGGCGCAAGACACTGGGCGCAGCCCATGAGCATTTCACACTATTGCATTGATCGACCCATCTTCGCGTCGGTGATCTCGATCATCATCACCTTGGCTGGCGCAGTGGCGATGGCTAAATTGCCGGTCGCCCAGTACCCGGATATTACGCCACCGCAAATTACGGTTTCAGCAACCTACCCGGGGGCCGATGCACAGGTCGTGGCCAATAACGTGGCAGCGCCAATCGAGCAGCAGGTCAACGGCGCCGACAACATGATCTACATGAACTCGTCGAGCTCCGCGACGGGCAACATGACCCTCAACGTCTTCTTCGAGATTGGCACCGACCCTTCTCTTGCCCAGGTCGACGTGCAAAACCGGGTCAATCTGGCCCTGCCGCAATTGCCCTCCGCGGTTCAGAGCCAGGGTATTCAGGTACAGAAAAAATCCTCGGCGTTCATGATGGTTCTTGCCGTGTATTCTGCCGGCGACCGCTATGACAGCACCTATGTCGCCAACTACGCCAACCTCTACATTCTGGATGCGATCAAGCGTATTCCAGGCGCCAACCAAGCCAGTATTTTTGGCACACCGGACTACGCCATGCGGATCTGGCTCAAACCCGATCGAATGGCCCAGTTGGGGATTACTGCCGCTGACGTGCAGAAAGCGGTCACTAACCAGAACCAGCAATTCGCCGTAGGCCGTGTGGGTCAATCCCCGACGGGCCAGGCCGTGGAACAGTCTTTTGCCGTGACCACCAAGGGACGCCTGACTGAACCTGCGGAGTTCGAGAACATCATCTTGCGCGCGAGCAATGACGGGGCTGCCATTGTTCGTCTGAAGGACATTGGTCGAGCCGAGCTCGGGCAAAAAGACTACTCCCTGCGCAGCACCTATCAGGGACGTCCCGCCACATTGATCGCGGTGTACCAACAACCGGGGGCAAACGCGCTGGACGTCTCGGCAGCCGTGACGTCAACCCTGGCGCAAATGAAGACGACCTTTCCCGAAGGGATCGAATACAAAATCGTGATGGACACCACCGCGTTTACCCGCGCGTCGATTTCCGAGGTGATACACACTTTTTTCGAAGCGTTGGTGTTGGTGGTCGTGGTGGTTTTCATCTTCCTGCAGAGCCTGCGCGCCACACTGATCCCGGTGCTCGCCGTGCCGGTGTCGATTGTTGGCACCTTTATCGGCATGTCGGCCCTTGGGTTTTCGGTGAACATGCTGACGCTGTTTGGCATGGTGCTGGCCATCGGCATCGTGGTGGACGACGCCATCGTGGTGATTGAAAACGTCGAACGCAATATGCACGTGCACAAGATGAACCCCAAGGAGGCGGCCAAACGCGCCATGGATGAAGTGGCCGGCCCCGTGGTGGCCATCGTGCTGGTGCTGTGCGCGGTGTTCATCCCGGTGGCATTCATGGGGGGAATCACTGGCCAACTCTACAAACAGTTTGCGATTACCATCGCCATCTCCGTGGTGATCTCCGGCCTCGTGGCCTTGACACTTTCGCCGGCCTTGGCGGCCCTGCTGCTCAAGCCCCAACACGGCGAAAAAAATGCTTTTTTCCGCTGGTTCGAGCGCAGCTTCGAACGCATGACCGAGGGCTACTCGCGCTCGGTGGCGTTTATGATCAAGCGCTTTGTCCTGGCGTTGTTACTCTTTGCCGGCATGATCGCTCTGATTCTGGTGATGGCGCAGCGCATTCCCAGTGCCTTCCTGCCACCGGAAGACCAGGGTTATCTGCTGGGGGCCGTGATCATGCCCGATGCCGCGAGTCTGGATCGCACCGGCGAGGTGGGCAAAGTAGCCAGTGACTTCTTCATGAACGATGAGGCCGTCGAGGGCGTCGCCATCGTTAACGGCTACAGCCTGCTCGACGGCCAGAACAAGAACAATGCCGGCGCCTTTTTTGTCGGGTTCAAGGATTTCGAGGAGCGCTACAAGGACTCGGAAACAATCAAGGCACAAAGTGCCCCTGCGGTGATTCAGAAAGCTGCCCGCGCTTTTTCCACGGTACAGGGCGGGATCATTCTTCCGGTCAATCCGCCATCCATTCCCGGCCTGGGCACTACAGGCGGCATGGAGGTATGGGTTCAAAGCAAGGGGGACGCCACCGTCGACCAATTGGCTGAGATGGTCGGCACCCTTGTCGCAAAAGCCAAACAGCGCCCGGAACTCGGCGCTATCACCTCCACCTTCAACGTGTTTTCCCGGCAATTGCTGGTCGATGTAGACCGAGAAAAGGCAGAGACGCTGGGGGTGCCGGTGGAAGACGTCTACAGCACCATGCAAACCATGTTCGGCTCTCTCTATGTTTCTCAATTCAATAAATTCAGCCGCCTGTGGCAGGTGATTCTGCAGGCTGAACCGAGCTATCGGCTCAAGGCCGAAGACTTGCAGCAGATTTTCGTGCGCAGCAAAAACCTTGGGATGGTGCCGCTCAAGGCCCTGCTGACCACCCGCTACGTCACCGGTCCCGACCTGCTGACCCGCTTCAACAACTTCCCAGCGGTCAAACTCACTGCCAACGCGGCACCCGGCTACAGTTCCGGCCAAGCGCTCAAGGCCCTGGAAGAAATCAGCGCTGAAATCATGACCAACGACTACGCCCTGGCCTTGAGTGGCGAAGCCTTCGAGGAGAAAAAAAGCGGGGGAGCCTCCTCTCAGGTGTTCATCTTCGGCCTGATCATGGTGTTCCTGATCCTGGCGGCTCAGTACGAGAAATGGTCCCTGCCCGTCGGCGTATTGCTGGCGGTGCCCTTCGCATTGTTCGGTGCACTGCTTGCCGTCCTGATCCGGGGGTTAAGCAATGACGTCTACTTCCAGATCGGCTTGACCATGCTGGTGGCCCTGGCCGCCAAGAACGCCATCCTTATTTTCGAGTTCGCGGTACTGAACCGGGAAAACGGCATGTCTGCCTATGATGCTGCAATGACTGCCGCCAGGGAGCGCTTGCGGCCTATCGTGATGACGTCCCTGGCGTTCATTTTGGGTTGCGTTCCGCTGGCCATTGCCGTCGGGGCATCCGAAAACAGTCGACACTCCATCGGTACAGGTGTGATCGGCGGGATGCTGGCGGCGACCGTCATCGCCATCTTCTTTATCCCTCTCTTCTACTACCTCGTTGAACGTTTGACTGAGAAAAAAGGCGCGGTCAAACAGACAACCCCGCCACCTTTGTTAACGTCGCCCGGGGAGATTCCCGGCGGCGCCCCCCTGCACAGACATGAGGGGGATTGAGATGCGCACACGCCATCTCCCGTTGTTGATTTGCCTGGGCCTGACAGGCTGTATGCTCGGCCCGGATTATCAGCGCCCTGCCACAGACACCCCTGCTGCCTATCGCTATGCAGAGCAGGAGGCCAACAATCTGTCCAACACCCTGTGGTGGGAACAGTTCAAGGATCCGGTCCTGAATGACTTGATCCGCAGTGCGCTGGTCGAGAATAAAGACATCAAGATTGCCGCCGCCCGGGTCGAGGAATTCCAGGGTCGTTACGGTGTGGTGCGCTCGCAGATGTTTCCGCAAATCGGCGCCGCCGCGCAAGGCAGTCGCGCCAGGGCACCGCGCGACAACGGCCCGGTGCCATTGGATTCCAGCGTCGACCCGATTTACAAAAACTACCAGACGACCCTCAATGTGAGCTGGGAGTTGGACGTCTGGGGTCGTTTACGGCGACTCAATGAGTCGGCGCGGGCTGACTTGCTGGCCTCGGAGGAAGGTCGGCGTTCGGTCATTCTGAGCCTGGTATCGTCGGTGGCATCCAGCTACATAGCGCTACGCGATCTTGACCGGCAGCTGGAAATCGCCCGCACCACCGCCAAGGCCCGCGGCGACTCCTACGGAATTTTTAAACTGCGCTTTGGCGCCGGCACCATTTCCGAAATGGAACTGGCGCAAAACCTCTCCGAATTCCAGCGCACCCAAGCGTCTGTATCGCTACTCGAATACCAGGTGGCGCAACAGGAAAACAATTTGGCGGTGCTGCTTGGACGCAATCCGGGACCCATCATCAGAGGCCGTGATCTGACGCAACTGACCCTGCCATCGGTCCCCGCCGGGTTGCCTTCGGACTTGCTGGAGCGACGCCCCGATCTACGTCAGGCCGAACTGGACCTGATCTCCGCCAATGCCCGTATCGGTGCCGCCAAGGCGCTGTACTTCCCGACGATATCCCTGACCGGGCTGTTGGGCTCAGTCAGTAACCAACTCTCGAATTTATTCACCGGGCCGGCCGCCACCTGGTCCTATGGTGTCGGCGCGAGCATGCCCATTTTCACCGCTGGCGGGATCGCCGGTCAGGTCCAACAGACCGAGGCCTTTCAACAACAAACCTTGCTGGTCTATCAGCAGTCGATTCAATCAGCCTTCAGGGATGTTGAAAACGCGTTGGTGGCGGCGAGCAAATCCCGCGAGCAGATGGCTTCCCAAGCCAGTCAGGTCGAGGCGCTACGCACTTACACCAGGTTTGCGCGATTGCGCTACGACAATGGTTACACCAGCTACATAGAAGTCCTGGATGCCGAACGCAGCTTGTTCGATGCCGAGTTGAATTACACCCAAACCCGGGGTTCGGTGTTCACCGCCATGATCGATGTTTACAAGGCAACAGGCGGCGGTTGGGTGAGCGAAGCGGACAAGCTGACGGCAACCGTCAGCGAAAAAAGCCCCTGATCAGATAGCCGCCCGCCAATATTCAATTGACGCGGCACAAGTGCAGGAATCCGACACGCGGCATCAGGCTATTGGGAAATAGGCCAGAAGGCTTGATTTTTATCAACTGCCTGCCGGTTATTCGAGTACAGGCTAACAACCAGGAAGATCAACAGCATGAATGGCTACCGTCATCGTGCTTAGAGAACAAAGGATGACTCTGCACAGGTCAGGATGATTGAAACCCTGTATCGCCGAGCGCCGTAAATGAACATTTATATTGAAAAAGATCCTGTACAGAATCTCTGGTGGGTTCACATGGATCTGTGGGGTGCAAGTTTCCGCAGCCTTGCTGGAGCTGAGTCATTTGTTGAGCGATTGAGTTCGAGAATTAATGCACCTCATTCTCTGGGAGCGATTGCGAATAATTCTCTGTCGCCAGAAACGTTTCCGAATAGTCAGCCGCTCGATCAGCACACTGTGTCTGACTCGGTAAAGACTCGTTCTCACGCTTGATACCAATTGAGGCCTCGGTGAGCCGTGCTTGACCCGCACCGTGGTCAGCCGCGCAGCTCACCGCCAAGTCATCAGTTCCTTAAAGCAGCTGATCCGAAAGAGAACACCTGGTGACGTGTGATCAGGGTTGACGCAGCCCCCCCAACCGCACCTTTTTCAGCCCACTTCACTTTCCCGGATGAGCTTCTTGTTAATCTTCCCGACGCTGGTTTTAGGGATTTCGGCGACGAACTTGAACTGCTTGGGGATCGCCCATTTGTTGATGCGGCCACGCTCGACAAACCCTTGCAGGTGCGTCTCCAGGATCTTGCGATCGAGATACTGCCCGGGCTCGCACACCACCAGCGCCATCGGCCGTTCGCCCCATTGTTCATCGGCGATGCCCACGACTGCGACCGACATGACGGCCGAGTGCTCGCTGATCAAGCTCTCCAGTTCCAGCGAGCTGATCCACTCCCCGCCCGTCTTGATCACGTCCTTGATGCGATCCTTGATTTCCACTCCGCCCAACGGGTCGATAGAGGCCATGTCGCCGGTGTGCAGCCAGCCGTTGTGCCACAACTCGGCGCCCTTTTCGGGCTCCTTCAAATAGCCTTGGGTCAGCCAGGGGGCGCGCACCACGATCTCGCCCAGAGACTCGCCGTCATGGGCAACCTCATTGCCACTGGCATCGATAATTTTCAGGTCGACCATCGGCACCGGTGTGCCGGTCTTGATGCGGGTGGCCAGTTGGGCTTGCGTGGATTGGGCAAGGTCTTCGTCGCGCAGGTAAGTCAGGCACAGCAACGGACAGGTTTCCGACATGCCGTAGCCGCTGTGCACCTGAATACCTTTGGCGCTCGCTTCGCTGGCAATACCTAATGTCAGCGCGCTGCCGCCCAGGAGCATTTTCCAGCCATCAAAACGGGTCTGTGCCGCTTCCTCGCAGTTCAGGATCATTTGCAAAATGGTCGGCACACAGTGGGAGAACGTGACCTTCTCCTCTCGATACAGTCTGACCAGGCTGTTGGGCTCGTAGCGTCCGGGGTAGACCTGCTTGATCCCCATGAGGGTGGCGACATAGGGCACACCCCAGGCATGCACGTGAAACATCGGTGTGATCGGCATGTAGACATCATCGGAACGCAGCAACGGCAACCCCTGATAGACGCCCAAAGTGCCCACGGCATTCAAGGTGTGCAAGACCAGCTGGCGGTGGGTGAAATACACGCCTTTAGGGTCGCCAGTGGTGCCCGTGGTGTAGAACAGGGTCGCGACGGAGTTTTCATCGAAATCGGGAAAGTCGTATTGGTCGGCCGAGCCGGCCAACAGGTTTTCATACTCCCCTAGCACCGGTAACGACGTGTCGGTTGCTGTGTCGTCCGTGAGCTGCAGGTAACCTTTGACGGTTTCAAGCCGTCCGTGAATCTGTTCTACCAGCGGCAGGAAATCATCATGTACCAGCACCAGGTCATCCTCGGCATGGTTCATGGTGAAGAGCACCTGATCCGGCGAAAGACGGATGTTCACGGTATGCAGCACCGCGCCGATCATCGGCACGGCAAAGAAGCATTCCAGGTAGCGATGGCTGTCCCAGTCGAGCAGGGCCACGGTATCACCCGCCTTGACGCCGGCAGCGGTCAAGGCGTTGGCCAGCCGACGGATCCGCTGGTTGAGGGTCTGGTAGCTGTAGCGCAGTTTGTCGGCGTAGACGATTTCCCTGCCCGGCTCGTAGCGCACGCCGGACAGCAGCAATTGCTTGATCAGCAAGGGATAGGCATAGGCGCCGTCGGCGGGCGGAATTATTTTTGTCGCCATCATGGTTGTGGTTCCCGGTCCTTTTTACGTGGGCTCAGAACTGCTCTGCATCCAATTGATAGAGGCATTCGCTGCCAGCCTTGGCCGATGCACTCAACGAGTGGATGCGTGGCAACAGACGGGCGAAGTAGAAGCGCGCGGTGGCCAGTTTGCTGGCGTAGAAATCGTCTTTGGAATGCGTACTCATGGCAGCCTTGGCCATTCGCGCCCACATGTAGGCGTACGCGGTGTAGCCGAACACGTGCAGGTACTCGACCGAAGCCGCGCCGATTTCATTCGGGTTGTTCTGGGCTCGGTCCAGCAGCCATGCGGTCAGTTCGTCGAGGGTGTCGACGGCGGCGTTCAATGGTTTGGTGAACTCGCTGAGGTCAGCGCAGGCATTGGCGGTAAAGTTGCGGATTTCGGAAGCGAACAGCCGGTACAGCGCCCCGCCACTGCCGACGATTTTGCGCCCGGCCAGGTCCAGTGACTGGATGCCGTTGGTGCCTTCGTAGATCTGGGTGATGCGCACATCGCGTACCAGTTGCTCCTGGCCCCATTCGCGGATGTAACCGTGGCCGCCGAAGATCTGCTGGCCATGCACCGTGGTTTCCAGCCCCATGTCGGTGAGGAACGCCTTGGCCACCGGGGTCAGCAGCGACACCAGTTCCTGGGCACGGCTGCGGGTTGCCGCGTCATCGCTGTACTTGGCGGTGTCCAATTGCAGGGCCACGTAGCTGGAGAACGCCCGCCCGCCTTCGTTCAAGGCCTTCATGGTCAACAGCATCCGCCGCACATCCGGGTGCACGATGATCGGATCGGCCGCTTTGTCCTTGTTCTGCGCGCCCGTCGGCGAACGGCTTTGCAGGCGGTCACGGGCGTATTCGACGGCGTTCTGGTACGAACGCTCACCCAACGCCAGGCCCTGGATACCCACGCCCAAACGTTCGTAGTTCATCATGGTGAACATCGCCGCCAGGCCCTTGTTCGGCGCATCGATGATCCAGCCGGTCGCCCCGTCAAAGTTCATCACGCACGTAGCGGAGGCCTTGATGCCCATCTTGTGCTCGATGGAACCGCAGGACAGCGCGTTGCGTTCACCCAGCGAGCCATCAGCATTGACCAGCACCTTGGGCACCAGAAACAGCGAAATCCCCTTGGGACCAGCCGGTGCATCCGGCAACCGGGCCAGCACCAAATGAATGATGTTTTCGGTCAGGTCGTGCTCGCCGCCGGTGATGAAGATCTTGCTGCCGCTGATCTTGAAACTGCCATCGGCCTGAGGTTCGGCACGGGTGCGTATCAGCCCCAGGTCCGTGCCGGCATGCGCCTCGGTCAGGCACATGGAACCGGTCCAGGTGCCGGCGTACATGCTCGGCAGATAGCGTTCCTTGAGTTCCTGACTGGCGTGGGCATTGATCGACAGGCACGCGCCGGCGGTCAGCATTGGGTACAGGCCGAACGACAGGCTTGCCGAGTTGACCATCTCCTCGACCTGAGCCGAAATGGCCTTGGGCATGCCCATGCCACCGAACTGCGGATCGCCGCCAACACCCACCCAACCGCCGTCGGCGAATGCCTGGTAGGCCGCGACAAAACCGTCCGGCGCCTGGACCGCGCCGTTACTCCAGGTGCAGCCCTGCTCGTCGCTGCTGCGGTTCAGCGGTGCGATAACTTCACCGCTGATTTTGCCGGCCTCTTCAAGGATCGCCGCGGCTGTTTCTTCATCGATCACCTCGGCCAGGCCAGGCAGTTGGGCCCATAGCCGGGACACTTGGAAGACTTCGTTGAGTACGAAGCGCATATCGCGCAAAGGAGCTTTGTAATCAGACATGGTTGGCTTACTCGGAAGTGGTCAGGGCATGCGGCATACCCTGGCGTTGAGATGTATCGGTTTCAGCGGCTTGCGCCACTTGGGCTTGCGCAACGGGGTGACGCAGCAGGAAGTACGACAGGGCAGGAATCAGCACCAGCGCGCCGAGCATGTTCCACAGGAACATGAAGGTCAGCAGGATGCCCATGTCGGCCTGGAACTTGATCGGCGACCAGACCCAGCACACAACGCCCGCTGCCAGGGTGATGCCCACCAGGCCCACGACCCGGCCGGTAAACGACACGGCGTTGCGGTAAGCCTGAGACAGCGGCAAGCCCTGGCGCTGGTAATGCAATTGCACGCTGAGCAGGTACAACGCGTAATCCACGCCGATGCCTACGCCCAATGCGATCACCGGCAGGGTCGCGACTTTCACGCCAATGCCCATGGCCACCATCAACGCCTCGCAGAGGATCGAAGTCAGCACCAGTGGCAACAGGGCGACCAGGGTCGCGCGCCAACTGCGGAAGGTGATCAGGCAGAACAGCGTCACCGCCGCATAGACGTAAAGCAGCATGGTGCGATTGGCCTCGCGCACCACGATGTTGGTCGCTGCCTCAATCCCGGCCGACCCGGCCGCCAGCAGGAACTGGCGATCTTCGCTGTTGTTCTCCCGGGCAAATTTCTCGGCGATGCCCACTACGGCATCCAGGGTCTCGGCCTTGTGGTCCTTGAGGAAGGTGATCACCGGCATCAGCGAACAATCGGTGTTGAACAACTCCGGGGAGTTGACCGAGGCTTGTTGCGCGGCGTAGTTCAGCACGTCCTGATTGCGCTGGATGCTGTTGAGCTTGGGGTTGCCTTCATAGGTGCCGGCGGTGATTTGGCGCACCGCGTTGACCAACGAAGCCGTGGCCTGTACGCCCGGGTACTGCTGTAGTTCCCAGGCCAGACGGTCGGCGAGGACCAGCGTCTTGTAGTTCAAGCAGCCTTCCGGCGCAGTCTTGATCATCACCGCGAACAGGTCACTGGACAGCGCGTAGTGGCTGGTGATGTAGGCGTTGTCACGGTTATAGCGCGAGTCGGCACGCAACTCCGGTGCGCCACTTTCCAGATCACCGATCTTCAGTTGCAGGCTGACCATGAAGCCGCCGATGCCCATCAGCACCGCGACCAATACCGCCCCCGTGGCCCACTTGCGCGTGGTGAAGCGGTCGAGCAAGTCCCACAGTTTGCCGAAGCCTTTGTGCCCTTCTGCGCGCGTGTCGATTTTCAGCGCACGCTCGGCCGCCTTGGTGCCGACGCCGACATAAGACAGCGCCACCGGCATCAGCAATAGCGAGGTAAAAATCAGCACCGCCACACCGATGCTGGCGGTGATTGCCAGGTCGCGGATCACCGGAATATCGATCAGCATCAGCACCGCGAATCCGACGGCGTCGGCCAGCAGCGCGGTGACGCCAGCGATGAACAGACGGCGGAAGGTGTAGCGTGCGGCGATGAGTTTGTGGGTGCCACGGGCGATGTCTTGCATGATCCCGTTCATCTTCTGCGCCGCATGGGACACGCCGATGGCGAAGATCAGAAAAGGCACCAGCACCGAGTACGGGTCGATGGCATAGCCGAGCCAGGCGACAATGCCGAGTTGCCAGACCACCGCGATCAACGAGCAGCCGACCACCAGCAAGGTGCTGCGAACGCATCGGGTGTAGGCGTAAATGATGATCAGCGAAGTGACCACGGCCAGGCCGAAGAACATCATCACCTGAATCAGCCCGTCGATCAGGTCGCCCATCAGTTTGGCGAAACCGATCACCCGGACTTTGTACTGGCCCTTGCCCTCCTCCCCGGCCTTGCGTGCAGCGCTGTCGCCGGCGAATTCGATCTTGTCGCGCAACTGCTCCTCGAGCATCTGCGAAAAGACGTGGTAGTCGATGCGCTGACCGCTGGCCGTGGCCTTGTCCAGCAGCGGCACGATCAGCATGCTCGATTTGTAGTCGCTGGCCACCAGGCTGCCGACGATACCGGCGCGGGAAATGTTCTGGCGCAGCTGTTCTATTTGCTCAGGCTTGCCCTCATAGGTATCGGGCATCACCGGGCCACCCTGGAACCCTTCCTCGGTGACTTCAGTCCAGCGCACCGCCGGGCTCCACAACGACTTCATCCAGGCGCGATCGACGCCTTCGGTGAGGAACAATTTGTCATTGACCTGCTTGAGCACATCCAGATAGCCAGGGTCGAAAATATCGCCCTGAGTGTTCTCCACCACCACCCGCACCGAGTTGCCCAAACCGCGCAGCGACTGGCGGTTTTCCAGGAAGTTCTGGATGTACGGCTGACTCTGCGGAATCATTTTCTCGAAGCTTGGACGCAGCTCCAGGCGAGTCGCGGCCATGTAGCCCAACACCACGGTGGCCAGCGCCATCAGCAGCATGAACAGCGGACGGTAGTTGAACACCAGCCGCTCCAGCCGATTGCCGGATTGGCGGTCGAAGTCCCGCAGATCGCGGATCACCGGCATGGTTTCTTGTTTGATATGGCCCATGTCTGGGTTCTCGCTCTAAGGGTTCGAGGGCTTATTCAACGGACAGCGTCCGTGCACCACGGCTGCCAACCACCACCAGCGCACCGTTGGCGGCGCGCGTGACGCCCGTCACCGGAACCGGTTCGGCTTGCTGCAACCAGTGCAGTTGCGCACCGGCGCCCTGGCTCACCAGCATCTGCCCGCCCTGAGTGAACAAGCGGTAATCACCTTGCGCATCGACGATGCCGGCGGTGATGCTGACGTGCAGGCCAGTGTCCTGCGGGGTCCAGCTGAGACCGCCATCGGTGCTGCGCAGCACATTGCCGCGCAAGCCGTAGACGAGCGCTTCCCCGGGTTTGCCGAGCACACCGAAAAAACTGCCTTGATAAGGTGTCTGCACAGCGGCGAAGCGCTGTTGGGCGTCATTCCATTTCAGCAACAAGCCCTGTTCGCCGGCGATGTACAGCGCATCGCCGGTGGAGGCGATGGCGTTGAGGTGAAAGCCCTGCGGGTTGTCGGTGCGGTCCTGGAACGGGGTCCAGCTCTGGCCGCCGTCTTCGGTGCGCAGGATCAGGTTGAACACCCCGACCACATAGCCGAGGCGGTCGTTGGCGAACCAGACATCGAGCAAGGTTTTGTCGGCGCCCTGCACCACCAGGCGCTCACCTTCGGCGACCAGCAGTGGCCATTGTTCGTTGTCAGGTTCGGCACTGGCCAACGCACCGTAATGCTTGACCAACAAGGCCCCGATCTCGCGGCCGTCCAGTTGCTTGCGCCAGGTCGCACCTGCATCGTTGCTGTGCAACACCACACCGTCGCCGCCCACCGCCCAGCCCTGGGTGGCGGATGGAAAGCTGACGGCATTGAGGTCGGCACTGACCGGCACCGCGGCCTGCTGCCAGTGCTGACCGGCATCATCGGAAAACAGAATATGGCCACGCTGGCCGACGGCGATCACGCGCTCACCGGCGCGGGCCATGCCGGACAACGGACTGTTGATGGCCAAGGCACTGACCCTGGCGGGCAGGTCCAGCACATCGACGTAATCGGCCGCGTGGGTGATGCCCTGCAACAGGCCGAGCACAACCCCAAACGCCACCTGCAAATAATTCTTATACGAACACATACCGCGTCCTCTTCGGAAAACCGCGCCGGGACACACATCCGTGTGTCTGACGTTCACACCTGGCGCCCGCGACGATCGGCGTGCACCGACCGCCGCACGGTCCACGCCTTGTCAGCCGTGGACCTTGCGGGCGCTTACTTGCGTTTGGCTTAGCGAATGCCGCTGCCGGCCAGGGATTCCGACGACCATTGCGCCTTGGAGAGCGGATCGATGTACTTGATGCCGCCGTAAGGCCCGACCACGCCGTTGATGTTGTAGGAGCCCCCCACCAGGTCGTAGATCATGAAGGGCGTGGAATCCGGGATCTGCTTGTCGTAGCTCTGGCTGAGGAACGCGAAAGAGCCACGGTACAGCTGACCACGGGCGTCGTATTGGTCAGAGGCCAGAGCGGTCCAGCTGTCTTCATCGAGGTAGAAGCGGCGCTTCTGATAGATGTGTCGAGCGCCGGCCTTGAGGTTGCCCTCCACCACCCAGACGCGGTGTTTTTCCCAACGCACGTAATCGGGAGCCAGGTGATTGGCGGTGGTCAGCGACTTGGGATCCTGGGCGTAGGTCAGCTTGTAGGTGTTGTAGGGCACGATCATTTCCTGCTTGCCCACCAGCTTCCAGTCGTAGCGATCCAGTGCACCGTTGAACACGAAAACATCGTCGTAGGTGCCCGCGCCGGCGGTGCCGGGGTTAGGCGTGTCGTAGGCCAAGTTCGGTGCCAGTTTGACCCGACGCTGGCCAGGCAAGTACTGCCAGGCGCGGCGCGGTTGCTGCAGCGGGTTGGCGGCGTCCTTGAGCATCACCGCTTCACCGGCCCGGCGCGCTGGGCCGGTATAGGACAGCTTCATCTGGTAGTACACGTCGGCGCTGCTGATCGGCTGCGCGAGGTTTTCGTAGATCGGATAGGAAATGAACGCCTGGCCGGTGGTCGCCAGGCTCGGCACGCCGGCGGAGTCAACGTTCCAGGAGTCGTACTTGGAATTGATGCTCACGCCTTGATAGCGCAGCAGGAAGTTCCACATCGCTTCGTTGCCCGACTGCGGGATCGGGAACGGCACGCCCGGCAGCACGTTATCGATGGCCAAACCGCCTTCGAGGGACTTGGCACCGCTGGCATTCTTCACGCCGTTGTCGAGGATGGCTTTGGGCAGCGAAACGGTGCGGTGGGTCGGGTAGACATTGACGTGGAAGCTCGGGAAACGTTTGGCCAGTTCCGCCGTGGTTGCACTGAGCAAGCCCTTGTACTGATCGACGTTTTTACCGTCGATCACCAGCAACGGTTTTTCGTTGACGAAGGGATCCGGGCGCATGCTGTCACCGGATTTGAAACTGGCCGGCGGCGTGGTCAGGCCACCTTCATAGGCGGGGATGGAACCATCAGCGTTCCCAGCCTTTTCGGCGCCCACCAGGGTCAGGCTGCTGCCCAATTTGGCAGCGTCCTGAGTTGAAACAGCGGCCTGTGCCTGGGCGGCAAGGACCATGGCCAGCGACGCGGCCAACACGGTTTTTGCGAATTTCATCTTGTTATTCTCCTGCTTGCATTGAGCAAATCAGTGGTGCATCAAAAAGTGGTTTTCATCGTCAGGTAAACGGCGCCACGGTCCTCAGTCGTGGCCCCCCCACCGGAGAAGGCTGAGTAGCCACCGCCGTAACAGGCGTAGTTTTCATTGCCGCTAAAGGCATTGGGTGTGGAGCCGTCGCCGGTGCCGGCATTGGCCGCGCCGGTACTCAGACCGCTGGTGTCGCACTTGTCGGTCTTGCCGAAGGAGTCCACGTACTTCAGGTCGACGAAGTATTTGTTGTACACAACGGCACCCACGCCCACGGCATAGTTACCGGTGTCTTTGGCGCCGCCACCGGACACTGGCGACACGCCGGCAAGGCCCACGTTGACGGACATCGGTGCGTTGAGGTCGACGCCGGGAAACACCTGGTACCAGGTCGGCGTGAAGTTGACCGCGACGCCCCAGTTGTCCCGGGTCGGCTGGTCGATGCCGCGATAGGTGTCCTTGCCCTTGTAGAGCGCCTCGTTCTTGCTATCGAGCTTGAGCAGGTTGCTGTAATACAGCTCGCCCAGCAGGGTTGCCGAATCGAACACCGGCGTTTTGGCAATGGTCATCAGACCGTTGAGCGTCCAGTGCAAGGTGTCGCCGGTGGCGGCCATGCTGTCGCCCCTCTCCGGGGTGTCATACACCACACCGGTGGCAGCCGTACGCGCCGGCAACAGGCCAAGACCCGCGCCCAGGCCCAGCGGACTGTTGGTGCTGACAATCGCCGGAATACTGGCCAGCGGCATGTTGTGACGAATGTTCAGGTCCGAACCCACACTCACCCCGCCCACATCCTTGGACAGGCTCAGGCCAACGATCTTGATGTTGTCGGCGTAGGCCATTTGATAGGTGGCGGTGCTCAGCGAGTTGAGCGTATTGACCACCGCAGGCACTTGCCCAGCCGGCCGGGTGCCGTTGGGGTTGGCCGAACTCAGGCCTCTGGCATCCAGCCACGCTTGCGGCAGGATTTCCGAGGTTTCGCGGTAGTAAACGCCGAGGGTGCCATCCAGCCAGGCCGGCGACCACTTGGCCATAACGCCCCAGTCACCGCGCTTGTCCGGCGTCAGGTCGTGACCGCGACGCACATTGGTCAGACCGTTGCAGGGCGCCAGACCACACCCCAGCGGACTGCCCGGCACCACGCCATTGGTGTTGCCCAGCAGGAAAGATTGCGCACCGAAACCGACCAGATCGGAACCGCCGTAATAAGTGCCGGCTTCCGGCAGGCGCGCGGCGTCCCAATCGAGGAAATACTGGGCACCCACGGTCAACTCGGGATTGACGGTGAACGACATCGACAACTGGTTACGCGGAACGAACAGTTCCTTGGCTTCGGTACCGGGCGAGGCAGCCAGTTTGGCCAGGTCCAGGCCCGATTGGCCGTAACTGATCGAGTGCACCGGGTTGAGAATGGTCTCGCCCCAGAACACGTTGTGCTGACCGGCCTTGACGCTCAGCAGCGACTCCTCGCCCACTTCGGTGCTGTAGAACACGAAGGCATCGAGGATTTCGCCGGACGGACCGGTGTAGTAACGCTGGGCATAGTTGCTCAGGTGCGGGCTGCCGTTGCCGACGTTGTCACCGGTGACCCCGGCCAGACGTGGGTCGTTGGCGACCAGCCCCGACCTTGCGTCGTTACCGTTGACGAACGGGTTGGAATTGGAACCGGTGTTCTCGTAGGCCTTGTCATACCAACCGGCGGCGCTGACACGAAAACCCATGTGGTTCTGGTAGACCACATCCATCTCGGTCAACAGGTCGACACGGTTGGTGATGTTGGTCCCGGCCCTGCGGAAGTTGTAGTCGCCGTCGTTGTTGTTCGGCGTTGCCAGCATGCGTTTGTCAGCACTTTCGGTGCGTACGCCGTAGTTGTACTTCACGGTGTTATCAAGACGTACGGTCCAGTCCGGGTTACCTGTGTCGAGCTCGACCGCCTGCGCGACCGGCACGGCGGCGGCCAGAATGGCCGAGGCCAACAAGGTGTAACGCGAGGGTGCGAACCCGTGACTCTTATTGTTGTGCATTGCGTTGTCTCCGCCTTTTTGTATTTGTTTTAAGCGCAGCCGCCCTCGCGCAACCCCTTGTTCCAGGGGTTTACGGTTTCAGGAATGAGGGCAAATGCCGGATGGCGCGGGCCAACCGGCGCCTGAACTAGCGATCCAGCTCGAGGATGAGGGCTTCGGCGTGTGGCCAGTGCCCATACCCGGCAGCAGGATTGAGATGACCGACTTCGCCGAGATTGAGCAGCTCGCTGCCCCAGCCTTCGGCCATGCGCGTGGCGGCGTCCACGCTGGCGAGGTGGTCGTTGGTACTGGCGGCCAGCAGACTGCGGAACGGCAACCGGCCTTTGGGTAAAGGGTCCCAACCCTGGGTACGCAGGGTTTCAGCGGAGGGGTAGCCCTGCGGCCATTGGGCATCAAGGTCCGGCGGAGCGGCCAGCAGCGCGCCCTTGATCGGCCGACTGTGCCGCGCAGCCCAGTGCGCAACCATCAACACGCCGGCGCTGTGAGCGACCAGAATCACCGGCCCGTCAATCTGTGCCAGTGTGTGCTGGATCGCTTCGACCCGCTTGCTGCAATCAAGCTTGTCGGTGTCCAGCGGCGGCACACTGCGTACCTTGCACAGCCTGGTTTCAAGCAGCGTTTGCCAATGCTCGGCAACGTGCTCGCGCAGACCCGGTACGATCAGAACGGTTGCTGCAGTTTGCAGTTTGTTCACTTCAACACCTTCGCTTTCTCGATGACTCGACTGGCTCTATTCGCCAGGGGCTTTTTGTAGGACTGACATTAAAGAGCGCCCGCCCGAGGCGCTTTTCATTAGACGTCAGGCACTTTTCTTTTCATGACAAATTTCCAGCTGTTGGCACATGGCGACCATTGGTCGAATATCCCCGCAGGTTCTCTACAGCTCACTGTAATCAATGGGTGAGCGTCGATTGCTGCACAACGACGGTGTGATTTTGGACAGCATTGGGCGAGCGCCCTCGCCAACGTCACAACTGTTCAATTGTTGATGTGCTGGATATAGTCGCCACGCAAATTTGAATCGCAACTGGCCCAGGAAAGACCTTCGCATGCCCAAGCTTGTTCGCGCCGCCGTCTTGACCAACTACCTGGAGGTTACTCAGTACCTGGGGTTCAACCCACGCGATGTACTGGCCGGCGTCGGCTTGAGCAAAGCCAAGCTGCAAGCCCCTGAACATCGCATTCCCATCGATGCCGCCGTGCGTCTGTTGGAGGATTCGGCCGTCGCCAGTGGCTGCCAGAGTTTCGGCCTGAGCATGGCCGAGTCGCGTCAGCTCTCGGACTTCGGCGTGGTCAGTCTGCTGCTCAGTCACCAGCGTACGTTGCGTGACACCTTGCAAGTGTTGGTGCACTACCGTCATCTGATGAACGATTCGCTGGCCCTCTTCATCGAGGAGGCGGGCAAGATGGTGATCATTCGCGAAGAGGTGGTCACCGAATCGCCGATGCCCTGCCGACAAGCCAATGAACTGGCCATCGGCGTGATGTTCCGCCTGTGCGCCGCCCTGCTCGGCGCACACTGGCAACCCTACAGCGTCAACTTCACGCACCAGCCACCCGACAACCTGCAACTGCATCGCCGTCTGTTCGGCTGCAAACTGGAGTTCGGCAGCGAGTTCAATGGCATCGTCTGTCCCAATGCCAGCCTCGACATGACCAACCCCCATGCCGACCCGGCCATGGCGCGCTATGCCCAGAGTTACCTCGACTCACTGCTGAACCACGAAGGCCCTTCGATGTTGTTCGAGGTGCGCAAAGCCATCTACCTGCTGCTGCCGATGGGACGCGCCACCATCGAGCAGATTGCCCAGACCCAGGGCATGAACGTACGCACCCTGCAACGTCGCCTCAAAGACGACGGCTGCGCCTTCAACGACCTGATCAACGACGTGCGCCGTGACCTGGTGTTGCGCTACCTGGAAAACCCGAATTACTCGTTGGGCCGGATCGCCGACATGCTCGGCTACTCCATGGCGAGTTCCTTCACACGCTGGTTCATCACCCAGTTCGGCATGCCGCCGGCGGCTTGGCGCAGCGCGCAAAAACAACCCAAGGCACCCAGCGAGCCGAGCGCCCTTCCCGGCCCCACGCAACCCTGGGACGACTGAAAAGGCCCCAGGGCCTTACACAAAAAAAACGGCGACTGTTTATACAGTCGCCGCAAAAAACCGGCGTTTGTGACACCGGTCGGGAGCCCCACTGCGACTAGGAGTCGACCGCAGTGCAGCCCTGCCATAAAACGTATCGCGTCAGAATCTAAAGCCCCCAACGCAGCAACAACAGCACCAGCACAACGAGGAACACCGTCTCCCCCACCATCAACAGGATCGGCTTGATGCCTACCGCTGCCAGCTCCTTGAGTTGGGTTTTCATGCCCAGGGCGCTGATGGAAACCACCAGGCACCAGCGCGACAGTTCATTGACCGAACCCTGCACTACCGGAGCCACCCAGCCGGTGCTGTTGATACAGGCCAGAATCAGAAACCCGACGGCGAACCAAGGCAGCAGCGGCGGTCGTTTGCCGGTCGGGTCGGCGCCCTGCATGCGGGTGATCATGGCGGCACAGACGATTACCGGCAGCAGCATGGCAACCCGCATCAGCTTGACCACCGTGGCCGTATCGCCGGTCTCGGTCGACATGCTGTAACCGGCACCGACGACCTGGGCGACATCGTGAATGGTCGCCCCCAGGAACACGCCCGCCACTTGTGGCGACAACGACAGCCAGTTGGCAATCATCGGGTACACGATCATCGCCAGGGTCGACAGCGCCGACACCCCGATCACCGTGAATAACGTCGCGCGTTCTTTCTGCGGATGGTTCGGCAATGCCGCCGCCAGCGCCAACGCGGCCGATGCACCACAAATCGCCGTGGCGCCACCGGTGAGCATGCCGAACAAACGCTGAAAGCCCAGCGCCTTGGCTGCGATCACTGAAACGCCGATGGTCACCACCACCAGAATCACCACCAGCGCCACAGGCTTCCAGCCCAGCGCAGCCATCTGTTCGAGGGTGATGCGCATGCCCAGCAGCGCCACACCAATGCGCAACACCGTACGCGCCGTGAACTCGATGCCAGCCTTGCAGGCACCGTCACCGGCCAGGAAGTTCACCGCCATGCCCAGCAACAAAGCGAACAGCATCACCGGCGCGCCGTAGTGTTCGGACAAAAAGGACGCAGCCGCTGCAACGATCAGACTGACGATAAAGCCCGGCGCCAGTTCGCGCGTTCGGCTGTGGATACGGGTGAGAGCGATGGCGCTCATGGCGCGGCCTCCTGGGGAACGATGACGATGAATGCCTGGCCGTCGATGATCTCGACCGGGTAGTTGGCGACTTTGACTGCGGTGGAATTGAGCAAGTAACCGCTGCGCAAATCGAAGCGCAGGCCATGGGCGCAGCACTGAATCACCCGCCCCTCAAGGCGCCCGCCACACAGCGAGGCGCCCTGGTGCGGGCAACTGTCGTCGATGGCGAACACGTCACCTTCGACGTTGAATAACGCCAGGCTTTTGTCATCGAATTCGAACAGTGCACGACCGCCCGCCTGCGGGAGTTTTCCGGCAGGCACGGGGATACGCCGGTTCATGCAGGTTGCCGCTCGTGATCACTTTCTTTTAGTGCCTGGCTCATGGCCCCGAGCAATGCCTGAGTAGGTTGTGCACCGATCACCGTCATGCGACGGTCGAACTGAAAGCTCGGCACCCCACTGGTCGCGCCGGGGAAGCCTTCGAACGGCGTGGCGTCGCCCTTCAGGCAATCGAGCACCACGTCCGTATCGACGCCGCAGGAGCGGGCAATGGCGAGCAAAGTCTCGCGGCACCCCAGGTTTTCGCGTTTGCGGAAATAAGCGCTGAACAGCCGTTCGAGCAACATTTCACGCTGAGCAGCATTGCCCAGTACGCTGACGCGTTCGAACAAACGGTGGGCGTCTGCGGTGTTGGGCATCGTCTCGATCTGGCTGAGATCGATGGTCAGTCCAACCGCCGCGGCAGCCTGCTGAACCTGGGCCTGGCGCATGGTCATGGCGTCGGCATTACCCAGACGTTTGCGGTAGAAATCGGCGAAGGGCTCACCCTGTACCGGCAACTGAGGCAGCAACTGCACGCCATGCCACACCGTGGTGATCTGCACATCCGGGTGGCGACTGCGAAACTGTACCTGTGCATGCTCCAGTTGACGCTTGCCGATCAGGCACCAGGGGCAGATGAAATCGAAGAACACATCAATACGTAAACGACTACTCACAACTTCACCTCTAACACGGATTCGCCCACCGGATCGTTGACCCGCTCGCCCTTAAGCCGGGCAATGTCCTTGTGGTAATGACACTTGGCATAAAAGAACACGGCCCCAGCCGCGATGCTGACCAGCGGCACTAATTGAAAAGCAGCTTGCAAGCCAATAAGGTCGGACACCCTGCCGGTGATGAACGGCCCAGGCGCCAGCCCCAGCATGTTGTTGGCCAGGGTCAGCGTGGCGAAGGCCGTGCCGTGGACCGAGTAATGGGTCAGGTTGGCAACCATCGCTCCGCAAGGGCCGGTCGTGCCGGCGGCAATCAACATACCCAGGCAGATCAGCGCCAATTGCACAGGCCCTGCCGGCAGGGCGAACGCCGCCGACAACAACAAGCAACTGCCCAGGCAAAAGGCGATGGCCAAAGTGACCTTGCGCTCCGGCGAATGGCGACACAGTCGATCACTGAGCATGCCGCACAGGATCATCCCCGCACCGCTGCACAGCACGATGATCGCCGCGACACCACCCGCCTTGTCCGTGGCCATGTCGTAATAACGATTGAGGTAACTGGGCATCCACACAATCACGGTGCCGCCGACGAACAGTTGCAAGCCACTGCCGATGTAGGCAGCGATCACCGAACGGCTGGAAAACAGCGTACGCAACGGACGCTTGACCGCTGCCGCCGCCTTGTTCGCCACCAGGGAGGCACGTTGCGGCGCAATGCGCGCTTCCTTGACGATGATCGGGTAAAGCACCGCCAGCAGCAGGCCGAACAGCGCCATGCCGGCAAACGACCAGCGCCAGCCAAGCTTGGCGGCGATTGCACCGCCCAGCGCCATCCCTAATACCGAACCGAACATGCCACCCGCCATGAAGGCACTGGCCAGCGTTGCGCGCAGGTGTTTGGGAAATACCGAAATCACCACCGCGATGCCGACGCTGCCGTACGCCGCTTCGCCGACGCCGACCATGAATCGTGCAATGAACATCTGCTGATAGTCCTGCGCCACTGCGCAGCCCAGTGTCGCCAGACTCCACAGCAAAGCCATCAACGCCAGGCTCTTGACCCGGCCAAAGCGATCCGCCAGCAATGACAGGGGAAACGTCAGCAGCCCCACCATCAGCGCGACAATGCCACTGAGCAAACCGAGCTGGCCGTCGCTCAGGGCCCATTCGCCCTTGAGCATCGGGAACACCGCGTTCAGCACCTGGCGTGACATGTAATCGGAAATCAACAGCCCGAACGTCAGTGCGAAGACGATCCAGGCATACGGTCGCGCAACACCGACAGCACAGTCGTCATCGTCTGCGGCGATTGGGTGAAAGGCCATGCAGCCTCCTCAAAGCTTTGTTTTATTGTTGTTATCAAGCGTGTTGCAGTGCAGCGAGCGGGAGGCCATTGACCACCCGCTTCGTCTGCCGATCAGCCGCGCTGCGGCACACCTTTCTGCCCAGCCTTGCGGTTGGGAGCCATGCCGTTAGCCAGTAGCGTTTCTTCGATGCTCTGGTACTGCACGCCGATGCGGTAGATCTCACGGGCTTCTTTACCGGTGGCGATTTCGCGACCCAGCTCATGGGCGATACGCACGGTCTGCTTGATCTGCGCAACTGAGCCGAAACGATCGCCCTTGTGATCAATGATAGTGTCTTCATTGCCCACACGCGGGTGCATACCCATGGCCATCGACATGGTGTTGAACGGCATGACGTTCTTGAGCAGCGACTCGGAGGTCAGGGTGCAACCGTCCGGCGCGCGGTGGATGAAGTTGAAGAAGTTGAACGGATTAGGGCCATCGAAACCGCCGCCAATGCCAATCCAGGTCAGGTTCAACGGGCCCTTGTAGACGCCCCTGCGCACCAGACGCTCAAGGGTTTCCATGGCGTGCATGCCGGTCAGCTGGAAGTGCGGCTGGATGCCGTTGTCCATCAGACGCTTGAGGTGCTCGGCGACCCAGGCCGGACCTGCCGGAACAGTCATTTCGCTGTAGGCGGCCTGATACAGGGGATTGGCCAGGGACGTGCCTTCCAGATATTCCGGATACAGCAGTTCCATGATGTTCATCTGGGTGGTGTTGATCGCCACCGTGACCTGATCCGGTTTAGGCGTCAGCTCGGCCAGCATGTGTCGCGTATCGTCCGACAGCCACTTGGCGGCTTCGCCATCGCTTTCCGGTGCGAAGGAAATCGAACCACCGACCTGGATGATCATGTCCGGCACAGCTTCACGCACGCCAGCGATCAATTCGTTGAATTTGGACAGGCGCTTGGAACCCTTGCCGTCCAGCTCGCGCACGTGCAAGTGCAAGACGGTGGCACCGGCTTCATAACATTCGACCGCTTTTTGCACCTGTTCGTCCATGGTCAGCGGGATGTCTTCGGGGAAGTCTTCCGGCATCCATTCCGGGCCGTAAGGGGCCACGGTGATGACCACCTTTTCCATGTTTTCCGGGTGCAGGGAATCGTCGAAGAATTGCATGAGTTACTCCTGTTTTTATGATTGTCGCGCCCACCCGGGATCGTGCCGGGCAGACGTGTTTACGAGTGCGAATGCAGTAGGGGGCGATCAGTAGGTCTTGTCGCCGATGATCCCGGCACGCTCCATCTTGCGATGGCACGGCGGGTAATCCATGACGGCGTAGTGCTGGGTGCTGCGGTTGTCCCAGATGGCGATGCTGTTGGGTTTCCAGCGCCAGCGCACCTGATACTCGGGGATGTAGGCCTGGCTGATCAGGTAGCGCAGCAACTCGCTCGCGCCAGGGTTGGCGTCCTGGCCAAAGCGCACGCGATCGGGGGTGTGGTAGTTGCTCAAGTGCGTCGTGAAGGCGTTGACGAACAGCACCTTCTCTCCGGTTTCCGGATGAGTGCGCACCACCGGGTGCTCGGCATCCGGGTACATCGCCTTGAGCGCCAGACGTTTTTCGATCGGCATGGCGGCGCCAAAGCTTGCTTCGATGCTGTGGCGGGCGCGCAGGTCGGCAATCTTGACCTTTACGTCCTCCGGCAAACGCGCATAAGCCTCGACCATGTTGGCCCACATGGTGTCGCCGCCCACCGGTGGGCACTCTACGCAGCGCAGTACGCAGCCCATCGGCGGCGCCTCGCGCCAGGTCGCGTCGGTGTGCCAGGCGTTTTCGTAGCGGTCCATTGGCTGGTCCGGGTTCTTGTAGATGCGCACCAGCCCGGGATGATCCGGATCGCTGCCGGCCACCGGATGATCTTCCAACTCACCGAAGCGGCGGGCGAAGGCCACGTGCTCGGCGCGAGTGATGTCCTGATCACGCAGGAACACCACCCGATGCTTGAGCAACTGAGCACGAATCTCGGCAAAAAGACCGTCGTCATGGACCGCGTCGGCGAGGTTGACGCCGATCAGTTCGGCGCCAATGCTGCAGGTCAATTGTTCGACTTTCATGGCAGACGACTCCCTTAAATGACGAAAATCGAAGAGCCCGTGGTTTTGCGTGATTCCAGGTCGCGATGGGCCTGCACGGCATCCTGCAAAGCATAGTGCTGGTTGATCTCGATCTTGATCCGTCCACTGCCAACATGGTCGAACAACTCGCCGGCCAGGGCGGCTTTTTCCGCCGGGTCGGCGATGTAATCGGCCAGGGCCGGACGGGTCATGAACAGCGAGCCTTTCATTGCCAGCAGTACCGGATCCAGGGCCGGGATCGGACCGGATGCCGTGCCGACGCACACCATCAGGCCACGACGCTTGAGCGAATCCAGCGAACCCATGAAGGTGTTCTTGCCGACGCTGTCGAACACCACGTTGACACCGACGCCGTCCGTCAACTCGCGCACGCGCTGGGCGACATCTTCATGGCTGTAATTGATGACATGGTCGCAGCCATGGGCACGGGCGATTTCGCCCTTGACCTCGGTGGACACGGTGCCAATGACGGTCAGGCCGAGCAGCTTGGCCCACTGCGAAACGATCAGGCCCACGCCACCGGCAGCGGCGTGCAGCAGGATGCTGTCGCCGGCCTTGAAATCGTAAATGCGCCGCATCAGGTACGACGACGTCAGGCCGCGCATGGTCATGGCGGCGGCGGTCTCGAAACTGATGGTTTCCGGCAGTTTGATCAACGGTGCGGCCGGGATCAGACGCTCGGTGCTGTAGGCCCCCAAGGTATTGAGAAAACCGGTATAGGTGACACGATCACCCACGCGGACATTGGTCACTCCCTCGCCGATGGCCTGGACCACACCGGAGGCTTCAACCCCCATGCCATTGGGCATCGGGATCGGGTAGGTGCCATTGCGAAAGTAGGTATCGGCATAGTTCAGGCCGACCGCCACATGACGAAGACGAACCTGGCCTGGACCGGGGTCGCCAACTTCGACCTCCTCATAACGAAGGACTTCGGGACCACCGGTTTCGTAGAAGCGTACGGCTTTGGCCATTTGTTCTTATTCTCCAATCTGCAAGATGGGCGTGCTGCGTCGAATTGCGCTGATTGGACTGTAGGACGCCGTCTGTGGAGTCGCTTCTCATCAGACGACAATGGCTTTTCATTTCATGACAACTGCGTGCGTGTACGAATTCCGGAAACGTAAAAGCACAGCAAGTGGGGGCTGATGCCGGGGTACATATCCGTTTCTGCGGTCACGGCGGCTATTGGTTTCGCTTTTACAGCGAGTCACTTGGAAAAGCCCCAAGTAACCAAGGGCTCTTGCCCCTGACGTTCGGTTCCTCGCCTAGGCTCGGCATACCCTCGCTCCGGTCCTGCTCCGTGGGCCCGCCGCCATCGGCCATCCATGGCCGGGGGCGGCTAACCCGGCATCCATGCCGGGTTGCCCACTGCGCAGAACCTCCACTCGGCCTCTCGATGGGGCGTGCACGGCAAAAGCAAAAGCGAGGCGGCCTACCGGCCGGCCTGTCTCTTCAAGCGTACGCATTCCCCCTGTGGGAGCGAGCCTGCTCGCGAAAAACGTGAACGATTACGCGTGCTGCCTGAATGAACGCGGCGTCCGGACGTTTTTCGCGAGCAGGCTTGCTCCCACAGGTACCGCGCCAGGCTCTGGCTTTTGATCTTGATTTTGATCTTGATCTGCTTGCCCCTTTCCCAGAGGCCGAACGCAGGCGTTGCGCAGGGGGCACCGCGGCAAGGATGCCGCGGTAGCCGCCCCCGGCCATGGATGGCCGATGGCGGCGGGCCCCCGGAGCAATGCCGGAGTGAGGGCATGCCGAGCCTAGGCGAGGCACCGAATGGAGGGGCAAAGCCTTTTGGTTCCTTTTTGGCGTTTGAAAAAGGGACTCGCTGTAAGAGCGAAACCGTAATCAGCCATCACCGCAGAAACGGATATGTACCCCACCCCTAAGTGAACAGCATTATGGCAAGTCGGCCGGCCTTTCTCGTTTCAGGGGATAGGCTCAATGGAGCTGACGTTGTCTCTGTAGCTCCATCTTCAGCCAGGTGCTCGTAGGCTGGACGCCTGTCGGGCAACGCACTTCATAGGCTTTGCCACTCATGCTGCTTTTAGTGGCAGCAAGATCGATGAAATCTTCTGCGCTGCTTACCAGGTTCTTGCCTTCAAGATAATTCAGCTTCTTTTCGAGATGTGCCCGAGCCTGGGCCCCAGGGTACTCACTGCCGTTGCGCACGAACTTACACTCACTGCGCTCCACAAAATCCAGCAAGCCCTTTATCTCCTGGTTCGCCTGTGGCGAAGTTTGAGCCTGTACACCGCCCGCCACTGCAAAAAGACCGATAGAAACAGCGATCAGCCATCGGCGGATAATGGGTCGAATCACCACTACTTTCAAAATCCACATGATACTTCCCTGTCCTGAAAACGAAGACTGTAGCGCGGCATCGCCCGAGCAGCCAGCGCTCGGCCAGCCTGCACGCACTCCCCTGCGCGATGTTCTTTTGTTCGAAAGGATCAACCTGAGGAAGAGAAAGGGGATCAATGAGCCCAATGCCTCTGTGCGCGAGCAGTTGGCCAAAGTCGCAGTTACTTATCCCTGTATCGGCATCAGACTCATTGATCATTGCCCAGCTCAATGTTGGGCGATATCCATCTAACCGAATGGAGATGCATTGGTGCGTCAACAGCGACCATGCACTATTTTTTTAACAAAACAACTTCTGCACGTCTAATCACCTTTTCCCCAGCCGTACAGGCTCTTTATAGGCTCAGGAAATATCCCCTTAGCAGCCAGTAACCACCATTCGTCGCATCGGAAACGCTGCGCGATTTTTTTGACAGCGCCTGGCTCAAGGTTTGCACAAGACGCTCGTAGCAGCCCCAGAACGACGTAATTCTGACGCGGCAGCACTTTAATTAACGCTTAGGACGCCAGCGATGCGCTTGGTCAGTCACCGGGAGATGTAACGTGTCAACTCTCAATGAAATCGCAGCGAACCACGCGAGAATGGCTAAGGCTCTTGTCGAAGAGTCGACCGGGCTGAGTGAGCGCCACACCCAGATTGTGGAAAGTTTCGAAGTGCCATCCACCGATGCGCAACACGTGCCTCTGCACCTTATCGCCGGCGTGCAGGACAAACACTTTGGTCAGGCAACAAGTTACTGACTCTAACCGCGCTTGATCCGGGCCGCCTGCCGGGCAGGCGGTGACGGTTAAATACCACTTCTTGGCCTAAACTCAACTGACTAGCCCGTTGGGGAGCTGCCGGAGTGGCATTCCCATGCTCGAAAATTTAGAGATGTCACGTGTCAAGCACTTCGCCGCAAACGTTGCCGGTCGAGATTTCGCGGTCGGTGACATTCATGGCCATTTCACTCGACTGCAGGACGCTCTGGATGCAGCCGGATTCAACCGCTTGGTAGATCGCCTGTTCAGTGTTGGCGATCTGATTGACCGTGGGCCCGAGTGTCACGATGCGCTCGATTGGCTGGACAAAGCATGGTTCCACCCGGTGCGAGGCAACCATGACGACTACGTGGTGTACTTCGATACCTGCGACGTCGACAGCTGGATCGACAATGGCGGCTCATGGTTCTTGGGCCTGTCGCCGCTCGAGAAGCAAGCATTCGCGGCGCAGTTCGCCAAGCTCCCTATCGCGATCGAAGTCGAAACGACCTACGGCCTGATCGGCATCGTGCACGCCGATTGTCCATTTCCATCATGGCAGCAACTGCGAAACGAACTGGAGTCGCCGGAAAGCAACAGGCGTCTGCAGGAGGTGCAGCGCTACTGCATGTGGTCACGAAGACGGATCGATCAGCAGGAGGCGCATGGCGTTGAAGGCCTGCGCGCACTGGTCGTAGGGCATACGCCGCTTTATATGCCCCTCAGCCTTGGCAATGTGATTCACATCGATACGGGTGGCTGGAGGCCGGACCGTGGTTATTTCACCCTGCTGGATCTCGAAACACTCGAAACCATCCCCGCAAGCTGACTCAACACAGTTCGGCCACTCAAAAAAAACCCGGCCTCATCAGCCGGGTTCTTTATTAGCTATTCAGGTGGCATCACTGCCACCGATCATCAACAGCACTTCGGCCCAGCCTTGCTTCCGTAACGAGCTTCCTGGCGTTCCCGGAAGAACACCTCATAACTCATCACCGGCTTGTCCGGGTGCTTGGTCTGCATGTGCTCGACGTAGGTATCGTAGTCGGGCATCCCGACCATCAGGCGCGCCGCCTGACCGAGGTATTTACCGAGGCGACTCAGGTCATTGAACATGCTGCAATCCTCGATCAAGCGTCCGGCAGAGCCTGGAATGGCGCTTCTTTATCCGTACGTTCTTTAGTGCCCCAGGCGGCGATACCGACCTTGAGCGCAAAGAACAGGATGCTGAAGACCACCAGCAAGAACAGCGCCGTCAGCGTTGCGTTGGTGTAGGCGTTGTAGATCACGTGCTGCATCTGATCGATGCTCTTCGCCGGGGCGAGGATCTGACCGTTGGCCAGCGCATCGCTGTACTTCTTGGCCAGGGCCAGGAAACCGATCGCCGGGTTGGCATCGAACAGCTTGATGAAGCCGGCAGTGGTGGTGCAGATCAGCAGCCACACGGCGGGCAACATGGTGACCCAGACGTAGCGCTGGCGTTTCATTTTGATCAGCACAACGGTCGCCAACATCAGCGCGATACCGGCCAGCATCTGGTTGGAGATACCGAACAGCGGCCACAAGGTGTTGATGCCACCCAGCGGATCGATCACGCCCTGGTACAACAAGTAACCCCACATCGCCACACACCCGGCGGTTGCGATCAGGTTGGCGGTCCAGGATTCGGTGCGTTTCAGCGCCGGCACGAAGGAACCCAGCAAGTCCTGCAGCATGAAACGGCCGGCACGGGTACCGGCGTCGACTGCCGTCAGAATGAACAGCGCCTCAAACAGGATCGCGAAGTGGTACCAGAATGCCATGGTGTTCTCACCCGGCAGAAGGTGGTGCAGGATCTGCGCGATACCGACCGCCAGGGTCGGTGCACCGCCGGCACGGGCCAGGATGGTGGTTTCACCGATGTCCTTGGCCACCGCTTGCAGCGCTTCCGGAGTAATCGCAAAGCCCCAGCTGCTGACGGTCTGAGCAACCGTAACAGCGTCAGAGCCGACAAGCGCCGCCGGGCTGTTCATGGCGAAGTACACGCCCGGTTCGATCACCGACGCAGCAACCATGGCCATGATGGCGACGAAGGATTCCATCAGCATGCCGCCATAACCGATGTAACGGGCATGGCCTTCGCTGGCCAACAACTTCGGCGTAGTGCCCGAAGCAATCAGCGCATGGAAACCGGAGACCGCACCACAGGCAATGGTGATGAACAGGAACGGAAACAGACCGCCCTTCCACACCGGCCCGGTGCCATCGATGAACTGGGTCAACGCCGGCATTTTCAGGTCGGGCATGGTGATCAGGATGCCGATCGCCAAGGCCACGATGGTGCCGATTTTGAGGAAGGTCGACAGGTAGTCACGTGGCGCCAGAATCAGCCACACCGGCAATACCGCAGCGACGAAACCGTAGCCGATCAGCATCCAGGTGATCTGAATCCCGGTAAAAGTAAAGGCCTTGGCCCAGACCGGATCAGCAGCAATCTGCCCGCCCAGCCAGATCGAACCGAGCAGCAACAGCACGCCGACCACGGAGATTTCACCGATGCGGCCCGGACGGATGTAGCGCATGTAAATGCCCATGAACATCGCGATCGGGATGGTCGCCATCACCGTGAAAATCCCCCATGGGCTTTCGGCCAGGGCTTTCACAACGATCAGCGCCAGCACCGCGAGGATGATGATCATGATCAGGAAGCAGCCAAACAGCGCGATGGTCCCGGGGATGCGGCCCATTTCCTCACGAACCATGTCGCCGAGGGAACGGCCGTTGCGGCGGGTGGACATGAACAGGACCATGAAGTCCTGAACGGCACCGGCCAGCACCACGCCGGCAATCAGCCACAGCGTACCGGGCAGATAGCCCATCTGCGCCGCCAGGACCGGACCGACCAGCGGTCCCGCGCCAGCGATGGCCGCGAAGTGGTGACCGAAGAGGACGTGTTTATTGGTCGGCACGTAGTCCAGACCGTCATTGTTAACGACAGCGGGCGTGGCACGATTGGGGTCGAGTTGCATCACTTTGGTAGCGATGAACAGGCTGTAGTAGCGGTATGCGACGAGATAAATAGCGACTGCTGCGACTACGATCCAGAGGGCATTGATCGCTTCGCCGCGGCGCAGGGCCACGACACTTAGCGCAAACGCTCCCAGAACAGCCACGGCAAACCAGGCGAGGTGTTTAGCCAGACGGGGCATAGCGTGTCTCCTGCCGACAGCCAGTGGACTGCGGCGGTAATTTTTATAATTGTGTCCGCTGTGCGGAGCTGGCCCAATATCCCCGCATGCCGTCTACAAATAAATCCGCGTTACTACGTACGTGGCTTCTACGTAGTTCTACGTAGATGACGGTGAAATTCTTGCAGGAGCGGCGGTGCAGCGATCCAACTTACTCGCGAATGCAATCTGTCATTCAACATAGATGTCGTCTGATATACCGCTATCGCGAGCAAGCTCGCTCCCACAGGGGAATGGTGTACGCCTGCGAGTAATTGGTCGGCTGTCAGGCCGCCTTCGCGAGCAAGCCCGCTCCCACAGGGGATCGGCGTACGCCTTTCGCTTCTCACCACTCAACAGGCCGAGCGTTAGCTCGCCTGCAGCTCTTGATCTTGATCCACCCGCCCCTTCGGGAGGCTGAGTGGAGGTGTTCATCTGGGGGGTAGGCGCGCAGCGCCGTTCGACGCAGTCGAACACATCGAGAGGAGGTCGAAGCGAAGCCGACCGGAGGCGATGCCCCCAGATGAATACCGGAACGAAGGAACGCCGGAACGAAGGAACGCCGAGCCTAAGCGAGGGGCCGGACGCTGGGGCGAGACCTTTTGGTTCCTTTTGGGGCGTTTGCCAAAAGGGACTCGCCGTAAGGGCGAAACCATTAGCCGCCGTTACCGCAGGAATGGATATGTACACCTGAAAGAGATTGGTCGGCTGTCAGGCCGCCATCGCGAGCAAGCTCAGCTCCCACAAGTCATTCCGTCCAGCATCGCTACTGGACGCGCGTATCTTTGGCATATGATGCCGGGCCTTCGCCTTCCCTCGGTCCGGACAGGAGCAGAGATGCAGCTCAAACACAAAATCGTCGCGCTCGGGATTCTGCCGTTGGTATTGGCCATCGCCGTCATCTGCGCGCTGGTGATATCCATGAACCGCCAACTGGGTGAACAACAGGCGCAACTGATCGAAGACAGCATCCTGGCCAGCAAACGCGCAGAACTTAAAAACTACGTCGAAATGGCACAAAGCCTGATCGAGCCACTGTACGACGACGGCCACGGTGACGAACACGCACAGCAACAAGTGCTGGAAGAACTGCGCAAACTCAGCTTTGGCATCAATGGCTACTTCTTCGTCTACGACCACGAAGGACGCAGCCTGATGCACGCGCGCCAGTCGGAGCTGGTGGGCAAATACCTGTGGGACATGAAAGACCCTCACGGTTTGCCCGTGATCCAGGCGTTGCTCAAAAGTGCGCAATCAGGCGAAGGCTTTCAGCGCTACGCCTGGAACAAACCCTCCTCCGGTCAAGTGACCGACAAGCTCGCCTATGTGGTGATGCTGGATCGTTGGGGCTGGATGCTCGGCACCGGCATCTACCTTGAAGACGTTGAACGCGCGACCCAGCAAGCGCGTGACGAAGTGGCCCAGGGCATTCGTAAAACCATGCTGGCGATTGCCGCAGTGGCCCTCGTGGCGGTGCTGTTTGTCTTCGCCAGCGGCATGACGCTCAACGTCAGCGAGCATCGTCTGGCCGACAAAAAACTGCAGCGCCTGACCCAGCGTATCGTCAGCTTGCAAGAGGAAGAGCGCTCACGGGTTTCCCGCGAACTGCACGACGGCATCAGCCAGCTACTGGTCTCGATCAAGTTTCAGTTCGAGCTGGCCAGCCACCTGCTCGAAAATGGGCAAGCACACGACAAGGGTTTGAGTACGCTGAGGGACGCTACGGAACGTCTGGGGGAAGCGATTGGCGAAGTTCGCAGCCTCTCCCACGACCTGCGTTCCTCGCTGCTCGACACCCTGGGCCTGCCGGCCGCAATCGGTCAACTCGCCGCAGAATTCGAGCAACGCAGCGGCCTGGTGGTGACTTTTAACGACAACGAATTCGACTGTCACCTGGTCGATGGGGCAGCGGTCTCGCTGTTTCGCATCGTGCAAGAAGGCCTGACTAATATTGAACGACACGCCCAGGCTAAAAACGTCTCCATTACCCTGCACGGGTCCGAAGATTCCATACGGTTGACGGTGGTCGATGACGGTATCGGTTTCAACGTCGCCCAGGTCGAACGTCGTCATGCGGGCATTGGCCTGCGTAACATCCGCGAGCGTGTCGAGCATTTTGGTGGACGATTCGACCTGATCTCGATGCCGGGAAGAAGCGAGCTGGACGTTTGGCTGCCAATGAAAATGCCCGGTACAACACGCTGACTCGCCCCCAGACAATAAGAGTGAATAGCCGCGATGAATCTGCCCTACCCGATCCGCGTCGCCCTGGTCGACGATCACGCCCTGGTCCGCGACGGGATCAAAGCGCTGCTGGCGGTCATGGCCCCCCTGGAAGTGGTGGGCGAAGCCGAGAGTGGCGCGGATGCCATTGAAATGGTCGGACGCTGCCAGCCGGACCTGTTGCTGGTCGACATCAGCCTGCGGGACATGAACGGGCTCGAGCTGACCCGGGTGTTGCGCAGCCAGTACCCGTCGCTCAAGGTGCTGGTGCTCAGCATGTACGACAATAATGAATACGTGAGTGAGTCCGTGCGCGCGGGGGCCAGCGGCTATGTACTGAAGAACTCACCGTCGCGGGAAATCATCGCGGCGATCGAAGCCATCGCCAGTGGCGGCACGTTCTACAGCGCCGAGATCGCCCAGCGGCTCATCGCCGATAAAAACACCGACAACGAGCTGACACCGCGCGAGAACCAGGTGTTGTACAAGATGGCTCAAGGGCTGAACAACAAGGAGATGGCCCGCGAACTGGACATCAGCGTTCGCACGGTAGAAACCCATCGACTGAGCATCCGTCGCAAACTCAACATCGACAAACCGGCGGCCCTGGTCAAATACGCGATCGATCACGGGATCATTTCGCGGTAGCGGATATACATTTGTCGCGAATTTCAGGCAAAAAAAATCCCAGGCAGCTGATGGACGCCTGGGACTCAAAATGCATAAACCGTGGTGGTGAACGCGGGGCGAATATTACTGAACATTTCTGCCTGTAACAAGATATTTTGATTCACCATCCAGTTACTAAAGCTTCTAACTCATTCAATATCCACACATTTTTTATGGGAGAGTAGCGACAAGGACTGATTTAGAGGTACCAGCGATACTCCCGCGCACTGATGTCCTGCAGGAATGCCAAATGGTCCTGGCGCTTGTTTTCGCAGTAGACATCGACAAACTCTGCCCCCAAACCCTCGCGCAGCTGCACGTTGTTTTGCATCGAACGCACGGCCTCCAGCATCTCCAGCGGGAAGTCGATTCCGCTGCCACGATCTTCGTTGAGGGATGCAATCGGTTCACGCCCCACTTCCAGCCCTTGCTCAAGCCCGACCAGAATCGCCGCCAATACCAGATATGGATTGGCATCCGCGCCCGCTAGGCGATGTTCGATGCGCAGATTCTTCGCGTCCGACTCCGGCACCCGCAGGCAGGCGTCACGATCTTCAAAGCCCCAACTGGCGCGCGTCGCGACATTCACCGTACCGCTCAAGCGCCGCATTGCGTTGTGATTCGGTGCAAAGATCGGCATGCAATGCGGCAACACTTCAAGGCAACCGGCCACCGCATGGCGCAGCGCCTGCTGATTGTTAGCCGCCAACAGGTTGGTGCCCGCCTCGTCGTAAAGGCTCACATGCACATGCATGCCGCTACCGGGATGCTGCAAGTAGGGTTTTGCCATGAAGCTGGCGCGGTGGTTGTGCTTGAGGGCCACCCCTCGTGTGCTGCGGCAGAACAGGGCTGCCCAGTCGGCCGCCCGCAGGCCGTCGTCAAGGTGACCGAAATTGATCTCAAACTGGCCCGGACCCAGCTCCGCAGTGATCACCGTGGCATCGATGCCTTGCGCCCGCGCTGTCTCGACCATGTCATCGAGTACCGGTGAAAATCTCGACAGCCGTTCGATGTGCATATTCGGCTGATCATCGGCATCGTCCGTCAGCTGATCGCGAGGGAACTGTGGCAAGCCGTCACGCAGTTGGCGATCGAACAAATAGAACTCCAGCTCGAACGCGACCACGGGGAAAATCCCTTTTCGGCCGAGGCGCTCGAGCACCTGCGCCAACACTTCACGCGGCTCGAAAACAATAGGCTTTTCAGTACCGCTTGAGGTAATCAGCATCTGCCCCAGCGGTTGTTTTTCCCAACTCACGGGCTTGAGCGTGCCGGGCACCAGGCGGCGTGGAGCATCCGGGTCGCCGTCGTTGAAACAGTAGTCGCCGATTTTGAACAGACCGCCCTGCGTACCCAGCAACACACAGTTTTGCGGCAGCTTGAGCGCGCTGCCGGCGGCGACCTTCTCGAGCATTTCTATCGGGTAGCGTTTGCCGTAAAAATGCCCGGGAATATCCAGGGAAATCAGGTCAACGTAACGCACCTGCGGGAAGCGCTGGCGAAACGCGCGAACCTCGGCAACCAGATCAGAGCAGACAGCATCCATCGTTAGTGTTCCTTGTTGTTTTTATCAGGTGTAAACCCAAAGTACCCGGGCGAGCTGATCCGAGAGGTTGCCGTAGCGACAATGCGTATGACTGGCCAGTTGAAAACTGTCGCCGGTGCGCAATGTCACCGGTTTATCGTCATCCAGCCACAGCGTCAGCTCACCCTCGAGGACATAGCCACCCTGCTCCGAGCTGTCGTTCATGTGCCGGTCACCACTGCTGGCGCCGGGTTCCAGTTGGCTTTCAAGCATTGAGAAGGACGCCCTCATCTTCGGAGAGACGAGGATGTCGGTGATCCCGTCGGCGTAATACAGCGTGCGTCGCTCATCTGGACGGGTCACCCAAGGCAATGCCATGGGCTTGGGCAAGCTGTAGAAGTAGGTGGTCGGCACGCCGAGTGTTTCGCTGATGGCGGTCAAGTCCGCCACCGTGGGACGTGACAACCCCCGCTCGACTTGCGAGAGAAACCCGACCGAACGACCGATTTTGTCCGCCAGCTCTTTGAGCGTGTATTTTTTGTGTTTGCGCAGGTCCTGGATCAGGATCGCCAGCGCCGAGATTTCTTCTTGCATGTCCATCTGAAGGCTTCCAGAAATTGATGTTTCAAAGGCTGTCGCGCAGCCGATACCAGGCCTTGCCGATGGCTTCCAGTGGGGCGGCCAAATACTTTCCACCGGGAAAACTGCCGTTGGTCAAACCCTGGTACAACGCCAGCTCATCCGGCTGGCCAAGGATCGCGTCGGACACGGCGCGCGCCCCGGCCAATGTCGGCAGCACGCCATGCCCTGAGTAACCCTGTAACCAGTAGAGTTCGCCACGTCGACCGATGTCAGGTGTGCGCTTGAGGGTCAGATCGATGTGTCCTCCCCAGGCAAAGTCCAGTTCGACGCCCCTGAGCTGGGGAAACACGCGCTCCAGATAGGGCCGTGTCGCAGCGGCGATGTCCTTCGGCATGCCGCCCAGGTAAGTGCAACCACCGCCGAACAGCAGGCGGTTGTCCGGCGTACGGCGGAAATAATCGAGGACAAACTGGTTGTCGGTGACGCACACATTGCTCGGTAGCAGCGCGGTCGCCTGTTGCACCGAAAGTGGCGCGGTGGCCACCTGATAAGTACCAACCGGTAACACACAACTCGACAGCTTCGGATCAAGCCGATCAAGGTAGGCGTTGCACGCCAGCACCAGCACATCGGCGCGAATCCGACCGCGTTCAGTGGTGACCACGTAACGATCGCCGTCTTCGCGATAACTCAATGCCTTGCTCTGTTCATGAATACGTCCACCGGCCTGTTCAATCGCGGCGGCCAGGCCGAGCGCCAGTTTCAGCGGATTCAAATGCCCGCCTTCAGGATCGAACAGGCCTGCCTGGTAACGCTCACTGGCGACCCAATCAGGCAACGCCTCGCGCGAAATGAACTGCAAACCATCGTGGCCCCACTTGTGGCTGGCCTCGTGTTGCCATTCTGTCAGCAGACTCACCCGACGCGGCATCACCGACGTCCAGAGGTGGCCGGGCCGATAGTCACAATCGAAACCATGGCGGCCAGGCAAGTCTCGCAACTCCCGGGCAGCCCAACGCATGCTGTCCCATAACCGGCGCGCACGCTCATAACCCAGCGCCGCCTCCAACGGCGGCATGTCACACGACCAGCCGAGAATGGCCTGACCGCCATTGCGCCCCGAGGCAGCCCAGGCCACCCGACTGGCTTCCAGCAACGTCACACGCTTACCGGCCAGGGCCAGATGCAACGCCGTATGCAACCCACTGAAGCCGGCCCCGATGATCAACACCTCGGTGTCCTGCTCGCCTTCAAGGACAGCTCGATCCACCAAGCGATCCGCGCAGGTGTGGGCGTAATAGCTGGCAACGTGCTGGGTAGATTGCTGGAACATACGGCCTCATGAAATTTTATATTTATAATTTCATGAAAAAGTACACGTTAAATTTCACGACGACAACCGCTCAAGGCACAAAAAAAATCCCGCCCAGGAAAACCCGGGCGGGATCGATGTGCAGACGACCGAGATGATCGCGTTCGGCCGGTCCCGATCATCCAGATGACCGATCTCACCGACTGAACCTTACAGACAATCACGCACTGCCTGACGCAACGCCCCGGATTTCGCCCAGGGCGGCCCCTGATAAAGCGATACGTGACTGCCATCCTTCGATTTCACGATATCTACAATCTCGTCGGCCGTGATGATGCTCGGCGCGGTGACTCTGTAGCCATTGGAAATCGCCGATTGGGTCGTGTTGGGTATCTCCCGCTGCCACGCCGGCAGCACGCACGCGGCATAGTCTTTCGGCGCCTTGTCGCTGTGCTTGCTGACATTGGGTTCACCTGGCACCAGGGACGCGGGCAACGAACAGCCCGCCAGCAACGCCAACCCTACGCCCCCAATCAATTTGCGCATAACGCGTCCTTATCCCGAAAAAAGGGGAATGTAGCGTGTCGCTGCCCCGACATCCATCCGTCGCACTGAACTCAGCAAGGGGCGTTTTGATCGCCGGGATTGGGATACGACCTCTCGTTCAGATAAGTCATCCATCGTTCGTACGCTTCATGCTGCCATTGAGTGACCCGCTCCCATTCCGGGCCGCTCAACTGATGTGCAGAAATCAGTTTCATCATTTCCGTGGTGGCCGCGTCCAGATCAACGATCAGCTCATGGGCATGAAATCTAAAGTCATCAGTCGCCGTCATTTGAAGTTGCCTCGCCCTAGCAAAAATTCACTACCTCACTACGACATCAAATCTGCGGGTTCGCGTTCATTTTCCCGACAAAAGGTTGCGTCAACGGTCAGACGAACAAAACGCCCTGGCCCGGGAAATGGGACTAAAATTTCGTAGCGGAGATTGGCAGGAGGTCATCATGTGGCTTAACGAATCTGAAAATGAACTTCGGCGTGACCTGCAAGGTCTTGCGTCGGATTTGAGATGGTCAGCCGTAGAACTTTTACGCATCGCAGAGCAACTGCGCCTGGCTGGCAATGACGTGGATGCGCAAGCGACCCTGAAGCTGTGCGAGTTGTTTCAGGGAGATGAAGAACGACTGAAGGGGTATGCCGAGGAAGTGAAAGCCAAGATCATCACTCGAACGAAAGCTCAATAGCAGGAGCACTGCCATGCACAAGCCTCTATGCGCGCTGGTCGTTGTACTGGCCGCGTCGGGTGGCTGCAGCACCGAATCGCGTGTCTATAGGGATCAGCCGCTGGTCGCAAAGGTCGAGACCGGCATGACCAAGGATCAAGTCCAGCAGATTGGCGGCCAGCCCTTATCCATAACGGATCGCACCGTTGAGCCTGGCACTTGCTTTGATTACAAGCTGAAGCAGGCCGGCCATCAGCAAACGTACAACGTCAGTTTCGATGGCAGGGGCAAGGTCGATCATAAAAGCTTCATGACCTGCGCGGAATGGAGCAACACGCAGCAAAAAGCCCGAGAGCCTTCCCGCAGTACCGGTGGTGGCGGTTATTAGCCAGGGACCTTGGCGCCCAACAAAGAAAAGCCCCGGCGAACCGGGGCTGCAAGCGCGTTATTTATCTGATTTCTGGCTGCGTGCAGGCCGACTTGCCCTGGCCTTGTAGCCGGGAAGCGCAGCCGCAAAGGCCAGTGCTTCCTCTCTACTGCCAAAGGCTCCAAGCCGGTCACCTTTGGTGCACACCCGCCACGGGCCGTTGTTCACGCTGAGTACGTCATAACCATTCATGTGCATTTTGGTCAGCATCGGAACGCTCATAGTCACCTCCATTTCGGCAGTGATGATCCTGAATTCACTTGAATACCTTACACCCGACCTTCCATGAAGTGCCAACCAGACGTCGCGCCAGGATTTCGGCACCCGGTTGCACTTTCAGCCTCGTCTATCACTCCAACCATTGAGACAGACATCTCGGCGCGAATATTGCATTTTTATGACTGTTTTATGACAAACAGCAATCAGGTAACACATGAAAGTACGCGCGACCGTCATTTGCGAGCAGGACCGGCACATTCTCCTGGTGCGCAAGCCAAGGAGTCGCTGGATGCTGCCCGGCGGAAAGGTTGAGCGAGGTGAAGCCATTGCCGACGCCGCCACGCGAGAGCTTGAGGAAGAGACTGGGCTTGGGGTCGACGGGTTGCTGTACCTGATGGAGTTGCAATCGGGCAGCACCCGACACCATGTGTACGAGGCCTCGGTGGCGAACGCAGATGAGGCCCGCCCGCAAAACGAAATTTTCGATTGCATCTGGTATCCGCTGGATGCGGTCCAGAACCTGAACACAAGCGACGCGACGCTCAGAATCATCAAAGCGTTTCAGCGTCGCCTGTAAGGTTCTCTATCCTGCGGCCAACACCGTCGCGGCCTTATCGATGAACGCAGCAATTTCGACCGGCATCGAAGCCAGGGACGCATGGCTGGCGTTCAGGGTCAGGATCTCCCTGGCGTTCAGCCGCCCCGCCATCCATTGCTGATTTTGCGGTGCGATCATCCTGTCATCCGCAGAAACCTGATACCACGACGGCTTCTTCTTCCACGCCACCGTGGTAATGGTGTCGCCGAAGGTGGTAGCCAGCGGCGCTTTCTGGGTGATGCCCATCACCAACCCTTCGGTCGCGGGCAGGTCCTGGCAGAAGCTTTCGTGATAGAGCTCAGGCTTGACCCACAAATAACCGTCGCTGTCGGGAGCCAGGTTGGCCGCCGCAGCGGGTGGATGCCGTTGCGTGATGCCGCCGGGACTTTCACCGGCGTCTGGCGCAAAGGCGGCGATGTACACCAGCCCCACCACGTTCGGCTGATCGCCGGCCTCGGTGATCACCGCGCCGCCATAGGAATGCCCCACTAACAACACGGGTCCTGACACTTGGGCGACCATCTTGCGCGTGCGCTCTGCATCGTCTGCCAATGAAGTCAGCGGCATCTCCACCGCGCGGATGTCCGTAATGCCCTTGTGAATTAACTCGGCGATGACCTTGCTCCAATGGGCAGCGCCGCCCCAAAAACCATGGACCAGCACGATCGTGGGTTTGTCACTCATTACGATGACTCCGATTGAGGATGGGGTTGTTGGCAAGTCGCGTCAGCCCTGGTCGCCGCCACCCACCGGCATGATCATGCCGGTGATATAAGACGCTTCGTCGCTGGCCAGAAACAGGATAGCGCTTGCCTGCTCATCCAGCGTGCCATAGCGTTTCATCAAACTGCTGTCGAGCGTCTGGTCGACAATCTGCTGATACCAGACCTTCTCTTGCTCGCTCTGATCGGCGCTGTTGCGTGGAATGACCCGCGGCGGCGCTTCGGTACCACCGGGCGCGGTGGCATTGACCCGAATCCCGCGACCGGCGGTTTCGAAGGCCAGGCACGCGGTCAGCGCGTTGACCCCACCCTTCGCCGCACCGTACGGCACACGATTGACACTGCGCGTGGCGATGGACGAAACGTTGACGATGGCGCCGCTGCCCTGCTCAAGCATGAACGGCAGCACGGCATGACAGCACCACAGCGTCGGGAACAGCGAACGGCGCACTTCGGCCTCGATCTGCGACGTTTCGTAATGCTCAAAAGGCTTGGTCCAGATCGTCCCGCCGACATTATTGACCAGTACATCCAGACGCCCGAAACGCTCGACGGCAGTTTGCATGACGCGGCTGCACTCGCTGTATTGCTCAAGATCGGCGGTCAGCGCGAGCACCTGGCTGCCCTGCCCCAATTGCTGCTGAACTTCGAACACCAGCTCGGAGCGATCGACCAGAATCAACCGCGCCCCTTCCGCCGCCATGCGCTCGGCAACGCGCCGACCGATGCCTTGGGCTGCGCCGGTGATCAGCGCGACTTTTTCGTGGAACCTGTTCATGTCTCTCTCCCACAACAGCGCGGCTCAGGCCGCGCTCGCGGCAAATTTCTCGTAGTAAAAGTTTGTCGGCGCGATGCCTTTTTCGCGGATGAACTGGCTGACCGCTTCGACCATCGGCGGCGGGCCGCACAGGTAGACATCGACGTCACCTTCGTTCAAATGCTGCGGCTCGATGTGCTGGGTCACGTAGCCCTTGAGCGGGTGCTGACTGTCCGGGTTGGCGACGCAGGCACTGAAGCTGAAGTTCGGGATTCGCGCGGCAAAGGCTTCGAGTCGATCCATTTCCACCAGATCGAAATCGTTGGTCACGCCGTAGATCAAATGCAGCGGATGTTCACTGCCCTGCTCGGCGATTTTTTCCAGCATTGCCGTGAACGGTGCCAGCCCCGTACCGCCGGCCAGCAGCAACAACGGACGGCGAATGTCGCGCAGGTAGAAACTGCCCAACGGCCCGGCCAGGCTCATGCTGTCACCGGCTTTGGCCATGCCGGTGAGGAAGCTGCTCATCAAGCCGCCGGGCACGTTGCGGATCAGGAAACTGACTTCGCCATCGCGCTGCAACGAGCTGAACGAATAGGCGCGGGTCTGCTCGCTGCCGGGAATCCCCAGGTTCACGTATTGCCCCGGCAGGAACGCCAGTTTGCTCAGGGCTTCGCCCTTGATCGACAGCGCGATGGTGCTGTCGGACAACTGGCGCACGGCACTGATGGTCGCGTCGTAACTGGCCTGACGGGTACGGCACACCTCGGATGAGGTCGGCACGCGCACCACGCAATCGCTCTGGGCGCGCATCTGGCAGGTCAAGACAAAACCTTGCTCGGCCTCTTCCGCGCTGAGCGCATCTTCGATGTACTCCTCGCCCAAATCATAACGGCCGGCCTCGGCGAAGCATTTGCAGGTACCGCAAGCGCCGTCGCGGCAATCCAGTGGAATATTGATGCCTTGGCGATACGCGGCATCGGCCACGGTTTCGCCGACATTGGCGTCGATGAATCGGGTGACGCCGTCTTCGAAATTGAATGCGATGGAATGAGTCATGACCGCTGCCTCACAGGTGGTAGACATCGATGACCTGGCGAACGTAATCGTTCTTCAGGATCACTTTCTTGGCCTTGATCAGCGGGTTTTCACCGCGCACATCGAGGGTGTAGAAACTGCTGCCGAAATAGCTGTCGACGGTCTTGTAGCGAAAGCTCAGGGTGTGCCAGTTGAAGCGCACGTTGCACAAGCCATCGGCCTGTTCAAGCAGCTCGATGTTGCTGATGTTGTGCGAGGTGCGGGTGTCCGGCATGGTGGCGCTGGAACGCTCGGTCTTGATGCGGAAGACGCGGTCTTCCAGGCCGGTGCGGTTGCCGTACCAGATCAGCGAGATTTCCCGTTGCGGGTCTTCGGTCAACTCGTCGTTGTCGTCCCAGGATGGCATCCAGTACGTCGCGTCCGGGGCGTACAACTCCAGCCACTCGTCCCACTGCCGGTCGTCGAGGTAGCGCGCTTCGCGGTAGAGAAAATCACGCACGGCGTCATAGGTGATGGTCATTGCACGGCCTCCACAGGAATCAGTTCGGACTGCTCGGCGGCCAAGGCCTTGAGCATGGTCTGCTGCCAATACTTGTGTTGCAGCACGAACAGGCCTTCGTCTTCGGTGCGCACTCCGCTGAGCAGCGGATGCAGGTCTATGTCCTTGGCCGCCTCATCAGCGCCTTCGATCCAGTGTTCAGCGCCACGGGACATGTCGTTCCACGTCGTGACGCTGCCCTGATAACTGGCCTGGCAGGAACGAAACTCTTCCAAATCATCCGGGGTAGCCATGCCGCTGACGTTGAAGAAGTCTTCGTACTGACGAATCCGGCTCGAACGGGCGTGGTCGCTTTCGCCTTTGGGGGCGATGCAGTAAATGGTGATTTCCGTGCGGTTGACCGAGATCGGCCTGGCGATACGGATCTGCGAACTGAACTGGTCCATCAAGTACACGTTCGGGTACAGGCACAGGTTGCGCGAGTTCTCGATCATCCAGTCGGCGCGGGCCTTGCCGAAGTCCTGGGCCAATTCATCACGACGCTCGTACAGCGGGCGATCTTCAGGGTTGGCCCAACGGGTCCAGAGCAGCATATGGCCCTTGTCGAAGGAGTAGAAACCACCGCCCTGCTTAGCCCAACTGCCGGCACTCATGGTCGGGTTGCAATCGCCGGCCTCGCGCTGCTTGCGCTGGTTCTGGGTGGCGGCGTAGTTCCAGTGCACGGAGCTGACGTGATAACCGTCGGCGCCGTTTTCGGCGGTGAGCTTCCAGTTGCCTTCGTAGATGTAGCTGGAGGAACCGCGCAGCACTTCCAGGCCATCGGCGGACTGGTCGACGATCATGTCGATGATCTTCGCCGACTCGCCCAGGTGTTCAACCAGTGGGACTACGTCGGCCTTGAGGCTGCCAAACAGGAAACCGCGATATGACTCGAAACGCGCGACTTTAGTCAGGTCGTGGGAGCCTTCGCAGTTGAAGCTCGCCGGGTAGCCCGCTTCGGCCGGATCCTTGACCTTCAGCAGCTTGCCGGAATTGTTGAAGGTCCAGCCGTGGAATGGGCAAGTGTACGAGCTCTTGTTGCCGGACTTGTGCCGGCACAGCATCGCGCCGCGATGGCTGCAGGCGTTGAGGAACGCATTGAGCTCACCGTCCTTGTTGCGCGCGATGAAGATCGACTGGCGCCCCATGGTGGTGGTGTAGAAGTCGTTTTTGTTGGGGATCTGGCTTTCGTGGGCCAGGTACAGCCAGTTGCCTTCGAAGATGTGCTGCATCTCGAGATCGAACAGCCGCGGGTCGGTGAACATCTCGCGCTTGCAGCGGTAGATGCCTTGTTCTGGATCGTCCTCAAGCAGGGATTGAAGATATTCGGGTCGCAGGGTCATGGCCGCCGCCTCCATTGTTATTGTTCAGGCAAGGCTCATGCTAGGACGGGGCAATGGGGTGGACTATCCGCTGGGTGCAGACCTTTATCCGTTTAGTGCAGAACGCATTTTCGGAATCGGACTACATAACTGCTTACAACTTCTGCCATAGACTGCCCGCCTGACTACAAGGAGTGGTTTCTATGGCTAATCACGGTTACATGACCCTAAACGGAAAAGCTCAAGGCTTGATTTCAGCGGGTTGCTCAACCCAGGACTCTATCGGCAACAAGTATCAGGTAGCGCACACCGATGAAATCATGGTGCTGTCCTACAGCCACAACATCACTAATATCGGGAACATCAAAAAGTCGACGCATAGCCCGATCATCATCACAAAGGCCGTCGATAAATCATCACCGCTGCTTGCTCAAGCGCTTTCAAACAGAGAAGAAATCAACTGCACGATCAGTTTCTATCGCGTGTCGGCTTTTGGCATGCAGGAAAAGTTTTATACCGTGTCGATCAATGGCGGAGTTATTGCCGACCTGACGCTTGAAATGCCTCATGCCATTTTTCAAAACGACGCCGAGCCCCAGGAACAGGTGGCTATTCGTTACCGCGACATCACCTGGACCCACCACTTGGCAAAAACCGCGGGTTACAGTTCGTGGGGCGATGAAGGATGAGTCCGAATCGTCATGAGTATTGGGACGTCAACAGTGCCGCGGGCAAACTGGTGGGGCAAGCTCGCACTCTTGCTACTCGTCATCTTGCGCAAGGTTTGTTGCGTGAGCGGTTCAATCGGGAAGTCGCCTTCTATGCAAAGCGCGTTGCGGACGATGTCGCGCAGGGCAACAAAACGCCGGAGCAAGGCTTGCAGGCGCTTGTGCAAGAACAACGAGACCTGCTTAGCCAATCGCAAGCCGTTAGGCGAAAAGCTCAGGGCGCGATCAATGAACGGGTTAAAAGAATCCCGAACTCAACGCTCATACAGCCTTCATTAAAACCCGACCCGGAACGTTTATTGCGCTTTGTCCATGCTCAAAGCCTCGAGTCGACGACCGCGAATTCGCCCGACGCATTGAGGGCAACCTCTTCGCCGCATCCAGTCTCGGACTTGAAGTTTTTTCCTCAAGAGCAATGGCCTGCGGCCGTCCCACAAGAAGAACCAGGGTTCTACGTCGTCCCCAGGAGCACTACCGCTGACAAACTGGAGGCTCAGCTTTTCACTTCAGCCTCCCCCGCCGTCATCGCCAAATTCAAGGCCCTGAATCCGAATCTGGATCAGGTGAAAGCCGGAACAATGATTGTTCTCAGCGATCCGAACAATCATCTATGTACCTTCGAAGAAGCGCAGTTGATGCAAGCGGCGGGTAATGTAAATAAAGCCTTGGAGCCTCTCAGTTCAGAAGAAGCCGATTTCATGGCGCGTCACCATGACGAAATAGCCTTCTTTCTTTCCAAGGGTTCAGTCGGTGCCAGCTTCGGACTGTCCATGTTCGCGAAGAACCTGAACGACGTGAAGGTCATTCTGCGTGACATCGAGAGTTTGCATACACGAACTTTTCAAGCCAATGGCCACCTCAACTCCGCCGAGTTTTATGCGGAACGCAAACGCCTGCTGGCTCAGTTGAATACCCAGCTCACCAAACTGACAAAAAAGAGCATTGGCTTTCCGGATCATCCCAATCTGAAAGCCGTATTGGGTATATCGACTAAAAGTCTTGTTCATCGCTGGAGAAAAGCTGGGGCTGTTGGACAGATCCCTGGTTATGCCACGCATATTGAAGGCGTTTCGAAAGCGGCGAAGTATGTCAAATATGGCGGTTGGATTGGTACTGCGGTGGGGGGTGGAGCGTCAGTTATCAAGGTTCAGGGAGTTTGTGCGGAAGGGAATGTGGAGGCCTGTGAGAAGGTGAAATTTACCGAAGCTGGTGGTTTTTCCGGCGGAGTGGCAGGCGGAGCCATGGCTTCAGCAGCAATTACCGGCTCGACTATAGGTTGGGTCTGCGCAGCACTTTCCGTACCGACTGGCGGGACAGCTGCTCTTGTATGCGGTCTAGTGGTAGTCGGTGTCGGCTCTATTGTCGGAGGCGTCGGTGGAGGCAAAGGGGGAGAGTTAATTGGAGAGAAAATTTATGAGATCACTAAATGAGTGCCGAGACCGTTGATTTATTAATTGCCTGCATCGGACTAATCTATTTTGCAGCTGCATTAGTTTGGATAGGCGTCGCATTACATATGGCCTACACAAAGATGGATATGATGCTAGATCTTTATAAAAACTGTAAGGCGATCATGGTCCGAGCACCTCTCAGACACGGTGGCCCATGGGGAAATCTAATGCTCATAGGAGGTATTTCTGGAATTGTAACCTTCCCAAACTTTTATCTAAAAAGAGGAGAGTTAAGTTTAGAAGATTTGAAAAACACTCCGACTAGATTGAGACGTAAACTGGCCATTTTGCAGTGGAGCGTATGGGGCCTTTTATTGGTAATGTCGGGATTCGCGATCATAGCTATATTCGACCTTGCTTGAACATACGATTGGGTCTGCGCGGGCTTAGCAATCCCGACTGGAGGAACGGCAACTCTCGCATGCGGCCTGATAGTAGTCGGGACAGGTTCTTTTGCAGGTGGGTTTTTAGGTGGAATAGGGGAGAAGCATTAGGCGAATTAATATATGAGAATACAAATGGACAGCATTGAAATAGTTATCGGTTATTCATCCGGGGTGGTGATTATCGCGATGTTTATTTGGATCGTCGTAATGCTACATGTGGCATACACAAAAATGGATTTTATCCTGGATCATTTGAAAAACTGCTCAGCCATCACGGTTCGTACTCCGCTCAGGCACGGTGGTCCGTGGGGGAACTTGATGCTTGTAGGAGGAATTTCAGGAATTATCACGTTCCCCGGATTCTATCTCAAAAGGGGCGAACTAAGCCCAGAAGACTTGCAAGCCTTCCCTCGCGTACTAAAACGTAAGTTAATAATTATGCACTGGAGCGCACTGGGGCTTCTCGCTACACTAGTTTTACTTGTACTGATTGGAAACTCCGGACTGCTCTATTGTTCGGCGAGTCTATTTTGTAGATAAAAAATCCACGAGATCATTAAATGAGCATAAGCACCGCTGACAAAATACTTCTTTGTGTCGGTTTAATTGACTTTGTGGGCATATTCATAATAATCGGCATATCACTCCACCTTGCCTATACAAAAATGGATGTGATGCTAAATCACCTGCAAAATTGCCCCGCAGTTATGATTCGAGCACCGCTCAGGAACGGCGGACCTTGGGGGAATATGTTTTTACTGGGCGCCATAATGGGAGTAATGACTACACCTCGCCTTTACCTACGCGATGGAGGTGCCAGCGCGGAGGACTTGAAGAACTTCCCTGCTGTCTTAAGGCGAAAGCTGATTGTTTTACAGTGGACCGGCTGGGGATTTTTACTCGTAATGTTTGGCCTTGTCGCAGCCGCTGAGCTTGAACTAGTCTGAAAAAATCTTTATCCCTTTTGCAGGCAAATCAGTTTGGATAACCGGTGGATGGGCTAACTTCGAGAGGCCCGTGAAGCCTCCCTGCATCTCAATCCCGCCGCTTCAGCGTATCCGACGGCAACTCCCCAAACTGCTTACGGTAGTTATCGGAAAACCGTCCCAAATGCAGAAATCCATAATCCATCGCCACTTCCGTGACATTACGCACGTTGCACGTCGGGTCACTCAGGCAGGCGTTGATGCGCTCAAGGCGTTTTTGCCGGATGTAGTTTTTCGGTGTGGTGCCGGCGTTGCGTTCGAACAATCCATACAGCGACCGCAGACTCATCCGCGCCTGGCGCGCCAGTTCTTCGCTGTCGATGTCCTGTTTGAGGTGGCCCGCGATGTAGTCAGCAATCACCTCGAACGTGGCCGTCTGTGAGCCGAGACTGATCCGGCTGACATTGGTCTTCATCAGGCTGAGCATCTTGCTGACGATGATCTGCGCGTAGTGCTCCTGCACCTTGGGAATCTGCTCGGTGGCCTCGGCTTCCTGGCAAATCATCGCCAGCAGAGCGACAAAGCCTTCCAGTTCATTGAGCTGATAACGGTTCTCCAGAAACCGCACGCCCTGCCCCGGATAGCGCCAGCGCTGCTCATCGCACACGGATTCCAGCAACTGGGTGGGGACTTTGAGGATGAATTTTTCGCAATCGTCGGAATACGTCAGGTCCACCGGATCATCGGGATTGATCAGCAACAACTCGCCGGGCGCGAAGTAGTGTTCCTGGCCGTGCCCGCGCCACAGGCAATTGCCGCGCAACAACACTTGCAAGTGATAGATGCTTTCCAGCGCGCCCGACGTGACGCGCACGCTGCCGCCGTAACTGATGCGGCACAGGTCGAGGCTGGCAAACTTGCGGTGATTGAGGCTGGCCAGCGGTCGCCCGGCCCGGGGCATCAGAATGCAATGGTTACCGACATGCTGATTGACGTACCCCGACACCGCGTAAGGGTCGGCGTGGTCGAATACGGTGCTGCGCTGACTCAACAGTTGCGCTTGCATCATCGGGTCACTCTCATTGTTGTTATAGGTTGCGTCGGGGCATTCTAGAACAGTGCGTGCAACGGTGTGTCAGTAGGCCGACGTGCTGCCAGCCGATTAACCGAAACCCGTGTGGGAGCGGGCTGTGGCGAGGGGATTTAGCGAAACGTCGCACCGCCCCGTTGGGTGGCGCAGCCGCCCCAAAATCTTGGGCCTGCTTCGCAGTCCAGCGGGGATAAATCCCCTCGCCACAGCCGCTCCCACAAGGTCGGGTTCGATCACATCACTCTGTCAGTCCTCGAGCGCGCGGACCCGCTCGTGGCGTTGCTGCTCGTCGGGTTGCGCGGAGGTCTGCAAGGTGAAATCGAAGTCGATTTCGGCAAAACGACCGCTGACACCGTGCGCCGCTGCGCGCTGTGGATCGTCGCTGAAGGTGATTTTGGCAATCAGCTCGTCACGGGTGGCATAGGCGAAATCGTCGTGCAGGTATTGATCGCCATCGAGGTTGATCTGGGTGGTCAGGTGACGATGATCCGGCGCGGAAATGAAGAAGTGAATGTGCGCCGGCCGTTGACCATGACGGCCCAGTTGATCGAGCAATTGCTGGGTCGGACCGTCCGGCGGGCAGCCATAGCCCGACGGCACGATGCTGCGAAAGCGATAACGACCCTCGGCATCGGTGACGATACGGCGACGCAGGTTGAACTCCGATTGAGCGGTATCGAAGTAGGAGTAAGTGCCGCCGGTGTTGGCGTGCCAGACATCCACCACCGCGCCGGCCAACGGTTCGCCGGCGGTGTTCTTGACCTGGCCCTGCATGAACAGCACCACACCCGGATCGATGCCGTCATCCAGTCGCGCTTCGCCTTCCGACAGCGGCGCACCCGCCACGTACAGCGGGCCTTCGATGGTCCGCGGTGTGCCGCCAGCCTTGCCGGCCTGTTCATCTTCAGCGTCCATCAACAAGTCGAGATAATGTTCGAGACCGAGCCCGGCCACCACCAACCCGGCCTCTTGACGCGCACCCAGCACGTTGAGGTAGTTGACGGCTTTCCAGAACTCTTCCGGGGTCACGGCCAGGTCTTCGATGATGTTCACCGAATCGCGCAGGATGCGGTAAACCAGGGCCTTGACCCGCGGGTCGCCGGCGTCGTTGTGCAGGCCGCTGGCCTCTTCGAGAAACTTCTGGACGCTGGCAGTGTGGGAAATCTTGACGTTCATTTTGGTGGGTTCCTCATCTTGTAATTATTAGCGTAGCGAACTGAACAGGCTGGGTTCAGCGGTCATCTTCGCGAATGGAAGAAGGATGCCGGCACATCGCATCGACCTCGATCGCCATGTATGGAAACAGCGGTAATTGCATGAGTAAGTCGTGCAGTTCCTGCACGCTGTCGACGTCGAAAACGCTGTAATTGGCATAGTGCCCGGCGATGCGCCACAGGTGACGCCACTTGCCTTGCTCTTGCAGGCGCTGGGCCAGGGCTTTTTCGTCAGCCTTCAGCTTCGCGGCTGCTTCGGGATTCATATCGACCGGCAGGTTCACGGTCATTTTTACGTGGAACAGCATGATGCTCTCCTCAGGCTTGATGAATGGCAGTGGACGTTTTGTCACGACGGAAGAACGCCAGACGTTCTTCATCGAGGTTCAGGCCCAGCCCCGGTGTTTTCGACACGTGCAGCTCAAAATCGCGATAGACCAGCGGCTCGCTGAGAATGTCTTCAGTCAGCAGCAATGGACCGAACAACTCGGTATCCCACGCCAGCTTATTCAGCGTGACAAACGCATGGGCCGAGGCCAGGGTGCCGATGCCACCTTCGAGCATGGTGCCGCCATACAGGCCGATACCGGCCGCTTCGGCAATCGCAGCGGTTCGCAACACGGCGCGCGGGCCGCCGTTCTTGGCGATTTTCAGGGCGAACACCGAGGCTGCACCTTCACGAGCCAGGTTGAAGGCGTCTTCCACGCACTCGATGGATTCGTCGGCCATGATTGGCGCCGGGCTCATGGCATTCAGGCGCGCCATGCCGGAGCGGTTGTTGCGCGAGATCGGCTGTTCGATCAGGTCGATGCCGTTGGTTCCCAGGATCCGACAGGCGCGCAGCGCGACCGCTTCATCCCAGGCCTGATTGACATCGACCCGCACACTGGCGCGGTCGCCCAAGGCTTTCTTGATTGCAATGACGTGAGCCAGGTCGCGGTTGACTTCGCCGGCACCGATTTTCAGTTTGAAGATCCGATGGCGGCGCAGGTCGAGCATTTTTTCCGCTTCGGCGATGTCCTTGTCGGTATCGCCACTGGCCAGGGTCCACGCCACTGGCAGGGCATCGCGAACGCGGCCGCCCAACAACTCGCTGACCGGCAGCCCAAGGCGTTTGCCCTGAGCGTCGAGCAAAGCGGTTTCGATACCTGATTTAGCGAACGTGTTGCCCCGGATGCTGCGCTCCAGGCGCAACATCGCGGCGTTCACGTTGGTGCTGTCCTGGCCCAGCAGCAGCGGCGCGAAGTGTTTGTCGATGTTGGTCTTGATGCTGTCAGGGCTTTCGTTGCCATAGGCCAGGCCACCGATGGTGGTGGATTCGCCAATGCCTTCGATGCCGTCGGCGCAGCGCACGCGAATGATCACCAGGGTCTGGTTCTGCATGGTGTGCATCGCCAGCTTGTGCGGGCGGATGGTCGGCAGATCGACGATGATCGTCTCGATCGATTCAATGGCTGTTGCAAGCATGTCAATACCCGTCAGGTTCTTAAAGTTCTGGAACCGATTCTGGTACGGCTTTTTTCGGGAAGCCAATATAGAATTGGTCTGACTTGATACCTTTAAGGTATGCAATCGACTTGCGACTGGAGGCCCCATGGAACTGCGTCACCTGCGGTATTTTCAGGTGTTGGCTCAAACCCTCAATTTCACCCGTGCCGCTGAACTGCTGCACATCGCCCAGCCGCCACTGAGCCGGCAGATGCAGCAATTGGAGGATGAACTCGGGGTGTTGTTGCTGGAGCGCGGGCGGCCGCTGAAGCTGACCGATGCCGGACGGTTTTTCCATGAGCACTCCACCGCCCTGCTCGAGCAATTGAGCAAGGTGTGCGACAACACGCGACGGATCGGTCTGGGCGAAAAGACCTGGCTGGGCATCGGTTTTGCCCCGTCGACGCTCTACGGCGTGCTGCCGGAGCTGATTCGCCGTTTGCGCAGCGGCGAGCCCCTGGAGCTTGAACTGGGGCTCTCGGAAATGACCACGCTGCAACAAGTGCAGGCGCTCAAGGCCGGGCGTATCGATATCGGTTTCGGCCGAATTCGCATCGACGACCCGGCGATCATCCAGACTGTATTGACCGAAGACCGACTGGTCGCCGCCCTCCCCGCCGGTCACCCATTACTGGCCGGGCCGATCAGCCTTCGCGAATTGGCGAAAGAACCCTTCGTGCTGTACCCCGGCAACCCGCGCCCGAGCTACGCCGACCATGTGATCGCGTTGTTCGAATCCTATGGCGTGAGCATCCATGTGGCGCAATGGACCAACGAGCTGCAAACAGCCATCGGTCTGGTGGGAGCGGGAATCGGCGTCACCCTGGTGCCGGCCTCGGTGCAGTTGCTGCACCGCGACGACATTGGTTTCACGCCGTTGCTGGAAGACAACGCGACCTCGCCGATCATTCTCAGCAGACGCGTGGGCGACGTATCGCCGGGGTTGAATCATTGTTTGCAGATGATTGATGAACTGCAACCGCGGGCCTGATCCGCAATGCGACCTGCTTCAGCCGGCAAAGGCCCGGCGACCAGCGCGCATCTCGATGCGCAACTCGCCTATCAGATTGGCGATAGCGCGAATGCTGGTCAGCCGTTCGGGTGATACACCGGTAATCAACAGAACAATGCGCCCGGTGGCGGGTTCGTAGACTTTGATCCGTAACGTTCCGTCGGGATTCACTGTGCAGGCGCAGGAAAGCGGTTGAAAACCGGACTCGACAATGCGGCAAAGCTCAGGAACTGAAACCATGACTGGCGCCTCCGTGGCTGGTAATCGGATCCAACTTGCTCAGCATAGATGGGCTTTTCCCATCCTGCGCCTGCCAATGCTCAAAATAAGTGTTAGCTGTTTCTCACTTTGGCGACCTTTCAGTGAGAATCCGCACCCCAGATCCAATTCCAGAGCCCCGGTAACTCAACCGGCTGCGAACTGTCGCGAACAGTACGCGCCATGGCGGCCCGTTGCAGCGCTGCCGTGTCGTCGTAAAACGGCTTTTCTGCGGTTTTCACACCGGTCGCCTGTGCGCTGTCGAGGAGGATTTGCAGGTACTCCCGCATATGCCGGGCGGTATAGCGATTGAGATCGTGGAACGTCACCACCACCGGAATCACCCCGTCCACCACCGGTAACTCGCCACGGGCGATGCGCTCACGCACTTCGGACATTGTGCGCAAGAAGTGGGCCCGCCGCCGGGGGCTGGCGTTGAAGCCCCAGATCTTGCCGTCATTGGCGCTCAGGTCGGTCAGCAGCACATGCAGGCCGTGTTGCTGATAGGCCGCGAAGGTGCGCTTGTCGTAGTTCCAGAATGGCGGGCGCACCAAGGTCGGTGGCTCGCCAGTGATCGCAGCGATGTCGGCGCTGCCGTTGGCGAGGGACTGTTCCAGTTCTTGCGGATCCAGGGATCGATGATTGGTGTGCCCGGGCGTGGCCGTGTGGAAGCCCAGGATCTGACCTTCGGCCTGTTCGCGGTGCATGACCTGGCGCCCTATTTCACTGCCGCCCGCTCGTGAGGCACGGGTCTGCACGAAGAACACCGCTTTGAGGTTCGGCTGCACCGGGTTCGTCGCCAGACTGTCGAGCACCGTCATCGTCGGATTCCAGAAACTCGAGGCGCTGGGACCGTCGTCGAAGGTCAGCAGAAAACGGATCGGTGGTTGCGCGCTCAGACGCTGTTCGGTCTGCGGCGTCATTTCGATGGGTGAAGCGATGCACCCCACCAGCCCTGTGGCGATGATGAGTGCAGAGAGAACCTTGAACAGCCATTTCATGTTTTGCCCATTTATCCTTCGTCGGCCCCGCAGGTCGCTGCGGGCCGAGGTTGGATCAGGGTACACAGGGTTTGGTTCCAGTGCTGCCCGGCATCGTGGGTTACTGGGCAAACGCCTGCTGAAACGAGCTGTCGATAATCGGCGCAGTCGCCAACGCAGCCGGCAGCGCTTTTACCTTGAACAGGAAGTCCGCGGTGCTTTGCAGATCCTTTGCTGCCAGCGCATCCACCGGGCCAACGGTCATGTGAGCCTGGCGCAACCAATGGCGCGAAACGTTCTGGTCAAGGTTGGCTTTCTTCGCCCAGAGATCGGCGTACTCGTCGGTGTGGTTGTCGACCCAGGCCCGGGCCTTTTTCAGTCGCACCAGAAAGTCGGCAATGGCTTCGCGTTTGCTGTCGATCGACGGCGTCGAGGCCGCGATGGCGCTCAGGCCGGGCATCAGGTTCTTGGCGGTGAGGATCGGCCGGGCGCCGGAGAACAGAATTTGCTGGGAGATGTAGGGTTCCCAGACCGGGAATGCGTCGATGCTGCCCTGAGGCAACGCGGCGGCAGCATCGATCGGCATCAGTTTGATGAAGTCGACATAGTCTTCCGGCAGGTCGGCTGTTTCCAGGGCGCGCAGGGTCAGTTGCTGGCTCCAGGCACCGGGCCAGTAAGCGACTTTCTTACCCTTCAGATCGGCGATGGTTTTGACCGGCGAATCCTTGGGCACCAGCAAGGCGATGGTGTCGGGGTTCTGTCGCGACACACCGATCAGTTTCACCGGCGCCTGTTTGGCGGCGAGGAACAGAAACCCCGAATCGCCGAGAAAACCCAGATCCAGCGCACCGGTATTCAGCGCTTCAGCCAGCGGCGCGGCGGCCTGGAAGTGCTTCCAGTCGACGGTATACGGCGCGTCTTTCAGCACGCCCGATGCCTCCACCGAAGCGCGAACGTTGTAGTAGTTCTGATCACCGACATGCAAAACAACGGGCTCGGCGGCGTACGCCAATGGGGCGGCGAACAGTGCGCTGGTCAGCAGACTACACACGAATCGGGACAGGTTCATCGGAGGCTCCTTGAGGGTTATTGCGATAGACCATAACGCTCTTACAAGAAGCTTTTTAAATTCGATTAATGCATAAGCTCATGACCCGCAGCGAACAGTGTTTGCCTGGTAACAGGGACTGAACAGACTGTTTCCTCCTGAACAGAGCTGCGCGCATCAAAGCGCAGCAATTGGGTATTACACACATTCGTTGGAATGCGATCTGATTTAATAATCGCCCAATGAAAAAGCCCCGCATTGATAGCGTAATGCTGTTCACATAGGCGCGGGCCCAACATTTGTGGCGAGGGGATTTATCCCCGTTGGGCTGCGAAGCGGCCCCAGCGTCTTTTCAGACAGACTAAGTTGTCTGGATTACGACTGCTTCGCAGCCGAATGGGGATAAATCCCCTCGCCACAGGTTCTAGCTCGACTGAATAATGTCTTAAGTGAACAGTATTACGCTTTGATAGCGCGGGGCTTTTTTGTATGTGCAGCGCGGTCAAGGTTTCAGCGGACGTTCCTGGTCGCGATCTGACAGCTCTTTACCGTCGTCGGGGTGCTTCCAGTCCGGCGTCGAACGCCGTTGCCGTTCAATCTCTTCTTCCGTGGGTTCGTCATCCACATCTTCATCCGGATACGGACGCTTTGGATCATTAGCCATGCTCACCTCTCTTCCTGTAGGGGTCCTCTTTAAGCGTAGAACAATTTCGACGGAAACGACTTAGAGCCACCAACGCAGCAAAAAGAAGAACCCCATGCTCAACAACATGCTGAGCAACGTATTACGGGTGTAAAGCACCAGCCCCACCGCCACCAGCGAACTGATCAGGTACGGGTTATCCCACTGCAGATTCAGCTGCTTGTCCGGCATGAACACGATCGGCCCACAGATCGCCGTCAACATGCCCGGCACCGCAAACCCCAGGAACTGCCGCGCATTGCTGCTCAAGCGCACGGGCAGCCGCGGCTCCAGAAACACATAACGGTTGAGGAACACCAATAGCCCCATGCCGACAATCACCGCCCAGACCATCATGTGCGTCCACCGTAGAATTTGTTGCAGATAAAGCCTGCGGTCATGCCCGCCAACCCCGACAGCACCAGCGCCGAGCCCCATTGCCAGTAGCTGAACAGCACCGAGCAGAACAACGACACCGCCACGCACACCACGGTCGGCACGTTCCGCACCACCGGGGTGATCAGGGCGATAAAGGTCGCTGCGATGGAGAAGTCCAGTCCCAGATGTTCCAGCCCCGGAATGCTGCTGCCCAGCACGATGCCGGCCAGGGTGAAGAGGTTCCAGGCGATGTAGAACGTCAGGCCGACACCCAACGCGTACCAGCGGTTGAACTGTTGTTTGTCATGCGCACTGGTCAGGGCGAACAGCTCGTCGGTGAGCAAAAAACCGAGCCCCACCCGCCAGCGCCCCGGCAATGGCGAAATCACCGAACGCATGCTCATCCCGTAGAGCAAATGCTGGGAGGTCAGCAGCAGTGTGGTCAGCAGAATCGAAAAGATCCCGGCACCGCCCTTGAGCATGCCGATCGCCACCAGTTGCGCGGCTCCGGCGAACACGATGCTGGACAACCCCTGGCCTTGCAGGGGCGTGAGATTGGCCTCGATGGCCATGGAACCGGCCAGAAGTCCCCAGGGCGCGGTCGCCAGGGACAACGGCATGATCGCCGCAGCGCCGCGAAGAAAGGCATTGCGCGGCATGAGTGAATTGGACATAACGCTCTACAACCAGGGAAAGACCTCAGACTGTGCCAGCAGTCATGGTCGCTGGCTTGAACAATCTTGCGCACTTGTTCCGCGAATTTGTTCCGCGAACTTGTTCCACTCATCGGCTGCACGCTTGATTCACTACAGTAGTAGCAACATGATGGCGCAGTTTTTTCATCTTTGAGATCCGCCCCCCCTCATGAGCTCAATCGAAAGCGACAGCGACGTCTACAAAACCCTGCTTGAGTCGACCAAAGCAATCCCATGGCGGATCGACTGGAAGACCATGACTTTCAGCTACATCGGTCCGCAGATCGAGCGCTTGCTGGGCTGGAAGCAGGACAGTTGGGTGGGGGTCAATGACTGGGTCGAGCGCATGCACCCGGATGATCGCGACTACGTGGTGGAGTTCTGCGTTTCGCAATCGCGGGCGGGTGTGGATCACGAGGCGGACTATCGAGCGCTGACCCGCGACGGTGACTATGTGTGGATCCGCGATGTGGTGCACGTGGTGCGCAAGGACGGTGAAGTGGAAGCGCTGGTGGGTTTCATGTTCGACATCAGCGAGCGCAAGAAAACCGAAGAACACTTGAGTCGCCTGCAAAAGCAACTCGAAGAATATTCGTTCCAGGACGGACTGACCGGCATCGCCAACCGGCGCATGTTCGACACCGTACTGGAACGGGAATGGAGCAACGCTCAACGCACGGGATCACCGTTGTCGCTGCTGATTCTGGATATTGATTACTTCAAACAGTTCAACGACCACTACGGGCACATCAAGGGTGATGAATGCTTGCGGCGTGTCGCTCAGACCTTGTCCCTGGCGGCCAACCGGCCACGGGATTTCATCGCGCGGATCGGCGGTGAAGAGTTCGTCTGGCTGCTGCCGGAAACCGACGCCGAATCCGCAAGGCTGGTGGCAAATAAATGCCTGCACCTGGTTCGCCAGCAGCACATCCCCCACGAGTTTTCTGCGGTATCGAAGCGGCTGAGCCTGAGCCTGGGTGTCGGCACCACCATGGCATCGCTGCACGCGACGGCGCTGGAATTCGTCGAACAGGTGGACAAGTTGCTCTACAAGGCCAAGCACAACGGCAGGATGCGTGCGGAGCTCGCTGATTTTCGCGATTGACGAAAGGCGTGTCGCAGCGCCGAACAGCAGCAATCGATAGAGCACCAGCGGCCCGCCCGAGTACCATGGAGCCATTCGCATAACGCGTCAGGGAGTCGACATGCTTTACCGAATCGCCGCCGACGGGCTGGTCCTGTTCCACCTGTTGTTCATTCTGTTCGTGCTGTTCGGCGGGCTGCTGGTGCTCAAATGGCGCCCCCTGATCTGGTGGCACCTGCCTGCGGCTGTGTGGGGCGTGTCGGTGGAAGTCTTCCACCTGAACTGCCCGCTGACACAGTGGGAAAACCTCATGCGCGACGCGGCCGGGCAAACCGGTTACAGCGGCGGTTTCATCGAACATTACGTGTGGCCGGTCATTTACCCGGCAGGCCTGACACCGGCAATTCAGCTGGGACTGGGCAGCGTGGTGCTGGCGATCAACGTGCTGGTCTACTTTAGATTGATCAGGCTGTGGAGGTTACGTCGGGCCACCTGAACCCGATTCAAGGATTGCGCCCATGTTATCGATTGAAGGTCTCACCTGGCTGAAAGCCATCCGGGCAGTTGGCAGCCTTGTTTGAATTCAATTGGCAATGACGCTCATGTTCCGGCCACTGGCCTTGGCCACGTAGAGCGCCTTGTCAGCGGCGCCCACCAGGTCGTTGGGCTGGGCTTGTGACGCCGGATTGTAAGCGGCGACCCCCAGGCTGACCGTCACCGTACCTTCAGCCCCTTCACTGTGTTGGATGCCGGCTTGCTGAACCGCGCGACGGATTTTTTCCGCCACCAGAAACGCTCCCACATAGTCGGTCCCCGGCAGTACCACCGCAAACTCTTCGCCGCCATAGCGGGCAGCCAGGTCGCCGGGGCGCTTGATGTTGTCCCTGATGATCGTGCTGATGTTGCGTAAACACTCATCGCCGGCCACATGGCCGTAAAGATCATTGAAGCTTTTGAAGTGATCGACATCGATCATCAGTAGCGCGAGGTGGGTCTGGTTGCGCCTGGCGCGGCCCATTTCGGCGAGGATAAACAGATCGAACTGACGCCGGTTGGACAGCCCGGTCAGTGCGTCCTCCAGCGCCAGCAACTCAAGACTGCGGTTGACCTCGATGAGTTTTTCCTGCGCATCCAGCAATACGCCCTGCACGTGATTTTGCTGCTTCATGAGGCGAATGAGGCGATAACCGAGGACGCCCAGGACCCCCAGGAACAACGCGACGATCCCGGCACTGCGCAGTGCCTCCTCACGCCAGCCTGCCAGGACTTCTTCTTTATCCAACGCTGCAAAGATGATCAGAGGATAACCGGCGACCCTTCGAAACCCGACCACACGCTCGACCCCATCCACATAGGACGGGACCGTTGCCGTGCCTGAATCACCCTTGGGCAACAGTTGCGTAAACAGCGGTCCCTTGGCGACGCTGGTGCCGATGTCCGCTTCTTTGAATGGCCGGCGAACGACGATAGTGGCGTCGTCGGCGATCAGGTTGATCACGCCGTTACTGCCCATATCGATGCTGTTGTAGAGCACCAGGAAGTGGTTGAGATAGATCGTGGCCAGCGCCACGCCGGCAAAGCTGCCATCCGGATGATTGATACGGCGGGAAACCGTCATGATCCATTCGCCGCTCGAACGGCTCTTGATCGACGGGCCAATGTGAGGTCCACGATCGGGATGATCGCGATGGAAGATGAAATATTCGCGGTCGGCATTGTTTGCATTGGGCACGACGGCGCCATTGGAATTGGCGACCCAGTCACCTTTTTCGTCATAAACGAACAAGCCATGGAGCTGGCTCAATTCGCTGCGCTGGACCCTGAGCAATCGCTCCAGCTCAGGCAGCCGGGCCTGGTCGATGCCGTCGTTTTCGAGGCGATCCACCACGGTAAACAGCAGCGTGTCGGCCTGCTTGATCGACGCCTGTGCCTGCGAGGCCAACGTCTGCGCCAGGTTGGACATCACCACTTCCGTGTCATGCAGATGGTACTGGCGCGAGTTCCAGGCTTCCCAAATCACGATAGCCGTCATGGACAGGCACACCGCGACCAGCAGAGTCACCGCTGAGCGAACCTTGAGTGTGGCCCCGGTTTGCTCGGCGACCCAAGGCTCACCATGGCGGGATTGTTCAATTCGATTGTTAACGGACGGGTGACCCATGACGCTCCCTGAATATTGATCACAGGGCGAATCTTCCCGTTCGCCCTTTTTATGACCCCTGACGGGTATGAGCCGCCTGGTGCCAGACGACTATGCCTCATCAAACACCCGATAGGTGATTTGCGCGAGACTAATCTCACCTCCGGCTCGCCCAGGCTGCGGTTCAGCGTTTGTCGTTACTTGAGGCTTCCCGACAGAAACTGCTGCAACCGCTCGCTTTCAGGCTTATCCAGAACAATAGCCGGGGCCCCTTGTTCTTCAACCCGGCCCTGATGCAAAAACATCACATGGTTCGACACCTGCCGGGCAAACGCCATTTCATGGGTGACCACCACCATCGTCCGCCCCTCTTCGGCCAGCTGTTGCATGACCTTGAGCACCTCGCCCACCAGCTCGGGGTCCAGGGCGGAGGTCGGTTCGTCGAACAGCGCAATGGCTCCCTGAGCAATGCCGCGCTGTGCTTTACCGACTGCCTGTTGCAGGTCATTCGACGCCATGCCCGCTCGGCCAAAAAAGAAGACCGGGAACTGTTTGAAACCCTGCGTCTGCGGGTTTAAGCGCCATAACACGATCCCTGTAGCAGCTGCCGAAGCTGTGGCGAGGGGATTTATCCCCGTTGGGCTGCGAAGCGGCCCCTGTTTTTCCAGCCACACCGCGTCCAATAAATTACGACGGCTTCGCCGCCGAACGGGGCGGTGCGACGTTTCGCTAAATCCCCTCGCCACAGCTTCGCCAGCTGCTACAAGGTTTGCGTTGCGGCTGAAATGGCTTAGCTGATCGGCATTAGATCCAATGCTTTAGCGTGGCGTCTGCTTCACGGCCTCGATCCAGGCCGGATTCAATTGCATCTGATCAGTCCCGATGCCCAGCGCTTCCATCCGCGCCTTGTGCTGATCCATCTCCCGGGTCAATTGGCTGTGATCACTGGAGTTGCCGTCCAGCTCGTGCATCTGGCTCAAGCCCAGATGGTAGAAACGCAGCAGCTTCATGGCCGTCGGATCCTCCTTCTCCACCGCCGCCGTCACCTGATGCATGACGTTGGTGATGCTCATCAGGCTGCGCTTGAGCTGCCAGCCGTAAACCGCCGGGGCCATCCATGGCTGGGTCCAGAACATGCCGCGCATCAGCGCTGCCATCAGCAGCACCGACACAAACACCCCGCCGACGTTAAATCGCAGATTGTCGCCACCGGGTTCGCCGAACAGCGCCACCGCCGTGGTGGACAACACCATCGCCAGGGCCAGGAAAATCAAGGCTATGATTATCGTGCTGCGTCGCGTCTGGCTTCGATAGCGTTCGGGGTTCTGCGGCTGGATTTCGAACATCGCGACGGGGTTCCTTCAGGGCATGGGTAAAAAGACTGCGGGGCATTATCGCCTCTGCAGGGGATTTAGCTATGCTGGGGCTCCTTTTCATCTTTTCATCGTCAAACGGGGAAATGGCGATACAGCGCAGTTCGTGCCATCTTCTTTCATGGATACATACTATTCGGATGCCATTTGCCTGTATGAATGGCATCGTTTTAAGGATCATTGAATGACCCAACGACAAGTAATCAATGCCTCGGTCAGCCCAAAAGGCAGCCTGGAAACCCTTTCTCAACGTGAAGTACAGCAACTGAGCGAAGCCGGATCCGGCAGCACCTACACCTTGTTCCGCCAGTGCGCCCTGGCCATCCTCAATACCGGCGCCCATGTCGATAACGCCAAAACCATCCTCGAAGCCTACAAGGACTTCGAAATCCGCATTCACCAGCAGGACCGCGGCGTACGCCTGGAACTGCTGAACGCCCCGGCCGACGCCTTCGTCGATGGCGAAATGATCGCCAGCACCCGGGAAATGCTCTTCAGCGCCCTGCGCGACATCGTCTACACCGAAAACGAACTCGACGCCCAACGCATCGACCTGAGCACCTCCCAGGGCATCAGCGACTACGTGTTCCACCTGCTGCGCAACGCCCGCACCCTGCGCCCCGGCGTAGAGCCGAAGATCGTGGTGTGCTGGGGCGGCCACTCGATCAACACCGAAGAATACAAATACACCAAGAAAGTCGGCCACGAACTGGGCCTGCGCAGCCTCGACATCTGCACCGGTTGCGGTCCTGGCGTGATGAAAGGCCCGATGAAAGGCGCGACCATCGCCCACGCCAAACAGCGTATCCATGGCGGCCGCTACCTCGGCCTGACCGAGCCAGGCATCATCGCCGCCGAAGCGCCCAACCCGATCGTCAACGAACTGGTGATCCTGCCGGACATCGAAAAACGTCTGGAAGCCTTCGTCCGCGTCGGCCACGGCATCATCATTTTCCCGGGCGGCGCCGGCACGGCCGAAGAGTTCCTGTACCTGCTCGGCATCCTGATGCACCCGGACAACGCAGGCCTGCCCTTCCCGGTGGTCCTCACCGGACCGAAACATGCCGCGCCGTATCTGGAGCAACTGGATGCGTTTGTCGGCGCCACTTTGGGTGAAGCTGCGAAGCAACACTACGAGATCATCATCGACGACCCGGCTGAAGTCGCGCGTCAAATGACTGAAGGTCTGAAAGCGGTCAAACAGTTCCGCCGCGAGCGCAATGACGCGTTCCATTTCAACTGGCTGCTGAAGATCGACGAAGGCTTCCAGCGCCCGTTCGATCCAACCCACGAAAACATGGCCAACCTGAAACTGAGCCGCAACCTGCCGGCCCACGAACTGGCTGCCAACCTGCGCCGCGCGTTCTCCGGAATCGTCGCCGGCAACGTCAAGGACAAGGGCATCCGCCTGATCGAAGAGCACGGGCCGTACCAGATCCGTGGCGACGCGGCGGTGATGCAACCGCTGGATCAACTGCTGAAGGCCTTCGTTGCCCAACACCGGATGAAACTGCCAGGTGGCGCGGCGTATGTACCGTGTTATCAAGTGGTCGCGTAATTCGGCTAAAGATCGTTCCCACGCTCCCGCGTGGGAATGCCTCAACGGACGCTCTGCGTTCGGCTTTGGATGGGACGCGGAGCGTCCCGGGCTGCATTCCCACGCAGAGCGTGGGAACGATCAACTTGTGGCACTGATGCTCAGAGGTGATCGGCGTCGATCACTGCCTTGGCAAAGGCCTGCGGATCTTCCTGCGGCAAGTTGTGGCCGATGCCGCCGTTGATGAGTCGGTACTCATATTTGCCAGTGAAACGCTTGGCATAATCCTCGGCAGCCGGATGTGGCGCCCCGTTGGCATCACCTTCCATGGTGATGGTCGGCACCGTAATCACCGGGGCCTTGGCCAGCCGCTGCTCCAGCGCTTCATATTGAGGTTCGCCCTGAATCATGCCCAACCGCCAGCGATAGTTGAAGATCGTAATAGCCACATGATCGGGGTTGTCCAGGGCCACCGCGCTGCGGTCGAAAGTCGCGTCGTCGAACGTCCATTTCGGGGAGGCCAGCTCCCAGATCAACCTGGCGAAGTCGTGGCGATTTTTTTCGTATCCGGCCTGGCCACGTTCGGTAGCGAAGTAGAACTGGTACCACCATTGCAGCTCAGCCTTGGGCGGCAACGGATTCTTGCCGGCGGCCTGATTGCCGATGAGGTAGCCGCTCACCGAAACCAGCGCCTCCACCCGCTCCGGCCAGAGCGCCGAAACGATGTCCGCCGAGCGCGCACCCCAGTCGTAGCCCCCGAGCACCGCCTTCTTGATCTTGAGCGCATCCATAAAGTCGATGACGTCACTGGCCAACGCGGCGGGCTGGCCGTTGCGAACCGTCTTGTCAGACAGGAAATGTGTGTCGCCGTAGCCCCGTGCATACGGGATCAGCACCCGGTAACCCTTGGCCGCCAACAAGGGCGCCACTTCGCTATAGCTGTGAATGTCGTAGGGCCAACCGTGCAGAAGAATCACCACCGGACCATCGGCGGGGCCGACTTCGGCGTAGGCCACGTTCAGCAACCCGGCGTTAACATGCTTAAGAGGGCCGAAGGCGTCCGCCTTGAGAGTGCCGGCGCTGGCCACCACTGGCTCTGGCGTCGTGGTTTGCGCATTGGCAGCACCAAGGGCACCTAACTGCATCAGCGCGAAAGCGAGGACCGATGGGCCAAAGAAACGACGACGTGAGTCGTTTTTTTTGCTCAACACATTCATCTTCATGGTGATTTCCCTGGAAGTCATTGACCTGGTGTTCTGGACGTCGTGAGTCAGCCATCGCGGGTTGATGAGCAGACTGCGCGTTCATCGGTTTTGACAGCGATCAGCGTAGTGGAAAGATCAGCTGCCCTGATTGCCGCACTCTGCGAATTTGCTGTAATCGAGGACTTTCTGCGTGCCGCTGGAATCGAGATAGGTCAGGCGGGCATCGACAATGCCGCAATGGCCGTCGCCGTTGTCGACGACGGAAACCACTTTCTTGATATCCAGGTGGGTGCCGTGAGAAGTTGTCTGCGACGGCGCTTGAACATCGGCATGGGCCGAAAACGCTGCAACGTTCAGGACCGCGAAGAAGCTGGCGGCAATCAGTGTGTTCCAGTTCATGGTGATTTCCTCAGGGTTGCAATGGGCAGTGGTTGTGAGGCAAGTCGTCTTGTCTCGGTGGAACCCATTTAATCGGCCCGAGGTATCTGCCATGTGTCGTAGAACCGGAATTAATAAGGCGTAAGGTGTCTCCGGGGGCAGCAGATACAGTGCGATACAAAGCGAACAACAAGAGGCTTGAGCGATGGAACATGTGAACCACATCCTGATCGTCGACGACGACCGGGAGATTCGCGAGCTGGTCGGCAATTACCTGAAAAAGAACGGGCTGCGCACCACCGTCGTCGCCGATGGCCGGCAAATGCGCAGCTTTCTCGAAGCCAATCAGGTGGACCTGATCGTGCTGGACATCATGATGCCCGGCGATGACGGCCTGCTGCTGTGCCGCGAATTGCGCTCGGGCAAACACAAAGCCACACCGATCCTGATGCTCACCGCACGAAACGACGAAACCGATCGCATCCTCGGCCTGGAAATGGGTGCCGACGACTACCTGACCAAACCCTTCGCCGCCCGCGAACTGCTGGCGCGGATCAACGCCGTGTTGCGCCGTACGCGGATGCTGCCGCCCAACCTGTTGATCACCGAAACGGGCCGATTGCTGGGCTTCGGCCGCTGGCGCCTGGACACCACCGCCCGGCACTTGCTCGACGAAGACGGCACGATGGTGGCCCTCAGTGGCGCCGAATACCGTCTGCTGCGGGTGTTCCTCGATCACCCGCAACGGGTGCTCAGCCGTGACCAACTGCTCAACCTGACCCAGGGTCGCGACGCCGACCTGTTCGACCGCTCGATTGATTTGCTGGTGAGCCGTCTGCGCCAGCGATTGATGGATGACTCACGGGACTCGACCTACATCAAAACCGTGCGCAGCGAAGGCTACGTGTTCTCCTACCCGGTGGAATTGCTCGGCGCAGAATCATGAAGCTCTGCCCCTGCAGAACCTGAGGAGACTTTTTCATAGGGTTTTGTATCCGTCTGTATAAGATGTGGCGTTGTTGTCAGGCGAGCGGCGAGTGCCTTGGCCTGGCTCGCGACGTCGGTCACTGCGGTGCTTTCCCACCACATGCCGCGCAACGGTGGGCCCATGGCGAACAGACGGCTGGCGGCTTGCTCATCGGCGCCTAACACCGCGCCATCGACTGCCGCCGCAATCCCCAGTGCCAACGGCCCCGGCCGGACAAGTCCGCGGGCCAGCAGTTGCTGTGGCAGCGGTCGAGCCACTCGCCGCCAGTCGTATTCGATGCCGCTGGAATTGATCAATGCCGCGCCGCTGACAATGCTGGTTTCTGCTTCACCCCGACGCCGAATGCGGATACTCACTGCGCTGTCCGCTGAAGGCTCCAGCCCTTTGAACGACGCGGCCTGAATCCGCAACCGCCCTTCCTTGTGCAATCGCTCTATCAGCTCGGCACTCAACGGCGGCGAGCGATGGTGATGACTTTCCCACCACGGCCGCACATGCCGCACAAACTGTCGACGCTGCACATCCGTTGCCTGATTCCACAAGCGGCCAATGTGCGCCCGTACGGTGTCGAGCGGCGCCTGCCAGTCGATGCCCTGAGCGATGGCGTCCCGGCAATGCCGACGCAGTTCGCGCACCAACTGTCGCGGTGTACGAATGCTCTGATCCTCGGCGAGAAAATCTGCCCAGGCCGGTGGCTGACGACGCACATGAGGCAGCAAGCCATGCCGGGAAAACACTTCGATCGGCCCGCGATGCCCGGCCTGTTCCAGCGACACCACGGCATCGACCATGGTCAGGCCCGAACCGATGATCAGCACGGTCGACTGCGGATCGAGTTGCTGCATGGCCGCGACGTCCCACGGATCTAGCGCCGCCGCGTTCAAGCCGCTGGACTCGGTCTGTGGCGTGCGCGCCGCGGGAAACATCCCCGTGGCCAACACCGCATAAGCGCCCTGCAAGTGTTGCCCGTCGCTCAACGTCAGCAACACAGAATCGTCCCGGGTCTGCAGGTCTACCACCTCGGCCCGCACATGCTCGACCGTTGACCCGTTCAACGCCCCCACCGCTTGCGCTTCGGCCAGGCGCTGCTGCACGTACAGGCCGAAAATCCCCCGGGGCGGGAACAATTCGCTGACCGGCACATGTTGCTCGTCAGACTCCGGCCAGCCGCCGGCCGCGATGTACTCGGTCAGCCATTGGGTCAGGTCATCGGCGTTGTCCGGGTCGACGCTCATCCGCGCCGCATTGCCGTTGAGCGTATGGCCCAGTTCGACCGCGCTGTACGCCTCGCCCCGTCCCAGTTCGGCGCGGGGTTCGATCACCAGCACCTGGCGTTTGCCCGGCAGGCGCAGCAACTGCGCCGCCAGCATTGCGCCGCTGAGGCCGCCGCCGACGATCAGGATGTCCGCGTGGCGGAAGGCGTCGGTTGCCTGTCCGCTTTGGGTTTCAGTCATGGCGTTCTCACTGCTCAGTGTTTACCTAAATAGAAGTCATGCAGATCGCCCCGCGCCAACAGCGCCTCGCTCTCCCCGGACAGCACCACTCGGCCGGTGTCGAGAACGTAGGCCGTCGTTGCGTACTTGAGCGCCACATTAATGTTTTGCTCGGCAATCAGGAAGCTCACCTGCTCCTCGCGATTGAGCTGGGCGACGATCTCGAAAATCTCCTGGACGATAATAGGCGCCAAACCCATGGAAGGCTCATCAAGCAGTACCAAAGTAGGACGCGTCATTAAGGCCCGGCCTATGGCGACCATCTGCTGCTCGCCCCCGGACGTCAGCCCGGCCTGGGTTTTACGCTTGCTTTTCAGGCGTGGGAACCAGGCATAGATTCGCTCCAGATCACGGGCCATGTCCTGACGACTCAAGCGCCGGACAAACCCGCCGCTACGCAGGTTGTCCTCGATCGTCAGTTGCGGGAACACATGCCGACCTTCCAGCACATGCACCATCCCTTGGCGCACTCGCAGGCTCGGATCGACGCCAGCCGTGTCATGCCCGAGAAACTTGATCGTCCCGCGACTGACCTCCGCCCGCTCGGCCCGAACCAACCCGGAAATCGCCTTGAGCGTGGTGCTTTTGCCCGCGCCGTTGGCGCCGAGCAACGCGACGATGCCGCCCTTGGGCACCGACAGCGACACTCCAGCGACGGCCAGGATCGCGCCGTCGTAGATCACTTCAATGTCGCTGACTTGCAACAGGTCATTGGCAGCAATGTCACTGGCGGCTTGGCTCATGGGTTATTCGTCTCCGTTGCAGGTGCGTGGCTTCAGGCCTTTTTCCTTGGCGAAGGCCGCGGATTTTTCATCGATCAAGGGACGCAGCAATGCGCGATCCGCCGCAATCCAGTCGCTGATCAACGTCCAGTTGGCGCCGTCCCATTGCTGCACCCGCGCTGAACCGCCACCTTCGTGGTCACGGCAGGACAGCTTGAGGTTCTGCATCAGGCCGAGGTAGCCCATGTCCTTGAGGCGCGCGTCGTCGATATTCAGATGTTCCAGACCCCAGCGTCCCTCTTCGCCATTCAAAGGACGCTTGCCGAATTTGCCTTGGGCCGTGCGAATCGCTTCCACCATCACTGCCGCGTTCACCAGCCCGGAGTTGTAGTAGACGCTGCCAAAATTCTTCAGGTCCTTGAGGTCGCTTTTGCCCTTGTCGAGGATGGACTGCTTGAGGCGTTTGTGGATCTCGAAATCAGTGCCGGCCGGGTACGGCGTCAGCGCCAGATAACCTTTGGCAGCGGCGCCTGCGGGCAATACGTCTTCGCTGGAACTGGCCCAGATGTCGCCGACGATATGGTCCACCGGGAAGCCGAAACGCGCGGCCGTCTTGACCGCCACCGGCGTCGACACGCCCCAGGTGCGCAGGAACACCCAGTCCGGGTTGACCTGGCGAATCTGTCGCCATTGCGCCGATTGTTCGTTGCCCGGATCGGCCACCGGAATCTGGATGTTTTCGAAGCCGTACTTCTCGGCCAGCAGCTTCAGCGGGCCGAGGGTTTCACGCCCATACGCCGAGTCGTGATAGACCGTGGCGATCTTCTTGCCCTTGAGTTTGTCGAAGCCGCCCTCGCGCTGGGCGATGTAGTTGATCAGGCTGGAGGCCTCGCTATAGAAGGTCAGCATCACCGGGAAGTTGTACGGGAACACCGTGCCGTCAGTAGCTTCGGTGCGACCGTAACCGAGGGTAATCAGCGGGATTTTGTCGACTTCCGCCCGCTCGCTCAGCGCATAGGCTGCCGGCGCGCCGTTGGGTGAATAGATCGCCACCGGGGCGCTATCCAAACCTTTTTTGAAGCGCTCGTAGCATTCGATGCCCTTCTCCGCCGTCCACTCGGTTTCGCATTCCTGCCAGACCAGTTTCACGCCGTTGATCCCGCCTTCCACATCGTTGATGTAGTTCAGGTAATCGAGCATGCCGGCCCACACTTGCACACCGCTGGAGGCGTAAGCGCCGACACGGTAAGTGGCCAACGGGAAGAATTGCTGGTCCGGCGAAGCCTGAACCATCGGCACCGCACTGCCGAAAACCGACAGCGTCAGGGCGGCGCCGGCCAGCGAACGTTTCAAGGATGCACGCATGTTGTCTCTCTAATCGTTGGGGAATTCAGAAGCGCAGCGGCCAGTGGCTCAGCCGCTCACGAAGGTTGCTCAACAGGCGGATCAGGCCTTCCGGTTCCTTGATCAGGAACAGGATGATCAGCACGCCGAAAATGATTTTTTGCAGGTTCTGCAATTGGCCGGCGTCCACCGAACCGCCGAACAACGCTTGCCCGGCGTGGCTGAGCAGGATCGGCAGCAGGCTGATAAACGCAGCGCCCACGAAGTTGCCGGCGATGCTGCCCATGCCACCAATAATGATGATGAAGAGGATCTGGAACGATCGATTGATATCGAAGCTGCTGGCGCTGGCGGTGCCCAGATAGGCGAAGGCCCACAGTGCCCCGGCGATGCCGAGGTAAAACGAGCTGACGGCGAACGCCAGGTGCTTGTAGCGCACCACCGGAATGCCGATCACAGCGGCGGCGGTGTCCATGTCGCGGATCGCCATCCAGTTGCGACCAATCTGGCTTTTCACCAGGTTCACCGCGACCCAGGTCAATAGCAGAACAGTGGTCAGGGTCAGCAGATAACGCCCCAACGGCGTGTTCAGGTCATGGCCGAACAGCGCCAGTTTGGGTGCGGAAATGGTCCCGGACGATCCGTAGTTGTAAAACCAGGGGAATTTGACGAACAACCACTCCAGAAAGAACTGTGCGGCCAGCGTGGTGACCATCAAGTAGAAGCCTTTGATCCGCGAACTCGGCAGGCCGAAGACAAAGCCCACCACGGCGCTGATCAGCCCGCCACCGAGCAAGGCGACCGGCAGGCCAAGTTCAGGCAACCGGAGCAAAAATCCATAGGTGGCAAACGCCCCGACCGCCATGAACCCGGCCGCACCGACCGAGGTCTGGCCGGTGTAACCCGTGAGCAAATTCAGGCCGAGCCCGGCCAGGGACAGCACCAGAAACGGAATCAGAATCGCGTTCAGCCAGTAGTCGTTACCGGTCAGCGGCACGACGACGAAAGCGATCAACAACAGGCCGAGCAGTCCAAGTGGCACACGGCGCTGGATCAACACCGACGGTGCGGTTTCGCGGGTAAGGGAAATTGACATGGTTTCAGACTCGCTCGATGGCGCGTTCGCCGAACAGGCCGGCGGGACGGATGTACAAGAAGGCCAAAGCCAGGAAGTAAGCAAACCACGGGGTGATGCCGCCGCCGATCAGCGGGCCGATGTAAACCTCGGCGAGGTTCTCCGCCGCGCCGACAATCAGGCCGCCGACAATCGCCCCGCCAATCGAGGTGAAACCGCCAATGATCAACACCGGCAAGGCCTTGAGCACCACCAGCGACAAGGAAAACTGCACACCTTGCCGCGCGCCCCAGAGCAATCCCGCCACCAACCCGACTACACCGGCCACCGCCCAGACGATCTGCCAGATGCGGTTGAGGTTGATACCGATCGACAACGCAGCCGTGGTGTCATCGGCCACGGCGCGCAGGGACACCCCGATGCGGGTTTTGTTGAACAGCAGCGCCAATACCGTCACTAACACGATGGCCGTGGCGGCGGCAATCAGGTCGAACTGGCTGACCATCAGCCCCCCGATAAACAGCGGCACGTCGTCGATGCCCAGGTCCAGCGCCCGCACCTGCGAGCCCATCAAACCCTGAGCCAGGCCTTCGATGATGAACGACAGCCCGAGGGTGGCCATGAACAAGGTGATCTGCGAGCGATTGACCAAGGGCCGCAGCACCAGCCGTTCGATCAACAACGCGCCGATGATCATCACCGCCACCGTCAGCAACAACGCCAGAGCAAACGGCACGCCCTGATCGTGCAGGCTGACGAAGGTCAGCGCGGCGAACAGCAACATCGCGCCCTGGGCGAAATTGAACACACCGCTGGCCTTGTAGATCAGCACGAAGCCAATCGCGACCAGCGAATACATGGTCCCGGCGAGCAGGCCGCCGAGCAGAGTTTCCAAGAAGAACGTCATCAGTGAACCACTCCCAGATACGCCGCGATCACGTCGGGATTGGCCTGCACTTCGGCCGGTGTGCCGTCGCCGACTTTGCGTCCGTAATCGAGCACGACCACGTGGTCGGACAGGCCCATCACAACGCTCATGTCGTGCTCGATCAACACCACCGTGGTGCCGAGGTCGCGGTTGACGTCGGCAATGAAGCGCGCCATTTCCTGCTTCTCTTCGGCGTTCATCCCGGCCATCGGCTCGTCCAGCAGCAACAGGCGCGGACCCGCGATCAAGGCACGACCGAGCTCTACGCGCTTTTGCAAGCCGTAAGACAGATTGCCCACCGGCACATCGCGGTAAGCCTGAAGTTCGAGGAATTCGAGGATGCCCTGAGCCTGTTGGCGAAAGTCATCAGCCTCACGGCGGGCTCTCGGCAAGCCCAGCGCCTGTTCGATGAAACTGCTGCGCAGGTGCCGGGACAGGCCCGTGAGGATGTTGTCGATCACACTCATCTTCTTGAACAGCGCATTGTTCTGGAAGGTGCGGCCGATGCCGCGTCGTGCGGCGGTCAGCGGATCGATACGTTTAAACGGTTGCTGCTCAAAGACAATCGAGCCGGCATCGAAACGGTACACGCCGTTCAGCACATTGAGCAGCGAACTCTTGCCCGCGCCGTTGGGGCCGATCAGTGCGCAGATCTCGCCACGACGTACGTCGAACGAGAGTTCGTTGATCGCCTTTACGCCTTTGAAGGACAGGGAAATACCGCTGACTTGCAGGATGGAATCGGTCGAGCTCATGCGATGTCCCGTTTGAATTCGGATAACCAGGCAGGCGTTGGTTGAGCGTCGGGGGCGCGCGTGGCTTGCCATATGAAATGCAGGTTGTGAAAGCCCAGCAGTCGACGAACGCGGTTTTTGATCAGGCGTTGCAGGCCTTTTTCCGGGTGGGCGATGGCCCAGTCGCAGAGGCGTCGGCGCCAGGTGCCAAGCGGCGCGAGACGACTTTCAATTTCTGCGGCCAGTAGATGCAGGCGCTCACCGGATAACAGCAATCCCGAGGGTGCCACTTCACGACGGTCGCGGCTGGCGCTGCCAGGGCTTTCCGGGAACGCCAGGGCGTGGCCGCTGGTCAGCCATTGTTCGAGCAAAACGCTGAGACCGGCCTGCCATTGGGTGCCCTCTTCGCTCCACAGTTGCGGGCGTTGCCACCAACGGCTGGGGCGTTGCGCAGGTTCGACCGGCCCGAGCAGTTCGGGGAAATCCAGCAGCGATTGGCCCTGGCTGAGCCAGAGCTGTTGCGTCTGTCGTGCCTGGACAAACGCGTGAGTGGGGCGACTGCGCCATAGGGTTTTGTGCAGAGCTTCTGCATCGAGGTTGTCCGGTAGCGTCAGCAGTTCACCGCCGATGTGCTGCGCAGCCAGTGCCAGCAGCAATAGATTCGGCTCGAAGGCGCCGCTCAACGCCAGACGCGATGCTTCGGTGAATCCTTGCTGTCGCAAACCGTCGGCCAAACGCTCGACATCGCGCAAGGCATCGATCCAGCGCCAGACGAACCACTGGCCATGGCGCTTGTGCCGCAAGGCCGGTTGCAAGGGGCTGACCTGAGCCCAGTGGCGCAATTGCTCCAAAGCCTTGGGCAGATCGACCCGCCACTCTGTGGTGTCCGCGATTGGCGGACGTTTGAGTTCGTGCACGCTCATTGGCATACCTCCTATCCATGGGCAAAAAGCGTGCGGTGGTCCGCCGGGCTGAAGGGTTGGCACCGCCCTCTGTGGGAGCGGGCTTGCTCCGGGCGGCGCTCCGACGAAAGCGGTCTTACAGGTGACATTGATGTTGGATGTTCTGGCCTCTTCGCGAGCAAGCCCGCTCCCACAGGGGATTTGTGTGGTGTTCAAGTCTTCTATGCGGACGCCACTTTCTTCTCTTGCTGCCGCAACGCCGCCAGGTCTCGATAACCCGCACCCGGATGAATCTCCGGCAATCTCGGCCCTTCCCCAAACAGCTTCTCGCGCAAGGTCCCCGGCGCGTATTCGGTTTTGTAGACCCCACGCTTCTGCAACTCCGGCACCAGCAATTCCACAGCGTCGATGAAGGTTTCGTGAGTCAATGCATAGGCCAGGTTAAAGCCGTCCACATCGGTCTCCTCGACCCACTCCTGCAACAAGTCGGCGACGGTCTCGGGGCTGCCGACAAACAACGGACCAAAACCGCCGATACCCACCCAGTCAGCCAATTCGTTGGGGGTCCAGACCTTGTTCGGGTCCGCCGTGGAGAACGCTTCCACCGCCGATTGAATGGCATTGGTGTGCACATGCTTGAGCGGCTCGTTGGGTTTGAACTGACTGAAATCAATCCCGGTCCAGCCCGAAATCAGCGCCATTGCCCCCTCGTAACTGACCCAGGTTTTGTATTCTTCGAACTTGGCCTTGGCCTTGGCGTCGGTCTCGCCAAGGATCACGGTTTGCAGGTTGAAGATCAGGATCTTCGACGGATCTCGCCCGGCTTCGGCAGCCCGACGGCGGATGTCGGCAACGGTTTTCTTCAGCAGCACTTTCGACGGTGCAGCAACGAACACACACTCGGCATGCTCAGCGGCAAACTGCTTGCCGCGACTGGATGCGCCAGCCTGATAGAGAACCGGCGTGCGTTGCGGCGAGGGTTCGCAGAGGTGAATGCCCGGCACCTGGAAGTGCTTGCCGACGTGCCGGATCTCGTGGATTTTGCTCGGGTCGCTGAAGATCCGCCGCTCGCGATCCCGCAGAATCGCCCCCTCTTCCCAACTGCCTTCCCAGAGTTTGTAGCAAACCTCCAGGTACTCTTCGGCGAAGTCGTAACGGGCGTCGTGTTCGGTCTGGTTTTTTTGGCCGAGGTTCTTCGCACCGCTTTCCAGATAAGAGGTGACGATGTTCCAGCCGGCACGGCCTTTGGTCAGGTGATCGAGCGTCGACAGGCGTCGGGCGAATGGATACGGGTGTTCGAACGACAGCGAGGCGGTCAGGCCGAACCCCAGATGCTCGGTGACCAGCGCCATCGGCGGAATCAATTGCAGCGGATCGTTGACCGGCACCTGCGCCGCCTGACGGATCGCCGCATCACCATTGCCGTTGTAGACGTCGTAGATGCCCAGCACATCGGCAATGAACAAGCCGTCGAACTTGCCGCGCTCGAGGATTTTCGCCAGATCGGTCCAGTACTCCAGATCCTTGTACTGCCAGGAGCGATCCCGCGGATGCGCCCACAGACCCGGCGACTGGTGACCGACGCAGTTCATGTCAAAGGCGTTGAGACGAATTTCACGGGCCATCAAACGACACTCCGAACGCTGGGGGGATGGATGCCGTTGAGGCGAAAGTTGCCGATGAGGTGGAGTTTCCAGCGCAGCGGATCATCCAGTGATCCGGGCAACGCGGTGCGTTGGCCGGTGAGTTCGAACTCGGCATTGCTGACGGCATTTAACGCGTCGGCGCTGGCCAGGTGCGATTCGGCGATGGCGACGCTGATTTCCCTGTCGTCATCAACGCTGTTCAGAAAATCTTCGGCACGTTCGAGCAGCGCGGCGGCGACTTCGATGCGGATGTGCAAATCGCCGAAACGGCTGATGACGAAAGGATCATCCGTGACTTGAGCCTGCTGGCGGACGAAACGCAACGTCGCATCGAGCACGCTGCGAGCGTTGTGCAGGTCGTGCTGACTTTTGGCCAGGGGCTGCCCGGCAACAATCGGTTGGGTCAAAGCATTCATGGTGGGCTCCTCAGTTCCAGGCGTGGCGCGCAGGCTTCACGCCGTTGAGCAGGTAGTTGCCAATCAGGTGATATTTCCAGCGGGCCGGATCATGCAGGGTGTGCGTCCGGGCGTTGCGCCAGTGGCGGTCGAGGTTGAATTTGCCGAGCACCGAGCGAGTACCGGCCAGTTCGAAGAGTTTGCTGCTGGCAAGCAAGGCGATCTCGGCGGACAGCACTTTGGCCTGGGCGACCACCACCGAAGCGCGGGCCACCGTGTCTTCGTTGGGGTCGAGCAAGGCGTGGTCGATTGCGCGGCCGGCCTTTTTGAGGATCGCTTCGGTGCCGTGGACCCGCCATTCGAGGTCGCCGATCGCAGCGATGCTGAATGGGTCCTGCCAGCCATGATCCTGTCCGCTGTCGATCCATGGCCGGGCTTCACGGGCGTAGCGTTTGGTTTCTTCCAGAGCGCCGACGGCAATGCCGGTGTCCACGGCCGCCTGAATGATTTGTGAAATCGGGCCGTCGGCGGTGGGTTCATCAAAAGCCTTGTGGGCTGGGATCACAGCACTGAGCGGGACCTTCACCTCGTTCAGGGTGACACCACCGCTGGCCGTGGTGCGCTGGCCGAAACCGTCCCAGCTGTCGATAACGGTCAAGCCGGGAGTGTCGCGTTCGATGAAGGCGATGAAGGCCTTGTTCTCTTCATTGACCGCCACCGCTGGCACGATGTGCGCGAACAGAGCGCCGGTGCAGTAGAACTTTTCGCCGTCGATTCGCGCGGTGTCTTTATCGAAACGGATTCGGGTTTCGAAGGCCCCGGCGTTTTTGCTTTTGGATTCGGAGAAAGCATTGCCGAAACGGTAGCCCTTCAGGACTTTGCCAAAGTAGTAACGCTTCTGCTCTTCGGTGGCGGTTTGCAGCAGGATGTCGAGCACGCCGAGGTGGTTTTGCGGGATCTGACCCAGGGACGAATCGGCAGAGGAAATGATCTTGATCACCTCAGCGACGGTCACATAGGAAACGCCAGCGCCGCCGTACTCCTTGGGAACGGTGATGCCCCAGAGGCCGCTGGCGGAAAACTCGTCGAGCTCGGCGATTGGCAGGCGTCGCTCGCGATCCCGCACGCTGGCTTCAATGGCAAAGCATGCAGCGAGCTTGTGGGCGACGGCGATGGCTTCGGCATCAGAGTGAATGACGTGGGCGGTGCGAGGGGATTGAGCTGAGATTGTCATAATGCGACTCCTGCGTCGGGTGAACACCCAAGAGCCAATACAGAAGTCGTGCCAACATAATTATTCTTTATTAATCAATAAATTACGGACTTTTTTTAATTACGTCACAAACCGAAGCGAGACAATCTGTGGATTTACTGTTCCTCGGCAAACACTAATGACAGAAAAAAATGCTCGACCTCTTCGCGAAAGTCGAGCATTTCGTTAACCAATACAACTATTAGTTAGTGCGCGACATGGTAATAGATTGGATCAGAGAAGCTTGCGTTAGTTCCACCATAATAAATAATGTAACTGAACTTTTTTGCGACCCAGTATGTTCAAGCAAGTGCACTCTAGATATGTTTACTGAAAAAAAACCATCGACCCACTCTCCGACAGGTGCATTCGAAACCACCTCCTTATCTGCAATAAACACGCTGATAAGGTCGTCTGGTGTGTGATTAAGAGGCTCAGGAATGCGAGCGGTAGCACCATCTGGAACATCTTTCAGGTTGATCACTCCATCTACAGCTTCTGGAACAACAAGCGGCAATAAGTTCATTTTTCCAATTCCTTTCAGTTGACGTTCGACGAAGACCTGGCCGTCTGGTGGGCCTGGACAAAATAGCAGCGCGCTGAAGTCCATTTGAAAGACAATTACTGCGCCCGTCTACTGTCAGAAATAACAGGTACCCCACCCTTTCCGATCAGCGGTAAGAGGTCAAATCACAATATTACGAACAAACCGTGCGGCCACGGCCCCATCATTGCGGGTGAATACCCAGATCAGTTACAGAAGTCGTGCCTGTTATTAATAGGGTTATTAATCAGCTACTTATGGCTTGTTCAACGAAAACACACTCACTAAAAAATGCAATATATTCAATCACGGTTCCCCTGCCAACAGTCAGGCCTGCCTCACAAGCGCATCGACACACCTAAATCGAGCACTTCGCTTTGTTGGAATGGATCGTCGACCCAATACCGAATCCGCATTCCCGAACTGTTGATGAACGCGCAAGCAGGAATCACAAATGATGCCCCACCTCCAGTAAGTGGGGTCGTTAATGTTTTGGAAGTGCCGCCATTGTTGTATTCGAGGGTTACCGGGATGCCCGGATAAACACCCCGGCTCAATACAATATCGACCTGGGCGCCGGCTACGACATCTTCGAGAAAGACAATGTCGCCGCAGGCCACCGGCAGTACGGGTGCAGGTAAAAGCGCTGACGGCTTTCTGTGATGAATAGACATTTACGAACCCAATGTTGAGGAGTGGACCGTCATCCACCGGTGCACTCATCAATATCTGGATCCGAGGCCAATCGTCTACTGTAAGAAGTAACAGGTATATATGTGTTTGACGTGGCGAAATCAGCGCCGATCAAATCACCACATTTCGCACAAACCGCGCCGTCACCGGCCCATCGTTGCGATAGGCATGGGGCTGATTGCTGGCGAACATGTAGAACTCGCCGGCAGCGATCTCATGGGGTGTTTCACCCAGCATCAGCGTCAGGCAGCCTTCGAACACGTAGATCTGCTCACTCCAGCCCTCGGCGTCCGGTTGCGACGGATAAATCTCCCCTGGTTGCAGACACCATTCCCACTGTTCCACCTCGCGGGTAGCCGTGGCTTTGGACAGTAAAACGGCTTTGCTGCCAGGAATCTTCCCGGCCCAGGCCACTTCGTTGATGCGGCTCGGGTCGCGGGCATCCGGGGCCTGGATCAGGTCGCTGAATGCGACGTCGAGCGCTTCGGCCACGCGGTCGAGGGTGGTCAGGCTGACATTCTTCTCGCCGGCCTCGATGGCCACCAACATCCGGCGGCTGACGCCGGATTTTTCCGCCAGCGTCGCCTGGCTCATGTCGGCGGCGTGGCGCAAGCGTCGAACGTTCTGGCTGACGTGCTGGAGGACCGAAGCCCGCTGCGTGGAATCTTTGTGCACTATATTGCTCACTCGGTGGGGTTGGGCAGTATACTGCGCAACATTCGGCGCATTGTGCGTCCCCCTTCAGGTAGCGCGCAAGCTCATGACGTCGGTGAATACCCCTCACACTTCCTCCCGTTTCTCGCGGTTCAGCAAGGCCGAGTGCGTGCTTGTGCTGATCACCATGGTCTGGGGCGGCACCTTCTTGCTGGTGCAACATGCGATGACCGTCAGCGGGCCGATGTTCTTCGTTGGCCTGCGCTTTGCCGCGGCGGCGATCATTGTTGCGCTGTTTTCCTGGCGACACCTGCGTGATCTGACCCTGTTCGAATTGAAGGCCGGGGCCTTTATCGGCGTGGCGATCATGCTCGGTTATGGTTTGCAGACCGTCGGGTTGCAGAGCATTCCCAGCAGTCAGTCAGCGTTTATTACCGCGTTGTACGTGCCCTTTGTGCCGTTGCTGCAATGGCTGGTGCTGGGACGGCGTCCTGGGTTGATGCCGAGCATCGGGATCATGTTGGCGTTTACCGGGTTGATGTTGCTGTCAGGACCGGCGGGTGCCTCGTTCAATTTCAGCCCTGGCGAAATCGCCACGTTGATCAGCGCCGTGGCGATTGCGGCAGAGATCATTCTGATCAGCACCTATGCTGGCCAGGTCGATGTGCGACGGGTGACGGTGGTGCAATTGGCGGTCACCTCGGTGCTGGCGTTTTTGATGGTGGTGCCGACTCAGGAAAGGATTCCGGACTTCTCCTGGCTGCTGTTATGTAGCGCGTTGGGCTTGGGCGCGGCCAGTGCGGCGATTCAAGTGGCGATGAACTGGGCGCAGAAGAGCGTTTCGCCGACCCGGGCGACGCTGATCTATGCCGGTGAGCCGGTGTGGGCCGGGATTGTCGGAAGGATTGCCGGGGAGCGGTTGCCGGCGATTGCGTTGGTGGGTGCGGGATTGATTGTGGCGGCGGTGATTGTCAGTGAGTTGAAGACCAAGGGTAAGGCTGCGGCGACAGAGGAAGAGTTGGAGCAGGAAACACAGGGTTAAGCTTCAAGATCTGTAGCGTCTGGTAGATCGCCTTCGCGAGCAGGCTCGCTCCCACATTTGGAATGCATTCCCCTGTGGGAGCGAGCCTGCTCGCGAAGGGGCCAGACCTGCGGCATACAGAACTTTGAAACAATGTGAATCAGGTTTTTTCCGTCTACCTTGTAGGATTCTGAGACAGCTTGGCGTTTGGTGATCCGGGAGCTGGCACGTATGATGCTTCACAAACTTCCGCAGATTAGAAGCCTATGTCCCTGATAGTTCTACTGCTTCTGCCTTTTATCGGCAGCTGTCTGGCAGCCTTGCTGCCGCACAACGCGCGTAACACCGAATCTTTGTTGGCGGGCCTGGTTGCCTTGATAGGCACCGTCCAGGTCGCTCTGCTGTACCCGCAAATCGCCGATGGCGGCGTGATCCGCGAAGAGTTTTTCTGGTTGCCCAGCCTGGGCCTGAACTTCGTCCTGCGCATGGACGGGTTCGCCTGGCTGTTCTCGATGCTGGTGCTGGGCATCGGCACGCTGGTTTCGTTGTACGCCCGCTACTATATGTCGCCGGACGATCCGGTGCCGCGGTTCTTCGCGTTTTTTCTGGCGTTCATGGGCGCCATGCTCGGGCTGGTGATCTCCGGCAACCTGATCCAGATCGTGTTTTTCTGGGAGCTGACCAGCCTCTTTTCATTCCTGTTGATCGGCTACTGGCACCACCGCGCCGATGCGCGACGCGGTGCTTATATGGCGCTGATGGTCACCGGCGCAGGCGGTTTGTGTCTGCTGGCGGGGGTCATGCTGCTCGGCCATGTGGTCGGCAGCTATGACCTGGACAAGGTCCTGGCCGCCGGCGACCTGATTCGCGCACACGCCCTCTACCCTATTCTGCTGCCCCTGATCCTGATCGGCGCCCTGAGCAAAAGCGCGCAATTCCCCTTCCACTTCTGGCTGCCCCACGCCATGGCGGCGCCGACACCGGTTTCGGCCTATCTGCACTCGGCGACCATGGTCAAGGCCGGGGTGTTTCTCCTCGCACGACTGTGGCCGTCGCTGTCCGGCAGTGAACAATGGTTCTACATCGTCAGCGGTGCCGGTGCCTGCACCCTGTTGCTCGGCGCGTACTGCGCGATGTTCCAGAACGACCTCAAAGGTTTGCTGGCCTACTCGACCATCAGCCACCTCGGTCTGATCACCTTGCTGCTGGGCCTGAACAGTCCGCTGGCCGCTGTGGCCGCGGTGTTCCACATTCTCAACCATGCGACCTTCAAGGCCTCGCTGTTCATGGCCGCCGGGATCATCGACCATGAAAGCGGCACCCGGGACATTCGCAAGCTCAGCGGCCTGGTCAAGCTGATCCCGTTCACCGCCACCCTGGCCATGGTCGCCAGCGCTTCCATGGCCGGTGTCCCGCTGCTCAACGGTTTCCTCTCCAAAGAGATGTTCTTCGCCGAAACCGTGTTCATCAATGCCACAGCCTGGATCGAGATGACGCTGCCGATCGTCGCGACCATCGCCGGGACCTTCAGCGTCGCCTACTCGCTGCGCTTTACCGTCGACGTGTTCTTCGGCCCGACCGCCACCGACTTGCCGCACACCCCGCACGAGCCGCCCCGCTGGATGCGCGCGCCGGTGGAGTTGTTGGTGTTCGCCTGCCTGGTCGTGGGGATTTTCCCGGCGCAGGTGGTCGGCCCGTTGCTGGCCGCGGCTGCCCTGCCGGTGGTGGGCGGCACCTTGCCTGAATACAGCCTGGCGATCTGGCACGGCTGGAACGCGCCGATGATCATGAGCCTGATCGCCATGTCCTGCGGCATCGTGCTTTATCTGCTGTTGCGCAATCAGCTCAAACACGGGCGCTTCAAGTACCCGCCGATCATTGGCCGGTTCAACGGCAAGCGCCTGTTCGAACGCGGCCTGGTGATCATGATGCGCCTGGCCCGTCGTTTCGAGCGGCGGATCAGCACCAAGCGCCTGCAAACCCAATTGTTCCTGGTGGTGCTCGCGGCCGTGTTGGCCGGGTTGATCCCGATGCTCCACAGCAGCCTGAGCTGGGGCGACCGGCCGAAGATTCCGGGTTCGATCGTGTTCGTGACCCTCTGGCTGCTGGCGATTGCCTGCGCCCTCGGCGCGGCATGGCAGGCCAAGTATCACCGGCTCGCGGCCCTGACCATGGTCAGCGTCTGCGGCCTGATGACCTGCATCACCTTCGTCTGGTTCTCGGCGCCAGACCTGGCGCTGACGCAATTGGCCGTGGAAGTGGTGACCACGGTGTTGATCCTCCTCGGGCTGCGCTGGCTACCGCGACGGATCGAAGAGGTGTCGCCGTTGCCGAGCACCCTGCGCAAGGCGCGCATCCGCCGTATCCGCGACTTGCTGCTGTCGACCGTGGTCGGTGGCGGCATGGCGTTGCTGGCCTACGCGATGCTGACGCGCCAGACGCCGAACGATATTTCCTCGTTCTACCTCAGCCGTGCCCTGCCCGAAGGCGGCGGCAGCAACGTGGTCAACGTGATGCTGGTGGACTTCCGCGGCTTCGACACCCTCGGTGAAATTACCGTGCTGGTGGCCGTGGCGCTGACCGTGTTTGCCCTGCTGCGACGCTTCCGCCCGCCAAAAGAAAGCCTGCAGTTGCCCGCCCAGCAGCGTCTGCTGGCACCGGACGTGGTCACCGACCTGGTCAACCCGCGTCACGCCAGCGACACCGCGCTCGGTTTCATGATGGTGCCGGCGGTGCTGGTTCGCCTGCTGCTGCCGATTGCGTTCGTGGTGTCGGTCTACCTGTTCATGCGCGGCCACAATCAGCCGGGCGGCGGCTTTGTCGCGGGTCTGGTGATGTCGGTGGCGTTCATCCTGCAATACATGGTCGCTGGCACCCAGTGGGTCGAAGCGCAAATGAGCCTGCGACCGTTGCGCTGGATGGGCACGGGCCTGCTGTTTGCCACGGTCACCGGGCTCGGGGCGATGGCCGTCGGGTATCCGTTCCTGACCACCCACACCTGGCATTTCGGACTGCCGGTGTTCGGTGACATTCACATCGCCAGTGCGCTGTTCTTCGACATTGGCGTGTACGCCGTGGTGGTCGGTTCGACCCTGTTGATTCTCACCGCCCTCGCCCACCAATCGGTACGGGGTCACAAGACCGCTGCCCTGCCTCGATCCGTCGCCATGCAAGGAACCGTCTGATGGAAGAAGTCATCGCAATCGCCATCGGCGTGCTGGCCGCGTCCGGCGTCTGGCTGATCCTGCGGCCACGGACGTTTCAGGTGGTGATGGGCCTGTGCCTGCTGTCCTACGGCGTCAACCTGTTCATCTTCAGCATGGGCAGTCTGTTCATCGGCAAGGAACCGAACATCAAGGTCGGCGTGCCTCAGGACCTGTTGCACTACACCGACCCGCTGCCGCAAGCGCTGGTATTGACCGCCATCGTGATCAGTTTCGCCATGACTGCGTTGTTTCTGGTGGTGCTGCTGGCTTCCCGGGGCCTGACCGGTACCGACCATGTGGATGGCCGGGAGCCTAAAGAATGAATCTGATGCCGCATTTGATCGCTGCACCGATTCTGCTGCCGCTGCTGACCGCCGCCATGATGCTGATGCTGGGGGAGAAACACCGTCCGCTGAAGGCCAAGATCAACCTGTTTTCCAGCCTGGTGGGGTTGGGCATTGCCGTGCTGTTGCTGCAATGGACTCAGGAGACGGGCGTCCCCGGCTCCATCGGCGTGTACTTGCCGGGCAACTGGCAGGTGCCGTTCGGTATCGTGCTGGTGGTCGATCGACTCTCGGCGCTGATGCTGGTGCTGACCGGGATCATCGGCGTCAGCGCCTTGCTGTTCGCCATGGCCCGCTGGGACGGCGCCGGTTCGAGTTTCCACGCGCTGTTCCAGATTCAGATGATGGGCCTGTACGGCGCATTCCTGACGGCGGACCTGTTCAACCTGTTTGTGTTTTTTGAAGTGTTGCTGGCGGCCTCTTATGGCCTGATGCTCCACGGTTCGGGTCGGTCGCGGGTATCGTCGGGGCTGCATTACATCTCGATCAACCTGCTGGCCTCGTCGCTGTTTTTGATCGGCGCGGCGTTGATCTACGGCGTCACCGGCACCCTGAACATGGCCGACCTGGCGCTGAAAATTCCGCTGGTGCCGGAAGCCGATCGCGGCCTGCTGCATGCCGGCGCGGGGATTCTGGCCGTGGCGTTCCTGGCCAAGGCCGGGATGTGGCCGCTGAACTTCTGGCTGGTGCCGGCCTACTCCGCAGCCAGCGCACCGGTGGCGGCAATGTTCGCGATCATGACCAAGGTCGGCGTCTACACCTTGCTACGTCTGTGGACCCTGCTGTTCTCTGGTCAGGCCGGCGCGTCGGCGTACTTTGGCGGCGACTGGCTGATCTACGGCGGCATGGCGACCATCGTCTGCGCCGCCGTGGCGATTCTCGCCGCACAACGACTGGAGCGCCTGGCCAGCCTGAGCATTCTGGTGTCCGCCGGGATTCTGCTGTCGGCCATCGGTTTCGCCCAGCCCAACCTGATCGGCGCGGCGCTGTTCTACCTGGTCAGCTCGACCCTGGCGTTGAGCGCGTTGTTCCTGTTGGCCGAGTTGATCGAGCGTTCGCGTTCGGCCAATGAAATGCCGCTTTTCGATGACGGCGATCTGCCGCGACCGATGGAATCCTTGCAGCCGCCCAAAGGCATCAACCTCGATGACGAGCAGAAAGCCGTGGTCGGCCAGGTGATTCCCTGGACCATGGCGTTCCTCGGGTTGAGCTTCATTGCCTGCTCGCTGTTGATTATCGGCATGCCGCCGCTCTCGGGATTCATTGGCAAACTCGGCTTGCTCAGCGCCCTGCTCAATCCGTTGGGCCTGGGCAATGGCGGCGATGAGCCGATTTCAAATGCTGCGTGGGGCTTGCTGGCGTTGCTGATCCTGTCCGGGCTGGCGTCGTTGATCGCCTTCTCGCGCTTGGGCATCCAGCGTTTCTGGACGCCCGAGGAACGGCCGTCGCCGTTGCTGCGACGTTTCGAATGCGTGCCGATCATTGCGCTGTTGGGCTTGAGCATTGCGCTGACCTTCAAGGCTGAACCGCTGCTGCGCTACACCCAGGCGGCCGCTCAAGCCTTGAACAATCCGCAGCAATACGTGATGGCGGTGCTCGGCACCCGTACGATTCCAAGCCCGGAAGCCAAAGCCGCGGTAGCGGAGGTCACACCATGAAGCGTCTGTTCCCTGCTCCCTGGTTGTCGCTGGCCCTGTGGTTGCTGTGGCTGGTGTTGAACCTGTCGATGAGTCCCGGCAATCTGCTGCTGGGCGCAGTGCTGGGGTTTTGTGCGCCGTTGATGATGCGCAAGCTGCGACCGCTGCCGATCCGCATTCGTCGGCCGGGGGTGATTGTGCGTTTGTTCTTTCTGGTCGGTCGCGATGTGGTGGTGTCCAACCTCGCCGTGGCCTGGGGCGTGCTCAACGCCGGTCGCCGTCCACCGCGCTCGCAGTTCATCAAGGTGCCGCTGGACTTGCGCGACGCCAACGGCCTGGCGGCGCTGTCGATGATCTGCACGGTGATTCCCGGCACCGTGTGGTCGGAACTGGCGCTGGACCGCAGCATTTTGTTGTTGCACGTCTTCGATCTGGATGACGAAGCGCTGTTCATCCAGCACTTCAAGGCGACCTACGAGCGCCCCTTGATGGAGATCTTCGAATGAGCGCCTTGCTGTCGAACGCAATCCTGCTGAGCCTGTTCATCTTTTCGCTGGCGATGATTCTGACCCTGATCCGCCTGTTCAAGGGGCCGTCGGCCCAGGACCGGGTTCTGGCGCTGGACTACCTGTACATCATCGCGATGCTGATGATGCTGGCGCTGGGCATTCGTTATGCCAGTGACACTTACTTCGAGGCGGCGCTGCTGATTGCGCTGTTCGGCTTCGTCGGCTCGTTTGCCCTGGCGAAATTCCTGCTGCGTGGCGAGGTGATCGAATGAGCGCTGAACTGTCTCTGTGGGTTGAAATCCCGGTGGCGATCCTGCTGGTGCTCAGCAGTCTCTTTACGCTGATCGGCGCCATTGGCCTGGTGCGGATGAAGGACTACTTCCAGCGCATGCACCCGCCGGCGCTGGCATCGACCTTGGGCGCCTGGTGCGTGGCGCTGGCCTCGATCATTTACTTTTCGGCACTCAAATCCGGGCCGGTGCTGCATGCCTGGCTGATTCCGATTCTGTTGTCGATTACGGTGCCGGTGACTACGTTGCTGCTGGCGCGGGCGGCGCTGTTTCGCAAGCGTATGGCGGGGGATGATGTGCCGGCTGAGGTGAGCAGTCGGCGCACGGAGAGCTGGAGTTAAAATTGAGTTTTTGTGTTGATTGGTGGGGCCTCATCGCGAGCAGGCTCGCTCCCACAGGTTTTGCACGATCCTGTGGGAGCAAGCGGTGCGGCGACCCGACTTGCCCGCGATGCTTTTAGCAGCAACTCAAATCCAGGCGACTGCCAACAACCCTGCCCCCAACACCACACACAACGGCGAATACGCCCAGGTGTCGAGCCGGGCAAACTTCGAATCCTTCACCTGCTTGAAGAACCCCATCAGATGCGAATCGCCGATCGCCCTGGCGAACATCAGCATCGCAATGGCGCTGATCACCCATTGCAGCGACCAGTGCTGCACCGTCGGCAGATACAGCCCGACCCGCAAGCACACCAGCATCGCAATCAGCAGCAACCCCACCGCCACCAGCAACGTGGCAAAGCCTGAAGGTTTGAAGGCCGGCTTGGATTCCCCGCCGCCCTCTGCGGATATTCGCGGGACCGCCGCCTCGCTACCCAACTTGCCACCTGCCGCCCAGTACAGGTGGATCAGGCTGATCAACAGGAAGATGGCAGCCATCCATTGCGCGATCAATAGGCTCATGTTCGGACTTCCAGCGTGAAATGTCGCAGCAGGATGAACTTACTTGCACGATTTTGTAAGGGTATTCGTCAGCAATGGCGGACGGCCACCAGCACTGATCGCTGACTTTGTTCCGCCATGGCCCACTTTTTACTTCAATTCTGCAGACACCTTGTCGGCCACATCCTTGGGCACCCATGCCTGCCACACTTCCGGGTGCGCCTTCATGAACGTCTGCGCCGCCTGCCGTGGCGGAGTGTGTTTTTCGCTCATCTCGGCCAGTGCCTTGTTCAATGGATCGATGGGCAAGTCGACCTTGGTGAAGAACTCGACAATCTGCGGATACTGTTTCTGGAATGGCGTGGACACGCCGATGGACAGCTTCGAGGGCAGTGAGCGCGTCGGTTTCGGATTCGGGTTGTCGGCGTCGGTCAGGGTTTTCCAGGCATCGGCGTCGAACGGCGGCTCTTCGAGCTGAATCAGTTTGAAGCGGCCGAGCAAAGGTGTTGGCGACCAGTAATAGAACAGTACCGGTTTGCCGCGTCGAATCGAAGAACTGATCTCCGCATCCAGTGCTGCCCCTGAACCGCTGCGGAAATTCACATAGCTGTCGTCCAGCCCATACGCCTTGAGTTTCTGTTTGTTGACCACTTCCGACGTCCAGCCGATCGGGCTGTTGAGGAAGCGCCCCTTGCCCGGGGTTTCCGGATCGCTGAACACGCCTTTGTATTTCGGCAGGTCGCTGACACTGCGCAGGCCTGGCGCCAGCGGCTTGATGCCTTTCGCCGGGTCGCCTTTGATCACATATTCGGGTACCCACCAGCCTTCGGTGGCGCCCTTGACCGTATCGCCGAGACTCGCGACTTTGCCTTCTGCCTCCGCCTTGACCCAGACCGGACTGCGACCGGCCCATTCTTCGCCAATCACCTGAATGTCATTGTTGGCCAGCGCGGTCTCCAGGGTGATGGTCGTCCCCGGCAAGGTATCGGTCGGCAGCCCGTAGCCCTTCTCGACGATGATCCGCAGGATATCGGTGATCAGGCTGCCGCTTTCCCAGTTCAGGTCGGCGAAGTGGATCGGCGCCTGGGCAGCGAACACCGAAACGGGTGAAGCCAACAATCCGAAAGTGGCCAGGGTAGCGGCCAGCAACCGTCGAAATCCGTTCATGCTTTTGCACCTCGTGCTGTTCACAGCAATAGCAGGATGGCCTGGCAGAAGACCGCAAAGCCTCTGAATACTCAGTCCACTGACTGTAGTAGAGGTTCCTGCTTTCGAGGGAGGTCAATCAGTTTTCGGAAGGTTCCTGCAAGCGCGCCAACGCCCTTCGTACCATGCTGGCGTACTCCGCCGGACGCAACGTATAGATCTGTGACGCCACCCAACCCAGCCATGCACCTTGCAAAACAGCCTTCTGGTCGAACATCCGCTGGGCTTCGGCTTGCGCACTGGCCTGGTTCTGTTCGTGGAAGTCGGCACGGGTCAGGGTCATTATTCGCTGGCCTTGAAGGTGACCAGTTCCCCTTTGCGCCACTTGGCCGCCTTGGCGGTCACGGCTTTCAGGGTTTTGGTCAGGCCTTCCTGCAACTGTTGGTGAGCGGCGAACACCATCACCACGCTATGACCTTCCTTGAACACAATCCCGTGGCCATCAGCGGTGGTGACGAACGCGTAATCACCCAGGCCGTACACCGTCAGTTTGATTTCACGGAACTTGATGTCCAGCTTGCCGCCTTCGCGGCTGGGCAATACAGAGGCGCTGAAATGATCGCCGACCTTGAGTTTAAGCCCCGGTTTGTCATCAACCACCAGCGCCTCTTCGGTGTCGATCTCGGCAATATAAATGCCTTCAGCGTTCTGTTCGGTGATGTAAACAAAACGTGACTGGAACTGTTTAACCAGCTTTGCGCGCAAATCACCCAGCACGAACAAAGCATGCATATCGAGATTACTTACTGCCAAGGAAACATCCCCACATATGAAAATGATGCTGCACGCTAAAACAGCGCACAGCAGAAAAAAGCGGCAATGCCGAAGGTGTCGCAAAAAGACCCGGGTTGAAATCCTGAAACGAGCAGAGGGCTCATCCATCGCGAGGCTTGAGAAGACTACTCGAACAGCACTCACGTCGTCTTGCCTGGCGTTCGTCAGAGGTTGAAGGAAAAAGCCCTTCCGACGGCCAGAAAAACGGGACTACCAACTTTAGGGAAAAATCTCTTTAACAAAAGCACTTTTCCGACATATCGCCAGCAAAAAATTGCTTTAGATGAACATCGATCGCCAAACACTGACGGTGATTCTAGAGCAGCGATGCTCTTCGAGACTACCCAAAACCACGTACGCACGTCGGTAAAACAACGAAAAGGACTTCATATGTGCACGCTGACACATTTTGCTCACCCTCAGGCGCCTAACACGAACAGCTCGACAACACTGCCCCCCGGGATGTTTCAACCGCATGAATACTACCCTGAAGAGCCCGCCCGGCCACGCTTTCAGGTCATTCTGGCCGGCAATGCCTTTTTTCATATCAAGGAAACTTCCACCGGTCGCGTCAGAGGTTTCCGCGGCAATCATAACGAAGCCTGCGCTCTTGCGCGCTCGCTCGAGTTACGCGATTGACGGTTCCGCCACGTTCATTTCCATAGACGCTTCGTCATGCCGGCGACTTAACTCAGCCGCCAGCATGCAACTACTGCCATACTGCCCGACCAATGAAACCCGTCCACAGGGCGGGCGGCGTTCAAAACATCAGAATATTTTCAAGGGAAGGCGGCTACGTGACGGAATTTGATATCGGTGAATTTTTTATCCGGGGCGAAGCCAGAGAAGTCGAAGGCGAATTCCAGGCAGTCATTATCATGCGCGCCAAACCACCGCTGACCACCGTGACCTATCACCAGGTCGAGAAGGATCGCTGGTTCAAGACCTCGGACGTCGCCGCCGTTGCCGCCCAGGACGCCGCCAAGGCACTGAAGGTTGCCGTCGATGAAGGTGCATTGAAAGCCTGATAGTCGGTTTGCAGTCTATGCTCACCTCTGCTTTTGAACATTGCCATCGAACTCCTGAAGCGCGGCTCTCTCAGATGTATTGAAGCCGCCCCTCAGATCTCGCACTCGACGCGACTCGCAAGGAGATGAACATGGATTCACCGACACACGACTTGAAAGGTTTGTTCGACCAACTCGGCCTGGACTCCAGCGAGAAGGCCATCGACGATTTCATTGCCAGCCATTCCCCCCTGGCCGATGACAAGAAACTCATCGATGCCGAGTTCTGGACCCCGCAGCAAGCCGGCTTCCTGAAAGAACAATTGCGTGAAGACGCGGATTGGGCGCGGGTGGTCGACGACCTGAACCTGCGAATGCATCAGATCCACTAGCCCACATATCTTGAGTCAACGAAAAACCTGTGGCGAGGGGATTTATCCCCGTTGGACTGCGTAGCAGGCCCATGTTTTGGGGCCGCTTCGCGACCCAACGGGGATAAATCCCCTCGCCACAAAAGCCGGCATCGCGCGTCTAGCGAGGATTTTCGGGTTTATAGCCCAACCGCAAACCACCCCAATGCCGGCCCTTGAGCATGATGGGCACCGAAAGGTCGTGCATCAGTTCCCCAGTGTCGCGGGTATAGGTTTGCAGCAGTACGGCCTGTTGATGGCTGCCACAGCGAATCCCGGTGCGATCGGCGAATTTGCGTTTGGTGCGGTTCTGCAAGGTATCGACCTGGGCATCACCGGTCAGGGGTTGGCTGAAGACCTTGTTGTGGGTCGGCACATAGCCCTGCTGCGTACAGGCGATGGCGAACACCAGGCCTTCATGACGCGGCAACAAGGGCTCCTGGATCGCCGGCAAGACCTGATCGGCGTAGCGATCGAAGCGGGTCTGGTACTTGGCCGGGCTGGTGCCGGGAATGGTTTGGTAATTGCGGTCAAACAGGTCATCGAGGCTGACGCGGCCCTCATCGATATCCGCTTCGAAACGCGCTGCGATCTGACTCGCGCCTTCACGGGCCAGGTCATAAATCCGCTGGTGATAGTCATCCAGCCCGACTTCGGCGAGGCGTTCGCTGATGGTTTCGGCCTGACCTTCCATTTGCACGGCGGCTTGGGCCAGACGCTGGGTCTGTTGATCACTGATCGCCAGATCGCTGCGCATCTGTTCGATGGCGTGAAACAGGCTATCGAGTTGTTCGCGGTTGGTGTCGGCGCCCCTGGCGATTTCCCCGACCTGGCTTTCGACACCGGCAGCCAGACGCGCAATGTTCTCCAAGTGCTGACCAGTGTGCTCGACCTGCTCGACACCGGTGTCGAGGTCGCTGGACAGTTGACGGATCTGCTCCACCACTTGCGCGGTACGGTGCTGAATATCAGCGACCATTTCCCCGACTTCGCCGGTGGCCGTCGCCGTGCGCGCGGCAAGACCGCGAACCTCATCGGCCACCACCGCAAATCCGCGACCATGCTCGCCGGCCCGCGCCGCCTCGATAGCCGCGTTCAATGCCAGCAGATTGGTCTGGCTGGCGATGGACTGGATCACCAGGGTGACCCGTTGGATATCATCACTGCGCAGGCTCAGGGCTTCGATCAGTTCACGGCTGTTACTGGCGCGCTGACTGAGTTGATGCATACGGGCGATGGACTCGATCAGCTCCGTACGTCCCGCCGCGCTGCTCCGATGAGCCTCGCTGGCCGCGCTGAGCGCTTCCCGGCTGAGTGTCGAGGTGGCTTGTTCGGTCGCGATCATCACTTCGGCGTTGCTGACAATCTGCGCCGCGGCACCGAGCTGCGACTGCAGTTTGTCGGCCAGTTGCTTGACCGAAAAGGCCACACCGGCGGCAGACAACGCGTTATGACTGGTGGTGTAGGAAAGATCGCGAGTCAGCTCGGCAATCGCGCTGGCGCTGTCGATGGGCGTTGCCTCAGGGATGGCGCGCGAGCGTAAGCGAGGTAGCCAGATCACCAGCACCGCCAATGGCAGGCCAAGGTAAAGCGACCAGCCGCCCAGCGTCATGCCGCACAACAAGAGCATCAGGGCGATGCTTTGCAGGGTCGGCGTCAGCCAAAGGTTTTTCGGCAAAAGCACGGGTGCAGACGCTGCTGCAACCAGAGATCCGTCACGCGTCATCTTCGTCACCCCACCCATAATTCTAATTGTTGTATCGGCATTAAACGCCACTACAAGGCCATTATCTATGGTCCATTAGTAGTGGGTATTGCAGCAGATCAATAGAAGCACGCGGGTTTTTCGCAGACGAAAAAAAGCATCGCGGGCAAGCCTTGCTCCTGACAGGAGTGAGGCTTGCCCGCGATGCGGGGCGTTACGAAATCAGGCCTGACGCTGGTGCTTGTCGATCTGTTCGTGACGCTCTTGAGCTTCGATGCAGTACTTGGTGGTCGGGCTGATCAGCAGGCGCTTCAGGCCAATGGCCTCGCCGCTGTCGTCGCACCAGCCGAAGCTGTCTTCCTTGATGCGTTCCAGAGCCTGTTCCAACTGAGGCAGCATGCGCTGGTCGCGATCGATCGCGTTCACCAGCCAGGTGCGCTCTTCTTCAACAGAAGCAGCGTCGGCCGGATCGGCCGGGGTGTCCAGGCTTTCGATGGCGATGCGGTTCTGTTCGATGCGCTCATGGGTTTCGACTTTCATGTTCTGCAACAGCTCAGAGAAAAAAGCATGTTGCTCGGCATTCATGTAGTCATCCGCCGGCATGGCCAGCAACTTGTCCTTTGTCATTGATATCTCTATAAAAAAACGTGCATTAAGGCGAATTAGGGAGCGTTCCGGCGGACCTGGGTCGGCCATCGGAACGGCGCCGTTTAATTCCAAGCGCCACCCGGCACTCAATTTACGAGGGGCGGCAGTCTAAGGCCGACTTGAGGCCTCAGCAACTGAAAAGACAGCGAATTCGTCCGACAAAGCCCTGAAAGTACTCTATGGCAGTCTTTGCAGTGGTTATCGGAGTGCGTTTATAGCAAGAAATTCAATCGAGCGGCTGTATATAGAAGACAAATGGTTACGCCACGCGGGTCAGGCGTGGCGCATTGGCTGCTTTATCTGTGGCTCAGCGCTTGAGTTTGCGCTTGTTGCGGTACTGATCGATGACCACTGCCACCACGATGATCAGGCCTTTGATGATGTCCTGAATGTAGGCATCGACGCCGACGAAGGTGAAACCGCTGGCCATGACCCCGAGGATCAGTGCGCCGATGACCGTGCCGGTGATGCGCCCTACTCCGCCGGCCAGGCTGGTGCCGCCGATCACTGCCGCGGCAATCGCGTCCAGCTCATAAGACATGCCCATCCCGGCCTGCCCGGTCGCGGCCCGTGCCGACGCCACCACACCCGCCAGGCCAGCCAGCAAACCGGCGATGCTGTAGACGATCACCAGATGCCGCTTGACGTTGATCCCTGAGGTACGCGCCGCCTGCATGTTGCCGCCGATGGCGTAGGTGTACTTGCCGTACTTGGTGTAACGCAGGGCGATGTGAAAGATCACCGCGACCACCAGGAAAATGATCACCGGCATCGCGCCGTGTCCGATCGCCGTGTAGGAATCCGAGAGCATGCTCACCGGTTGGCCTTCGGTGTAGTAACGCGCAAGGCCACGGGCCGAGACCATCATGCCGAGAGTGGCAATGAACGGCGGGATGCCGGTGATGGCAATGATGCTGCCATTGATCGCCCCTGCCAGCAGCCCCACCCCGAGCCCGGCAATTACCGGGATCCACACCGGCAAGTCAGTCAGTGACGGGAACACCGCCCGGGCGAAGTCCGACGTCTGGGCCAGGCTGGCAGCGATCATCGCCGACAGCGCCAGCACCGAGCCGGAAGACAGGTCAATACCCGTGGTGATGATGACCTGGGTCACGCCGATCGCCAGCAGGCCGATGATCGACACCTGCAGAATCATCAGCACCAGACGCTGGGAGTTCATCAGGAAACTCTGGTCGCGCACGATCCAGCCAAACACTTCGAAAACCAGGCCGATGCCAATCAGCACCAGAAAAATACTCAACTCGGTCGGAAAGCGCCGGCGACTCTTGACCGGTGCGGTTGCTGGCTTGTTTTCCAGTATCGCGTTCATAAACACTCACCCTTCTAAAAAATCCGGCATCGAATACATACCTGTGGCGAGGGGATTTATCCCCGTTGGACTGCGCAGCAGTCCCATTCTTTTGGGGCCGCTTCGCAGCCCAACGGGGCGGTGCGACGTTTCGCTAAATCCCCTCGCCACAGAATCCCTGTTCACCCTTGGACTCTGCTCACCCTTGACTCAATGGCGTACGGACATGCCCGAGGCCAATTGCATCACTCGTTCCTGGGTCGCTTCGCTGCGGTCGAGGGTGCCCATCAGGTCGCCCTCGTGCATGACCATCACCCGGTCGCTCATGCCGAGCACTTCCGGCAGTTCCGAGGAAATCATGATCACCGCCATGCCTTCGCTGGCCAGGTAGGAAATGAGCCGGTAGATCTCGGCCTTGGCGCCGACGTCGATACCGCGGGTCGGCTCGTCGAGAATCAGGACCCGTGGATTGGTCATCAGCCAGCGCGCCAGCAAGGCTTTCTGCTGATTACCGCCGGACAAGGTGTCGATGCACTGCTCCAGCGACGGGGTTTTGACCCGTAGCTTCTTGCACATGTCCTCGCACAAGGCGCGCAGGGCTTTTTGCTGGATGAAACCGTGGCCGGCGTAATGTGGCAACACCGCCATTTCCATGTTCTCCAGCACCGACAGGCACGGGAACAGGCCGCTGAGCTTGCGGTCTTCGGTCAGTAGCGCGAAGCCCTTCTCGATCGCCATGTGCGGATCGCTGATGCGCACCACTTCGCCGTCGAGACGCATTTCGCCGCCGTCGCTCGGGGTAATGCCGAAAATCGCTTCGGCGACGTTGGTCCGCCCCGAGCCCATCAACCCGGCGATGCCGAGGATCTCGCCGGCATGCAGATCGAAAGACACATCCTTGAAAATGCCCTCCAGTTTGAGGTCGCGCACCGACAGCAGCAGATCGCCAATCGGCTTTTCACGCACCGGGAACAACTGGCTCAGCTCGCGGCCGACCATCATCGAAATCAGGCTGTCGCCGTCCATGCTGTCGGCACGTTGCAGGCCGATGTAGGCGCCGTCACGGAACACCGCCACTTCATCGGCGATGCTGAACACTTCGTTCATTTTATGGGTGATGTAGATGATGCCTTTGCCCTGACTCTTGAGGTCGGCAATGATCGAGAACAGATGCGCGACTTCCTTGTCGGTGATGGCCGAGGTCGGTTCATCCATGATCAGGATGTCGGAATCATAGGACACGGCTTTGGCGATCTCGACCATCTGCCGTTCGGCGATGCTCAGGTTGCCGACCAGCTCTTCTGGATCGAGGTTGATCCGCAGGCGTTCCAGCAGTTTCGCCGTGCAGCGATGCATTTCACGGTGGTCGATCATGTGGAAACCGTTGAGCTGCTCACGGCCGATCCAGATGTTCTCGGCGATGCTCATGTGCGGCATCAGGTTGAGTTCCTGGTGGATCATCGCGATTCCGGCCTGGAGCGCAGCCAATGGCGTTTCGAAGACCACCGGTTTGCCTCTCAGGCGCAGTTCACCGGCGTCCGGCTGATAGATGCCGGCAATGATTTTCATCAGGGTGGATTTGCCCGCGCCGTTTTCGCCCATCAGGGCCAGTACGGAACCGGGGCGTACCCGAAGCTGCACATCGGACAAGGCCACCACACCGGGAAATCCCTTGCTGACGTTGATGATCTCCAGCAGGTACGGCTCATCGACAAGTGTTGCAGCTGGCTGGATACCCACCAACGGGGTGCTCGAAGCAGTCGCTGAAGCGAACATGATCAGGTACTCCATCAGCAAGGTCGCGGTCGCAACCTTGCGTGTTTATTGTTGTTATTGAACGGACGGGCTATTTGAACGTGTCGACGTTTTGCGGGGTGATCAAGCGGTATGGCACCCACACGGCCTGTTCAACCGGCTCGTTTTTGGCCATTTTCACGGCGGTGTCGATCGAACCGTCCGCCTGCCCCTTGGCGTCCTGGAACACCGAGACGGCCATGTTGCCTTTCTTGATCGCGTTCAGACCGTCCGGCGTTCCGTCGACACCGGCGATCAGCACACTGCCTTTCTCGACGCCGGCCTGTTGCAGGGCCATTGCAGCACCAATGGCCATTTCGTCGTTGTTGGCGATCACCGCGTCAAACTTGCGGCCTTGGGTCAGCCAGTCGTTGACCAGGGTCATGCCCTTGTCCCGCAGCCAGGTGCCGGTCTGCTCTTGCTCGATCTTGATGTTCGGGTATTTGGCCAGAACATCTTTGACGCCCTTGGTGCGGTTGGTGGTGGAGTTGTTCGCGAGGTCGCCCAGCAGAATCACGATGTCACCCTTGCCGCCCATCTTGTCGGCCAGGTATTGCATCTGCATTTCACCGGCCTCCAGATCGTTGGAGGCGACAGTGACCACGCCTTTGGGCAGCTTCAAGTCATCGGGGCGGCGGTTGACGTAGACCAGCGGGATGCCGGCCTTGACGGCGGCTTCAGTGATTTTCTTGGTGGCGGCGGTATCCACCGGGTTGACCACGATGGCATCGACCTTCTGGCTGATGAAGCTTTCGACCTGGCTCAACTGCTTGACCACGTCGCTGCGGGCGTCTTCGAATTGCAGCTGCACGCCCTCGGGATAGGACTTGGCTTTCTTGTCCATGGATTCGCGCAGGTAGGTCAGCCAGGTGTCATCGAATTGGGACATGCTGACGCCGATCTTCATATCGGCGAGCGCCGCGCCACTGGCGAACATCAGGGACAAGGCAAGCGAGGCGAAGCGGATCTTGGTCTTCATGAAAAGTCTTTCTCCACATTCTTGTTGGTTTTATGGATGAGGCGTGACGATTTCAGTAAGCAGGCAAGCGGGAAAAGGGTTGAAACAGGTTGCGAGGCAGGTCGCTGGAAATGACTCTATTAGAATATAATTTCTATATCAACTCATTTTAGAATTTTATTCTGATTTTATTCCATGGCTCTTGAACGGGCTCAATTCCACCACTTGATGCCGCTCGGCGCTCAGTCGCGCAGCGTCTAGAACGCGGGTGGTCGCCAGTGCATCACGGGCCTCCACAGGCAGTGGGCCACCGCTCTGCAACGCGGTTTGTAGCTGTAAATAGAACTGATTCCAGCAACCGCGCTCGGAGGGCACCCGCTCGCGCACTTCGCCCTGTTCGAACCAGCCCCAGCGGCGATGCTCTTCAACGCCCCAGCGTTCACCTTCGGATTTCGGCGAGAGCCCGGCGAGCGCCGATGCTTCTTGCCCGTCCAGGCCATCGACGCTGTAACAGCCTTGGCTGCCGGTCACCCGAAAGCGCGGGCCGGGGGTGTTTTGCAGGCAGCTGCCGCCCAGGTGTGAGGTCACGCCACTGGCATGGGTCAGGGACATAAAGAAGCCGTTATCGAAGGCCTGGCCTTTTTCCAGATAATCCAGTTCGGCGTAGACCCGTGTCACCGGGCCGAACAACAGCAACGCCTGATCCACCAGATGGCTGCCCAGATCGCGCAGGAAGCCGCCGCCACTGCCGTTGTTCACCGCCTGCGGTGAGTAACGCTCGATCCGCGATTCGAAACGGGTGACCTGGCCCAATGCACCGGATTCGATGAGTTTGCGCACGGTCAGGAAGTCCGAATCCCAGCGACGGTTCTGGTAGACGCTGAGCTGCACACCCTGGCGCTCGGCCATGGTGATCAGGGTCTGGGCTTGCTGCGCGTCAGCGGCGAATGGTTTGTCGCTGACCACCGCCACACCGTGTTCGATGCCATCGAGCACCAGTGCCGGACGCCCCTTGAGCGGGGTGGACACCACCAGCACATCGATCCCGGCCTCCACCAGTTGGCCGATGCTGTCGAACGCCAGCACCCCTGGGTGCTCGGCCGCCAGCAACTGTCGACGTTCCGGTGAACGGGTGACCACACCCACGAACGTCGCCGCCGGCAAACTGCTGATCAGCGGAGCATGGAAAAACCGGCCGCCATGGCCGTAACCGACAAGTCCGATACGCATATTGTTCTCCTGATGATCGTTCCCACGCTCTGCGTGGGAATACATCAATGGACGCTCTGCGTCCGCTTTTGGGACGCCGAGCGTCCCGGGCTGCATTCCCACGCAGAGCGTGGGAACGATCATTACCGGGGGTTAGCCGTAGAAGTGTGGGCGGTCAGGGAGGGCAACTTTGACGATGGCCCCGCTGCTCTGTGCTTCGATGCACGCGTCTGCTGCGACGGCAGCGGCGAAGCCATCCCACGCTGACGGGCCACCGACCTGCCCGGCCCGCACACCATCGATGAACGCCTGCAACTCAACGTCGTACGCGGCAATAAACCGATCCTTCCAGTCCATCAAAATCGCGTTGGACAACTTCGCCCCGCTGCGCAACTGAACCTGCGACGGCTCCGGCAGTTTGGCGATGCCGGTCTCCCCCACCACTTCGCACTGGATGTCGTAGCCGTATTGGCAATTAACGAACACTTCCACATCGATGCGCGTGCCCTTGGCGGTTTCCAGCAGCACGATCTGCGGGTCTTTCAAATGCGCGAGGGCCTTGCTGCTTTTGCGTGGGAACACCACTTGCACCGACACGTAATCGTCGTCGAGCAACCAGCGCAGCACATCCAGTTCATGGATCAGCGTGTCGGTAATCGCCATGTCGGTCTTGTAGTTCTCGCCCACGGTCGGGTTGCGGTGCGCGCAGTGCAACATCAATGGCTCACCAATCTGACCGCTGTCAATCACGGCTTTGAGTGCCCGATAGCCTTCGTCATATGGACGCATGAACCCGACTTGCACCAAGCGTTTGCCATAGGCCACTTCGGCTTCGACGATTTTGCGACAGCCTTCAGCGGTGACCGCCAGCGGCTTCTCGCAGAACACCGGCTTACCCGCCGCAATCGCCGCCAGCACGAACGCTTCGTGGCTCGGGCCCCAGGAGGTGACGAGGATCGCTTCGACTTCCGGCGCCTTGATCAGCGCGTGGCCGTCGGGATAAACCTCGGCGGTCAGCTTCAAGTCGGAAACGACCTTCGCCGCTTGCTGCAAGTTGATGTCGGTCACCGCAACGACCTGGCTATTGAGCAAGGTCTGGCTGCAACGACGAATGTGGTCCTGGCCGATGGCCCCGGTGCCGATGACGCCGATCTTTAAAGACATTTAATGACTCCTAGATTTGTTGTTGTTCGTTCAGGGCAATCAATACTGACGGGCCTTGGCCAGTCGTTCATTCAGGGTCTTGGCCACCGCATCGGTGCGGGCGCTGGTGGAGACTTGCGCCACGCCGACCCGCCACCACGACAGGTAGCCGTGAATCATGGTTTTGGGCAGAACCTTGATGTCGATCAGCGTCGACACCGTCTGCAAGCGCGCATCGGCCAATGCGGCTTGCAGTTCTTCAACCGTGTTCACTTTGTAGGTCTTGCAGCCATAGGCCGCCGCGCTCATGGCGAAATCCACCGGCACGAAACCACCGTCGAGCTTGCCGGTTTCAGGGTTGCGGAACCGGAATTCGGTGCCGAAGCTGTCCATGCCGTTGCCCATCTGCAGGTTGTTGATGCAACCGAAGGTCATGTTGTCCAGCAACACCACGTTGATCTTGCGTCGCTCCTGAATCGAGGTCGCCAGCTCCGAGTGCAGCATCATGTAAGAGCCGTCGCCGACCAGCGCATAGACCTCGCGATCCGGCTCGGCGAGTTTCACGCCCAGTGCGGCGTTGACCTCGTAACCCATGCAGGAATAGCCGTACTCGACGTGATAGGTATTCACCCCCTTGCTGCGCCAGCTGCGCTGCAAGTCGCCGGGCAGGCTGCCGGCGGCGGCGACGATCACGGCGTCATCGGCGAGGGTTTCGTTGAGCACACCGAGCACGCGGCTCTGGGTCAGGCAGGAACCGGTCAGTTCGATGAATTCGCGCAGCACCGCCGGGTCCATGTGGTCGTTGATTTCCGGGATGAAGTCTTTGCTCTGGTATTCGACCTGATAGAGACGGTCGACTTCCTCGTCCAGTTGCGCCTTCGCCTGACGCGGTTGATCGCCCCACGCAGAACGGTAATCGCCCAAGGCTTCAGCCAAGGCTTGCAAGCCGACTTTGGCATCCGCCAGCAGTTGCACGCCGTCGAGCTTCAGGGCATCGCACGGGCTGATATTGAGGTTGAGAAATTGCACCTCCGGATGCTGGAACAGGGATTTCGACGCGGTGGTGAAATCGCTGTAGCGGGTGCCGACACCGATGATCAGATCCGCATCCCGGGCCAACAGATTCGCCGCCAGGCAACCGGTTTCGCCAATCCCGCCAACGTTCAGCGGGTGACTGGACACCACCGCACTCTTGCCGGCCTGGGTTTCGGCGAAGGGAATATCGAAGCGCTCGGCAAACGCCTGCAAGGCGGCATTGGCGCCAGAGTATCTGACACCGCCACCGCAAATGATCAGCGGCTTGCGCTTGCCTTTGAACAGTGCCAGCGCATCACCCAGCATCGCTTCAGTCGCCGGACGACGTTCGATGCGGTGCACGCGTTTTTGCAGGAAATAATCGGGGTAGTCGTAGGCCTCGGCTTGCACATCTTGCGGCAAGGCCAGGGTCACCGCGCCGGTTTCGGCAGGGTCGGTGAGCACGCGCATGGCGTGGATCGCCGCCGTCATGAGTTGCTCGGGACGGTTGATGCGGTCCCAGTATTTGCTCACGGCCTTGAACGCGTCGTTGGTGCTGATACTCAGGTCGTGGAACTGCTCGATCTGTTGCAGCACCGGGTCCGGCTGGCGACAGGCATAGACATCGCCGGGCAACAGCAGCAAGGGAATGCGGTTGGCGGTCGCCGTCGCGGCGGCGGTCAGCATGTTCGCCGCGCCTGGGCCTACGGATGAAGAGCAGGCGTAGATCTTGCGCCGCAGGTGTTGCTTGGCGAAACCGATGGCCGCGTGGGCCATGCCTTGCTCGTTGCGACCCTGATGGACGATCAGGTCGCCGCTGTCCTGTTCCAGGGCCTGGCCCAGGCCCAACACGTTGCCGTGGCCGAAAATGGTAAAGACCCCGGCGACGAATTTGCTTTGAACCCCATCGACCTCGATGTACTGGTTATCGAGGAATTTCACCAGGGCCTGGGCCATGGTCAGTCTTGTAGTGGTCATATCCGATCCTTCAATACACGAAGAAACCCTGTGGGAGCGAGCCTGCTCGCGATGGTGGCGGCACATTCAACATTGATGTTGCCTGACACACTGCAATCGCGAGCAGGCTCGCTCCCACATTGGATCTCCATCAACCTGATAACAGTGTCAGGCCAGGGATTTTTGCAGGTGATCCATGCTCGCGCCGATCGCCTGCTGGATATCCGCCAGGCCATGGACGCTGTCGGCAAACGGTTCGAACGACAGGTAGCCGCTGTAACCGCTGCTGAGCAAGGTGTCGATTTGCGTCGCGTTGCCGAGGATGTCGCCCTCGCCCACCAGCACCCGATGGCCGTCGCGAATGCTCGCCAACGGTGCTTCGGCATCTTCGACACCGGAGATGTGCACCAACCCAGTCAGTTCGGGAAAGAATTCATGCTCGCTGGCCAGGTGATGGTGAAAGGTGTCGTGAACCAGACGGAACACATCCAGCCCGCCGATGGCCTTGATTGCGTCCACCGCCGTGCGCTTGCGGCGCAGCGAGCACTCTTCGAAACCCAGCGGTTCGATGAAACCGAGAATGCCGTGTTCGCGCAGGATCGGCGCCAGTTCAGTCAACGCCGTGCGCAGACCCGAAGCACGTGCGGCCTCGTTACGCGGGTCGGCACGCTCGTTGAGCGGGCACATGACCAACCCTTGAGCGCCGCAATCACGGGCATAAGCGGCCAGCTTCAAGGCCTGTGCGCGGCGCTCGTCATTCCACACATCAAACGGATACAGCGCGTTGATCGACAGCACGGTAATGCCTTTGGCGGCACACAACTCACGGACGCGCTCGGGGGCGGTGCCGTCTTCAATCTCGACGCCTTTAAGGTCGTTGCGAATTTCGATGGCGTCGGCCTTGAGGGTCACCGCCAACTCGATGAACGCGGGCAGGGACAAACGTGGGGCGACCATACGGTTCAGGGCGAAACGCAGGGGTTTGCTCATTATTGTTGTTCTCCGCACAGGTGAATTAGTTGGCCGTCGGCATGCTGAATTCAGGGCCCTTGGCAATGCTGTCAGGCCAGCGTTGCATCACGCTTTTGTAGCGGCTGTAGAAGCGGATGCCTTCTTCGCCGTAAGCGTGGTGATCGCCGAACAGCGAGCGTTTCCAGCCGCCGAATGAGTGCCAGGCCATGGGCACCGGAATCGGCACGTTGATGCCGACCATGCCGACCTTGATCGTGCGGGCGAAGGCCCGGGCGATGCCGCCGTCGCGGGTGAAACAGGACACGCCGTTGCCGAACTCGTGGGCGTTGATCAACGCCACGGCGCTGGCGAAATCCGGCACCCGAACGATGCCCAGCACCGGACCGAAAATTTCCTGCTGGTAGATGCTCATCTCGGTCGTGACGTTATCGAACAGTGTCGCGCCGACGAAGAAGCCGTTCTCGGCGCCCGGCACCTTGAAATTGCGGCCATCGACAATCAGCTGCGCCCCCTGGGCTACGCCTTCGTCGATGAAACCTTCGACTTTGGCCTTGTGCTCGGCGGTCACCAGTGGCCCCATGTCGCTGTCGCCCTTCAGACCGTTGCCGACCTTGAGCTGATCGATACGCGGCAGCAGTTTGGCAATCAGTTGGTCGCCGACATCGCCCACCGCCACGGCAATCGAAATCGCCATGCAGCGCTCGCCGGCCGAACCGTAAGCCGCGCCGATCAAGGCATCCGCCGCTTGATCCAGATCAGCGTCAGGCATGACGATCATGTGATTTTTCGCCCCGCCCAGCGCCTGCACGCGCTTGCCGCGGGAGGTGGCTTGCTGGTGGATGTACTCGGCAATCGGCGTCGAGCCGACAAAGGAAATCGCCTCGATGTCCGGGTGTTGCAGCAACGCGTCGACGGCGGTCTTGTCACCCTGAACCACGTTGAACACACCGTCCGGCAACCCGGCTTCGCTCAACAGACGGGCCATCAGCACACTGGCGGACGGGTCGCGCTCGGACGGCTTGAGGATGAAGCAGTTACCGGTGATCAGCGCCAGCGGGATCATCCACAGTGGCACCATCACCGGAAAGTTGAACGGCGTCACGCCAGCGCACACGCCCAGCGGCTGACGCAAGTTCCAGTTATCGATGCCGCCACCGATGTTGTCGCTGAAATCGGTTTTCAGCAGGTTCGGCGCACCGCAGGCGTACTCGACGATTTCGATGCCCCGGGTGACTTCGCCCTTGGCGTCCGAAAACACCTTGCCGTGTTCGCGGCTGATGATTTCGGCCAGTTCATCGTGATGTTGGTCGAGCAATTCCTTGAACTTGAACATCACCCGCGAACGGCGCAGGGACGATTGTTCGGACCAGGCCGGAAAGGCTTTCAGGGCCGAGGTGACGGCCTCATCGACGGTCTTCTGGCTGGCCAGCCCGACGCGTGCCTGGACGCTGCCGGTGGCCGGGTTGAAGACGTTGCTGAACCGTTCGCTGCTGCTGTCTTGCACTTGACCGTGGATGTAATGGCCGATGATCGGGGCGTTGCTCATTGATCGTGTTCTCCGTGCAGAGGTTGGAATTCAGGCTTTTAGTTCAGAGATCAAGCAGCCAGCTGTGCTGCGGATCGTTATGGAACTGCCAGACGCGCTTGGGTCCGGCCATCACGTTCAGGTAGTACGACTCGTAGCCGTACGGCACGCTGACCGGGTGATAGCCTTTGGGCACAACCACGAGATCGCTGTTTTCCACGGCCATGGCCTGATCGATGCTGCGGTCATCGGTGTACACCCGCTGGAACACGAAGCCCTGAGGCGGGTTGATCTGGTGGTAATAGGTTTCTTCGAGAAAACTCTGGTGCGGTAGGTCGTCGGTGTCGTGCTTGTGCGGCGGGTAGCTCGACGAGTGACCCGACGGCGTGCGCACTTCCACCACCAACAGCGAATGGGCCGGCTCGGTGTCCGGCAGAATGTCGCAGACGTAACGGGTGTTGGCGCCTTTGCCGCGCACGCTGCGCTTCATGCTGTCGGGTTTGATCAGCCGTGGGCCGAGGCTGTTGGTGGTCGAACCGGGCGCGGCGCACACGGCGATTTGCACATCGCTGAGCGCGACCACTTGCGCCTGACTGCCGGGAGGCAAGTACGCGGCGAAGGGTGATTTGTCTTCGAACACCGACTGACGATCACCGATGTTGTCCCAGTCGAACGCACCCTGCCCCGGCGCTTCACCCTTGATGCTGACCCGGCCGCTGAGCAGCACCAGGCACAGCTCTTTATCACCGGCCGACACCGGCAAGGTCTCACCCAGGCTCAAGCGATAAGCGGCGAAGCCGACGTATTCCAGCTCACCTTTGCCCAGCTCGACCATGGTCCGGCCACGGGCGTTGCTTTTGACCAGCAGGCTCATAATGCAATCCTCTCGTCGAGCAGCGCACGCAAGGTGTCGTAGCCTTTTTTGGCGTAGACATAACTGGGCGCCACCGCCGGGTCCTGTTCCGCTTCGACCACCAGCCAGCCGTGGTATCCGGCCGCCAGCAGCACGTCGAGCAAGGCACCGAAATCGATGTCGCCATCGCCGGGCACGGTGAAGGTGCCGTTGATGATGCAGTCCGGGAAGCTCCACAAGTTGTTGCGGGCCAGTTGCACCACCGGTTTGCGCACGTCCTTGAAATGCACGTGACAGATGCGTTCGATGTGTTTGCGCAGCACCTGCAACGGTTCGCCGCCACCCATGTAGCAATGGCCCGAATCGAACAGCAGACCGACTTCGCTGCCAGTCAGCGCCATCAGTTTGTCGATGTCTGCCGGGGATTCGACGTAGGCGCCCATGTGATGGTGGTAGGCCAGGCGCACGCCTTGGGACAAGGTGAAGCGCGCCAGTTCGGTGAGCTTGTCGGCGTATTCCTGCCAGGCGTGTTCGGTGTGGAAACGCGGGCGTTCAACCAGAGGAATGCGCTGACCTTGAATGGAGTCGGCGACTTCGCCATACACCAGCACCTTGGCGCCGTTTTTGGCCAACAGCTCGACATGGCTGCCGATGGCGTCGATTTCTTCGGCCACCGAGCGACGGGCCAGACGGCTGGAATACCAGCCGGACACCAGCGCCAGGTCGTAAGGGCGCAGTACATCGCCGACACCCTTGGCGTCCTTGGGGAATTTGCCGTTGAGTTCAAAACCTTCGTAGCCGATTTCCTTGCCTTCGCTCAGGGCGGTGCTCAGCGGCGTCTCGCCACCGAGGGACGGCAGGTCGTCGTTGCTCCAGGAGATCGGGTTGATGCCAATTCGAATAGCGGGCATGGCTGCACCTTTTATTGTTTTACACAAATCAGTAAGAACGACGCTGGACCCTTGTGGGAGCGAGCCTGCTCGCGATAGCGGTGTGTCAGGCGACTTTAATATTGACTGTCAGTCCGCTATCGCGAGCAGGCTCGCTCCCACATTGGTTTTGCGGTGTTGCGTCAGGCGCGGGCTGTGCGCCAGGCATCGATCAGTTCAACGAACGTGCCCTGCACCTGGCGGATCAACGTTTCATCGTCGATTTCACCGGCCATCCACGCGCGGCTCGGCTCCTGGAAAATCGTCCGGCCGACTGCAAACCCGCGGCACGTCTGGCTCTGGCTGGCCTGTTGAAACCCTTCGGCCAATGCCGCTGCCGGTGCATTCAGCCCCAGCAACACCACGCCTCGGCAGTACGGATCACGTTCCTGAATCAATTCGTCGAGTTGTTTCCACTCCTCGGCGCTCTGCGCTTCGATCTTCCACCACGCCGGGTAAATGCCCAGGTTGTAGAGGCGTTTGAGCGCGCGATACAGCACGTCCGGATGGGTCGACGGATGATCCTTGGGCGGGATGATTTCCAGTAGCAGTTCATGACCGCTGACCTGGGAGGCCTGGTACAAACCCTTGATCTGCGCTTCCTGCTCCAGTCGCAGCAGCGGTTCATCGTCGGGGTGGAATTGCACCAGGCACTTGATGATTTGTTCCTGCGGCCAGGCGATCAGGTTGCTGCCGATGGAGCGCCCATGCTCGAAGGCCAATGGCCGCGAACCCTGCACTTCCACCGGACGCGCCACCCACCAGCCACGGCCGGTGGCGGCGTTCAGCGAGTCCTGGCCGAAGCGTTGATCAGCCAGCAGCCCGACATCGGCCTCGATGCCCTGCTCGCGCAAATCGGCTTCGACCCGCTCCACAGCCTTGATAAACAGTTGCTTGAGTTCGCCGATGGCGCTCAGGTCGCGACCGCCCTTGTGCGCCAGTTCCACCAGTTGCCCGCGATGGTCGAAAGCAAAAATGAACAGTTGCTTCCACTGTTTGCGCGGCACGCTGACCTGATGCAGACGCTGCAACACCGCGTCCTGATCCGGCCGGGTAATCGGCACCGGACTGTTAAACAGATAGTCGAGTTCGGCGCGGGTCGGCATGGCCGGCGCGCAGGCATGGCGCGACACCACCAGACCACCACAGGCATTGGCCAACTGGCAGCAGCGCTCGTCGCTCGCGTCTTCCAGCCAACCGGCGAGGAAGCCCGACATGAAGGCATCGCCAGCCCCCAGCACATTCAACACTTCCACCCGAACGCCGGGATAAATGGCGCCGTCCTCCAGACGTTCCGGGATCACTCCGTGAATCACCGTGCAGCCCTGCGGGCCGAGTTTGACCACCAGGGTCGCCGCGCTCAGGCGCCGCACATTACGCAGCGCGGTGAGCAAATCCTCGGAGCCGCCGGCAATCAAAAACTCTTCTTCCGTGCCGACGATCAGGTCGAAACGCGGAAGGATTTTCTGCACATGCTGGCTGACGTTCTGGTCGGCGACGAAACGGGTTTCGCCGTCGGCCTTGCCGGCCAGGCCCCAGAGTACCGGGCGATAGTCGATGTCCAGCACCCGTTTGACGTTGTGCTTCTCGGCGTAATCCAGCGCCTGAATGCTCGCCTTGTAGACGCCGTCGGTGGAGAAATGGGTGCCGGTGATCAGCAAGGCTTTGCTGGAAGCGATAAAGGCTTCGCTGATGTCTTCGGCCCGCAGCGCCATGTCGGCGCAGTTTTCGCGGTAGAAGACCAAGGGAAAGGTTTCGCGATCCTTAAGGCCCAGCAGAACCATGGCGGTCAGGCGCTCCGGATCGACCTTGATGCCGCGGACATCGCAACCTTCGCGGGTCAGGGATTCAACGAGGAAGCGGCCCATGTGGTCGTCCCCTACCCGGCTCAGCATCGCCGATTTAAGGCCCAGCCGAGCGGTGCCAAAAGCGATGTTGGCAGACGATCCGCCGAGGTATTTGGCGAAGCTGTTCACATCCTCCAGCCGCGCGCCGACTTGCTGCGCATAGAGGTCGACGCCTAGGCGCCCCAGGCAAATCAGATCCAATTGACGCCCACTGGCAAAACGAGTCTGGCCCATGCTGGCTCCTGTTATTTTTATCAGCCTGTGTTCGGGGCGATGGCCGCGCCGAACACTCTTGGTGGATGCAGACTAAAACGTCTGGGACCGAACAATCAATAATTATTCTAAATATTTTTTACGTGGAATATTTTTTCCAATAAACTTTGCTACAGGCGTTCCAGAGGCAGTGCATCGTTTCAGCACACGTCGTACTGACCGCACGCTCAAGATTTTATTCCGGCCTACCCTGTAGACTGCGCACAGCCAACCTATTGTCAGGGGATGACGCTCTCTGTCGTCCCTATAAGAACAAGCCAGAAGGATTCCTTATGACCCGCACCGATCAGCCGGCGACGACCGAGAGCACGCCCGACAGCGATCTCGTCAGCCCCCCGATCAACGCCGAGCGTCTGCTGCAGCTGATCACCAACGAATACGAAAGCCTGCCGCGCCAGCTCAAACGCATCGCCAGTTACATGAGCCAGCAGAGCGACCGGATCATGGTCGACCGCATCAGCGACATCGCCCGCGAGTGCGAAGTGCACCCGTCGGCGATCGTGCGTTTTTCCCAGCGTTTCGGCTTCAGTGGCTTTAGCGAAATGCAGGCGCTGTTCCGCGAGGCCTATACCCACAAGACCACGCCGGTGCAGAACTACCAGCAGCGCATTCGCAGCATGATCGCCAACAAGTCGCAGAAGGCCAGCGGCGGCGACCTGGCGCGCGAGTGCATCGATGCGACTTTGTCGGGCATCGAACGCCTGGGGCTGGAACTCGATGATCAGGCTTTCGACAAGGCCGTCGACCTGGTGGTGAATGCCGACAACATCTACGTGGTCGGGGTGCGCCGTTCATTCGCGGTGGCCGACTACCTGGTCTACAACCTGCAACACACCAACAAGCGTATCCATCTGGTTTCGGGGCTCGGCGGCAGCTACCGCGAGCAGATGCGCAGCGTGCGCACCAATGACCTGGTGATCGCCATCAGCTTCACGCCCTACGGCAAGGAAACCCAGCACTGCCTGCGCATTGCCCAGCACCATCAGGCCAAAACCCTGATCATCACCGACAGCAACCTCTCGCCCCTGGCCAAGCGCGCCAACACCGTGCTGCTGGTCAACGAAGGCAGTTCGTTTGCCTTCCGTTCGTTGAGTGCAACGCTGTGCCTGTGCCAGGCGCTGTTTATCGCCGTGGCCTATCGGCTGGAATTGAAGGTCGATGAGATTCACGAACAGGTCGGCTTCGAGGATTAGCGCCACGCCGTTTGCAGCTCGCTGAAGCTAAACTAAGGTTGTCCATCCCGAAATGGACATCTGAAGGAGCGGTTCAATGAAGCTGATCGGCATGCTGGATTCACCGTACGTGCGGCGCGTCGCCATCTCTGCCAAACGCCTTGGCATCCCACTGGAACACCAGTCGGTTTCGGTGTTTCGGCATTTCGAGCAATTCCAGCAGATCAACCCGGTGGTCAAGGCACCCACCCTGGTGCTCGACGACGGCGAGGTGTTGATCGACTCGACGCTGATCCTCGACTACCTCGAAGCCTTGGCCGGCCCTAGCAACAGCCTGATGCCCAGGGACCTGAAGCAGCGCTTGCGCTCGTTGCGCCTGATCGGCCTGGCGTTGGCGGCGTGCGAAAAGTCCGTACAGCTCTACTACGAACGCAACCTGCGGCCAGCGGAGATTCAGTTTGAGCCGTGGGTGGAGCGGGTCGAAGGGCAATTGGCGGCAGCCTATTCGGCGCTGGAGCGGGAGCTGGAAATGCAGCCGCTGAAGACTGACGGGACGATTGCTCAAGACGGGATTACGTTGGCGGTGGCATGGAGTTTCACCCGTCTGGTGGTGCCGGATCAGGTGGATGAGAATCGGTTTCCACAGATCAGTGCGTTTACGGCATATGCCGAAGGGCTTGAGGATTTTGTCAGTACGCCGATTGAGTAGATGGATTTGTTGTGTCTGATATGCCCTCATCGCGAGCAGGCTCACTCCCACATTTGATCTGTGTCGCTCACTTTGGGTTCGCTGAAGATCCACTGTGGGAGCGAGCCTGCTCGCGATAGCGGAGTGACAGTCGACATCAAAGTAAAGGTCAGTCCCGATTGCACAAAACGCCGCTTCCACCCAAGGCAGAAGCGGCACAGGCCTGTGCCCCAGCGTAAATCAGTGCATGAACAGGGCGATCAGGATGATGAGCGGGATCGGTACGCCGAGAAAGAACAGCAGTAGTGAGCGCATGGTAGTTCTCCTGGGTTAGCGAACAGGCAGTGAAGTGGTGGTCACGTAAGCGTCGGATTCCAGATACACCACGGCATCCCGACGACGGCCGCCAAAGGTTGCAGCGAGGCTGGCGCAAAACGCACCGATCAGCAGCGCAATGAACATCCACAGCGAAGTCCAGGCAGCGACTTTGGCAGCGGTGTCGGCGGCTTGTTGGGCGGTGAGTTTGGCGTCGGCCACGGCTTTTTGCGTGCGGGCATACACTTCATCAACGCGACGTTCCGCGTCCGCTTGAGTGAGGTTGGTTCGCTGGGCGACCAGTTGCGCCAGGTAGATGCGGTCTTCGGCAGCCAGTTGACCGTCGTTGCTCAGATTGCGCACGAAGATGCGCGTCACGGTGCCGCGAACGGCGTCATCACTGACCGCCGCCGGACGATCATCGCGGAACAGGCTGTCGACGAAATAACCGTACGGGTCACTGTCAGTGTTGCCGACAGCCGTGCCGGCGGCTTGAGTCGCGGCACTCGCAGCGCCGCCAACCACGCTCGCCCCGGCCTGCACGCCACCGCTGACGATGCTGCTGACCGAGCCGACCACCAGCGTCGCCGTCACCAGCGTTGCCACGCACCAGGCCAGAAAGCCGTGGGCAGTGTCACGGAAGTAAACTTCATCACCGTGCATGTACGCCCACTTCACCCGCAAACGACCGGCGATGTAACCGCCCAGTCCGGAAGCCACGATTTGCGTAGCCGCCAACCAGACAATCGTTGAAATACCCAGGCCCTTGGCGCTGACCCGTTCATTGGCCCACGGCGACACCGCCGAAAAACCCAGGCCAAAGCCGAGCAGCACGAGAATCAGCGACAACGCTGCCGCCGCAGCGGCTCCCGCGAAGATCGCGCCCCAGGACACGCCAGAGAGCGTGCTCGTTTCTTCGAGGGCAGGATAGAAACCATCAGAGGATCTATTCATTGTTATATCGCTCCAGGCAGGAAAGATGGTGATACAACTCTTCAACGGAGGAAGTGCAGTCACCGTGCCAGTCGCCAACCTTAAATAAATCGCGGTTTTTCAATAAGTTATAAAGTTTGAACTTCCAATGGCCTTGCAATTTGCAAGGAACTGTCAGTAACGGCGGGTTTTATGCATTGCATACGAACTACTTGCGCTTGTAACTCTTATTACCGCTGGGCGTGAGGCAATACACCCCGCCCCTAGGTCCCGTGCAGAATGTACCGCTGCCACATGTGCAACCATCGGCGCTCTGCAACAGCGTTTGCGGGCGAGCCTGGCTGGTGCCGCCATACATCGCCGAGCAACTTTTCTTCGAGCCACTGATGGAGCCATCGTTACACAGGAACAGATCGCCATCGCAGCGATCGATACCGCCCTTTTTTCCCGAGCACGGTGTATTGCCCGCCCAGGTGGATCCGCTAGTAACGCAGAGCAGCAACAGGACAATCGGCATCCAGCCACGACAAATCAAAGTGCGCACAATCCAACTTCCTATTAGAGTTATGGCCGAATGATATCAATATTCCGGGCAGGCTTATGAATCAACATGAAAGTTAATTTAAAAAGTCGCCGACGTTTCTTGGCAAAATGCCCACACCTTCGCCATGAACTGACTATCAGGCCCGCCCTATGACCCGCATCTTGACCATCGAAGACGACGCCGTGACCGCCCGGGAAATCGTTGCCGAATTGAGCAGCCACGGCCTCGACGTGGATTGGGTCGACAACGGCCGCGAAGGTCTGGCGCGCGCGGTCAGCGGCCACTACGACCTGATCACCCTCGACCGCATGCTGCCCGAGCTCGATGGTCTGGCGATTGTGACCACGCTGCGGACCATGGGCGTGGCCACGCCGATCCTGATGATCAGCGCCCTCTCCGACGTCGATGAGCGTGTGCGCGGCTTGCGCGCGGGCGGTGACGATTATCTGACCAAACCGTTCGCCACCGATGAAATGGCCGCCCGGGTCGAAGTCCTGCTGCGCCGGCAGAACACCGTGACCGCCCAGGCCACCACGTTGCGGGTGGCGGATCTGGAGCTCAACCTGATCAGCCATGAAGCCAGCCGCGACGGTCAGCTGCTGACGCTGTTGCCCACCGAGTACAAGTTGCTGGAATTCCTGATGCGCAACACCGGGCAGATTCTGTCGCGGATGATGATTTTCGAAGAGGTCTGGGGTTACCACTTCGACCCCGGCACCAACCTGATCGACGTGCACATCGGCCGGCTGCGCAAGAAGATCGACCCGCCCGGCAATCTCCCATTGATCCGGACCGTGCGAGGCTCGGGTTATGTCATTGCCGAACCCGTCTAAAGGCTGGCGTTCCTCCAGCAGCCGCCTGCTGGCGCTCTACAGTTCGCTGTTCGTGCTCTGGAGCGGCATTCTCATGGGGGTCATGTACTACGAGGTGTCCGATTACCTGGACAACCTGGCCAAACACTCGCTGATGCAGCGCCAGCATTTGTTTTCGCGCTTTCAAGGCGAACAACTGATGGACGCCCTCGCCGTCAGCATGACCTTCGACATTCGCGGCATCGACGCCTATGGCCTGTTCGATAGTCAGCATCGCTACCTCAATGGCGCCCTGCAGCACATTCCCGAAGACCTGCCGCTGGACGGCAAGATTCACATGCTCAGCGACTGCGCCGACTCCGACGACCCGACCCTGCCCGCTGACAGCTGCGACGCCGTGGCGACCCAGACCCGGGATGGACGCTGGCTGGTGCTGGTGCGCGATAACGGTTCGTTATTCGCCGTGACCCGGATCATCCTCCACGCGTTGTTCTGGGGCGTGACCCTGACAATCCTGCCGGGCATCGCCGGCTGGCACTTGTTGCGCCGCCGCCCCTTGCGGCGCATACGCGGGATTCAGGCCAGTGCCGAGGCCATCGTCGCCGGCGACCTGACCCGCCGTCTGCCATTGTCCAATCGCCGCGATGAACTGGACATGCTCGCCGCCATCGTCAACGCCATGCTCGAACGTATTGAACGCTTGATGAACGAGGTCAAGGGCGTCTGCGACAACATTGCCCACGACCTGCGCACACCGCTGACGCGCCTGCGGGCGCAGCTGTACCGGATTCAGCAACAGGCTGATGAGGGTTCGACGCTGGCGGTGCAACTGGACTCAGTGCTCGGTGAAGCGGACACCTTGATGGCGCGCTTTCGAGGGTTGTTGCGGATTTCCGAGCTGGAAGATCGTCAGCGCCGTTCGGGTTTTGTGCAGCTGGATCCGGTGCCATTGTTGCAAGAGCTGCACGACTTTTATCTGCCGTTGGCGGAAGAAGGCGAACTGGTTTTCAAGCTGCAACTGCCTGACGTCTTGCCGCCATTGAATGGTGATCGCGCGTTGCTCTTCGAAGCGGTAGCGAACCTGCTGAGCAACTCGATCAAGTTCACACCGCCGGGTGGCGAGGTGATTTTGCGGGGGGTCAATGAGGGTGGGCATACGCGGATCGAAGTGCTCGATTCGGGGGCAGGGATTCCGGAGGCAGAGCGGGAGGCCGTGTTCCAGCGGTTCTATCGTGCAGAGGGCGGCAACCAGAAAAGCGGGTTCGGGCTAGGGCTGTCGATCGTGGCGGCGATTGTGAGCTTGCATGGGTTTACGCTTGAAGTCGGTACCAGTGAACTCGGCGGTGCGCGGTTGGTGCTGGATTGCCAGCAACGCTTGATTCCCCCCGCTTGATCGCTCCCAAGTCGAGGCGTTGATCGTTCCCACGCTCTGCGTGGGAATGCAGCCCGGGACGCTCCGCGTCCCTTTCGAGAGCTGGAACGCGGAGCGTCCCTTGAGGCATTCCCACGCAGAGCGTGGGAACGATCATTGGTGGTGCTTTCAGTAGCCCACCACCCCTTCTTCATGCATCTGCCGCAACAGCACCGCCCCGTTTTCCATAAACTCCGACGCCCCAGCCATCCCCGCTTCCACCGCCAATCCTTCCAGCTGCTCACGCCCGTCCAGTTGAGGACATTCCTCAATCCGCTGCAACAACCGCCACGCCAACGGGCTCAGTTCAGAAAACTTCACACTCCAGTCCTGCGCCCGACGCACCAACAGCAATGTCGGCTGAGCCGGCGCTGTCTGCGGTTGATAATCCGGCCCCACCAATTGCACCGGCCAGGCATACGCCAACGGCCAGGCCAGCGGCGAAACCTGCAACGGTCGATCCAGCAACAACCCAGCATCGCTCAGCGGCAACGGTTCGGCCTCGGACTGCTGCAACGCCATCTCGACCCACTCGTAATGCGCCAGCTCCACCATGAACGGCGGCCACGACCCTTCGCTCAACGCTTGCGGTTCCGAGGCCAGGAACTCGACGAACTCCTTGGCGATCTCACCGAATTTCGGCGTGTGCGCGCGGTAGTCGCGCAGGAAAATCCGTACCAGTGAACGCCAGTGCTCATCACCGAGAATCTTGATCAGCACCGGAAACGTCCCGCTGAGCAACGACGACAGGTTCGCGAAAATCAGCTCGCGGTAAACCTGCGCCCGCGTCACGTCCATCCCGGCCGGTGGCGCGCAATGATCGGGATCACGCAGGTAAAGGCCCAGGGTGTTTTGCTGTTGAAACAGGCTCGGCTTATCCACGCTTCACCCCCTCGGTTTGCAGACGGCGGATGGTCTGCAATTCGGCCACCAGTTCGGAAAATGCCGGGAAGTTGAAATCCCGTTCCAGCAGTGTCGGTTGCGCGCCGAAGCGAGCGTAAGCCTCTGCCAGCAACGACCAGACCACCGGTTTGACCGAAGCGCCGTGGGTGTCGATTTTCAAGGTGTCAGACTCATCGAAATGCCCGGCCACGTGCATGGCCACCACCCGGCCCGAATCGATGCCGGCCAGAAAGGTCTGCGGATCGAAACCGTGATTGATCGAGTTGACGTAGACATTGTTGACGTCCAGCAACAGGTCGCAATCGGCTTCGCGCAGCACCGCGTTGGTGAAGGTCAGCTCGTCCATGTCCTGTTGTGGCGCGGCGTAGTAGGAGACGTTTTCCACCGCCAGGCGCCGACCAAGAATGTCCTGGGCCTGGCGAATTCGCGCGGCAACGTGGTGCACCGCTTCTTCGGTAAAGGGCAGCGGCAGCAGGTCGTAAAGGTGACCGTCATCGCTGCAGTAGCTCAAGTGTTCGCTGTACAGCGGCACCTTGTATTGATCGAGGAAAACCCGGACTTCCTGCAGAAACCCGACGTCCAGCGGTGCCGGGCCGCCCAATGACAGGGACAAGCCATGACAGGACAACGGATAGCGCTCGGCCAGGGCACGCAACGCATGACCATGAGCGCCACCGATACCGATCCAGTTTTCCGGCGCGACTTCCAGAAAGTCGAAATCGCCCACGCGGGCTACCTGAAGGTCCTTCATTAAACCGCGACGCAAACCGAGCCCGACGGTCGCCTTCGCTGAAGTGATGGGGGTCTGCATGATGTCGAACTCAATGATTGCCAGGACGGAATCACAGTTAACCGAAAGGATGTATCGGATCTGTGTTCGGCAATGCCCTGGTAGTGCAGGGAACTGTATCGGGAAGCCTGTCAGATACAGTGCAATACACAACACAAATCCCTTGTGGGAGCGGCGGTGCGGCGATCCCACAGGGGTTCAGTGTCAGTCAGGGAAATGTAACTTTCGTCGCTCCAGGCAGCGGCGCACGGCCCCCGGACTAAACTTAGTGCACGCAGGACGTGCTTATCGTCCTGTTCATTCCAACGACCACCGTTCAGAGGTGAACGCCTCGGAAAACAAGGCCTCTGGACTGTGATCCTGCTGAAGGAGCACACGTGATGGACGAGGCAAGACTCAATGATTTCATGGGTAAACTGGTGAACGACATGGGCGGGGCGGCGATGCTCGCCAACGTCATCCTCGGCGAAGAGCTCGGGCTGTACCGGGCCATGGCCGACAGTCAGCCAGTCACCCCTGAAGCCCTCGCCGACAAAACCGGCTGCAACACCCGCCTGCTGCGCGAATGGCTCAGCGCCCACGCCGCTTCCGGTTACATGGAACACCGCGACGGCCAGTTCCGCCTGCCCGAAGAGCAAGCCCTGGCATTGGCAATCGAAGACTCGCCGGTCTATGTGGCGGGTGGCATCGGGGTGGTCGCATCGTTTTTCCATGACAAGGACAAACTGGTCAACGCCATGCGCGGCGACGGTGCCCTCGCCTGGGGCGATCACCATCCGTGCATGTTCAGCGGCACGGAGCGGTTCTTCCGACCAGGTTATAAAGCGCACCTGGTCGCCGAATGGCTGCCGGCGCTCGAAGGCGTGGTCGCCAAACTGGAGGCTGGCGCCAAGGTGGCGGATATCGGCTGCGGCCACGGCGCCTCCACCGTGATCATGGCCCAGTCGTTTCCGGAATCGCGGTTCGTCGGTTTCGACTACCACGCGCCCTCCGTCACCGTCGCCACCCAGCGCGCCGAAGAAGGTGGCGTGGCCGGGCGTGCGCGGTTCTTCCAGGGCACGGCAAAAAGCTTCCCCGGCGACGACTATGACCTGGTCTGCTACTTCGACTGCCTGCACGATATGGGCGACCCGGTGGGCGCGGCGCGGCACGCTTATGACGCGCTAAAACCGGATGGCACGGTGCTGCTGGTAGAGCCGTTCGCCAACGACTCGCTCGATGACAACACCAACCCGGTTGGCCGCTTGTTCTACGCCGCCTCGACCTTCATCTGCACCCCGAACTCGCTGTCCCAGGAGGTCGGCCTCGGGCTCGGCGCCCAGGCTGGCGAGGCGCGTTTGCGCAAGGTCTTCACTGAGGCCGGGTTCAAGACGTTCCGGCGGGCCACGGAAACGCCGTTCAACCTGATTCTGGAGGCACGCAAGTAAACCCGATCCCTGTAGGAGCACAGCTTGCTGGCGATGGCGTGTTTGAAATCGCCATCGCCAGCAAGCTGTGCTCCTACAGGGTGGTCGGCCAATGCTACCCTGCAAACACTCATGGTCCACCGGAGTGTTGAACATGCTCGACAGCCACATCCGCGAACAACTCGGCCACCTTCAGCAGTTAATGGCCGAGCAGCCGTTTGTGGTCCTGACCGGCGCCGGCATCAGCACTCCGTCGGGCATTCCGGACTACCGCGATAATCAAGGCGTGCGGCGTGGCCGGCAACCGATGATGTATCAGGAGTTTCTCTCGGCGCCCGAATCCCGGCGACGCTATTGGGCGCGGGCGATGCTCGGTTGGCCGCGGGTGCGCCAGGCTCAGCCGAACGTGGCCCACGAGGCCTTGGCCCGTTTGCAAAGCTCGCAGCAGATCAGCGGGCTGATCACTCAAAACGTCGACACCCTGCACGACCAGGCCGGCAGCCATGACGTCATCGAACTCCACGGCAGCCTGCACCGGGTGTTGTGCCTGGACTGCGGAAAACGCAGCGAACGGGATTCGATCCAGCAATTGATGGAAGCGCAGAATCCGTATCTGGCCGGCGTGGATGCGGTGCAAGCCCCGGATGGCGACACGCTGCTGGATGCAGCGTTTGAGGCACGTTTTCAGGTACCGCATTGCCCGCACTGCGCAGGTGAGCGGATGAAGCCGGACGTGGTGTTTTTTGGCGAGAATGTGGCGCAGATAACGGCGGCCAAAGCGATGGCGGCGGTCGAAAAGGCGGCGGGGTTGTTGGTGGTCGGGTCTTCGTTGATGGCGTATTCGGCGTTTCGGTTATGCCGGGCGGTGGCGGATCAGGGGAAGCCGTTGATTGCGATTAATTTGGGGAAGACTCGGGCGGATGACCTTCTTGATTTGAAGATTGAGGGGTCTTGTGAACGGCTTTTGCCGTTGTTGGCGGAGGGGCTGGGGCGCTGATGCCTTGAGCTCCGTGTTCGACTGAAGATCCAGCCCTCTCCCCAGTGGGGAGAGGGGGAAAGGGGGCAGATCTCCAGTGCTTTCAAGTCCTGAGTTCGACTCGACGTCGCAGGTCGCAGTACCTAGCCCATTCAACTCGGTCAGTCCCCTCGCCCCTCGGGGAGAGGGTTAGGGTGAGGGGGTGGTTCTCTCAGAATGTCGAATAAAGCCTGCGCCGCCGCCGACAGTTCCACCCCTGGCTTGGTCAGCACCCCAATCGCCCGCTCCACCACCGGATCGCGCAAGGTAATGCACCGCGCGCCCAGTTCCAGCATCTGCCCGACACACAACGCCGGCACTGCACTCACCCCCAAACCGCTGGCCACCATCCGTCCGACCGTCGCCAACTGATGGCTTTCAAACTCCACCGGCAATTTCATCCCACGCGCCTGCAAGTGCTCTTCGAGCATCACCCGCACCGTGGACGGTCGCTGCAAAGTGATGAACGGTTCCTTGAGCAAGGTCTGCCAATCGATGTCTTCCAGTTCCGCCAAAGGAGAATCCTTCGGCACAACGGCCACAAACCGGTCCATATACAACGGCGTGAATGCCAGCGATGAACTCTGATTCGGCTCAAACGCCACCCCCAGTTCAACCTGTCGATCACGCACCATCTCCAGCACCTGCTCGTTGATCACGTCATTCACCGTGACGTTGACCTTGGGATAGCGCGCGCGGAAGGTTTTCAGGATCGGCGGCAGCAGGTTGCCGGCAAATGAGGGCATCGCCGCCAGCGTCACGCGACCGCGCTGGAGGGTGAAGCGTTGCCGCAGCTCATCCTCGGCATTGTCCCAGTCGGCAATCAGGCGACGTGCCAGTGGCACCAGCGATTCTCCCTCCGCGGTCAGCGCGACGTTGCGTGTGTTGCGGGTGAACAGGCGCCCGCCCAGCCCCTCCTCCAGCGCCTTGATGGTCAGGCTTAATGCCGATTGCGACAGGTGTAACCGCTCGCAGGCCACGGCAAAACTCAGACTCTGGGCCACGGCCAGGAATGCGCGGATCTGCTTGACTGTCATGTGCGAGTTGCTCCAGTAATTAAGAGTACGGCTTGCCCGCGATGGCTTCCTTGAAATCGCCATCGTCGGATCGCCGCCCGGAGCAGGCTCGCTCCCACAGGGGTTATTGGTGAGTTTTATCTATCAATCAACCTTAAAAATCAACTTAACAAATGAATCCTTCAGCGCGACACTCCTACCCCATACGGCTAGCCAGCCGCCCACAAAGAATAAAAGAGGTGCATATGGCAGGTTTCGACAAGCGCGTGAGTTCCTACGAGGAAGCTCTGGCAGGTCTTGAAGACGGCATGACCGTGATCGCCGGCGGCTTCGGTCTGTGCGGGATTCCGGAAAACCTCATCGCCGAGATCAAGCGCAAAGGCACACGCGACCTCACCGTGGTTTCCAACAACTGCGGCGTCGACGGTTTCGGCCTCGGCGTGCTGCTGGAAGACCGGCAGATCCGCAAGGTGGTGGCCTCCTACGTCGGCGAGAACAAACTGTTCGAAGACCAACTGCTTAAAGGCGAAATCGAAGTGGTCCTGACCCCCCAAGGCACCCTCGCCGAAAAAATGCGCGCAGGCGGTGCCGGCATCCCGGCGTTCTTCACCGCCACCGGCGTCGGCACTCCCGTTGCAGACGGCAAGGAAGTCCGCGAATTCCATGGCCGCAAGTACCTGATGGAAGAATCCATCACCGGTGACTTCGCCATCGTCAAAGGCTGGAAAGCCGACCATTTCGGCAACGTCATCTATCGCCACACCGCCCAGAACTTCAACCCGCTGGCCGCCACCGCGGGCAAGATCACCGTGGTCGAAGTCGAAGAAATCGTCGAACCCGGCGAGCTGGACCCGGCGCAGATCCACACCCCTGGCATCTACGTCGACCGGGTCATTTGCGGCACGTTCGAGAAGCGCATCGAACAGCGCACCGTGCGTAAGTGATCCCCTGCCCCCGGACCGAATGAAGGAATAACAACAATGGCACTTTCCCGCGAACAAATGGCTCAACGCGTCGCCCGCGAAATGCAGGACGGCTTCTACGTGAACCTGGGCATCGGCATTCCGACCCTGGTCGCCAACTACATTCCTGAAGGCATGGAAGTCATGCTGCAGTCGGAAAACGGCTTGCTGGGCATGGGTCCCTTTCCTACTGAAGAAACCATCGATGCCGACATGATCAACGCCGGCAAACAAACGGTGACTGCGCGTATCGGCGCGTCAATCTTTTCCTCCGCCGAGTCCTTCGCGATGATCCGCGGTGGTCATGTCGACCTGACCGTACTCGGTGCGTTTGAAGTGGACGTGGAAGGCAACATCGCCTCGTGGATGATCCCCGGCAAACTGGTCAAGGGCATGGGCGGCGCCATGGACCTGGTGGCCGGCGCAGACAACATCATCGTCATCATGACCCACGCGTCCAAGGACGGTGAGTCCAAGCTCCTGTCCAAATGCAGCCTGCCGCTGACCGGTGCCGGGTGCATCAAGCGTGTGCTGACCGACCTGGCTTACCTGGAAATCGAAAACGGCGCGTTCATTCTCAAAGAACGCGCACCGGGCGTCAGCGTCGAGGAGATTGTCGCCAAGACCGCCGGTAAACTGATCGTGCCGGATCACGTTCCGGAAATGCAGTTCGCTGCCCAGTGAGGAATCATTCCATGCAAGAAGTCGTCATTGTCGCCGCCACCCGCACCGCCATCGGCAGTTTCCAGGGTGCCCTGGCCAACGTGTCCGCGGTTGACCTCGGTGCTGCGGTAATCCGTCAGCTGCTGGCGCAAACCGGTCTGGACGTTGCTGAAGTCGATGAAGTGATCATGGGCCAGGTGCTGACCGCCGGCGCCGGACAAAACCCTGCGCGCCAGTCGGCAATCAAAGCCGGCCTGCCCTTCACCGTGCCTGCGATGACCCTGAACAAGGTCTGCGGCTCGGGCCTCAAAGCCCTGCACCTGGCCACTCAGGCGATTCGCTGCGGCGATGCCGATGTGATCATTGCCGGCGGCCAGGAAAACATGAGCCTGTCCAATTACGTCATGCCCGGTGCGCGCACCGGTCTGCGCATGGGTCACGCGCAAATCGTCGACACCATGATCAGCGACGGCCTGTGGGATGCGTTCAACGATTACCACATGGGCATCACCGCCGAGAATCTGGCCGAGAAGTACAGCCTGACTCGCGAGCAACAAGACGCCTTCGCCGCAGCCTCGCAGCAGAAAGCCACGGCCGCCATCGAAGCCGGGCGTTTTGCCGATGAGATCACGCCGATCCTGATTCCTCAGCGCAAGGGCGACCCGGTCGCCTTCCAGGTTGACGAACAACCTCGAGCAGGCACCACCGCTGAAGCACTGGGCAAACTGAAACCGGCCTTCAAAAAGGACGGTTCGGTGACCGCTGGTAATGCCTCGTCCCTGAACGACGGTGCTGCCGCCGTGATCCTGATGAGCGCGGAAAAGGCCAAGGCCCTCGGCCTGCCCGTGCTGGCGAAAATCGCGGCTTACGCCAACGCGGGCGTAGACCCGGCGATCATGGGCATCGGCCCGGTCAGCGCGACTCGTCGTTGCCTGGACAAGGCCGGCTGGTCCATCGACCAACTGGACCTGATCGAAGCCAACGAAGCCTTCGCTGCGCAATCGCTGGCGGTGGCCAAGGACCTGGAATGGGACCTGAACAAGGTCAACGTCAACGGCGGCGCTATCGCCTTGGGCCACCCGATCGGTGCGTCGGGTTGCCGAGTGCTGGTGACTTTGCTGCATGAAATGATCAAGCGCGACGCCAAGAAAGGCCTCGCCACCCTGTGCATCGGTGGTGGTCAGGGCGTGGCACTGGCGATCGAACGGGCGTAAAGCGTTCAACAGACGGCGCGGGGACCCACGAATATCCGTTCGCCGTCTGGCAAAACACCCGGTGCGACTCACGTCGCACCGGGTTCTTTTTGCCTGGCTGTCAGGCAAATTTCACCAGATTCAGCACCGGCAGCGGACCGCCTGGAAACTGCACCAGCCGCGCCCCGACACTCAATTCCCCAAGATCAATCCCGAAGAAGCCCAGCTGCTCGATCAGCGCCGCCACTTGAGCTTTCGCATCGGCATCATCACCCGAGAGAAACAGCACCCGCCGCCCGCCCTCGGCCGCTGGATCACTTTCCAGAAAACGCGCCTGAAGGTGATTGAACGCCTTCACCACCCGCGCACCGGGCACCCATTCGGCAAACACTTCGCTGGATGTGCGCCCCTGCAAATCCACCGCCTTGAACGATGGCGCCTCGATTGAGTTGTTGGCGTCGATGACAATCCGTCCGTCAAAATTCGGCAGGCCGGCGAGCGCGGTCGGCAACTTCGACCAATTGACCGCGACCAGCACGATGGCTTGCGCGGCGGCTTCCTCGCGGGTTCCGGCACGCGCCGTTGGCCCGAGTTCTTCCACCAGCGAGGCCAGGCTTTGCGGGCCACGGCTGTTGGCGATAACCACTTCAATGCCTTGACGCGACAGTGCTCTGGCAAAGGCTGCGCCGATTGCGCCGGCGCCGATGATTCCGATGGTGCTCATGGTTGTTCACTCCGAGGGTTGTCGTTGGAGTGAATACTGCGCTTGCCATTAGCGCTTGATTAGCGGGTAATGCCTTGAATGATCTTCAAGCATGACTAGCAGGTGATTCCCATGGAAACCCTCGCCAACCTCGAATCCTTCGTCCGCAGCGCCGAGACCGGCAGTTTTTCCGCCGCCGCACGGGTACTCGCGCTGACCCCAGCCGCTGTCAGCCGCAACGTGGCGATGCTCGAACGCAACATCGGCGTGCGGCTGTTCCAGCGCTCGACCCGCAAGCTGTCCCTGACCGAAGCCGGGGAACGCTTTCTGACGAGCATCGGCGGCAATCTGGAAGCGTTACAGACAGCAATCAGCGCGGTGAGCAGCGACCAAGGCGAGCCGACGGGCGTGCTCAAGGTCAGTCTGGCGCCGACGTTTGGCATCGGCCATGTCTTGCCGCTGCTGCCAGCGTTTCTGGCGCGCTACCCATTGATTCGCCCGGAATGGCACTTCGAAAACCGCCCCGTGGATTTGATTGCCGAAGGGTATGACGCGGCCATTGGCGGCGGTTTCGAGTTAATGCCAGGTGTGGTGTCGCGGACGTTGGCGGCGGCGCATGTGGTGGCGGTCGCCTCTCCCGCCTACCTCGCAGGACGCAGCCTGCCCGAGGGTCCGGCTGACCTGTGCGAACACACCGCCATTGTGATGCGCGGCACCCGCACCGGGCGGATTCGCCAATGGCTGATGCGCGATGGCGCGGGCAACGAAGCACCGGCCAATCTGAATGAACACATTGTGTTCAATGACCCGGCCGCCATGCGCGAAGCGGCGATACTCGGCCTGGGCGTGACGCTGCTGGTGTTGCCGGATGTGCTGGCGAATATCCAGCGTGGCGAACTGGTGCGCCTGCTGCCCGACTGGCACGCCGACGCGGGGCCGATTTCGCTGTATTACCCGAGCCGGACGTTGATGCCGGCCAAGACCCGGGTGTTCATCGATTTTGTGGTCGAGGCGTTTAAGCACAACTGATCGTTCCCACGGCGTGGGAACGATCCCCCCTCTGTAGGAGCAAGCTCGGCTCCTACACAGGCGTGTCGTGATTGAAACCTTCATTTTTGTATACAAAATCACGACATCTATAGAGCAACTCCATCCACGCAATGCTAACGTTGCCGCCTCACTCAGGTCGGAGGTGCGTGCGTGCTGCTACTCAAACTGCTGGTCATCCCAGGATTTCTCTTGCTGATTTCCCTGGCCGGTAAACGCTGGGGACCGAGTGTCGCCGGTTGGCTGCCGGGGTTGCCGGTGGTGGTCGGGCCGATTCTGTTCTTTCTCGCCATCGAGCAGGGCCAGGTGTTCGCCGCTCAATCGGCGACGGCAGCGCTGTCGGCGATGTTCGCGATGATTGCCTTTTGCGTGACCTACGCTCAGGTTGCACAACGCGCGAAGTGGCCGTGGGCGCTGGTGATTTCGCTGTTGGTCTGGGCCACGGCGGCCGTTGTGCTGTCATTTATTCCCCCGTCCCTGGTGTTCTCGGTGATCGCCGCCGCGACCGCCCTGCTGGCGGCGCCGTATCTGTTTCCCTCGGTACAGCCGATCGTTTCGGGCCCGGCGCCGAAGTCCGACAAATTGCTGTTGCGCATGATTGCCGGCGCCCTGCTCACCCTCGCTGTCACGTTGCTGGCCAGCACCGTCGGTGAACGCTGGAGCGGTCTGCTCGCGGTGTTCCCGGTGCTGGGCAGCGTGATGGCGGTGTTCTCCCAGCAAACCCGCGGCCCGGCGTTTACTGCCGCGTTGTTGCGGGCCACCGCGACCGGGATGTATTCGTTCGCCGCGTTTTGCCTGGTGTTGGCGCTGACGTTGCCGAATTTTGGTTGGTGGGGATTCGCGATGGGAGTGGTGGTTTCATTGATGATGCTATTAGTTACCAAGTGGTTAGTAATACGCGCAGATAAAAATAGTCACCCCATCGTAACGCCTTCAGGCTGAGCGACAATTGATCGGCGCCCGATACAACGCTGGGCATCGGACTTTCATTGCTCAGCCTCGACGGCTAACCAAAATCGGGAAAATCATGGATAAAAGGATCCGAGCAACTGGCATTGGGTGGAGAGCCATGCTCTTTCAGACACACCACCACTGAATGTTTTCCACCTCTTGCGGGTGTGTTGCTCGCGTGCATTTTGAAATTGACAGTGTCGTAGTTTTGATAGGTCCCCATAGACTCCCATTTATTGAATTTGCTGTAGAAATATGCCTGGATTTCAGTGAAATCGGCCGTAGGCATTACTCCAAAAATGCTGGTGAAGTAACCTTCGTGTTCAATTTTGCTAATTACTATTTTCGAATTTGCCATATTCGTAGCCCCTTGACTTATTGCCACCCGATAAGAATCAAGTTCATTCTTTCTCACCTACAACGTGCTGCCTACCTGTTAGAAATAACAGTTTCGACGAACGGTATTGGCTGACTTGATCCCGCTATCCTCCGTGCCCAAAGCTTCCGGCTCAGTTCTCGGCCGGAGAAAAGCTGCACAAAGCGGCAATTGCTCGGCGCACTGCCGGGCTTGGCCGGCACTGCTTTCAGCAACCCATTCACAGTAAGAGCTTTGAGTACACCGAACTCTATGGCGAGGGGGCTTGCCTCCGCTCGACGAGGCAGCCGTCAAAACCTGCACAGGCGGCCGTCACACCGTGCTGGAGTCATTCACATCGTCCATGGGATGATCGCCCTCAACGCGCGACCATCCACTGGAGTTTCTGAATGTCATTGTTGAGTAAAAAAGCCGTTGTCCTGTTGTTGACGGCGGTTGCCAGTCTGGGAGCGCTGAATGCGCAGGCCGCCAAGGCCACTGCCAGCGATGCCGCGCCGGCACAGAACGTCTCGATGCTCGGCGGCAAGTTCAAGTTCAGCCTGCCTAAAGGCTTCGTCGCCAACCCGCTGCCTGCCGGCGACGCGACCACCGGCACCGCCGGGGCAACGGGCACCATGTACACCAATCAGGCGACTAAAACCGTCGTGATCGCCGCTGAAAACACCATCCCCGGCGGCCTCAACGTGAAAGACAACGACGGTCAGTTCCTCGACTCCGTGGCGTCTGACTTCGCCACCCAACAAGCCATGGCGCTGCCGGACTTCACCAAGCTCAGCGAAAAAAGCCTGACCCAAAAAGGTACCGGCCTGGGGTTGCGGCAGATCGACAGCACCGCCACCCAGGGCGGCGGCAAAACCCTCGACACCACGCTGATGGCCGCGTCCAACACGCGCATGGCGATCATTCAGGTGATTTCCCGCCTCAGCGACAATGCTGGCCACGAGACGCTGGTCAAACAAATCGTCACCGGTAAGTGAGCGTCAGGGATTGAGACGCTGCAACCAGGCACTCAAGTCCTGCATTTCGGCAGCACTGATGCTGTGACCGACGCCAGGGTAGGCATGAAATTCAGGCTTGAGTGACAGGCTCCGCAACAGGCTGTCGGCGTCCGTGCCGTCAATGTACGGAAGGCGTTTGTCCGCGGTGCCATGACCGATGAAAATCGCCAGCTCCTGGCGCTTTTCATCCGGTTTCAGTTCGGACCTGAGCACCGGCAGAATCCGCCCGCTCAACGCCGCGATCCCGCCCACCGCCTCGGGGTGACGCAGGGCCAACTCGTAGGACATGATCGCGCCCTGGCTGAAACCCACCAGGAACACCTTGCTCGGTTCGGTGTGATATTTCTTCGCCGCTTGTGCGACGAAATCCTGCAGCACCTGGCCGCTGGACTTCAGATCATCGGTCTCACCGTTGTAGGCCGCGTTGCCCTTCTCGCGAAACCACTTGTAACTGCCCTCCTCCATCACCATCGGTGCGCGTACCGACAGGTAGTTGTATGACGCGGGCAGTTCATCCTTGATGTCGAACAGGTCCTCCTCGTTACTGCCAAAACCGTGGAGGAAAATCACCAGGGGCTGATTGCGCGATTCGGGGTTGGCCTGCTCCAGGTACTTGAGTGGCAGATCGGTTCGCAGCGGGATTTGAGCATGGACGGCGGTGGACGCCAGGAGTGTCAGCAGAGCGAGAAACTTCAACATAAACCTTCCTTCACAAGTGCAGGATTCGGGGCAGAGCCTAACATCTCTTTTGGCCTTTGATCGTTCCCACGCTCTGCGTGGGAATGCAGCCCGGGACGCTCCGCGTCCCTAAAGCGGACGCGGAGCGTCCGTTGAGGCATTCCCACGCAGAGCGTGGGAACGATCGGTGACGATCCTCAATCGTTGATGAGTTTTCCGACCCGAATCGGCTCGCGCCCCGCGACCTTCGCCTGCCAGGTGCCCGGCTGGGTATAGCGCCCGCGATCGATGGCAAACAACACCCCACTGGTCCCGGCGCAAACAGTCGTGACCCGATCATTCAGCGGATCGACCACTTCAAACAGCGCATCCCCCTTCTCCACCCATTCACCCGAATCGCGCAAGAAACTGACGACCCCGTGATGCGGCGCGAACAGGTATTGGGTGCCTTCGAACGGCATGCCTTCACAGCATTCGCTCGGGGCCGCTGGCCAAGTACCTTTGATGAAACCCTGTTCGGCGAGGAACCCGAGAATCGCCTCACAATTGGCTTGAGCCTGATCGACTCGCGTATCACCCATGCTGCCCAACTCCAGCGTCGTCGCCAGGTTGGCCGGCGGAATCTCCGCATCTGGGAAAGCCCTGGCCAGGCGCAACCACGGGGTGGAACACGACTCATCGAAAGAGCTGCCGCCAGAATCTTCGCAGAGCAACGCCACCCCAGCCTTCAAACGCGCCGCCAGGGATTGCCACTGAGACCAGTGTTGCGGCAAGGCATACAGATGAATCGCCGCGTCGAAATCACAATGCAGATCCAGGGTGATGTCGGCCTCACAGGCGTGGCGCAGCAGCAAGCGGTGCATGGCTTCAAGCTGCGAGGCCGGTGCCGGCAAGTCGTCGAGTACCTGGCCCATGGTCTGGCGAATCAGCGCAATGTTGGCCGCCGCATCACTGCCCAACCGATCGCCGATCAACTCGGCCACCGGTGCGCTGAGTTCGACGAAAGAGCGGTTGAAGTTCTTGCCACTGCCCAGCTCGAAGCGGCCCATGTGGCTGCCTTGCAGGTGCTGATCGAGGCCAATCGGATTGGCCACCGGGACCAGTTCAATCACGCCCTGCAACTGGCCTTGGGTTTCGAGTTCGGCCAGACGCTTTTTCAGTTCCCACGCCGTGCGCATGCCCGGCAGTTCATCCGCGTGCAGGCTGGCCTGGATGTAGACCTTGCGGGTGCCCGCGCCAAAACGAAACACGCTGAGGGTGCGTTCGGTGCCCAGGTGACTCCAGGGCAGTGAATGGTCGATGCGTTGCATGGAAACTCCTGAATATCTGAACGGCGAAAATCACCTGTGGGAGCGGCGGTGCGGCGATCCGACTTGCTCGCGAAAGCGGTTTTCCAGTGGAAAGTTTTTTGCCTGACACACCGCTTTCGCGAGCAAGCCCGCTCCCACAGGGATCTTATTTCAACAGAGAAAACGCATAAAAAAAGTGGCAACCGCGTCAACGGTTGCCACTTTTTTGAACGGCGTGATTACTGGCCGTAAACGTCAAAGTCGAAGTACTTGTCTTGCACTTGCTTGTACTTGCCGTTGGCGCGGATTTCGTTGATGGCGGTGTTGAATTTCTCTGCCAAGGCGGTATCGCCCTTGCGCACAGCAATACCGGCACCGCCGCCGAAGTACTTGGCGTCTTCGTAGGTCGGGCCGACGAAAGCGAAGCCTTTACCGGCGTCGGTTTTCAGGAAACCGTCGTCCAGGTTGACCGAGTCGGCCAGCATCGCGTCGAGACGACCGGCGACCATGTCCAGGTTGGCTTCCTGCTGGGAGCCGTAGCGAACCAGATTGATACCGGCCGGCACCAGCACTTCAGTGGCGAAGCGGTCGTGGGTACTGGCGCGCAGCACACCGACTTTCTTGCCTTTGAGTTCGGTCAGCGGGTCTTTGATGTCGGTGCCTTCCTTCATCACGAAGCGCGCCGGGGTGTGGTAGTACTTGATGGTGAAGTCGACGTTCTTTTTGCGATCGTCGGTGATGGTCATGGACGACAGGATCGCGTCGATTTTCTTGACCTTCAGCGCCGGGATCAGGCCGTCGAATTCTTGCTCGACCCAGGTGCACTTCACTTTCATCTGCTCGCACAGTGCGTCGCCGATGTCCACGTCGAAGCCGGTGAGTTTGCCTTCAGGGGTTTTCATCGAGAATGGCGGATAACCGGCTTCGATACCGAGACGGATCGGCTTGGCGTCTTCGGCCACAGCCGTCAGAGACAACATCGACAGTGCCAGAGCACCGAACATCACTAGCTTCTTCATTTATAACTCCTGTGTGCGGAGGCTTTTATTGGCAGCTTTCGGTAGGTGAAGACCGAAGTGGCCGGCAGTCTAGAGCGGCTCAAGGAGGGCAAATTGTGTATAAGCGACAAATACTTATAGAAAAGCAGCCGACAGATTCAAGTCCCTTGAAGCGTGCGCCAAGCCGGTGCAAAGACTGTAGGACAAGCCCTTTTTTCAGACAAAACCTACAAGCAAAAACTACAAGAGAGTTCCTATGCCCACGTTGAACCTGATCCAGCACCACCCCGCCGAAGGTCCCGGCGCCATTGACACGTGGGCCTCGTCCCGAGGTTTGACCCTGAACGTGTTTCGCGCCGACCTCGGCCAGTTGCCGCCAGTCAGTGCCGCACCCGTGATCCTGTTGGGCGGGCCTTATGAATCCAACGCCGGGCCGGCCTGGCTGGAAGTTGAACGCCAGTGGTTGGCGGGCAGCCTGGATCAAGGCGCGGCGGTGTTTGCGATTTGTCTGGGGGCGCAGTTACTGGCGCTGAGCCTGGGCGGGAATGTGCGGCGGATGGATCGAACCGAAACCGGTTGGACGCCCGTAACCTTTATCGATGGCCAGACGTTGCAGGTGCTGGAATGGCACGAAGACGCCATCGACCTGCCGCCAAACGCGCAGTTGCTGGCCAGCAGTGATCAGTGCGAGCAGCAGATGTATCGCGTCGGGCCGACGCGGGTGGGTTTGCAGTTCCATCCGGAGTGGACGGCTGAATCGGTGGCAACGCTCAATGAACACTTTGGCGACGAGTCACCGCTGCCCCGGGGTCAACAGGACAGCGCCGCCTATGCAGCCGTGTTCGAGTGGTTGCAGGCGACGCTTGATGGGTGGTGGGCATCCGTTTAGAGCAAGATCAACAGATCGCAGCCTCGTTTCACTCGACAGCTGCTACAGGTGATCGCGTAGACCTGTAGCAGCTGTCGAGTGAAACGAGGCTGCGTTCTTTTCGACTACATCAACATTCGCAACCGATCACGGTGCTGGCAGGCCGTTGCACAGCAACACTCAACTCAAACCCTTCATCCAGCCACCCGGTCACCCCGCCGATCATTTCCTTGACCGGGTAACCCAGCGCCGCCAGTTTCACGGCAGCCTTGTTGGCACCGTTGCAGTGGGGCCCGGCGCAATACACCACGAACAGGCTGGTTTTCGGGTAGGCCGCCAGAGCTTCAGCGTTCAGCAGTCGCCCCGGAATATTGATCGCTCCCGGCACATGGCCACGCTCGAACGCGAGCGGGCCGCGCACGTCTACCAGGACAAAATCCACTTCGCCGGCCTGTTGGCTGCCGTGGACGTCGGAACAGTCGGTTTCGAAGGTCAGACGGTTGCTGAAATGCATCAGGGCGATGGCCGATGGGGCGGCGGGAATCTCGCGGACCAGGCTGGTCATGGGCTGTACTCCAAAGTCTCGGTGGGTGTGAGAAGACTTTATCGGCCCGACGCTTGCGGCTACAGTGGCGCACAAGACACTCACCGGGAACTTTCCGCCAAATGCAGCCCACCCCTGGATTGGTCGCGATTCTGGCCTACGACGGCCTCTGTACGTTCGAGTTCGGCATCGCCGTGGAGATCTTCGGCCTGGCCCGTCCGGAGTTCGACTTCCCTTGGTACGAACACCGAATCGCCGCCGTTGATAGGGGCCCGATGCGCGCCATGGGCGGTATTCAGGTGCTGGCCGATGGCGGCATGGAACTGCTCGAGAACGCGCGGACCATCATCATTCCCGGCTGGCGTGATCGCAGCGCCCCGGTGCCTGAGGCGTTGATCGCGGCCCTGCGCCAGGCCCATGCACGGGGTGCGCGGCTGCTGTCGATCTGTTCGGGGGTGTTCGTGCTGGCGGCCACCGGTTTGCTCGACGGTCGCGGCGCCACCACCCACTGGCGTTACGCCGCTGAGTTGGCCGAGCGTTTTCCGAACATTCTGGTGGACCCGGACGTGCTCTATGTCGATTCAGGTCAACTGATCACCTCGGCCGGCAGCGCTGCCGGTATCGATGCCTGCCTGCACTTGGTGGCGCGGGACTTCGGTACGCAGGTGGCCAACTCGGTGGCGCGACGGCTGGTGATGTCGCCGCAACGCACCGGCGGCCAGGCGCAGTTCATTCCGACACCGGTCAGTCCTACGCCGCGTAGCGATTTGTCGCGCGTCATGCAGTGGGCACGCGAGCGTTTGCATGAACCGCTGGAGGTTCGCGAGCTGGCGAGTGAAGCGGCCATGAGTGAACGGACTTTCCTGCGCCGCTTCACTGAAGCCACCGGCATGCCGCCCAAAGCCTGGTTGCAGCATGAGCGACTGGGCCGTGCTCGGGAGCTGCTTGAGAGCACGAGCCAGAACACCGACCAAATTGCCCAGCGCTGCGGTTATCGCTCGGTGGAGAGTTTTCGGGTGGCGTTTCGCAGCGTGGTCGGGGTGCCGCCGTCGGTGTATCGGGAGCGGTTTGGGCGGGAGGTAAAAGCAATAATTTGAGGTGTGTTTGAGGGCCTCATCGCGAGCAGGCTCGCTCCCACATTAGACCGTGTCCGCCAATACAACTCGGTCAACTGTGGGAGCGAGCCTGCTCGCGATGAGGCCAGCCCAGACACCAGTTTTCTCAAGGCTTACGCAACAGATACGTATCCATAATCCACCCATTGGCCAACCGGGCCGCCTTGCGCACTCGTTCAATCTCATCCGCCACCTCCCTGAGCTTGCCGCTGATCAGGATTTCATCCGGCGTCCCCAGGTAGGCCCCCCAGTAAATCTCTCCCACATTAGACCGTGTCCGCCAATACAACTCGGTCAACTGTGGGAGCGAGCCTGCTCGCGATGAGGCCAGCCCAGACACCAGTTTTCTCAAGGCTTACGCAACAGATACGTATCCATAATCCACCCATTGGCCAACCGGGCCGCCTTGCGCACTCGTTCAATCTCATCCGCCACCTCCCTGAGCTTGCCGCTGATCAGGATTTCATCCGGCGTCCCCAGGTAGGCCCCCCAGTAAATCTCCGTCTCCTGATCCGCCACCCGATGGTAGGAATCTTCTGCATCGAGCATCACCACCAGGCTGTCGGCATCGCTCACCTGCCCCGCCGCCAGCCGTCGGCCAGTGGTGATTTCAATCGAGCGGCCAATGCGGTTCAGCGGCACCTTATGTTGCGCCGCCAGCGCCTGAACACTGGTGATGCCGGGGATCACTTCAAATTCGAAGACACACCGGCCCGAGGCCAGAATCGCCTGCAAGATCCGGATCGTGCTGTCGTACAACGCCGGATCGCCCCACACCAGAAAACCGGCGCACTGCTCGTCAGTCATTTCCTCGCTGATCAACCGTTCGAACGTCCGCTGCTTGGCCAGGTTCAGGTCTTCCACGCTGGCCTTGTAGTCCACATCACCGCGTTCACGCTCCGGGCTGTGGGCTTCAACGAAGCGGTAGTCGCGATCGGTGATGTAGCGCTCGCAGATCTCGCGGCGCAGGTCGATCAGTTTGTCTTTGCTTTGGCCCTTGTCCATGAGAAAAAACACGTCGACAAGGTTCAGCGCTTTCACGGCCTGCATCGTGATGTAGTCGGGGTTGCCGGCGCCGATGCCGATGACCAGAAGTTTTTTCATCAACGTGTTCCCTCAGGGTCCGTGCCCAGCAAGCGTAAGCGCCAGCGGCCGTTAAAGCGCAACTCAACGGCCGACAGCGGTTCAACATCGATCAGGTTGAACGCTGTGCCTTGCAGCACCTGCGTCAGCGCGGCGCGAATCACAAATGGATGGGTGATGGCAACGATGTGTCCCGGAGTGGCCTCCAGCGTTTTCAGCCAAGCGGTCACCCGCTCACCGAGTTGCACCACCGACTCGCCACCGTGGGGCGCCGAATTCGGATCATCGAGCCAGATTTGTAGCGCGTGGGCTGAGGATTTTTGCAGATCGTCGATCCGCGCGCCTTTCCAGTGCCCGAAATCGCAATCCCTTAATGCCTCGACAATCTCCACGTCACTGCCGAACAACTCGGCGGTTTGCCGGGTTCTCAGTTCAGGCCCACACACCAGTCGCGGCGTCCCCTTGAACTGAGCACGACGCGATCCCCTTGCCGATTGCCAATCCATTTCTATTGGCTCATTCGTAGGAAAACACGCCAATTTTTGTGCGACGGTTCGAGCGTGGCACATCAAAGTCAAACGGGTTGCCTGCACGAAGGATCACTCTGTCGATGGAATGGAAAACGGCAACACGCCGCAAACAATTGGCCAATTGTGCCGCAAGAAGCGCGATCCAGGGCGTTTCGTTTGTTCTGGCAAACACAGGTTCCAATCCACACCCACCTGAAAAAATCAGCGATATCCGACACCACTATGGGCGATGGCCTACAAGCTCTGTCGACTTCCATGTAGCCCAAGGCCCACGGGGTTTTTGCCCTGTTTTGGGGCTTTAAAAAACCATCGAAAAATTCACTAGACATGTTGAGTCCGCTACATAAATACTGTTTTAGCAATTTATGAAATGAAACCGACATATCCATCCAGCAGGAGCCCGGATGCCTTCTCTCAGAGACCTGATCACCGATCCCGGCCTGGACCTTACGCCGTCGGAACGCAAAGTCACCCGTGCCTTGCTGGACCAGTATCCGCGTAACGGACTGGGCCCGATGTCACGTTTGGCCGAACATGCCGGTGTCAGCGATCCCACCATCGTGCGACTGGTCAAAAAACTGGGTTTCAGCGGTTATGCCGATTTCCAGGATGCCCTGCTCAGCGACATGGACCACCGCCTCCGCTCCCCCAGCACCCTGTTGCAACCTCGCTCCAATCTTCAGAAAGGCGACGTCTGGAGCCAATATCTGGCGCACAGCCATCGAGCGCTGGTGGACACCCATGCGCTGACCCAACCCGAAGATGTGCGAATTCTGGTGGAATGGCTGCTCGACACCCGCCATCAGGTGCATTGCTTCGGCGGGCGCTTCAGCAGTTTCCTCGCCAGTTATTTACTCAATCACCTGCGCTTGCTGCGTCCAGGCTGTTTCGCCCTGGAAGACAACGCGCAACTGCCCGACCGTTTGTTCGACGTGCAACGTCAGGACATGGTGCTGGTGTTCGACTATCGCCGCTATCAGTCACAGGCCCTGCGCGTGGCCAATGCGGCGAAAAGTCGCTATGCACGCGTGGTGTTGTTCACCGACATCTATGCTTCACCGTTGCGGGAAATGGCCGACCTGATTATCAGTGCGCCGGTGGAATCGGTGTCGGCCTTCGACACCCTGGTTCCGGCGCTGGCCCAGGTCGAGGCGCTGATCGCCTGCCTGACCCTGCGCAGTCCGGACCTGGCCGATCGCCTGGAAGGCATCGACGCCCTGCGGACCGATTTCGACACCCACCTGCTGGAGGATAAATAAGGATGTTCACGCTCCCCCACCAATCACCTCGGGATTTGCCATTCGTCACCGATCACACCGCGCTGTTGCTGGTGGACATGCAACGCGCCTGGCTTGAGCCGCAGTTCGACCCGCACCTCAACGGGCCGGACGCCGAATATTTCCTGACCCGCACCCACATGCAGGTGGTGCCCAATCAACGCCGGCTGCTCAGCGCCTTTCGCAGCGCCCGGCAAAACGTGCTGCACACGATCATCGAAAGCCTCACCACCGATGGCCGCGACCGCTCGCTGGACCACAAGCTCTCGGACATGCACTTGCCCAAGGGCAGCCCGCCAGCGCGGATCATCGACGACCTGACCCCGGCAGAAAACGAAATCGTGCTGCCCAAGACCTCGTCCGGAGTCTTCAACTCCACCAACATCGACTACGTGCTGCGCAACCTCGGGACGCGGCACCTGATCATCGCCGGCATCGTCACCGACCAGTGCGTGGACATGGCCGTGCGTGATGCCGCCGACCGCGGTTATCTGGTGACGCTGGTGGAAGATGCCTGCGCGACCTACACAGCCGAGCGGCATCAGGCCTGCCTGAATGCAATCAGGGGTTACTGCTGGATTACCGACACCCAGACCGTGCTCGGCCGGTTGCAGGAGATGCAGCCATGAGCGAGCGTCTGCTGCCACTGCCCATGACCACCCTCGTCACCACCGACCTGATCGGCGTGACGCGTGGACGCTCCTTTCCCACGGACGAACTCGAGCATTATCAAAGGACGGGGTGTGGCTGGGTGCCGGCCAACAGCGCGCTGACCCCGCAAGACATCATCGCCTACGCCAACCCGTGGGGCGCTTATGGCGATTTGCGACTGATGCCTGATCTGCACAGCCGAGTGACGGTCAGTAACGGCCCGGATGCCAATGCGCCGGCGCTGGATTTTATGCACAGTGACATTTGCGAAACCGATGGCCGCCCGTGGGGTGCCTGCCCGCGTACGGTGTTGCGCAATGAGGTAGAACGTTATCGCGCCGAGTTGGGCTTGCAGGTCAACGCAGCGTTCGAGCATGAATTCAACTTGAACACCGGCGACATTGAACACCTGGCGTTTTCCCTGCAAGCCCAGCGTCAGGGTGCCGAATTTGGCGGTTGGCTGCTCAGCGCCCTGCGTGCCGCTGGCGTCGAGCCGGAAATGTTCCTGCCCGAGTACGGCAAGCATCAATACGAAATCACCTGTCGCCCGACCCTTGGGGTGGCCGCTGCCGACCGCGCGGTGAACGTGCGTGAAATCACCCGCGAGATCGCCCGGCAGATGGGCCTGGCGTTGAGCTTCGCGCCCAAGACCTCGGAGCATGCGGTGTGCAACGGCGTGCACCTGCACGTCAGCCTGCTGGACCTGGCTGGCCAGCCAGTAATGTACGACGCCGGCACCACCAATGGCTTGTCGACCCTCGGCCAGCACTGGGCCGCCGGCATCCTGCATTACCTGCCCGCGCTTTGTGCGTTTACCGCGCCGACGCCGGTGTCCTACGAGCGTTTGCAGCCCCATCACTGGAGCGCGTCCTACGCGTGCCTCGGGCAACGCAACCGCGAAGCGGCGCTGCGAATCTGCCCGACGACAAGCCTTGGCGGCAAAACGGTGGCGTCGCAATACAACCTGGAATTTCGCGCCATGGACGCCACGTCCTCGCCGCACCTGGCCATGGCCGCGCTGCTGATTGCCGGCCGGCTGGGCATCGAACAACGCCTGGCTCTAAACGCAATCACCGATGAAGTCCCCGACGCCCTGAACGAAGAACAACGCCAGGCGCGCGGCATCGTCGCCCTGCCCGCGTCCCTTGCCCAGGCCCTGGATTGCCTGCGCAACAGCGAGGCACTGATTGAAGCCCTGCCGAGCGCGTTGCTGGACACCTACTTCGCCCTTAAAGCCGAGGAACTGACGCTGACGGAACAGCTGTCGCCCGCCGAACGCTGTGAGCACTATGCGCGCCTGTACTGAATCCGCTGAGCTCGGTCTTTACACCGGGCCCGCGTACACCCTGAGCCGGGAAGACTCCGATCACCCGTTGATTCTGGTGTGTGAACACGCCAGCCGTTTTATTCCGGCGGGCTTAAATGACCTGGGCCTGGGTCACGAGGCGGCCCGTGAGCACATCGCCTGGGACATCGGCGCCCTGGCGCTGGCCGAGGGTTTGTCCCGCGCATTGGGCGCAACCCTGTTGGCGGCCAATTATTCGCGCCTGTTGGTCGACCTCAACCGACCGCGCCAGGCCCCGGACAGCATTCCGGCGCAGAGCGAGATTTATCAGGTGCCGGGGAATCGGGACCTGGACGAGGCCACCCGCGAGTACCGTCGGCAATCCCTGTTCGAACCGTTTCACTCGCGTCTGACAGACTTGATCGACGAACGTATCGCTCAAGGCCGGCCGGTGCGGGTGGTGGGGATTCACAGCTTCACGCCGATCTATCACGGCCAGCCCCGGGCACTGGAAGTCGGCGTGTTGTTTGGCGAGGGCGGGAAATATGCCCAGCGTTTGATCGATGGCTTGAGCCAGCATCCATTGAAGGTTGCCGGTAATGAGCCGTACAAAATCAACCCGCTGGGCGACATGACCGTGCCGGTCCACGGTGATGCACGAGGCCTTGAATCAGTGTTGATCGAGGTGCGCAACGACCTGCTGCGCACGCCTGAAGGCGTCAATCGCTTTACCGACTACCTGGCGCCGCTGTTGTAAAGGAATCGCTTCAAACTCGCAGCGTGTAGCTGCGTTCATATCAAGGAGAACGGCTTCATGGAAATAGAAGAATTCGGCTACAAGCAAGAGTTGAAACGCAGCCTGTCACTGACCGACCTGGTGGTGTACGGGATGATCTTCATGATCCCCATCGCACCGTTCGGTGTTTATGGCTACGTCAACGCCGAGGCGCCAGGGCTGGTACCGCTGGCCTACATCATCGGCATGGTGGCGATGCTCTTCACGGCCCTCAGTTACGGCAGCATGGCTCGGGCCTTTCCGATTGCCGGTTCGGTTTATTCCTACGCGCAACGGGGCCTGAACCAGCACGTAGGGTTTATCGCCGGCTGGCTGATGCTCCTTGATTACCTGCTGATTCCGCCGCTGCTGTATGTGTACGCAGCCATGGCCCTGAATCATTTGTACCCGGACATTCCGAAGGTCGGTTTCATCCTGGCCTTCCTGGTCAGCGCGACCTTCGTCAACTTGCGGGGCATCACCTTCACCGCGCGAATGAACATCATCTTCCTGCTGGCGCAACTGGTGGTGCTGGGGATCTTCCTGTTCTACGCCTGGAACGCGCTGCACAGTGGTGGCGGTAACGGTCAGCTGACACTGGCGCCGTTGTACAACCCCGAGACATTCAACTTCGCCCTGCTGATGCAAGCGGTGTCGATTGCGGTGCTGTCGTTCCTCGGTTTCGATGCGATTTCCACCCTCGCCGAAGAGATCAAGGGTGACCCGGGCCGCAGCGTCGGCAAGGCCGCGCTGATCACGCTGGTGGTCATGGGCGTGATCTTCGTCGTGCAGACCTGGATTGCGACGGATCTGGCGGCCGGCATGGGTTTCAAATCGGCTGACACGACTTTTTATGAAATCGCTGAACTCGCGGCCGGCAGCTGGCTGGCCACCCTGACCGCCGTGGCGACGGCGCTGGCCTGGGGGGTGGCGGTGGCAATCACCTCGCAAGCAGCGGTGTCTCGTCTACTGTTCGGCATGGCCCGGGACGGCAAGCTGCCAAAGGTGCTGGCCAAGGTTCATCCCAAACACAACACGCCGTACGTGAGCATCTACCTGGTGGCCGTGCTGTCGCTGGTGATCTGCTACCTGTTCATCAACTCGGTGGACACCCTCACCTCGCTGGTGAACTTCGGCGCACTGAGCGGTTTCATGTTGCTGCACCTGACGGTCATCAACTACTACTGGCGTCGGCAGAAATCCGGCCAGGTGATCCGTCACCTGATCTGCCCGGTGATCGGCTTCATCATAGTCGCGGCCATCATGTACAACATGGGCGTCGACGCACAGAAACTCGGCCTGATCTGGATTGCCCTGGGCCTGGTCTACCTGTTTGTACTCAACAAACTGGGCACCCGTGCGGTACTGCCCGACCCAAGCAATGGCTGACAAGGAAAAGAGCGACGTCTGACAAAAATTCAGGCGACCGCCGATTGAACGCGTGGAAACCGACAGTGATAGTCAGGTTCGGTGCCAACCACCGAACCCTTTGATACAGGAGTGCATCCATGCTGGTCTTACGCCCAGTCGAGTTAACCGACCTGCCCCAGTTGCAGCAACTGGCGCGCGACAGTCTGGTAGGCGTCACGTCCTTGCCGGACGACACCGAATGCCTGCGCGAGAAGATTCTCGACTCCTGCGCCTCATTCGAAAAAAACGTTGAGGGGCATGGCCCGGAGAACTACTTCTTCGTGCTGGAAGATCTGACCCGAGAACGCTTGGTGGGCTGCTCGGAGATCCTTGCCACCGCCGGTTTCAGCGAGCCGTTCTACAGTCTGCGCAACCGGCATTTCACCAGCGCCTCGCGGGAGCTGAACATCGAGCACGGCGTGCCCGCGCTGTCGTTGTGCCACGACCTCAGCGGCCATACCTTGCTGCGGGGTTTTCATATTGACGCAGCGCTGGTGCGCACACGGTTTTCAGAGTTGCTGTCCCGGGCGCGGCTATTGTTCATCGCCGCCCACTCACAGCGATTTTCCGAAGCCGTCATCACCGAGATCGTTGGCTTCAGCAGCGACGAAGGGCACTCGCCATTCTGGGATGCGGTGGGCAAGCATTTCTTCGACCTGCCCTATGTCGAGGCCGAACGACTTTGCGGCCTGGAAAGCCGAACCTTCCTCGCCGAACTGATGCCGCAATACCCAATCTACGTCCCGATGCTGCCCCAGGCGGCGCAGGACTGCATCGGCCGCATCCACCCCGATGGCCAGGAGGCGTTCGATATCCTCGAGCGCGAAGGCTTCGAAACCAACAGCTACATCGACCTGTTCGACGGCGGTCCGACGTTGTATGCGCGCACTCCCGGCATCCGTTCCATCGTCCAGAGCCAGACCGGCACGGCGAAACCGGGTGCGTCCATTGATGCCCGTGGCAGCTATCTGGTGAGCAACGATTCGCTGAAGGACTATCGCGCTATCGTCGCCGATCTGGATTACCAGGCCGGGCAACCTGTGGGGTTGAGCGCCGAGATGTGCGCCGCCCTGAACGTGACCGAAGGCAGCCCGATCCGGCTGATCGCCCTGTGAGCATCACCCGGCCCCGCGCCCAACGACAGCGCCCGAGCGGGCGTGCAGAAGGAGTTGCATCATGATTGTCCGCCCGGTTCACGTCACCGACCTGCCCGCCTTGCTGAACCTGGTGCACCAGGCCGGCCCCGGCTTCACCACCCTGCCAGCCAACGAGGAACGCCTGGCCCACCGGGTACGCTGGGCCCAACGAACCTTCGCCGAACAGGTCGAACGCGCCGATGCCGATTACCTCTTCGTGCTCGAAGACGACGATCAGCAACTGGTGGGCGTCAGTGCTCTGGTGGGCGCCGTGGGCCTGCGCGAGCCCTGGTACAACTACCGGGTCGGGCTCACGGTCAGTTCGTCACCGGACCTGGGTATCCGGCGACAGATTCCGACGTTGTTCCTGAACAATGAAATGACCGGCCAATCGGAGATTTGCTCGCTGTTTCTGCGACCCGATCAACGCCAGGGCAGTAACGGTCGATTGCTGTCGTTGGGGCGTTTGTTGTTTGTGGCCGAGTTTCCGCACCTGTTCGGCGACAAACTCATCGCCGAACTGCGTGGCAGCGCCGACGAACAAGGCTGTTCACCGTTCTGGGACAGCCTGGGCCGGCACTTCTTCAAGATGGATTTCAGCCACGCCGATCACTTGTCGGGGCTGGGCAGCAAGTCGTTCATCGCTGAACTGATGCCACGCCAACCGCTCTACACCTGCCTGCTCACTGAACAGGCCCAGGCCGTGATCGGCAAGGCACACCCGAACACCGAACCGGCCCTGAAAATCCTCACCGCCGAAGGCTTTGCCCATAAGGGTTACATCGACATCTTCGACGCCGGCCCGGTGATTGAAGCCCCGGTCTCGAATATCCGCACCGTGCGTGACAGCCAACCGCTGGTGCTGGCCATCGGCACACCCGACGAGGAGGCCCCGGTGTGGCTGATCCATAACCGTCGCCTGGAAAACTGCCGCATCACCGCCGCCCAGGCCAGACAGGTGGGCAACAGCCTGATCGTCGACCGCCTCACCGCCAAACGCCTGCAACTGCAACCCGGCAACTCGGTGCGCGCTGTGCCACTGCTCAATCAACAGCAGCAGGCTGTTGCGGCGTGACCGACGGTTGCCCATCCGCCTCTGCAAATTCGTCATCATCCTTCCCCCGCTCGCGTGATAGCCTTTTGTTCCTTCGGCGTTGACACTTTTGCTCAAGCCCTTCCATTCCCATTTCAGTGGTGGAACTCATATGTCCAGGCTTTCTCATCAAGATTTACGCCGTAACTTTCGCGAGCTGTTCGCCTCCAACACCTGCTATCACACGGCGTCGGTCTTCGACCCGATGTCGGCCCGCATTGCCGCTGATCTGGGTTTTGAAGTGGGGATCCTGGGCGGTTCAGTCGCATCGTTGCAGGTACTGGGCGCCCCCGACTTTGCCTTGATCACCCTCAGCGAGTTTGCCGAGCAGGCCACTCGTATTGGTCGTGTTGCCCAACTGCCGGTCATCGCCGACGCCGACCACGGCTACGGCAACGCGCTGAACGTCATGCGCACCATCGTCGAACTCGAACGCGCCGGTGTGGCCGCCCTGACCATCGAAGACACGTTGCTGCCCGCCCAGTTCGGCCGCAAGTCCACCGACCTGATCGGGGTGGCGGAAGGCGCCGGCAAGATTCGTGCGGCACTGGAAGCCCGGGTCGATTCGGAAATGGCAATCATCGCCCGCACCAACGCCGGGATCCTGCCGGTGCAGGAAGTCATCAGCCGTACCTGTCATTACCAGCAGGCCGGTGCGGACGGGATTTGCATGGTGGGCGTGCGAGACTTCGACCACCTCGAACAAATCGCCGAGCACCTGAGCGTGCCGCTGATGCTGGTCACCTACGGCAACCCGTTGCTGCGCGACGACAAACGCCTGGCCGAACTGGGTGTGCGGGTCACCATCGATGGTCACGGCGCCTACTTCGCCGCGATCAAGGCCACGTATGACAGCCTGCGGGAACAACGGCAGTTCTTTACTCAGGCGTCGGACCTGAATGCAACGGAGTTGACCCACACCTATACGCAGCCTGAGGAATACATCCGTTGGGCGGAAGAGTTCATGAGCGTCAAGGAGTAGCGGTTCAGCAGATGTCGAAGTAGTGACTGCAATGGCCCCTTCGCGAGCAGGCTCGCTCCCACAGGGATTTGGGGTGAACACAAGATTCGTGAACACCGCCAATCCAATGTGGGAGCGAGCCTGCTCGCGATAGCGTCAGATGCCACACCACTAAACTACGGTCTTGAACTCCCGCTCCCGCTGCAACGCCCGCGCCTGAACCACATTCAGCATCGCGCAGCCTTCGCGCATCAACAGATGAACCGCCCGGGTAACGCGAGTCAGATCGCAATCGGAAATGTCCTTGAGGTTCAGGCTGGTCAAGGTGTCCGCCAGATCGCGAACCACGGTGAAGCGATGCGCAGCGCAAGCGGCGATGTCGCTGAGTTCTTTGTGAGTGTTGATGAAGAGCACCGGGGTCTCGGCGTCGTAGGTGTCGATGGGGAGGTAACGAGGCATGACTTGGTCGAACATTGATGTAACTCCAGGTTGAGCTACCACCGTTCGCGGCCAAGCGATGTAAGGTGGCAGCCGTGTGCGGGTTGGCCGACCGGTACCTGAAAGACCCGGCACACCCGAGAGTGTCCCGCGCACAGCCGCCATAAAACGTTTTGGCGCTGTTGCGTTTCAGATAATCGACCGGCCAAGGTCGTTCGCGGTGTTTTCCGCGAGCCCGAACTATAGGGGTCGAAGCCGAAACGCGGCAACAGGGTACGTCGTAGGAAACGTCTTGGAAAGTTGTGCGCCACAAGTTGATCGTTCCCACGCTCTGCGTGGGAATGCAGCCCGGGACGCTCCGCGTCCCATCCAAAGCCGAACGCGGAGCGTCCGTTGAGGCATTCCCACGCGGGAGCGAGGGAACGATCAGCGGTGAGATTAGCGTTTGGCCAACTCCATAATCATCCGCGACAACAAGTAAATCCGCGGCGCCACACTCTCTACCTCCGCGTAATTCTCTGGCGTATTGATCGTTCCCACGCTCTGCGTGGGAATGCAGCCCGGGACGCTCCGCGTCCCATCCAAAGCCGAACGCAGAGCGTCCGTTGAGGCATTCCCACGCGGGAGCGTGGGAACGATCAGCGGTGAGATTAGCGTTTGGCCAACTCCATAATCATCCGCGACAACAGATAAATCCGCGGCGCCACGCTCTCTACCTCCGCGTATTCCTCTGGCGTATGAATATTCCCGCCAACAATCCCGAACCCATCCAGCGTCGGCGTACCCACCCCCGCTGACAGACTGGCATCCGCCGCCCCACCGCTGCCTTCTTCCGTCAACTTACGGCCAATCTCCCCGTAAATCCCCTGAGCCATGGCCATCAACCGATCCGATTCCGGCGTTTGCGGCATCGGCGGCAATCCGCGCTGAAGGGTGGTGGTGACTTCGGTGTCAGTAATCAGCTTGTCTTTCGAAACCCGCGCCAGGTCCTTCTCGATCCGGTCAAACTCTTCCGGCACCGCCGCCCGCACGTCTGCCTTGGCGGTGGCTTGATCCGGAATGACATTGGTGCGGTCGCCGGCCTTGAGTACGGTGAAGTTGATGGTGGTTTTCTTCTCTGCGTCGCCCAGTTTGCCGAGCTGCAAAATCTGGTGCGCCGCTTCCATGGCGGCGTTGCGTCCCAACTCCGGCGCGACACCGGCATGAGCCGCCTTACCCTTGACCTCGACCACGGCGGTGGCACTGCCTTTGCGCCACACCACCAGGCCATCCGCCGGGCGGCCCGGTTCGAGGTTGAGGGTGACGTCGTGGGCCTTGGCGGTTTTCTTGATCAGGTCGGTGGCGATGTCCGAGCCGGTTTCTTCGCTGGCGTCGAGCAGGAAGGTGATTTGCGCGTAGTCCTTGAAGTCGAGATTTTTCAGGACTTTCAGCGCGTAGATCCCGGCAACGATGCCGCCCTTGTCGTCCATCACGCCCGGCCCGTAGGCGCGACCGTCCTTGATGTGGAACGGACGCTCGGCGGCCGAACCTTCCTTGAAGACGGTGTCCATGTGCGCCATCAGCAGGATTTTTGCCTTGCCGGTGCCTTTCAGGGTCGCGATCACATGGCTGCTTTTGTCCGGGGTATTGGGCACAAGCTCGATGGTCGCGCCGAGTTTTTTCAATTCGTCGATGGCGATGTCACTGACTTTCGTCAGGCCCGGTTCATAGCCGGAACCGGAGTCGATGTTCACCAAACGCTCCAGTAACTTCAGGGCTTCGCCCTTGTACTGTTCGGAGTCGGCGAGGACTTGTTTGTGTGGTTCGGCGGAAACAGCGGGAGCGAAAGCGCCGAGGGCGAAGGTCAGGCCAAGGCTGGTGGCCAGCAGGGAGCGAGGAAGGTTGAACGTCATGAATCGATCCTTGTTTCGTGTCGGGGGGGTGAAAAACACCCTACCTGACTACGGCGCAAGGCTCTAGACCGAATGCGACACTGAGCGTTCGGCTTTGGACCGAGTTGAAGCCATCGCGGGCAAGCCTTGCTCCTACAGGTCAACATGATTCTGTAGGAGCCGAGCTTGCTCGCGATGGCGGAATGTCAGGCGACATGACTGGTGATGGATCACACCGAATCAAGTAATGGGTGATGCGGTTTGCTATCGCTGCAACAGATGACGCGGTTGCGCCCGCTGGCTTTGGCTTCGTAGAGCGCCTGGTCGGCGTCGTTGAGCCACAGGGTTGCGTCGGTGTGTGCCGGGTTGAAGGCCGCCAGGCCGATGCTCAGGCTGACTGTCAGCGCCGGACTTTGCTCATAGCCCAAGGTGGCGAAGCGATCACGCAGGGCATCCATGGCGGCGGCAGCGCTCGTGAGCGGAAGGTCCGGGAGGATCACGCAGAACTCGTCGCCACCGTAGCGCCCGGCAACATCCGCCGCGCGCAGGTTCTGCTTGAGCATTTTGCTCAACTGGCGCAAAACGATGTCCCCGGCAACGTGGCCGTAGGTGTCGTTGATGGATTTGAAATGGTCGATGTCGATCAGCGCAATCGCCCCGCCCTGCTGCTGACGTTTGCAACGCTGGAATTCGATTTCCAGTTGATCCTTCCAGGCGCCGTGGTTCAGCAGGCCGGTGAGGCTGTCGGTGCGGCTCAGGGCCAGCAATTCACGCTTTTGTCGGCCGAGGGTGTGAGCCTGGCGGAAGCAGATCCAGCCCAATGCCAGCGGATACAAACACATCAAGGGCAAACAGGCATACATCTGCAGTTGGCTGGTTTGCGGGACGAAGGCGGGGGAGAAAATCAGCAGTCCGACGCCCATCCCGAGAACTTGCGCCACGGTTCCTGCCAACAGGAAACGCAAACCGCCAATGGCCACATTGTTCATCGCCATCATGGCCAGGGTGGTCGCGGCGGGCAGCGGATTGAAGTGCATGGCGGCGACCCAGAAGCCGCCGAGAAAGGCGTCCACCAGCAGGTTGCGGTGTTCGGCGTGATAAGGCACTGGCGCGCGGCGCGCCCATTGATAGGCCAGGTGCGGCCAGAGTACAGCGTTGAGCAGCATCGCCACCCAGACCCACGGTGCAGGGTTGAGTGGATACATCGCCGCGCTCACGAGCACCAGCCCCAAGGCTAAACCCAGGATTCGCGATGTATAGAGCCTCCTGGCCAGTGAAAGTCCTTTTCCTCCCGTTTTTCCCATAGAGGCCTCTGCGCCACTGAGACGGAACCTGAAAACACAAGGGGTTCAAGTGTGGTGAGAGTCTATCAGGGAAGCGGCAAATAGCCATCACCGGCGGGCGGCCTGAATACCCAGGCATAGCCATGAGCCGGGCGAGCAATGTTTGGCACCAGCCTGCCGGACTTCCCCACCTGTTTATCGTCACCGGCCCCAACACCGGCATCGGCCATACCTCGGCGCTGTTCATCATCGAGTCCCAGATGAACTACATTCTCGATTGCATCCGCACGTTAAAAGAACACGGTTTGCGCAGCATTGAAGTACGCCCCGAAGCAGAACGTACCTACACTGAAATGATCCACCGGGAGATGGAACGCACGGTATGGAAGTCCGGGGGCCGCCACAGTTGGTATCAAAGCAAGAGCGGTCATGTGATTGCGATGTTTCCGGGGTTCAGTTCCAGCTATCACCGGTTGACCAGGGCGCTGAAACCCGCCGATCACATTCTGTCCTGATCACGTAAAAGGAAGATGTCTGATGCTTTTGTTGGTTGTCGCAATCGCCGTTTTCGTGGCCTGGAGCTGGTTGAGTTACCCGGCCATCGGTCATTGGCTCTATGACTTGAACATGTCGGTAGAGGCGAAGCTGTATGGACTGCACAAAATTGTCGTGCCGATCGCCGAAATGACTGTTTCGACCTGGCAAGGCGGGCCGTACGAAGCATCCAGCAGCGTGCTGATGCTCCACGGCTACAGCGCCGACAAAAATGTCTGGCTGCGTTTTGCCCGGCACTTTGTCGGCAATTATCGGGTGATCATCCCCGACATCGCCGGCCATGGCGAAACCGGCTTCAAGGCGGGCGGCGGCTACGACATTCCCTTGCAGGCCAAGCGAATGATCCAGTTGCTCGATGTCTGCGGCGTCGAAAAAGTCCATGTGATCGGCAACTCGATGGGCGGTTACATGGCAGCGTGGCTGGCGGCCACGTACCCGGATCGCATTGTTTCGGTGGCCCTGATCGACCCGGCAGGTGTCACCGCCCCCGAAGCCAGCGACCTGGAGCGGCATTTGGCCAAGGGCCACAACCCGTTCCTGATTCATTCACGGGAAGAATTCCAGCGCTTCTACGCCATGACCATGGCCGAACCGCCGTGGGTACCCAAGGTGGTGCTGGACGCCATCGCGCAACGCTATGAACAGAGTCGCGATGAGCTGGAAGAAATCTTCAGGGATTTACGCGCCAGCCCGCCGATGGAGCCGAAACTGCCCGACATCAAGTGCCAGGCGCTGTTGCTGTGGGGGCACAAGGACCGCTTGATCGATGTCAGCAGCGTGGCGATCTGGAGCAAAGGCATCGCCGATCTGCGAGTGGAAGTCTGGGACCACACCGGCCATATGCCGATGGTGGAACAACCGACGAACACAGCGCGGCTGTATCGGGAATTTTTGGCATCGCTGCGCTCGGAAAGCCCTCAGGATCAACGGCTGCACTGAACATGCAGTCCTTTGCAGAATGAAGTCCGTAAGATTCTTCGTTTGTCGGCGCCGCGCAAGGCTGCGATCTTTTCCCGCATCCTTTACGTCACCGCACCAGGAATTCTTTCATGAGTCACCCGAACTTCGTCAGCCCTGACCTGATCCGCCAACGCTTTTCCAAAGCGATGTCCGACATGTACCGCGAAGAAGTGCCGCTGTACGGCGCGCTGATGGAACTGGTGGAACAGACCAACCGTCACGTGCTGGACAGCGATCCACACATCGCCCGACAGTTGAGCAGCACCGGTGAAATCCAGCGCCTGGACCTGGAGCGGCATGGCGCGATCCGTGTCGGCACCGCCGATGAACTGGCCACCCTCGCCCGGTTGTTTGCGGTGATGGGCATGCAACCGGTGGGTTATTACGACCTGACCCCGGCCGGCGTACCGGTACACTCCACGGCTTTTCGCGCGGTGCATGAGGCGGCGTTGCAGGTCAGCCCGTTCCGGGTATTCACCTCCCTGCTGCGCCTGGAACTGATCGAAGACCTGGAACTGCGAGCGTTCGCCCAGTCGGTGCTGGATAAGCGTTCGATCTTCACGCCCACCGCGCTGACCCTCATCCATCGCGCCGAAACCCAGGGCGGCCTTACCGAACAGGAGGCCCGGGACTTCGTCGAGCAGGCGCTGGAAACGTTCCGCTGGCATCACACCGCCACCGTGACCGCCGAGCAGTACCGCAAGCTCAGCGCCCAGCATCGCCTGATCGCCGACGTGGTGGCGTTCACCGGCCCGCATATCAACCACCTGACGCCGCGCACCCTGGACATCGACATCGTCCAGGCGCAAATGCCTGCCCACGGCATCACCCCCAAAGCGGTGATCGAAGGACCGCCCCGCCGTCAGTGCCCGATCCTGCTGCGTCAGACCAGTTTCAAGGCGCTGGATGAGCCTGTCGCCTTCACCGATCAAACCCAGACTCACGGCAGCCACAGCGCCCGATTCGGCGAGATCGAGCAACGCGGCGCGGCGCTCACCCCCAAAGGCCGGGCGCTTTACGACCGATTGCTCAACGCTGCCCGGGATGAATTGAAAGACTTCCCCAATGAGGCCAATGCCGCACGTTACAACGCGCTGATGGCGCAGCACTTTGCAGAATTCCCTGACACCATTGAGGGCATGCGCCGAGAGGAACTGGCGTACTTTCGCTACTTCGTCACGGAAAAAGGGTTGGGGGCCGACGAGTTAAAATCGTGGTCGCTGGAGGATCTGCTCAACGGCGGGTATTTGCGGGTTGAACCGTTGGTGTACGAAGATTTCCTGCCAGTCAGCGCAGCGGGGATTTTTCAGTCGAACCTGGGGGATGCGGCGCAAACCCACTATGGCGTGCAATCGAACCGGCAGGTGTTCGAGAAAGCGTTGGGGCGATCGACGATTGATGAGTTGGCATTGTATGCCGAGACACAGCGACGCTCGATCGAGGAATGCCGCGAGGCAATGGGATTGTCGAGTCTGGCTTGACCTTGTGGCGAGGGAGCTTGCTCCCGCTTGAGTGCGCAGCACTCACAAAAATCTGCAATCGTTCGCAGAAATCGGGGCCGCTGCGCAGCCCAGCGGGAGCAAGCTCCCTCGCCACATGAAAGTGTCCGGCCAATATTTTGGCCGTTCAGGGATTTAAGCCAGCTTCGCCAACAATGCCTCAGCGGCAGCCTCGGACGACGCCGGATTCTGTCCGGTAATCAGCAACCCATCAGTGAGCACATAACTCGCCCAGTCAGCCCCTTTGGAATAGACGCCACCCTTCTCCTTAAGCATGTCCTCCACCAAAAACGGCACGACGTTCGTCAGTTGCACAGCTTCTTCCTCAGTGTTGGTAAACCCCGTCACGCGTTTGCCTTTGACCAGCGGCTGGCCGTCTGCGCCCTTGACGTGACGCAACACACCCGGGGCGTGGCAGACGGCCGCGACCGGTTTGCCTGCCTTGTAAAACGCCTCGATCAGAGCGATCGAGATTTTGTCTTCGGCTAAATCCCACAGCGGGCCATGGCCGCCGGGATAGAAAACCGCGTCGTAATCTTCAGCTCTCGCACTGCTCAGCAGAGCGGTAGACGCCAATGCGGACTGGGCGGCGGAGTCTTTGCGAAAGCGCTCGGTGGCTGCGGTTTGCGCGTCCGGCTCGTCGCTTTTTGGGTCCAGCGGTGGTTGACCCCCCTTGGGTGAGGCCAGGGTTAACTGAGCGCCGGCGTCTTTAAAGGCAAAGTACGGTGCGGCAAACTCCTCCAGCCAAAAGCCGGTTTTCTTACCCGTGTCACCCAATTGATCGTGTGACGTTAGAACCATCAGGATTTTCATGTCGTTCTCCTTGAGTTCGCAGATGTTCATTCATCTCGGCGCTGAGTTTGACCTCCAGGCTGCAGCATTCGTTGCACCTGTCACCCTAGCGGTTCTGCTACCGGTTTTCGGCAAATCAGACGATGGGTCACCGAGTGATGGCTAACCGCCTTGATGCGCAAGAAGTTGCGCACTCATCGCTGCGAAAGCCCTTCCCGGGTGACGGAGCGCCCGGCCTGTCTGGCCCCCAGCCAAGTGCGCAAGAAGTTGCGCAGTACTGCGCAACTTCTTGCGCACATTCACAGGCGATCGCCGTCGAACATTCTCCACGGGGTCGAAAAAATCTCTTAACCACCTGATTTATATAGTGTTAACCGTTTCTGGCACGGACCTTGATAACAGTCAGGCACCCACCGGGCGATACCGCCTCCCGGGCACCCTAACTTTTAGCAAGGAGCACATCCATGGCTACACCAGCGTACATGTCCGTCACTGGCGAAAAACAAGGTCTGATCACTGCCGGCGCATTCACCGCCGACTCGGTTGGCAACACCTACCAGGAAGGTCACGAAGACCAGGTCATGGTTCAGGCTTTCAGCCACGACGTGATCATCCCGCGTGACCCACAGTCCGGCCAACCGACCGGTCAGCGCGTTCACAAGCCAGTCGTGATCACCAAGGTCTACGACAAGGCTTCGCCACTGCTGCAAGCCGCTCTGACCTCCGGCGAGCGCATGAGCGAAATCGTTATCCAGTGGTACCGCACTTCGGCTCAAGGTACCCAAGAGCACTACTACACCACCAAACTGGAAGACGCGATCATCGTCGCCATCAACAACAAAATGCACAACTGCCAGGATCCGTCGAACTCGCACTTCACGCACCTGGAAGAAGTGCAATTCACCTACCGCAAAATCACCTGGACCCACGAAGTATCCGGTACTTCGGGTTCCGATGACTGGCGTCAGCCGGTCGCCTGATTCAGGCCGACCGTCTCAAGCATCGGCCAGCTCTGCTGGTCGATGTTGTTTTCGCCCTTCCAGAATTTTGCGTCTGCTGATTCCTTTTTCCGGTCTTGGCGAACGCCGCAGCACTGCACGAGGAACAAGGGATGTTCGCGCCGGCCAATCAAACTCACTTTGCCCTGACCATCGAAGGTCTTTCCAGCGACTTCCAGGTTTTTTCCCTGCAAGGTCGGGAAGCCATCAGCCAGCCTTTTGTGTTTGAGGTGGAGCTGGTCAGTGAACAGCCGTCCCTGGACCTCGAGACCCTGCTGCACAAACCGGCCTTTTTGCAGCTCTCGCCTGACGGCAGCGGCATTCATGGCCAGATCTATCGCGCCGCCCAAGGTGATTCCGGCAAACGCCTGACCCGCTACGCGGTGACCCTGCGCCCGCACCTGTCTTACCTGGCGCACCGTACCAACCAACGCGTCTTCCAGAACCTCACGGTGCCGAAAATCATCGGCAGCGTCCTCGAAGAGCACGGCATCCAAAGCAATGCCTACGAATTCAAAGTCGGGGCGATTTATCCCGAGCGCATTTACTGCGTTCAGTACGACGAATCGGACCTGCAGTTCGTCCAGCGTCTGTGCGAGGAAGAAGGTATCCACTACCACTTTCAGCACGGCGCCACCGCCCACAAGCTGGTGTTCGGCGATGACCAGACGGTGTTCCCGAAACTCGCGCCCGTGGCCTACCAGCAAGACTCCGGCATGGTCGCCAACGACCCGGTGATCAAGCGCTTCGACCTGCGCCTGGAAACCCGCACCAGCCGCACCACCCGCCGCGACTACGACTTCGAAAAACCGCGCCTGACCCTGGAAAGCGAGAACCGTGGCGACGCCCTGCCCGACCTCGAAGACTACGACTACCCCGGCCGCTTCATCGACCGCGAACGCGGCAAGCACCTGGCCAAACGCGCCCTCGAACGTCACCGCAGCGACTTCCAGCTCGCCGAAGGCAAAAGCGATCAGCCGTTGCTGGTCAGCGGCCACTTCCTGGCCCTGACCCAACACCCTAAAGCCAAATGGAACGACCTGTGGCTGCTCACCGAAATCCTCCACGAAGGCAAACAGCCGCAAGTGCTGGAAGAGTCGGTTACCAGTGACACGACCAAACTCAAAGACGATTTCCACCAGGGCTACCGCAACCGCTTCCAGGCCACCCCGTGGGACGTGCCAAACCGCCCACCGCTGACGCAAAAGAAGCCGCGCATCCTCGGCAGCCAAAGCGCCGTAGTCACCGGGCCAAAAGGTGAAGAAATCCACTGCGACCAATACGGTCGCGTCAAAGTGCAATTCCACTGGGACCGCGAAGGCCAGGCCGACGACAAGACCAGCTGCTGGCTGCGCGTCTCCTCCGCCTGGGCCGGCGCCCACTACGGTGGCATCGCCATCCCGCGCATCGGCATGGAAGTGCTGGTCAGCTTCCTCGAAGGCGACCCCGACCAACCGCTGATCAGCGGCTGCCTGTACCACAAGGAAAACGTCGTCCCGTACCCGCTGCCGGCGAACAAGACCCGCAGCACCTTCAAAACCCTCAGCTCCAAGGGTGGCGGCGGCTTCAACGAACTGCGCATCGAAGACAAAAAGGGCCAGGAACAAATCTTCCTGCACGCCCAGCGCGACTGGGACGAAAACGTCGAGCACGACCAGAAAATCCGCGTCGGCAACGAACGCCACGACACCGTCGAGCAAAACAGCTACAGCGAATTCAAGGCCGAAGAACACCACACCGTCTACGCCGACCGCAAAGTCGAAACCCGCGCCAACGACCACCTCACCGTGGGCGTCAACCAGCACATCAAAGTCGGCACCGGCCAGTTCATCGAAGCCGGCCAGGAAATCCACCTGAGCAGCGGCATGAAAGTCGTGCTCGAAGCCGGCAGCGAACTGACCCTCAAGGGCGGCGGCAGCTTCATCAAGATTGATGGCAGCGGTGTGACGTTGAGCGGGCCGGTGATCAACATGAACTCCGGCGGGAGTCCCGGTAGCGGGACTGGCGCGGCACCGTTGATGCCCGGCGTGCTGAAACAGGCGGATGCGGACAAGGCCGGCGCGGTCCTGACCCCGGCGCAGATCAATACGCTCAAACGCAACGCGCCGTTCTGTGAAGAGTGCGAGAAATGCAAGGCAGGTGCTTGTGCGATCTGATCTTTTGACCCCGCAGGCTTGGCTGGCTGAACGGCCGTTGCAGGTTAATGAACGTCTTTATTTGATTGTCAGTGCGGCTAGCGATACCGAGCCACTGAAGGCCTTCTACCAGCAGGAGATGGCGCCTGAACTGATCCCGATCTGGAGCGGCACGCCGTACGCCGATTGGCAACCAGTGATGCCCTACCTCGCCGAGCTGAAACCCAACACTGGTTTCCTTCAGTGGATTGCTGAAACCGACGCTCAGGATTGGGGCTGGCTGGCGGTGTCCACCAGCACGCCGGACGTGGTGTTCGAACATCTTCGCAGTTTGACTCAAGTGCATATGCCCGATGGCACCGAGGTGTTTTTTCGGTTCTGGGATGGGCGGCATATCTTCCCGATTCTTGAAGGATTGGGTGCTGGCGCGGGTGAAATTTTGCCGGTGTTTGACCGCTACCTGATCAATGGCCAGACACTGGAAGTGGGACCGAGGGGAGTGCCACCGGCCAAAGCCTGGCCGTGGTGGGAGGTGCCGCAGAAGTTAGTCGACACGCTGGCGAAAAAAGACCACACCACCGTCGTCGACAACCTGATGCAGTGGCTGGGAGAGGACTGCCCGGAACTGTTCTTCGCCTTCCCCGAAAGTAACTTGCGCCACAAGGTCGAGCGTTTCGTGCGCCAACAATCCAATACAGAAGATATGGCAGAGCGTCTTGCTGCTGAGCTGACAAAGGAAGTCACGTCATGAATACCCCGATTGGTACCTTGGTCCTGCGCGTGCTGGACGCCAAAACCCCTGACGTGAATCTGATTCTCAAAGACTTCAAGAATTGCCTGAGCGACTACAAGGACTGGGCAGACGGTTTCCTGACCGGCTGGGCATTGGATGTCGACCAAACCTTCAAAGTCGGCAATGAAGTCAGCGTGACCAAACGCAAGACCAAAACCGGTAAGGTCGAGACCTATGCGACCTGCCCCCTGGTAGGCGACTTCACGTTGATCCACATGTTCGAGTCGGCGCGCTTCGTACCGATTGGCAACACGCCAGTGAAACTGGAACCCGTCACCAAAGGCACTTTCTACGACGACGTTACCGGTCCCGTCATTGAAACAACGATCGGCCCGAGCGGCATCAAGGTGATTAACGGCTGCAAGAAAGGCCAAATGTACCGCATCACCTTTTTCCCAAACGTATCCCAAAGCAATGTCAAAGCGTTGTACGACTCCTACCAGGGCGTGATCGGCAATCTCAATGGTTGGTTGCAAAGTGAATGGTCGGGCAAGTTTCAGCCTCAGTGGGCCAGTTACTCGGCTGCTGACCGTGCGGGCCGCTCTGTCATTCTGTTAAAACGAGCGATGGATGGCCTGGAAAAAGCGCTGCTCAGGCTGTGGGATGACATCAAAAGCCTGTTCGAACTGCTCGCACACCCAAAGGAAAACCTCGAAAAGCTGCGCAAGTACCTGTCGGATGTCGAGATCGACAAGCTCTATGCCGCGTCCAAGGAATCCATTGCTTCGGGTCTGTTGATCCTCAGTGACGAACCATTAATGTTCATTTACGTCTCGGCGATTGTGGCGTGGGTCGGCATGCTGCCACCGCAAGTCATCGTCGACGTGGTGACAGCCATTGCGTCGGAATTCCTGATCAACGTGGTGTTGGGTATTTGCCTCACTGGAGGTGCAGGAATTGCGGTGCGGGTGGGGACCAAAGCCCTGTCCACGGTCAAATCCGGTACAGCGATCAAGTACCTTGAAGAGCTGGCCGCGAAACTGATGACCCTGAGCGGCAAGCACAGCCTGCCAGCACACGCCGAAGTGTCGAAGCCGTTGATTGCCAGCGCCAAAAATGTGCCGATGAAGCCAGCCAAAACGGCGGCGATCAAAATCGACGAGGCTGCCGCCAACGGTTCTAAAAGTCAGGTGCCGAAAACCACGGATACGCCAAAGCAGGAAGTGAAAGACGCCTCTTCGTTTCCGCGTGGCAAGAAAGAAAAACAGACCACCCTCGCACCAAAGGAAAAGGTCGACGACGCTTCTACTCAGTCAAAAACACCTGACGACAAAAGCGCCACCTGTGCCAAGAAAACCTGCACCAATGGTTGCCCGGTATCAATGGTCACTGGCGAAGAACTGCTGACCCTGACCGACGGCGAACTCGGCGGTCTGCTGCCCTTCAGTTGGACACGCCTTTATCGCACCAGCGCCGCGGAAATCGACTGCGGCCTCGGCTACGGCTGGAGCCACGCCCTCGCGCAACGCGTCGACATCAACGGCGACGAGGTGATCTGGACCGACCACGAAAACCGCGTCACCACATTCCCGTTGCCAAGTGTGCAGCGCCCGGCGATCACCAACAGCCTGTCGGAAGCGGCGATTTTCCTCGGTGAGGATCCCTCCGAACTGATCCTCACCCAAGCCGGTGAACGCACCCAGTTCTACCATTTCCGCTACAACACCCAAGGCGCGACGCTGATTGCCATCAGTGACGATTATGGCAATCGCCTGCACATTACTCGTGACATCCACGGTCGAATCAAACGTGTCGATAACGGTGCCGGTCGCGCCCTCCTCGTGCGTTACGATCGAAAGCACATCGTCGCCATCGACTATCAACAGTTCAGCCCGGCAGACAATCTGGAAGATGCCTGGAGCACCATCCAGACGTTGGTCACCTATGGCTACGATGCCCAGCACCGTCTGATCGAAGCCAAAAACGCCGCTGGTGAAGCCGAGCGTTATGCCTACAACGACCAAAACGTCATTCTCGAGCGGCAACTGGCTGGTGGCGCCAGCTTCTACTGGGAATGGGAAAAAGAAGGCAAGTCGGCACGCTGCATCCGTCACTGGGCAAGCTTCTCGCAGATGGACGCGCACTACGCTTGGGATGACAAGGGCAGCGTCACGGTTACCATCGCCGACGGCAGTGAAGAGGTCTACACCCACGACGATAAGGCTCGACTGGTCGCAAAAGTCGATCCGGACGGTGCGGAACACCTCAAGGCCTACGACGACAAGGGCCGCCTGATCGCAGAGAAAGATCCACTCGGTGCCGTCACCGAATACCAGTACAACGAAGCCGGCCGACTGGTCGCGGTCATTCCACCGGAAGATACACCGACTACCTACGAGTACTACCGTGGCTTCGTCCGCGTGGTGAACCGCGGTCCGGCGAGCTGGAAATACTGGCGCAACGACCAAGGCGACATCACCGAACAAATCGACCCGGACGGCAATTCGACCCATTACAGCTACAACCGCCAGGGCCGCCTGCTGGAAATCCGTCATCCCGACGGCAGCCGTCATCAGCTGGGTTGGAATAATCTCGGCCAACTGCTCGAAGAACAGCTGCCTGACGGTGGTCAGCGCAAGTACCGCTATGACGCGCTAGGTCGGCAAATCACTCGCCAGGACGAAAGCGGCGCGATCACTCAATACCAATGGGACGCGGCGAACCGTCTCGCGCAAATCACCCTGCCCGGTGGCGCAACCCGTGGATTCACCTACAACGCGTACGGCAAAGTCACCGCCGAACGTGATGAACTAGGCCGCGTCACCCGCTTCGAATACGCCGATAACCTGCACCTGGTCAGCCGCCGCATCAACCCTGATGGCAGCCAGCTGCGCTATCGCTACGACAACTCGCGCCTGCTGCTCAGCGAGATCGAAAACCAACGTGGCGAGCACTACCACCTCGACTATTACCCTAATGGTCTCATCCAGCAGGAAACCGGTTTCGACGGTCGACGTACCGCCTACGAATACGACCTCAACGGCCAGTTGCTGAAAAAAACCGAGTTCGGCGACGACGGCAGTGAGCTGGTCACTGAGTACCAACGCGACACCGCTGGCCGCTTGCTGGTGAAAACCCTGGCCGATGGCGAGAAAATTCACTACAGCTATGACGCCCTCGGTCGCCTTGTGAACGTCGACGACGGCCACTGGCCCCTCGCCTACGAATACGACCTGCAAGATCGCCTGATCACCGAGCACCAAGGCTGGGGCACCCTACGGTACGAGTACGACCAACTCGGCCAGCTCAGCCATTGCCGCCTACCTGACGGCAGCAAACTCGACTATCGCCACCAATCCGGCGGCCGCCTGAGCAGCATCGACCTCAATGGCTCGCGTCTGACCACCCACCAATTCAGCGCCGGTCGCGAACAGCAGCGTCAACAGGGTCTGTTGCTCAGCCAATACCAGTACGACGAACAAGGTCGATTGCAAGCTCACAGCGTCAGTCAGCAAGATCGCAACCTGTTCCAGCGCCGATACGCCTACGACGCCAACGGCAACCTCGCCGGCATCGACGACAGTCGCAAAGGTAATCGCAGCTACCACTACGACCCGCTTGACCGCCTGATCAACGTCCGCGGCACCACCCCGGAAAGCTTTGCCCACGACCCAGCGGGCAACCTCCTGGGTCAAGGCGACCAGCCAACCACGAACCTGGCCAACGTAAAAGGCAACCGCCTGCTAATGCAAGGCGACCGCCATTACGACTACGACGCCTACGGAAATCAGATCCGCGAACGCCGCGGCACCGGGCAAAAACTTGTCACCGAGTACCGTTACGATTGCCAACACCGCCTCATCGGGGTCAGCCTTCCCGGCGGTAGCGTCGCAAGCTATAAGTACGACGCCTTCGGCCGTCGAGTCGCCAAAACCGTCGACGGCCAAACCACAGAGTTCCTGTGGCAAGGCGAACGCCTCATCGCCGAAAGCGCGAGCAATCTCTATCGCAGCTACATCTATGAGCCGGGTACCTTCCGTCCTTTGGCGATGCTCGATGGCGAAGGCCCACTCAAAGCCGAGCCGTTCTACTACCAACTCGACCACCTTGGCACCCCGCAGGAACTCACCGACTACAGCGGCGAGATCATGTGGTCGGCGAAATACCGCGCCTACGGTAACCTCGCCACCCTCGACATTGCTGAAATCGACAACCCGCTACGCTTCCAGGGTCAGTACTTCGATACGGAAACGGGCTTACATTACAACCGGCATCGCTATTACAATCCGTGTACTGGCCGCTTCTTGACGCCGGATCCGATCAAGCTCGCAGGTGGGTTAAATAACTACCAGTACGTGCCTAACCCTACGGGGTGGGTGGATCCGTTGGGTTTGAGCTGCGTTCCCAGCAACTGCCCAGATGACAGGCGAGCTGAACTTAATCAAAAGTACGGTCGGACAGGGGATATCAATAACGATATCAACGCTCGTGGAAGAAAAGAGACCGCTACAGAGTTCTATCGAACACAAGGTTTTGAAGAGACAAGCATTCCGGGCCACTTGAACGGTATCGATTTTAATCAACCAGTAAATGTAGAGACGTTGAATCGAGGAAAAACCGTTTATCAATTTCAATCACCCGGCGCTCCACAAGGCAACTACTACTCTCTGAACCCTGCTACAACCCCATCAGAGCTTGGCATTGGTCCACTAGGAGATAATCGTGCAGCGGGCACGGTAGAACTAAAACTACAAGGTATTTATCGAACGACCGAAAAAACGCGCGTATTGAAATCGACAGCCAAACCGATAGATGATACTTGGTCTGTGAAAGGTATCACGCAACCGTCATCAGGGGGCGGCACTCAAGTCTTTAGCAGCGCTAAAGGAAACTTCGAAAAAACCCAATAATTTATCTGATACACATCTAGGAGGTCACGAATGAAGCAATCCGATTTATATGACGTGGCAAGCCGTTGCGGCTGTACAGTAATGGTATTTTCGGACCATCCAGATTTTTTTTCTTCCTGGTCACTAAGCGTCAGAAAAGATGAAAAAAAATACATGATAGAACACGACGGCAGAGACGGCTGGTTAATGTTCTATCAAGAAAACGAACCAAATAAATTCAAAGAGATCGACAAGAGAATATCTCACGCGATGAACGATAACGAAAAACTGCAACAGTGCGAGATTTGGCTGGCAAGTATTTAACGAATTATGCCAAAAACAACGACTAGGAAAACAGGGTGACAGAGGAACTGAGCAACTCAGCAACTCAGCAACTCAGCAACTCAGCAACTCAGCAACTCAGCAACTCAGCAACTCAGCAACTCAGCTTACAAGAAAAGGTACAAGAAAAAGGGGACAGATTTATTTTCTACGCAACCACAAAAATAAATCCGTCCCCTTTTGATCGAAGGAAAACCAAATGAACACCAAAAAAATAATTGAGCCTGGCGGAACAATCACATTTGATGATATATCCCACCTGAATCAACTTATTGACATATCAATGATTGTTAATTATTTAAGAAAAAGGGGACAGATTTATTTTCTACGTAATCTCGAAAATAAATCTGTCCCCTTTTAGTTAGAAAACCTGTATTTGAAGAGTGACAAGGTACAGTTCAACAGAGCTAACAAAGACTTGATCAAAAAACTGAATGACGATCCAGCGTTTCGAAAGAATATGTATCGACGAAACCCTGAGCTCAAAACCTGGGTCGACGATCCAAAGCGAAACATGGGCTCCAGCCCTACAGGTTACACTTGGCACCACAACGAAAAACCCGGATTGTTGCAGCTTGTCCATAGAGCGGACCATGCAGGTGAACACTCTGTATACCACCCAACTGGAAAAGGTGGGCGAGATATATGGGGTGGTGGTAGAGAAGGCCGAGAAGGGAAAATCAAAACAGAATAATTGGAGCACTAACTGTGCAATACAAACAAACCATCAAGCTTGCCGATCTAATCGATTTATTAAAAACACAGCAGAAAACTCTTACCTATTGTGTTTATGGAAAAGGATCATCGGACCAAGCGACCCTGGAAACCGACTGCGTGATTGATGAATACTCAGAGATCACCGATGACGACGAAGAGATTTTCCCAGAGAGCATTACTCAAAATAATCTCGAGTTTTGGTTTACCGATGAGCTTTTGGAAGATGTTACATTCAACGCACTGAAGCAAAAAAAATCTGCAACAAATGAGGAAATACTAAAAGCCATAAAACATTATAATGAGCGCGACAGCTTTATGGACCTATAAACAAACAAAGCAACAAACAAAGGGGACAGATTTATTTTTTCACGCAATCGCGGAAATAAATCTGTCCCCTTTTGGTTAAAGCCAATTTGAGGACTAGGAAAAACCTCAATGAAAACCAAATTTCAGATCGCACTAGAAAACAATGAGCCCTCGGAGTTTTTCAAGGGTCAAGGACAATATTTTTCCCGAGATCCTGATTGGGGAGATCACCTCTATATAAACAACTGGCAAGGTCTGTGCGGATACCTAAAATCTGAAGAAAACCCAAATAAAATACTACTTGACGTATTCAGCAAGTATTTAACATCACTACAGAGCCGCTACGAAGATGCGGATTCTTTGCTGTTAAATATAAGCTGTTACTATCTAATGCGAAATGATACATCGTTCATGTCCGAAGACAGCTTTGACTTAATAGCGAGCCTTAGTGAAAGAAACAAAAAAATAATCGGCGAGCTGTTCAGACTTCTACGTAGAGAGTACGCCAACCAAAATGCTGGCAAGCCTGTGATTAGCCTCGACCAATTCCTGTCTGAAATAAAGACAAATGGTTGCCAGTTTGATCTAGAAAAACTGTAGCTGACATCAAGGAAAAAGTGGAAGAAAAACTAGGACAGATATATTTTCGAAACAGAAAAAGCAGGAAAGAGGGGACTAATTTATTTTCATAGAAAATAAATTAGTCTGCTCTTTTCTCGCCAAAACTAGGACATCACCGCTAAACTCATAGAAAAAATAATGAAATTCAATGATGTATTTTTCAGTAAAAGCGAACGATTCTCTGTCGGCATTGAAGAATCAGGGAAGCTCTACGTTTCGATACCCGTCAGTAACCGAATGGTTGACTATGAAGAGTATTTCGAAATTGACAAGAGCACCTTTGATACATATATAAAAGATCCAGCTTCAGCACTGTCATTTGTCGAACGCTGCCGAAACCGAGAAGTAGACCATCTATTGATAATTCAGCCAGGAATTGATCGTGGCGTCGCTACCTAGAACCGACCAAAAAGGGACACCCATTAGCCTTGACTTGAGACTGGCTAATGGGTGTCCCTTTTGGGTTGAGCAAACTTGATGACTGGGAACACCTTCAATGATCAGCAATTTCGAAAAAGCGCTAAACAGAGATGAATTCCCGGAATACTTCAGAGGTAGTGGCATTTACTTTACGAAGGACCCCGACTGGGGAACCCAGCTACACGTCATTAATTGGCAAGGTCTTTGCGGGTTTCTCAAAACACAAAAAAATCCAGTTGCCACCCTGAAAAACGCATTCGAAAAATACCTAAAAACCATCACAAACAGTATGGAGGATGCAAACGACCTGCTGGAAAACATAGGTTGTTACTACTACATGCGAAAAAAAATCCCAACCTTATCTGAAAACGGATTTGATCTAATTCGCGACCTATCAAACAATGAAAAACAAATAATTTCCAACTGCATGGAATTTCTGCATCAAGAGATTTATAAAACTAATAATGCACAGGATATTGAAACTTACAATCGACGCATGACAAAGCTTGCTAACGATGGTGGACCAAATAATTTCAGAAGTCTGTAATTATAAAAACCGAACACCACAAGGCATTACGAATGTGGGTTAAAGGAGATTAAGAGGAACAATGAAAACCACGTTCGAAATCGCCTTAGATCAGCATGAAATTTCCGAATTTTTCAAAGGGAATGGCATCTATTTCGCAAGGGGATCCGAATGGGGCGACCATCTATACATTAGCAACTGGCATGAAATGTGCGGCGTACTCAAAACCCAAAACGCGGCACAGAGCCTACTGACAACTATATTTCAAGAATACGTTCGATACCTTTTTGAAAACTACGAAGAAGCTGAAGGGCTACTCTCCAACATAGTAGCCTATTACATAGCAAGAGGCATGTTTAAATTTTTATCGGTCGACAACTACGACCTAATTGAGAGCCTTGAGACAAAAGACAAAGTAAAAATAGGCCGCCTATTTAAACTCTTAAGAACAGAGTACGACAGAAAAAACAGAGACTTACCAAACTACTCATTCGATCAAGAAATTAAAAATTTAAAAAGAAACGGCTGCACCATCGAACTCGAAGATCTTTAGAAAAAAGGGAACAAGGGAACAGACTTGTTTTCTACACAATCACGAGGAATCTGTCTCCTTTTAGTTCAGTTATGCCCCCTACTGGCCCTTCAACCAGCGTTTTCACCCCGGACAGGAGTCCACAGCATGCCTTACCCCGATCTGCAAAACGCTGTTCAACATGCCGGGTTCACCATCACTGATTACTCAGATCAACGAGCCTACTTCGATTGTTGGTCGCTGACCGTCGAAGGTCATGGGCGCACCTATTTAATCGTCAACGAAGGTCGAGACGGTTGGCTGATGTTTTATCGCGCAGACGCGGGAGGGACAATGACTGAGTTAAACAAGAAAGAATCGGCCTGGATGGATGACGCCGACAAAGCAACCCAATGCCGGATCTGGCTTTCTCACAGCCGCCCTGCCCCACAGCCTCACAAAGTCCGCAGTTACTACGTGATTGCGGAAAAGGATCTTGTACCGCAGCAGCCCCATAGTTCTGATTGGCCCAAGTTGATCGGTTACTGCTACGACGATGCTTATTTCTTGTTTTTTGAAGGCAAGGGTCATGGACTGGCTGGGACAGCAATATCGGCTGGCGAAGCGAAAAGACCTGACTGGCTTGCGATGTTCACGGCGCTGGATGTGGGATGGTTTCTTGATTTTCTGGAAACGTCACGGTGCACGTCTGAAGAGGAATTTGTCCTGACGTTGAGCGCAAAAGTTGGCTCGCTCAGTGTCTGTCGATATTAAGTACGGACTGTCATAAAAAAACATTTGGTCAAAGCCTCTATCGCCCGGACATATAGCGCCTTTTAGCCGGCGCTGCATTCATAATTGCGCCGGCATCAGGCATTGCCACCCGTACCAAGTAAACCGGATACCCCCCCAAAGGAATGCCCCCTTGATTACCAACGTCACCGTTAACCAACACCCGTTAGCGGAACAGTCATGAATTTCCCCAAACTTTATTTGCTCACATTGACCTTGTTGCTGAGCGGCTGCAAAGAAGACTTCGCCACCTTGCACTTCCCGGACACGGTACGCTCGGACCCCGCTTCCGGGCCTCAATACACCGATACCCTGGTCCATGAAAAATACAAAAAACTGATTTTCGACGCCGTTTCAGCGCGTGGCATTGATCCCGACGCGGTGGTGCTGGAGCGGGTTCAAGATCAAGACAAATTGATCCTGCTACGCTTGGCCGATAGTTCGCTCAGCGACGATCAACGCAACACGCTACGTGCGGTATTTGATGAGGTCATCCAGGCTCGCAAGGCCAGCTCGCGAAAATTAAGTCTCGATCTCGCCGAAGAAAAGGGTGACGTACCTGAGCGGGAGCAGGCCAGAACCGTTGATTTCATTCTCGATATACAACCGAACATCGAGCTCACCAGCAGGTTGGCAGGCATTTGGGGCGATGGCTTTCAAAAGATGGCGATCGCTTTTAAATATGGCATTGGGGACGAGGTTAAATGCCAGCTGTCCGCCAATCTTTTACCCGCCCCTGACTTACGAATCACGGCTTATGAACCGAATTCGAAGACCCGTGAAAACGCGTTCCTGACGCTGCTGACCACTACTGAACGCCCCGCCAAAGTGAGCGCTCACTGGCGCTTTCAGGATCCAGCGCTGATGAACGCGATTCGCAGCGGCTTGGTCAACGTTTTGCCCTCGACGTCTATTACCACTCGCGATAATCGCAGAACGTGGATGGTGGTAGACCAGATTGCACTTAAATTTGGCTCTATCGGAGAACAGACGATACATCCGGGTCAACTTGGTCGCACAGACCAAAGCGGGATGGAGGCATTATGTGCCAAGAAAGGCGAAGCGCTTGGACGACCGTTTTCATTCTATTTAGGGGACAGCCTGGATCGTTTGAGCCATGTCGAATACTTATAATCTGCGCAGATCTCAAGCCGATGCCTCTATGACAACAGCGCGCTTTTGCACGGATTTGCGTTAAATAAAAAAACGGGCGATCCAATGATCGCCCGTTCTTTATGCACTTCAAGTCAGCACACTGTCCTCAACCTCATACTTAACCACCACCCGATTCTTATAAAGCCGCTCACTCTTCAACACCTGACTCTCCTGCCCCTTGCTCCAGACCTCCCGCCATATCTCGTTCTCCCGAAAAACCCGCCCACCGTCTCGCACAAACCGATGCCTAAGTTGATAAACGTGATACCGAAACTCTCTCGCCTGATCGCACAACAACTCCCCTTCCAACTGTTGCTCACCGACATTGAGCTTCAACTGAAAATGGCGATCGGTCGGGTTATGCAGCACCAGGTCAATATAGTTGTAGAAGATCTCAGCCCCGGAGCCGAATGGCAGTCCCCGCCCGTCGTCAGGAAAGGGATCGAAGCTGTGATTCGACCGCTCAACCACGACCAGTGGTGAGTGAATCGCCATCCAGTGAATCAGGTTGCTCAGTTGGCAGATCCCGCCGCCGATGCCGCTGCGGGCTTCACCAAATGACAGCTCCATGCCTTCGACATAACCGCGTTTGCGGGTGGGCCGACCCACGAGGCGGCAAAATGAAAAATATTCGCCAGGACGGATGACGACGCCGTCGATCGAAGCAATGGCCAGTTTCAGGTTGATGACTTTGTCGTGTTGCAGGGCGAGATCGGAGTTGCCGAGTTTGCGGATCAGTTTGGAGGTGTGCTTGAGATAGCGGAAAGGCAAACGGGAGGCGGTGTTCAGGGGATGTGCGTACCGCACTTCGAGAAGGTGTTCGCCCAGTGTAATGGCCTGGCAATCCATGCACCGGTAAAGAGCCCTGACACTGGGCGAACGGGAAGTATTTTAATTGAAGTTTTCGAATATGTCCGCGTATATGAACATGAAATTTATCGAAACAACTTTCGATTAAATGTCGGCCCAAATACTATTTTACAGCCCAGCAAACTCACCAGTTAGACCATTAAAACTGATTGTTCTTATACATAAAAGTTGTACAAGAACAATCAACATATAGAGCTAATACTCAACTTCAGTGCTTGCTGGTCACTTTCAACATGTCGGTATAGGTCACAACGACACTCTGTCCAACTTTCAGATCTTTCAATTTCGCTTGAACTTCGGGCCTTACGACGTCAACGGTCTTGGACTGGCCGGCGGGGTTTTTGAGGGTTACCCGATTGTTCTTCACGTCGATTTTGGTGATTTGCAGTTGGACCTGCACCTGACGGTAGGCTTCGCCGCCCGGGTTGTCGCTGCCGGGGGCTGCGCGGACTTCGCCAGCGCGTTCGACACTGCCTGGCAGGCCTTTGTCGATATCGGTGTCGAGGTAGGCAGCGACAGAGCGGGTAACCTTGATATCGACTTGGTCGCCGACTTTCAGTTTGCCGAGGTTTTTGGCCTTGTCGGTCAATTGCACATGGACCTGACGACCTTCCGGCCCCTCCAGGACGACCTGATGTTTGGCAGCATCGACCGAGACAACTTTGGTGGTGACCTGATCCGCCTCCACAACGGCAGACAGCGGGATGTCCGCAGCCATGGCGCTAAGACTGGCGGCAGACAGCAGGGTCGCAAGGGTGATGGCTTTGGTCAGTGCGTGAAGTTTCATAAGCGGTACATTCCCTGTGAATTGGAGGCAGCAACGAGCGCTGAACCACCGTCCAGCGTCCTCTGCGCAGATGAGCATAGACGCTGATCAGGGAGTGTTCGCAGTTTCTTGGAGAACGCCTCAAGCCTCCGGATCGTCAACCTCCTGGGCGACGTTCACGGCAGGCGAGTCTTTATGGGACTGATCGGCCCTGGCCTTCAAGGCTTGCCATTGTTCCAGGTCGATGGCGCCCTGCCCCAGCAAGTCGTCGGCCACTCGCAGCAGTTCGGCGTAATGGGCGTCGGTGGATTGTTGCCAGTAGGCCTTGTCTTCGAACAGGCGCTCCCACGAATCAAGGTCAGGCGGTTTCAGGTCTTCACTCATGGCGGGCTCCTGTGAACGGGCTTCTAGAATTAGGAGGCTATCGCTCTGCCGAGAGTTCCGACTCAATACCCGGTCATTTCCAGATACCCCTGCCCACCCTGGCTGCCGCTCAATTGCACCGGCCCTTCCCAATAGGGAATGCGCAAAGCCATCCACGCATTGGGGTTGAGCGCGCTGATCGTGATGTCGAGGTGTTTGTCGGGGATTTTGATCGACCAGCGTATCGGCATCGAACGCCCGGCGACTTTGGCGGTGTCTTGTGGTGTGAGGCTGATGTCGGCGGCGTGCAGTCGCTGCGTCTGGCCCTGAGCGTCGATCCAGGTGCCGGTGAGGTAAGGCGCGCCGTCCTTCTGCCGCATGCGGTAGAGCATCACCTGCTCGCCGCTGTCCAGATGCAGGGAAAACCAGTCCCAGCCCGTCTGGTTGGCGGTCAAGGGCTGGCTGCTCCATTCCCGGTCGAGCCAGGCCGGGCCGCTGACTTGATAGGTTTTGCCGTCGATTTCCAGTGTGCCATTGGCCTGAAAAAACGGCTGGCTGTAGTAATACGACGCCTGCCCTTGTTCGGATTTCTGACTGAAGCCTTTGTCGCCCTGAAGCACCAAAGGACGCGTGGAGGTCAACCGCAGTTGATAGCCAAAATGCTTGTCCCGGGCGCTGAGTTGAAGATCCGCCATAGGCTCGGAACTCTGACTGCCGAAACGCCAATCATCGATCCACGCGTTGAACGGTGCCAGGCTCACACCAGCCTGACCAACGCCGCCACGGGCGTAACGTTCGGCGGCGTGATGCACTGTCGCCGACGTCACGGCCGCATGGCCAAGCCAGATAATTTGATTACCCCAACCGGCCACTTCGGGCGTCGCTTTCAAGGCGCTGCGAAACAGCGTCCATTGCGCGCCGAACTCGCGCCCCTGATCGTCCTTGAGGTTGGCGGTGACGTACCACCATTCGATCCGAAAACCGTCATGAGGACCGTGATCCGCCGGAAAGCTGAACACCCGACCGGGCACCACCGGCGTAAACGCGGCGGCCTGATGACCCAGCCCCGCGAAGCCTTTCTCAACGGGCGCCGGGTTATCGCAGCCGCTCAATAACGCCAATAGCAACACGCCGACCTTAATCTTCATGAGCAAACGTCCTCAGCAGATCCGCCGGTTGCGTGCGATATAGCGAATACAGCGGCCACGCCGACGCCAACAAAGTCGCCAACAGCGCCAGCCCCATCAACTGCAACAGCTGCAGCGGAAACACCCGCAGCGGCAAGCGCCAGCCGAAGGCCTGAACGTTGATCACCGTGTCCAGGCACCACGCCAGCGCGATCCCCAACGGTAACGCCAGCACCAGGGTCAGCACCGCCAGCAACCAGGTCTGGCCAAGATTGAGCAGCATCAGTTGCCGGCGAGTCACGCCGAGCGCCCACAGGGGGGCAAGTTGCCCGAGGCGGCTCTGGCTTTGGGTCAACAGGCTGATGAACAGCGCCACGCCCGCCACGCAGAGGGTCAGGCTGTTGAGTGCGGCGGTCGCGGCAAAGGTGCGTTCGAACACTTGCGTGGACCAACCCTTGAGCCGGGCCTGGTCGACGATTCGGCTGTCCTCTAGCGTGAAGCGGGTTTGCAGCGCGGTCAGGAAAGCGGGGATCAACGTCGGATCGATGCGCAGGTTAAAACGGCTCGGTGTCAGCTGCGGCCAGCCGCGCAGCAGATGGTTGACGTTGACCAGAATGTGGCCTTTGGGATTGCCGTAATCGGCGTAGATGCCGACGATCCGTGGCGACCATGTGCCGTTCGGAGTGGGAATCGTCAAGTGATCGCCAAGGCGCACCTTCAGCCGACGGGCCAGTTGCTCACTGAGCATCAGTGCGTCGTCCTTGGCCAGTCGGTCCCAAGGGTTGTCGCCCAAGGCTTCCAGCAGCGGCCAATGCTGGCGATACGTCGGGTGATCGATCACGCCGAAGACGTCCGCCGGCCAGCCTTGCAACTGGATCGACACTTGCCAGTTGGGCAGCACCGCCATGAGTCCGGATTGTTGCTGGAGCCAGGTTTGCAGTTCTCTGGCCTGGGCCGGATTTTGCGGATTGACGTACAGTTCGGCGGTCAGGCGTTGTTCGAGCCAATCGCTGAAGGTCTGACGAAAACCAGCCGTCATGCTCCCCGCTCCAATGTTTGCCGCCAGTGCCAACAACAGCGCCATCAGCGCCAGGCTCAGGGCCGGCAGTTGTTGACGGCAGTCGGCGAGAAACCATTGGCCGAGCACCGAGCGACTGCGATGCAGCACCCGGTTCAACACCCAGTTGAGCACCACTGGCAACGCCAGCGCAGCGCCGATCAACAGTGCCGCCATCAGCACAAAGCCGCTGCTCAGGCTGTCGCCAAAGATCAAGGCCAGCACTGCGATCATCGCGGCGATCACGGCAACCCAACCCTGACGCCGCAACCAGCGCGCGTGAGCCTGATGCCAGGCCTGCGGATCGGCCAAGGCCAGTAAAGGCAGGCGCGCAGCCCGCAACAAACTGTTGGCCCCCGCCAACAACGCGCCCAACAGACTCAGGCCGACGCCGCTGAGCCACCACCACGGACTGAGGCTCAACTGCCCCGCCACTTCGGCGCCGTACAACCCGCGCAGACTCGCGGCGACGTCCGGCAGCAGGACGCTGGCCAACAGGTAGCCGCTGGCGACGCCGACCAGTCCGCCAATCAATGCCAGCCCACCCAGTTCAACCGCCAGACAGGTAATCAGCATCCGTGCACTGACGCCGCAGGCACGCAGGGTTCTGAGCAAGCCACGGCGTTGTTCCAGCGCCAGGCCGATCGCGGCGTGGACGATGAACAGGCCGACCACGAATGACAGAAACCCCAGCGCATCGAGGTTCAGGTGAAAGCTTTCGGTGAGGCGCGACAAATTGTTCTCTTCGCCACTGGTCTTGAGCTGCAGCTGTCCTTTGAATTGATCAGGCAGGGTCGCGGTGAAATCCTTCGGCAGCACCAGGCGTGACAGCTGATCCGGCAAGCCGAGAATCTGCTGGGCAAAGCCGATGTCCACCAACAACACACCGGGGGCCATATCGGGTTGGGCATGCAGCGGCGGCAATGCCTGACCACTCAACGTCAGTGGACGTTCGCCCTCGTGCAGACCCAGAGTCTGCAACGTCTGCGGCGAAATCCAGGTACTGCCCGGCGGGCTGAAAAACTCGACAACCTGCTCAATCGGCAACGCCTGCCCAGCCACGGAAGAACCGGCGGGCAGCGACACCGGCTCGATGCCCATCAACTGCAAGCGCTGGTCGTCATGCCCCTTGAGCGTCACCCGACCTTGCAGGACCGGCGACACCGGCCAACCCGCACGGCGCAGGTCGACAAACATTTGCTGGGAGAAGGTCGCGCCGCTGGGCGCACTGAGGCTGGCCTGGGGTTCGCCGCCGATCAACTGACTGGCCCGGGCATAGCTTTCGCGCGCCTGGCTGTTCAGCGCCTGCACGCCGGTCAGCAGACTGGTGGCGAGCCAGAGCCCGGTCAGCACACTGAAAAATTGCACCGGGTGTTGCCGCCAATGACTGAGCAGCGCCCGCAGCGTTTCGCGAAAGACCCGCACTTCAGCGCTCGCCCGCGCCAGCCAGACGACCACCGTGGAGTACCACTTTTTCGGCCAGCCGCGCGGCAACCCGCGAGCTGTGGGTGACCATCAACAAGGTGGTAGGACTGTCATCGAGCAACTCCAGCAACAACTTCAAGACCTCATCGCTGGTGGCTTCATCGAGGCTGCCGGTCGGTTCGTCGGCCAGCAGCAGTTTTGGCTGCGACGCCAGGGCACGGCCCAGCGCGACCCGTTGCTGCTGGCCACCGGACAGCTGTTCCGGATAACGCTGCAGCAAATCAGCCAAGCCCAGACGTTGCACCAGATGCGCCTGCCAGCGCGAATCATGGCGCCCCGCCAGTCGTGCCTGGAACGCCAGATTGTCCTCCACTCGCAAACTGCCGATCAGGTTGAACTGCTGAAACACCAGGCCGATTTCGGTCCGCCGCCAGTTCGCCAGTTGCCCTTCGCTCATCTGCTCCAGCCGATGTTCGCCGCTGCGGATGCTGCCGCGATCGACCTTGTCGAGCCCGGCAATCAGGTGCAGCAAAGTGCTTTTGCCACTGCCCGACTCCCCCATCAACGCCAGGCTGCTGCCGGGTTTCAAGGTGAGGTCGACACCTTGCAGAACCGCTAATGGGCCCTGGGGAGTGGCGTAGCTTTTGAAGACGCCTTGGACCGAAAGCATGGGGGAAACCGTTCGATGTGCGTGGAGCAAGGATAGCGGACGGTAGCGGCACCGCGAATAGACCCGTTTGGATACCCCATAGCCCACACACTTCAAGGAAAAAACATACACAACGAAGGAATTGCCTGACTGCTCATTCGTATCCAGATGGATACATTTGAGTAATGAATTATCTTATTCAACAAACTATGATCTTCGCGACATGGCATGCCTCAGTTCGTGACTTGCGGGCGAAGTTAGCCATCGCTCGTCGCATTGATCGTGCCTCTGTGGGTAATCTGGGCGATATCAAACCGGTGGGTGATGGTGTTTCCGAAATGCGCGTGGACGTCGGTGCAGGCTATCGGGTCTACTTCACTATGCGTAATAGCGTCGTCATTGTGCTGTTGGCGGGTGGTGACAAATCTTCGCAAACCGCCGACATCAGGCGGGCGAAAAAATTGGCAAAGGAGGTTTAAACATGAGCCAGACTTTGACTACTTTCGATATGGCGGCTCTGCTGGACAGTGACGAAGCCATCAGCGAGTACCTTTCGCAAGTGCTCGCAGACGGCGACAACGAAGAGTTTCTTCGCGCTATCGGCTACGTGGTAAAAGCGCGTGGAATGACACAGATAGCCAAGGATTCGGGTATGGGCCGCGAAAGCCTGTACAAGGCCTTCGCACCAGGAGCAAAACCACGTTTCGATACGGTTTTAAAGGTCATTCACGCCCTTGGCATTGATCTCTGCGCGCAGCCGGGTCATTCGGTCAATCACTCAACGCTCTAAGAGACTCCTCTGCTTAGACAGCTTGCTTCAGCGCAACCAACGTAAAACACAACGGAAGCTGCACCGTCTGCTGCTCATACCGATCATAGAGTTCCTCGCGATTGGAATGCGGGTACTCCTTGAAGTGGCTGATCTGCAATCCCGCCTCGATGGCGCCGGTGAAGATGGCGCCCAGGGTGTGGACGAACCAGTAGGACGTCGAGGCCTGCTGTTCGATCTTGCCTTCGTAGACGATCGGCTGGTCCTGCACAAAAGGTTCGCTGCGAAAGTACGAGCTGTCCGGCCGATACGGATCTGCCGACTCGGGGTCGAACATTTCCAGGAAGGGGTGGGTTTCGTACACCACCAGACTGCCGCCGGGCTTGAGGGTTTGTGCGACATGGCGGAAGAATTCAGCGATGTCCGGCATCCAGTTCAACACGCCGATGGTGATCAGGGCTACGTCGAAGCGGCCATGAAGTTCTGTCGGCAAGTGATGGATGTCTGCCTCGATGAACTCAGGCGCATGGGGCGAGCGTGACGCCAGTTCCCGCGCCTGATCGAGGAACGCCTCGGACTGGTCGACCCCTGTGACGCTGCGGGCACCCAGCGCAAACAACGACAGGCTTTCGCGGCCGTTGTTGCAGCCCAGTTGCACCACGTCTTTGCCGTCGACACCGACCTGTTCCAGTAACCCTCTGAGGGTGTCGTCCAAGCAGCAAAAATCACTACAACCAACCGCCGTCAAACGGGCCTGCCATTCGGGGGTGTCCTTGTGGTGTCGGGCGGAGTCATTCCAGGCATCGCGGTTGCTGGCGATGGCTTTTTCTTTTGTCGGCATTTCCATTGCGCGCTCCAGACTGGGGTCTTTCATTAATTGCGTGCTGACACTATAACCAACCGCGCTACAACCCACCCTCAGTCTGATCCAGCCGTTCACGCAAAAACTCGATCAACGCCTGCACCGGTCGCGATGCTTGACGGTGCTGCGGATAGACCGCCGACAACGTCAGCGGCTCGGAACGAAATGCTTCCAGCACCGGCACCAGCCTGCCGTCCTTCAACGCCGAACCCACAATGAAAGTCGGCAAGTAAGTAATCCCCATGCCGGCGATCGCCGCGTCCCTGAGCAGTTCACCATTGTTCACCCGCATCCGCCCGGTGACATTGACCACCAACGGCTTGCCCTGCCCTTCGAAACGCCATTGCACCTGACGACCATGGCCGTAAGGCAGGCAGTCATGCGAGTGCAAGTCTTCGGGTTTGAGCGGCGTGCCGCGCTCGGCCAGGTAAGCCGGGCTGGCGCAATACACCCGTTGGATGGAGGCGATGCGTCGGGCGATCAGCGTCGAATCCTCCAGAACGCCGATGCGCAGCGCCAGGTCATAACCCTCACTGAGCAAATCCACCGGTCGATCACTGAGATCGACCTCCACCGTGACATCGCGATAACGCTGCAAAAACACCGGCAGCAAACAGCCCAAACGCACCACCGCAAACGACAATGGCGCGCTGATACGAATAGTGCCGCGGGGCTCAGTGGTCTGGCCGGCGATGCCCTGCTCTACTTGCTCGACTTCGCCCAGCAGACGCAAGGCTGACTCGTAATAACTCTGCCCCAGTGGTGTCACGTCCAGTCGCCGAGTGGAGCGATTAAGCAGCCGCACACCCAAACGCTCTTCGAGTTGCATCAACCGCCGGCTGACGAACTGCTTGGACAGGCCCAATTGATCGGCCGCCGCGGTGAAGCTGCCGGAGTCCATGACCTGGCAAAAAATACGCATATCTTCGAACGGGTTCATTGTCACGCTCTGATTGACAGTCAGACACTGTATAGCCGCTTTTTGTCTCAGACGAAAATGCCCGCACATTGGCGGGCATCTTTCATTGTGGCGGGACTTACTTCGACGTCAGCACCGAATAGCTGTTCATCAGGTTGCGATAGTTCGGAATGCGCGGCGACAGCAGGTTCGCCAGGCCTTCCATGTCGTTGCGCCAGTCGCCCTGCAGCTCGCAGGCCACCGAGAACCAGTTCACCAGTTGAGCACCGGCCGCCGCCATGCGCGCCCAGGCCGCTTGTTGCACGGTTTCGTTGAAGGTACCCGAGGCGTCGGTCACGACGAACACTTCAAACCCTTCAGCCAACGCCGACAGCGTCGGGAACGTCACGCAAACGTCAGTGACGACACCGGCGATGATCAGTTGCTTGCGGCCTGTGGCTTTAACGGCCTTGACGAAATCTTCGTTGTCCCAGGCATTGATCTGGCCTGGACGCGGGATGTACGGCGCGTCCGGGAACTGCTCTTTCAACTCGGGAACCATCGGGCCATTCGGACCGTTTTCGAAGCTGGTGGTCAGGATGGTCGGCAGCTTGAAGAACTTGGCCACATCGCCCAGTGCCAGTACGTTGTTCTTGAATTCGTTCGGCGAGAAATCCTGGACCAGCGAGATCAGGCCCGTCTGGTGGTCGACCAACAGGACAACGGCGTCATCTTTGTTCAGGCGTTTGTACGGAACGTTGCTCATGTGAAACTCCTCGTTGGATGGGTGTTACATGCGGCGCCGACGTGCAGGGCCGGCGCTTTTTTTATGATCGTCAGAACGCGAAGCACGAGCAGCCGAACGCGCCCCAGAAACCCGCGAAATCGCTGACCGGCGCATTCGACAAACGCGCCTTTTCATGGCTATGGGAATGCACGCCGCATGGCCCGCTGCAATGGTGAACCTGTGCTTGCATCGGCGAGGTCGGACGCCAGTGCCCCGGCACTTTCACCACCGGCGACCAGTCCGGCAGCACCGGCACGCTGGCCGGTCCGAGTTTTTCAAAGTCACCGGCGGCGTACACCACCTTGCCGCCGACCACGGTCAACACCGACTCGATCCACTTGATCGCTTCTTCGTCGACGCTGAAAAAATCCGCGCTCAGGGCCGCGACGTCAGCCAGTTGGCCGACCTTGATCATGCCTTTCTTGCCCTGCTCGGAAGAGAACCAGGCGCTGCCGTGGGTGAACAGCTCCAGTGCGGTTTGACGAGACAAGCCCTCGGCATGCAGTTCCAGGCCACCGACCGTACGGCCGCTGACCATCCAGTACAGCGAAGTCCAGGGGTTGTAGCTGGACACTCGCGTGGCATCGGTGCCGGCGCCGACCGGTACACCTTCGGCCAGCATGCGTTTGATCGGCGGGGTCGATTCGGCGGCTTTGGCGCCGTAACGCTCGACGAAATATTCGCCTTGGAACGCCATGCGATCCTGAATCGCGATACCGCCACCCAGCGCCCTCACCCGCTCAATGTTCTGCGGTGTAATGGTTTCGGCATGGTCGAAAAACCATGGCAAACCGTTGAACGGAATGTCGCGGTTAACCTTCTCGAATACGTCGAGCATGCGGCTGATGGATTCGTTGTACGTAGCGTGCAAACGGAACGGCCAGCGCTGCTCGACCAAGTGGCGCACCACCGGCTCCAGCTCGTCTTCCATGGTTTGTGGCAGGTCCGGACGCGGTTCGAGGAAGTCCTCGAAATCCGCCGCTGAAAACACCAGCATTTCCCCGGCGCCGTTGTGCCGCAGGTAATCGTCGCCCTGATGCAGGGTCACGCTGCTGGTCCAATTCTTGAAATCGGTCAGCTCTTCCTTGGGCTTCTGGGTGAACAGGTTGTAGGCGATGCGAACAGTCAGCTGCTGGTCCTTGGCCAACTGCTCGATCACCTGATAATCGTCCGGATAATTCTGGAAACCGCCGCCGGCATCGATGGCGCTGGTCAGGCCGAGACGGTTGAGTTCGCGCATGAATTGACGGGTCGAGTTGACCTGATATTCCAGCGGCAACTTCGGCCCCTTCGCCAGCGTCGAGTAGAGAATCATCGCGTTAGGACGGGCGACCAGCATGCCGGTCGGTTCACCGTTGGCATCGCGCACAATCTCGCCACCCGGCGGGTTCGGCGTGTTGCGGGTGTAACCGGCCACGCGCAACGCGGCACGGTTGAGCAAAGCGCGGTCGTACAAATGCAGGACAAATACCGGAGTATCCGGCGCAGCCTGATTGAGTTCTTCAAGGGTCGGCATGCGCTTTTCAGCGAACTGGAATTCGTTCCAGCCGCCAACCACGCGCACCCATTGCGGCGTTGGCGTGCGGTCGGCCTGATCCTTGAGCATGCGCAGGGCATCGGCCAGCGACGGCACCCCTTCCCAGCGCAGTTCGAGGTTGTAGTTCAGACCGCCACGGATCAGGTGCAAGTGCGAGTCGTTGAGGCCGGGAATGACGCAGCGCCCCTTGAGATCGATGACCTGCGTACCCGAACCGCGCAGGGCCATGGCTTCGGCGTCGGTGCCGACCGCGACGAAACGACCATTGCTGATCGCTACGGCGCTGGCGCGTGGGTTTTCACGGTCAACCGTATGAAATTGGCCATTAAACAAAATCAGATCGGCGTTCATCACTTTTCCTTGGGCTGAGTGGAAGAGGACAGCCAGGGCGCGAACAATCGCGTCGCCATTGGCATGAACAGGTACACCACCGACACGACGATGGTCAGCGTGATCAGGAACGTCGCGACCACGTAATTGGACAGGAAGGTATTGAGCTGCAGCAGCGGGCCCCAGATCAGCGGCACCAGCAAGGTGTGCGGCAAAATCACCAACAACGTCACCATGGCCTGCTTCCAGCGCGGCGGTGGTGACGAAGCGGCGTCGGCTTGCGGCGCGAACCAGAATTCGTTGACCGGATTGACCTCGGTCTGGTCGCCGTCAGCGAGCATCGGCGTGGCTTCGTTGACCAGTTCCAGCCGTTGCGGTGAATCGAGCCAGCGCTGCATCGATTCGGTGGAGCAAAAGCGCAGCACGCAGGTATACAGGTCAAGTCCGGCGCTCTTGCCGCGAATCACATCGACGCCCAAGTGCCCTTCCTGCTGCCCGGCAATACTGACAATGTTGCGCAACCAGGCTTCGTAGGGCACTTCAAACCCCGCCTTGATCCTGTGCTTGATGACCAGGGTCACGACTTCCTCGAAACGATTGGATTCAGGCATAACGCAAAGCTCCGGCGAATCGGACATTGAGCGCCAGCCGTCCCGGCCCGGCGATAAGAACGCTGGTGAACAGAATCAACAGCAGCCAACCGAACTGCCCTTCATCAAGACTCCATTGCGCATGCACCACCAGCAGCGCGATCAGCAACACCGCCAAAATCGGCAGACACGCCAGACGCACCAGCACCCCGGCGATGATCAGCAACGGGCACAGCACCTCGGCAAAAATCGCCAGCATCAGCGTGGCGTTCGCGCCCAAGTGGAAAGGGTCTTCGATGACTTGCAGTTGAGCGTTGTAGTTAAGCAGTTTCGGCAAACCGTGCACCCACAGCAGAAACAAACCACCGCTGACCCGCAAAAACAGCAGTCCGAGATCCTGGACCCGCTCATCCCATCGCGACGTATTCATGGGCTACCTGCACGAATGAAAAACCACCGGCGCTCATGCGCCGGGACTTGGTTTGATAGTGCCGGTCTGAGGTCGGGAAAAATTGGATGTGTGTGCTCTTTTTGTGGATGAGCCCGGCGGTACGATCCACCGCAGATCCCTTGTGGGAGCGAGCCTGCTGGCGATAGTGGGTCAGGCAACATCAATGCTCGATGACACATCGCCTTCGCGAGCAGGCTCGCTCCCACAGAGATTGGATGTTCGGCAGGAAGAGATTGGTCGGCTGTCAGGCCGTCATCGCGAGCAGGCTCACTCCCACAGGGGATCCGTGTTCGCTTTCGCTTCTCACCACTCAACAGGCCGAGCGTTAGCTCGCCTGCCGCACTTGATCTTGATCCACCCGCCCCTTCGGGAGGCTGAGTGGAGGTGTTCATCTGGGGGGTAGGCGCGTAGCGCCGTTCGACGAAGTCGAACACATCGAGAGGAGGTTGAAGCGAAGCCAACCGGAGGCGATGCCCCCAGATGAATACCGGAACGAAGGAACGCCGAGCCTAGGCGAGGGGCCGGACGCTTGGGGCGAGACCTTTTGGTTCCTTTTGGGGCGTTTGCCAAAAGGGACTCGCCGTAAGGGCGAAACCCTAAGTCGCCGTTACCGCAGAAATGGATATGTACACCTGAAAGAGATTGGTCGGCTATCAGGCCGCCATCGCGAGCAAGCTCAGCTCCCACAGTTGGACTGGGTACTTCAGGATATAAACAGGTCGGCCCGGAGACCGCCACGGTCAAGCCGAAATCGACAAAGGCCTGGACATGAACTCACTGATCCGCGACCGCAACCACCGTTCCGCCGGATCGTTGTCATGCACCCCACTCCAGGCCATCGAAAGTTGCGCCGCTTCAATCGGAAACGGCGGGTCTTCGGCCCGCAACGCACAACCCTCGACCAACGCACATGCGGCGTAATCCGGCACGGTGGCGATCATCTCGGTCCCGGCCAACAACGCCCGCAACCCACTGAACTGCGGAACGCCCAACACCACCCGCCGACTGCGTCCGATCTTCGCGAGATCAAGATCAATGTTGCCGCTCAAATCCCCCGAAAACGACACCATCGCATGCGGTCGTTCACAGTATTCATCCAGCGATAGCGTCCCCGGTCGTTTGTCACCACGCAGCACCTTGCACGGAATATCCCGCAACGTCTTACGCTTGGCATTGGCCGGCAGATCCGTGGTGTAACTCACACCCACTGAAATCTCCCCAGACGCCAGCAACGCCGGCATCAGCAGATAATTCGCCCGCCGCACGACCACAATGATCCCTGGCGCCTCTTCCCGGAGCTGGCTCAACAAGGGCGGAAACAAGCCAAACTCGGCGTCGTCCGACAGCCCAATGCGAAACACATCGCAGCTTGTAGCGGGATCGAATTCTTTAGCTCGGCTCACGGCCCCGGAAATCACATCCATCGCCGGTTGCAGCTCCTTGAGAATCGCCAGTGCCCGCCCTGTCGGCTCCATCCCGCGGCCGTTGCGCAACAGCAGCGGATCGTCGAACAGATCCCGTAACCGTCCCAGCGCGGCACTCACCGCCGGCTGCCCCATGAACAGTTTTTCAGCCACACGGGTGAGGTTCTTTTCGAACATCAACGCTTCGAAAATCACTAACAGGTTCATGTCGACGCGGCGCAGATCGTTACGGTTCACAGGCAGATTCCCCTTGTGTGTTCAGCCAGGCACTTAGCGTTGGAATTTACTCGATCAGCGGTACGTTGGCCGCACGTTTATAAGGACCGTACTCCACCGGTACCCATTGGAAATGCTTGCCCTCTGCCGCGATATGGCCGATGCCCGGAAACGGCAAATGCGCCGCTGTTACCCAGATTTTGCTCGCCGCTGCATCACTGAAAACCCTGGCGCGGCTCTTGATCGCTTGCTGACTGTTGACGTCAAAGCCGATCGACACTTCCGGGTGTTCGAACTGCACCGCCAGGTTATGCACCAGATCCCCCATGAACAGAATGCTCTGACCCTGCGAGGTGAAGCGGTACGTGGTGCTGCCCGGCGTATGGCCGGTCTCGATAACCGCCTCCACACCCGCTACCGGCGACTGACCGGCATCGAACGTCTTGAAGCGACCTGCCGCGACGTAGGGCGCGGTCGAATCCTGGGCGATTTTGAAATACGGCTTGGCACCCTCGGGCGCCTTGCCGAAGGCTTGAGGATCGAGCCAGTAGTCAGCTTCTGCCTTTGCCGCGTAAACAGTGGCGTTGGCGAAAACCGGTTTCTGCTGGCCGTCGACCAGTCCGCAGACATGGTCCAAATGCAGGTGGGTCAACAAAACCGTATCGACCTGCGCCGGCTCATAACCGGCGGCTTTCATATTGTCTGACAGCATCCCGGCGGTAGCACCAATGCACTGGCCGGCACCGGTATCGACGAGGATCAATTGCTTGCCAGTGTTGATCAAAAAGGCATTGAACGCGGTTTGTACGCCCGGCGTTTCAATCGAACGGCGAGCCAGCAGCGCGCGGATCTGACTTTGAGTCAGGCCTTTGAGCAGTTTGGGCGACAGATCGTTGTAGCCATCGAACAACGCCGTCACCTCGTAATCGCCCAACGCCAACCGGTAATAACCCGGCACTTGCGTGCCGACTTGCGCCGGTGCCTGAGCCGAGGAAATGCCGGACGCCAGCGCTGCCGCGAGCCCCAGCGCGCAAACCAGAGAATGTTTCATGCCACCACCTTGGTCGAGTCAGAGGAGCGGCCACGCACAACGCCGCCAGATAACGTCAATTTTGCACGGCTCGCAGCCGTGGAAATTGCAGCAATGTGCTGAGTTAGCGCTGTTGGTTACCGCCGCACATTGACGGAATTAACAACGTTTAACTCGCCTGCCAGAGCCCTGCGACCAAAAATGAAGCTCACCGACAAGGACATCTGTCATGGCTCATTCTCAGCAAAACGTCGTCCGCGAGACGACCACTGAAACGCGAAAGAAAACGACCGGCGGCCTGACTCCGTGGCGCGAAAGCCTGGTCAAGCAACTGATCCTCGAGCGCCTTGGTGAAACCGTTGAAGTGACCGAACTGGCCCGCGCCTGCGCCCTTTCGCGCAGCCATTTCTCCCGCGCGTTCAAGTGCAGCACCGGGCTCTCGCCTCAGGACTGGATTCGCAACCAGCGCATCGCCCGCGCCAAGCAATTGATCCAGAACACTGACCTGACGCTGACGCAAATCAGTCTCGAATGCGGCTTCTGCGATCAAGCGCATTTCTGCCACATCTTCACGCGCAATGAAGGCATCACTCCATTTGCATGGCGTTGCCGCACCCTGCGCTCCCCGGCCCACCGCCCCGCCTGCACCGCTCAACTTCACGCGCAATAAACCCGCTACAAAGCTTCCATGGCATAGGATCGGGGGGCCAGGGAGTAACGCTTAGTCCTTCAAAAACGCCAGCAGATCGGCGTTGAGCTGATCCTTGTGGGTATCAGTCAAGCCATGGGGGGCGCCGGGATAGATCTTCAACGTAGATCCTTTCACCAGTTTTGCAGACGCAATACCCGACGCTTCGATCGGCACCACCTGGTCAGCATCGCCATGCACCACCAGCGTCGGAATGTCGAACTTCTTCAGGTCTTCGGTGAAGTCGGTTTCGGAGAACGCCTTGATGCAGTCATAAGCGTTCTTGTGGCCGGAGGTCATGCCTTGCATCCAGAACCAGTCGATCATGCCCTGGGATGGCTTGGCGTCTGGTTTGTTGAAGCCGAAGAACGGACCGCTGGCGAGGTCGATATAAAGCTGAGAACGGTCGGCCAGGGACGCCTTGCGAATGCCGTCAAACACCTCGATCGGCAGGCCGCCAGGGTTGGCTTCAGTCTTGAGCATCAGCGGCGGCACCGAAGAAATCAGCCCGGCCTTGGCTACGCGCTCGGTACCGTGGCGACCAATGTAGCGCGCCACTTCACCGCCGCCGGTGGAGAAGCCGAACAGCACCGCATCTTTGAGGTCCAGCCACTCGATCAACTGCGCCAGATCATCGGCGTAGGTGTCCATGTCGTTGCCGGTCCACGGCTGGCTGGAGCGGCCATGACCGCGGCGATCATGGGCAATCACCCGGTAGCCTTTGGCAGCCAGGAAGATCATCTGCGACTCCCAGCTGTCGGCGTTCAACGGCCAGCCGTGGCTGAAGACAATAGGCTGACCGGTGCCCCAGTCCTTGTAATAAATCTCGGTGCCGTCTCGGGTCGTGAACGTACTCATGTGTTGTCTCCTTAGTGAGTGTTGGGGTGAATCAAACCGGTGAGTGGCTCATGCGTTCAGCCAGCCGCGCCACTCGCTCGCCCAGATGGGCGGCGGTGCGGCGGTCTTCGGGGGGCGGTGCGCGTTCGGGGGACTGTTCGACATTCGACTGCGCCATGGCGCCCAGCGAGCTGCCCAGGCGATTCATTTGCCCATCGAACACGCCCTTGCTCGAACGCGCCGGCAGCAGGTCGAGGCCAACCCAGATCATTGAATGCTGCGCGGCGAACACTGCCATCTGCAGCAAAGTGTTGAGTTTGTCGCCGCACAGGCAGCCGGAATTGGTGAAGCCGGCCGCCAGTTTGTCGCGCCAGGGTTGGGCCAGGTAGAACGCCGCCGTGGCGTCCATGAACCCCTTGAAGGGTGCCGAGACGCTACCCATGTAGGTCGGCGCGCCGAAGATGATTGCGTCGGCGTTGTGCAAATGGTCCCAGTGCCGGTCCACGTCCTCGACCGAAATCAGCCGGCAGGTACTGCCGTGCCGTTCCACGCCTTGGGCCACGGCTTCGGCCATGACACGGGTGTGCCCGTAGCCACTGTGATAGACCACCACCACGCTGCTCATTCCGACGTCCTCATGACATGTTTAATCCCTTTGTTCCACGGCAGCCCCCCTGTGGGAGCGAGCCTGCTCGCGAAAGCGTTGTATCAGTCACCCACGATGTTGAATGTGCCGCCGCCTTCGCGAGCAGGCTCGCTCCCACAGACCGGTGGCCGTTGAAGATGCAGAGTTTTGAGCGTAGACCGGACGCAGGACGAGTTAAACGTTGTTAATTTTCCCTGGCGCGCCAAAAGCCTCAGCGATACCTTCAAGACCGTCGCGCCCAATAATTACGGAACCCATGAACAAGGGCGGAGAACCAGCAGTCCAGGCAGACGCCGCAGAGTCATCCGGCCAGCGCATTGCGTTGCCGTAAAAACCTGACGAATATGCTCGAAAACCGCGTATCAGACGGCTGCAAGCAGGAGTGACACGTTGACCCTTTCCCCCGACCAAGCCATCCATTTCGGCCCCTACCGGATCTATCCCGGACAACGTCTGGTCATGGAGGCCGACCAGCCCCTGCGCCTGGGTCGACGTGCCATGGACATTCTGTTGATCCTTTTGGAACACGCCGGGGAGGTGGTCAGCAAACAAACACTGATCGCCAGGGTCTGGCCGAAAAACGTGGTGGAAGACATTAACCTGCGGGTGCACATGGCCGCCTTGCGCAAGGCCCTCGGCGACGGACAGGCCGGCCAGCGTTACATCATCACCGTGGCGCAGCGCGGGTACAGCTTTGTGGCGCCGTATTCGCTGGAGCACATCGAGCACCCTCCAGGGAGCGCAGCATCCGTGCCGAGTGGCCACAACCTGCCCGTTCGTCGAACCCGCATGATCGGCCGCCAGTCTCTCGTCGATAGCCTGGTGGTCCAGCTGTCACGCCAGCGTTTCATTACTCTGGTCGGGCCCGGCGGGATCGGCAAAACCACCGTGGCCCTGCGTGTCGCCGAACAACTGATCGGGCGCTACCGGGATGGCATTCGCCTGCTGGACCTGGCGCCGATCAATGATCCATCGATGATCACCGTTCACCTGGCGACATTGCTCGAACTGTCCTTGCACGACGCCGAGCCGATGAGCGGCCTTGCCGCGTTTTTGCGCGACCGGCAGATGCTGCTGGTGATCGACAACTGCGAACACCTGGTCGACGCCATCGCATTGCTGAGCGAGAGCCTTCTGCGCGCCGCGCCAGAGGTGCACATTCTGGCCACCAGCCGTGAGAGCCTGCGGGCCGAAGGTGAATGTGTCCAGCGCCTGGAGTCGCTGGACTGCCCTCCCCCCATTGCCGTGCCAGACCGCGCTCAGGCCCTGACCTTTTCCGCCTTGCAGTTGTTCGTCGAAAGGGCGATGGCCAGCCACGACAGCTTCGAACTGACCGATGACGAGCTGCCGCTGGCAATTGAAATCTGCCGGCGTCTGGACGGTATTCCATTGGCGATCGAATTGGCGGCCGCGCAAGTCAACAGCCTCGGATTGAGCGGATTACTGACCCAGCTCCAAGGCAGTTTTCGCCTGCTCACCCAGGGTTGTCAGACCACGCTGGGCCGACACCAAACCTTGCGCGCCACACTGGACTGGAGCTTCGAGCTGCTCAATGCCTGCGAACAAGCCTGCTTGCGCCGACTGGGTGTGTTCAGGGGCGGGTTCACCCTGGAATCGGCGGCGGCGGTGATCGTCGGCGAACACATCGAACCGCAAGCAGTGTTTGGCTCGATCACGCAACTGGTGGCCAAATCGCTGCTGAACGTGGAGGTGGGGGACGAAGAGGTGTTTTACCGATTGCTCGACACTACCCGCAGCTATGCCCTGGAGAAACTCGACCAGGCCGCCGACCTGCCCGATACCCGGGAACGTCACGCCAAGCGCTGTCTGGCGTTGATGAATCAGGCCCAGCACGACTGGGAGCTGATCCCGACAGGTACATGGATCGAGCGTTATACCCGCGGTCTGGAAGACATTCGTTCGGCCCTCGACTGGTGTTTTAACGCGCAAGGACCGCAGGCATTGGCGATCCGCCTGACGGCAGCTTCCACGCCGCTGTGGCAGGAGCTGTCGCTGCTCAAGGAGCACGGCCTTTACGTGCGCAGGGCGCTGGCCCTGCTCGATGCAACGTCCGATCCCTGCCCGCAGCTGAAAATAGCCCTGCATCTCGCCCTCGGCAGTTCTTGCTATCACACTCAGATGAGCACGGCTGAAACCATCGAGGCTTTCGTCAGCGCCAGAACCCTGGCCAAGCAATGCAACGATTTGGCCGGTCAGTTGCGGGCAGTGTCCGGGCACATGGCGGTCAACCTCTGTTGCGCCAATTATCAAATGGCCCTGGAACAGAGCCGGCAATTCGATCGGTTGGGGCTGCACGGCGATGCAGTGTTGTCCCTCAGCATGCATCGCTTGCGGGTGCTGGCGTTACACTTTGCCGGGGACCAACAGCAGGCGCGGATCAATGCCGAGCAGGTGCTTCAGCGCATGGCCCAGAGCGGCCACCTCAACCGCTTCACCTACGGTTTTGGCGTGCACTACGATCAGAGCGTCGCCGCCCTGACGATTCTGGCGCGCATCCTCTGGTTGCAGGGGCAACCAGAACAAGCCTGGCACACCGCCCGGCAAGCGCTGGAGATTGCGACCCAGATCAACCACGGCACGTCCATCTGCTACACCCTGGCGCTGGCCGGTTGCCCGATCGCTCACTACAACGGCGATACCCGAACGGCTCGTGAACTCTTGCACCAGCTGCTGGAACAAGCACAAAAACACTCGGTGCTGCTGTTCTACACCTGGGCCCGACACTATGCGCAGGTGATCGACAGCGCCGAGGCGCACTTGCCTCTTCAGCCAGGCGTGGGGCTGATCAAGGACATCATGGTCACGCTGGATGGCAGTTTCGTCGATGACGCCCTGTTGCAACGGGCCGACACCGGTACGGCTGGCTGGAGCACGGCGGAAGTACTGCGGGCCCGGGCTGATGCGCTGCTGGCCGAGGATTGCCCACTGAAAACCGAAGCGGCCGAGGCCGTGCTGATCAGGGCATTGAACGTGGCGAAACATCAGGGCGCCCTGGCGTGGGAACTGCGCAGCGCCACCTCGCTGGCGCAACTTTGGCAGCGTCAGGGCCTGTATCAGCAAGCTCATGAGCTGCTGGCGCCGATCTACAATCGGTTCACCGAGGGATTTTCTACACCGGACCTGAGCAAAGTCCGTCGATTACTCGAGGAGCTCAATGGGCAACTGCACGCCTGAGACCCAGCGCGCCCGGCTGATGTAATGCGAATGGCGCTGCTCAAACGCCCGCAGGTGGCCGTTGTGTTCGAGCTTCTCAAGGGCATAGGTGCGCGTGGTGTTGAGAAAACGAAAACGGGTCGTGCCGTTGACCTGATCCATCGCGAGCAACGATTTGGCGACCAATCGCGTCACCAGCGCCGCCAGTTGATCGGGCTTCAGCTCCGCGCAACTGCACACGCCAATCGCGGCATCGAGGGTGAATGACATTTTGAACACCGACAGGCGCTGCAACACGGTTTGTTCAGGCAGGCTCAGCCGTTCATAGCTCCAGTCCAGGGCAGCTTTGAGCGTCTGATGTCGGGGCACCGCCGTGCGCCGGCCTTGGGTCAGCAGCTGAAGACAGTTATCCAGCTGAGCTTGCAAACCGACCAACGCCAGCGCATGGATCTGCGCCGCAGCCAGTTCGATGGCCAGTGGCAAACCGTCGAGCCGCCGACAGATTTCACGGACCGCCTTGAGGTCTTGTTCGCGCAAGGCAAACCCTTGTTGACGGGTTCGGGCACGGCTGACGAACAGCTGCACCGCCGAATACCCCATGGCTTGGGCGACACTGTGCAACGCCGACGCGGGCGGCACCGCCAGAGACGGTACACGCAGAACCGTTTCCCCTCCTGCCTGTAAAGGCTCGCGGCTGGTCACCAGAATGGACAGCCGAGGCGCCGACATCAGCAAATCCTCGACCAGGGTTCGACAGCGTTCCAGCAGGTGTTCGCAGTTGTCCAGCACCAGCAACGCGTGCCAGTTTGCCAGCACCTCCAGCGTCGTGCCAATCTCCCGTTCAAGGGTCTGGATCAGATGATCGACCACTCTAGCGGGGTCACCGATCGCTGCGAAATCAACCAGCCACACCCCCTCTTCATAGTGCTGCAACAGCAGTTCGCCGACACGCAACGCCACCGTGGTCTTGCCGACGCCGCCGGGGCCGACCAGCGTCATGAAACGCCGGACCGGCAACTGTCGGACCAGACTGCCGACCAGCGAATCCCGACCGGTCACCGGCGTGAGTCGTGCGGGCAGGTTGTGCTGATGTTTTTGCACGGTCTCGATCAAGAGCCGCGTGCCCGCGGACGCGGGCTGCACCGGGGCGATAAAACTGTAACCCCGCTGGGGAATGTTGACGATGTAGCGCTGGCCATTCTGCCCGTCGCCAAGCGCCCGACGCAGGGCGGCAATGTGCACGCGCAGGTTGATTTCCTCAACCACGGACGTCGGCCAGACGTGAGCAATCAGTTCGTCCTTGCTGACCACGTTGCCGGCGCGCTCGACCAGCACCTGGAGGATATCCAGCGCCCGACCGCCCATGCGCAGCGGTCGATCACCTTCAAGGATCAGCCGTTGCCGCAGGTGGAATGCATAGGGGCCGAATCGCAGCACCGCATCGCTGTTTAAATCTCTGAGGCTGTTCATGCACATTCACGTGCTGAAACCTGGCCCGGCTCACAGTGCAGCAACATCCCTTGCACCCGCCTTCCAGGCTCCCGCACCTCCATTGCAAAGCGTTCAGGGTATCTTGGCAGGCATCAGTGACGGTACAACTGCCACGGAGGGAGCGTCACAGCCATCACGGTGCGCATAACGGACAAGAAGGCTCTAGCTGAACTGTTCACGGTATTGGGTCGGCGTCAAACCAAGCTTTTCACTGAACAGAAAACGCATGTGCCGTACGCTGCCGAAGCCACTTTTGAACGCCACTGTCTTGAGTGGCAAGTCGCTGGTTTCCAGCAGATTCCTGGCGCTGTCGATACGCGCACTTTGCAGAAATTCCATGGGCGTCATGTTCACTTCCCGAGCAAACATTCGGGCGAAGTGCCGCGCACTCATGTTCGCCAGGCTGGCCATGCGTTCGATGCTGAATGCTTCATCGAGGTGTTCGAGTACAAAGTTCTGCACGCGAGTGATCGGTGTTTCCTGCGGTGCGACAGCCGCCATCAACGGGCTGAATTGCGCCTGCCCACCCTGCCGCTTCATGACCACCAGCAATACCTTGGCGACGTCTTGGGCGACTTTCTTGCCATGGTCTTCGGTGACCACCGACAGTGCCAGGTCGATGCCGGCAGTGACGCCGCCGGAAGTGATGAGGTTGCGGTCCTGCACGTAAATCTGATCGGTTTCGACGGTAGCCTTCGGGAAGCCTTTGATCAGTCGTTCGGTGTAATGCCAGTGGGTGGTCACGCGATAACCGTCCAGCAAACCGGCATGGCCCAGCACGAACGCGCCGGTGCAGATCGAGCCGTATCGCTCGGCGCGACCGACCGCGGCTTTGAGCCAACACAACAACGGTGGATGTTTTTCGTTGTAGGCACCCGGACCGCCCGGCACCAGCAACAGGTCATACGCCTGATCCGCCTGATCGATGTGCAAATCGGCCTGGACGCTGACGCCGTTGGAGGCACGCAGCGCGCCATGCTCGGTGCCGATGGTCGACAGTTCGTAACGATCATCCGGTGCCAGATATCGATTGGCGATGGAAAACACTTCCATCGGGCCTGCCATGTCCAGCAGGAGAAAGTCCGGGAACAACACAATAGCCACGGTTTTCATGGGTTCAAAATCACTGAAGTCAAAAGAAAATCCATCTGCCAAACACCACCCACCTGTGGGAGCGAGCCTGCTCGCGAAAGCGATCTATCAGTCACCAACAGTGTTGGATGTGACGCCGCCTTCGCGAGCAGGCTCGCTCCCACAGGTCTTGTGCCCGGCATCAGAGGAATGCTGTGCATTATGGCCAAATGTGGCATCGGCGTCGGAGAAGAATACGTGATCGCCTGCCGATCACTGTCAACCTCAACAGGACAGTATTTAAATTTTCACCTACTTATTGCACCAACCAGTAACCATTAACCTTCTCCTCACTCGGACGAATCAACGTCCCCACAGGAGATTTCATCATGCTGACCCTTCGCAAAGCTTCGGATCGCGGCGCGGCCAATCACGGTTGGTTGAAGTCGTTCCATACCTTTTCCTTCGCCAACTATCGCAACCCGAAAGAACAGGGTTTTTCCGACCTGCTGGTGATCAACGATGACCGGGTTGCCGCCGGTAAAGGTTTCGGCCAGCACCCACACCGCGACATGGAGATTTTCTCTTATGTGCTCGAAGGTGCTTTGGAACACAAAGACACCCTGGGCACTGGCTCAGTGATCCGCCCCGGCGACGTGCAGTTGATGAGCGCCGGCAGCGGCGTGGCGCACAGCGAATACAACCACTCGACCACCCGGCCGGTGCACTTCCTGCAAATCTGGATCGTGCCGGACATCAGCGGCGCCAAACCGCGCTATCAGCAAGAGCATTTCAGCACGCAAAAGAAACGCGGCCGTCTGCAACTGATCATCTCCCCCGACGGGGCGAAAGGTTCGCTGAAGGTGCGTCAGGATGCACGGGTTTATGCGGCGCTGATCGACGGTAAGGAAAGCGCTGCGCTGGAATTGGCCACCAACCGCCATGCCTATGTGCATGTGGCCCGCGGCAATGTCGAGCTCAACGGCGTGCCGTTGCAGGAAGGCGATGGCGTGCGGGTTCGCGATGAACAGGTGCTGACCTTGAGCAATGGCGTCGATGCCGAGGTATTGATCTTTGACCTGCGGCCGCAAGAACTGCCGGAAATGCCATAAAGATCAAGAGATCGCAGCCTCGTTTCACTCGACAGCTCCTACAGGGATTCGTGCAGTGCTGGCCCTGCGGGCGGTGACGGGTTCACGAACTGGTCCCACAGCATCATCAACAGCAACTTGCCTGGAGCCGCGCGACGGTTTCATTCGCTACGTTTCAGGCTATCGCCGGGTATGCGTATTCGGCGTTGTTCAACGCCAGCGGCGGCGATCACGCGTTGTTGTTTGTCATTGCAGCCGGCGCCATTGTGGTCGCACTGTTACTGGAACAGGTCATGCGCTTGCTGAACAGATCAAACAATGTGGGAGCGAGCCTGCTCGCGAAGACGGCGTCGCATTCAACAAAGTAGGTGACTGAAACACCGCATTCGCGAGCAGGCTCGCTCCCACAGGGATCAGTGCATTGGATTGAATCATTCGTTCACTCATGCGATCCCATTTACAGATGACTTTCTCAACAGGACGCCGACATGAATCTGCCCCAAACCATGACCCTGATTGAAATCACCGAACCCGGTGGTCCGGGGGTTTTAAAGCCGCGTCAGGAACCGGTCCCCAACGCAGGTGCAGGCGAAGTGCTGATTCGCGTGCACGCTGCCGGGGTCAACCGCCCCGACGTGATTCAACGCGCCGGCAAGTACCCGATGAAACCCGGCATGAGCCCGATTCCCGGTCTGGAAGTGGCCGGTGAAGTGGTGGCGATCGGCGCTGGCGTCAACGAATTCATCGTCGGCGATAACGTCTGTGCACTGACCAACGGTGGCGGTTACGCACAATATTGCGTTGCACCGGCCAGCCAGACGTTGCCGATTCCTGAAGGGATGGATTGGGTGCACGCCGCGGCGGTGCCAGAAACTTTCTTCACGGTGTGGGCCAATCTGTTCGACATGGGCGGCGCCAGCAAAGGCCAGCGCGCATTAATTCACGGCGGCACCAGTGGCATCGGCACCACCGCACTGATGTTGTGTCGCGAGTTTGGCATCAAGGCATTCGCCACGGCGGGCAGTGAAGAAAAATGTGCAGCGATCCGCACGTTGGGGGCCGAGGCGATCAACTATCGCGATCAGGACTTCGTCCAAGTCATCCAGGAAAGAACCGCCGGCAAGGGCGTCAACGTCATCCTCGACATCATGGGCGGTTCGTACCTGAATCAGAATATCGCGGCGTTGGGTATGGACGGTCGACTGGTGATGCTGGGCTTTCTCGGTGGCGCCCACGCCAAAGACGTCGACCTGCTGGCGATCCTGGGCAAACGCGCGACGATCACTGGCTCACTGATGCGCGCGCGCACCCGCGAAGAAAAAGCCTCGATCGCCGAACAGTTGCACGAGTACGTCTGGCCCGTACTCGCCGCCGGGCGTTGCCTGCCGATGATCGACAAGGTCTATCCATTGACCGACGCGTCGCTGGCTCATGCCCGGATGGAAGCGGGTGATCACATCGGCAAGATTGTCTTGCGGGTGGACTGATCAGTAGCCCTCACCCGCCGCCAGGGCGCCGCTGATGATCGCGATGCCCGAGCTGGTGCCCAGTCGCGTGGCGCCGGCCTCGATCATCGCCAGTGCAGTCGGGTAATCGCGTACGCCACCGGAAGCCTTGACCCCAATAAGCGCGCCGACGGTGCGGCGTCGGGCCATACATACGACTGTCGAATTTATTCCTGCCTTCGCCACGCTTCTGTTAAAACCCGAACTTTCCTTTTGATCCTCCGGGCCACCGCATGTTTTCTAACCTGATGAGCCGCTTGGGCCGACGCTGGCTGCCGCTGCTGTGCATGGCCGTGCTGATCGTCGGTTTGCCGGTGAGCTGCGGCGTGCTCAAGTACACAGAACGCGAGTTGCTGTTCCGCATCGAGCCGGGCAACGCTGGTTGGTATCGTGGTCTGCCGCAGGACGTTCAGGAGTTCGACATCAAACCCGCCAGCTTCAAGGCCGGGCAAAGCCTGCATGCCTGGTGGTGGCCGGCCGCGCGTCGCGATGCGCCGTCGATCCTCTACCTGCATGGCGTGCGCTGGAACCTGACTGGCCAGGCGTTCCGCATCGAGCAATTGCGTGCCATGGGCTATTCGGTGCTGGCCATCGACTACCGCGGGTTTGGCCAGAGCAAGGGGGATCTGCCGTCGGAAGCCAGTGTTTATGAGGATGCGCGAGCCGCTTGGGAGCGCTTCACCCAAATGCAACCGGACGCCAACAAGCGCCTGATCTACGGCCATTCTCTGGGTGGCGCGGTGGCTATCGACCTGGCGGCAGACCTGACCGCACAGGCGAAAAAGGAGCATGGCGTGGTACCGGTGCGCGGTCTGGTAATCGAATCCACTTTCACCTCGCTGGGCGATGCCGTGGCGCAAGTGGCCGACAGCAACCTGCCGGTGAAATGGTTGCCGGCGCGCTGGCTGCTGTCGCAGAAATTCGATTCCATCGACAAGATTGTCGACATCAACATGCCATTGCTGGTGGTCCATGGCCTGGCCGACCCGTTCATGCCCTCGCGGTTCAGCCAGCAGTTGTTCAATGCCGCCAACGAACCCAAGCACCTGTTATTGGTGCCCGGTGGTACACACAACAACAGCATGAGCCAGGGCGGTACCCAGTATCGCCAGGCACTCGACGGTTTGATGAAAACAAAACCGACACAAATGGCCGGACCGGCCGTGGTTCGGGTTTCCCGGGAGTCTTGAGGTCTATCGGTAACCCCGGGCCTGCAAATCAAACAACTGCGCATAGCGCCCGCCCGCGGCCACCAGACTGTCGTGATCGCCCCGCTCAAGGATCGCTCCCTGGTCCAGCACAATGATGTGGTCCGCATTGCGCACGCTGGAAAACCGGTGAGAGATCAGCAACGTCATCCGGCCTTCGGTGTGCTCACTGAAATGCTCGAATACCGCCGCTTCCGCTGCCGGGTCGAGTGCAGAGGTCGGCTCATCCAGAATCAGGATATCGGCGTTGCGCCGCATGTAGGCGCGCGACAACGCGATCTTCTGCCATTGTCCACCGGACAGCTCCTGCCCCCCGGCAAACCACCGCCCCAACTGCGTGGCATACCCTCGATCCAGCCCCTCGATAAAGGGTGCGGCCATGCCCTCGGCGGCGGCCTCCTGCCAGCGCTGCTCATCGTTGAACGCCAGGGTGTCACCGACGCCGATGTTCTCGCCAACGGAAAATTGGTAGCGGATGTAGTCCTGAAAAATCACCCCGATGCGCCGTCGCAGCGCGTCTTCTTCCCACGCTTGCAGATCGCTGCCGTCCAGCAGGATACGGCCCTGATCAGGACGGTACAGCCGCGTCAGCAATTTGATCAGCGTGGTCTTGCCCGAACCGTTCTCCCCCACCAGCGCCACACTGTGGCCGGGCACAAGGTGAAGATCGATGCCTTCCAACGCAGCGCGACTGGCGCCCGGATAACGGAAGCCGACGTTTTCGAAACGCAGGCCATCGCCGGGCACGGCCCCCACGGTGAGGTTGCCGGTATCCGCCACGACAGGCTCGGCCAGGTATTCATAAAGACTGGACAGGTAAAGACCATCCTCGTAGAGACCGCTGATGGCACTCAAGCTGCTGCTGACTGCCGTCTGCCCCTGCTTGAATAACACCAGGTACATGGTCATCTGCCCGAGGCTGATGTTGCCATGGACGGTATCGACCACCACCCAGGCATAGGCCAGATAAAACGCGCCGGTGCCCAGTAGACCGAGGACAAATCCCCAGCCATCCCGACGTAGCGTCAGGCGCCGGTCTTCGGCATAGAGCCGTGCGAACGTGTCGCGATAACGCTTCAACAGCAGCGGCGCGAAGCCGAACAGTTTGACTTCTTTAATGTAGCCCTCGTGAGAGAGCAGCGTTTCGATGTAATTCTGTTGTCGACTCTCCGGCGCGCGGCGAGTGAAAAGCCTGAAAGCATCGCCGGAAAAATGTGCTTCGGCGAAGAACACCGGCAACGCGCCGACCACCAGCAGTACCAGCGCCCAGGGCGAAAAATGCACCAGCAATACGCCGAAGCTGATCAACACAATCAGATTCTGGATCAGCCCCAACGACTTCATCACCAGTGCCAACGGTCGGGTCGATGCTTCGCGGCGCACTCGAACCAGTTTGTCGTAGAACTCGGAATTCTCGAACTGCACCAGCGATAACGTCTGGGCCTTCTCCAGAATCATCGTATTGACCTTCTGCCCCAACTGCACCCGCAATAGCGATTGCTGGACCGACAGCGCCCGCTGAGTCCCGGACAGCAATGCGAGCACGCCCGCTTCAAACAGCACATAACGCACGACCGGCCACAACGGCGCACTGCCCTGTTGTGCGTGCAACTGCATGGCCGTGACCACCGCATCGACAATGCGTTGTCCCAACCAGGCCGCCAGTGCCGGGAGTACACCGGCAATCAACGTCGCCAGCACCAATCCCAGAAACAGCCCGCGAGACGTTGCCCAGACCAGCAGCAAGGCGCGTCTCGCCTGGTCGAGTAACGAGGTGAAACGATCGAGAACAGGGTTCACTCCGTGATCCCCCCCTGATACCTCGCCCGATACCGTCCCGGACTTTCCCCCGTCCACTTCTTGAACGCCCGGTGAAACGCGCTTGGCTCCTGAAAGCCAAGCTGCTCGGCAATGTCACTGATGCTCGCACGACTGTGACGCAATTGCTCAAACGCAACGCCACGCCGTACCTCGTCCTTGATCTCCTGATACGAACACCCTTCCCGCTCCAGTTTTCGGCGAAAGGTGCTGGGGCTCAGGTGCTGTTCCAGGGCGAAGGCCTGCAAGGTCGGCCATTGGCTGTAATGGCTGTTACGCAGGCGCTGATGGACCTGCGACGCCAGGCCGTGCTGATTACGAAAACGGATCACCAGCCATTGCGGCGCGGTGCGCAAAAACACTTTCAGTGAGGCCAGATCCTGAACCACCGGCAGACGCAAATAGTGGCTGGCGAATTCGATTTCGGTGCGCTCGGCGCCAAAGGTCAGGTTGGGTCCCCAGAGTAAACGGTCATCGCTGAGCGACACACGCTCATGGCGAAAATCTGCGCGATCGATGGGGATGCGCCGCCCACCCAGCCAGCAGAGCAGACTGATCATCAATACCAGAAACGTCTCCTCGCCCAAACGACTGACGTCGCTGTTTGGCGAGTGATTCTGCAGGCTGATCACTGCACGTTTCCCGCGCACCGTCAGCGTGCCGCGAAAGTCGTGGAGGAATAGTGCGAAATTGGCCAGGCACTGGCGCATGGCTTTGTGCAGGTCAGGTTCCTGAATCAATGCCCGGCAGATCAGGGCGAAACCGCCCGGCGGCATGCCATGGGAGTCGAGCCCGAAGAACTCATCGTTGAGCTCGCGGATCTGAATCAACCACAACGCGGCAAACGCACTGGCCGGTACACGCGCGGTGGGCTGCTCCATCAACGCCGGATCGATGCCGGCCTGTTCAAGCGCAGCCCTCTGACGTTGCGGATTGTTTCCCAGCCCATGGATCATTGCCTGCACGAAGTAGGCGGAAACCGAGTCCTTTTCCCGCATGTGAACGCTTCTCTCCCCATCACCCGAATGGCAAAAAACACCAGTGCCGTTGAACAGTTTCGGCATAGGACAACCGCCCTGCCGGCTCTAGACTCGCGGCCAATAGTACGCCTTCGGCCACTACGGCGGCCAAGGTATCGCGGGATTTGATCGGAAGGACAGAACATGAATCTGCAAAACATTGGCGTGATCGGCGCAGGCACCATGGGCAACGGCATTGCGCAAGTCTGCGCCTTGGCCGGTTTTAACGTGACCTTGCTCGACATCTCCGAGAGCGCCCTGCAAAAGGCCGTCGCAACCGTCAGTAAAAACCTCGATCGACAGATCGCCAAGGAAACGCTGACGCAAGAGCAAAAGCTCGCCGCCCTCGACAAGATCCGCACCAGCACCGACTACAGCAACCTGCAGAACGTGCAACTGGTGATCGAAGCCGCGACCGAAAACCTCGAACTGAAACTGCGCGTGCTGCAACAGATTGCCGCGCAGGTCAGCGATCATTGCGTGATTGCCTCCAACACGTCTTCGCTGTCCATCACCCAACTCGCGGCCAGCGTGAGCCAGCCTGAGCGCTTCATCGGTCTGCACTTCTTCAACCCCGTGCCGGTGATGGGTCTGATCGAAGTGATTCGCGGTTTGCAAACCAGCGACGCCACCCACGCCCTGGCGCTGGACATGGCGACCACTCTCGGTAAAACCGCGATCACCGCGGGCAACCGTCCGGGTTTCGTGGTCAACCGGATTCTGGTGCCGATGATAAACGAAGCGATCCTGGTGTTTCAGGAAGGCCTGGCCAGTGCCGAAGATATCGACGCCGGCATGCGCCTGGGCTGCAATCAGCCGATCGGGCCGTTGGCGTTGGCGGACCTGATCGGCCTCGACACCGTGCTGGCGATCCTCGAAGCCTTCTACGACGGCTTCAACGATAGCAAGTACCGCCCTGCTCCACTGCTCAAGGAAATGGTCGCCGCCGGTTACCTGGGGCGCAAAACGGGGCGTGGCTTCCATGCCTATGCCTGAGCGTTGCTCGCGCTTTGCCGAGTACCGGGACAAGGTGCTGGAGCTGTTCGCCTGCAAAGGTTTCGGACAGGTCGGCATGCGTGAGCTTGCGACCTGCCTGGGGCTCGCTCCCGGCTCTTTGTATCACCATTACCCCAGCAAACAGCACTTGCTGCTCGACCTGATCGAAGAGTTCTACGAAGAGCTGTTGGCAACCTTGGGGCGGATCGAGCAAAAGGCGCCGGCAAAACGTGACAAACTCCATGCCCTTATCCGAGCGCATTTGAACCTGCATCAGGAGATGCCCTGGCATTTTCGTCTGGCGGAGCGTGACAGCGGCTGCCTGAATGAAGAGCAACAGGAACGGGTTCGGCAGCTTCGCGAGCAATACGAGCACCGACTTCTGCTGATGCTCGGAACAAGGCCTCGTCTCAGCGAGCAGGCGCAACTTGCCACCGGGCACGCCATCGCCAATTTGCTGAACAGCGCGCCCAGCTGGTTGGCGCAGCACACGCTGAGTGAAGCGGAGCGAGATGATCTGCTGGAAAACCTGGTCAGCGGTGCCATCGAGCGCTTGCTGCGCCCCTCGGTTTCACGCGCCGTAGCTTAAGGGCCCAGGACGATATTTCCGTGACCATGGATCTGCACCTAGGCGCCGGAAGCCATAAGCCACGTCGCTTCAATAGAAAAAACATCTAAACAATTCCCGTCAATCACGACATCTAACGCTTTGCTAATGGGAGCCCAATCACTGCGGAGCCTGAGGTGAATTCGGCCTCTCTTCGCCTCTTCGTAACCGGGAGCAAAGCATGAAAATCAATCCCTACCTGATCTTCAATGGCGACTGCAAAGCCGCCTTCACCTTCTATGCCCAAAGCCTGCCAGGCCAGATCGAAGTCATGATGACCTTCGGCGAAAGCCCCGCACGCGAGCACTTTCCGACGGACTACCACAACCTGATCATCCACACCCGCCTGCTGGTGGGCGATCAGGCGATCATGGGCTCGGACACAACACCTGATCGCCCTACTGACGAAATGAGCGGCTGTTCGGTTTCACTGAATGTCGACAGCATTGCGGAGGCTGAACGGATCTTCGCTGCATTGTCGGAAGACGGCAGCGTTCAAATGCCACTAGAAGCGACGTTCTGGGCAGCACGTTTCGGGATGCTGGTTGATCGGTTTGGTGTGTCGTGGATGGTTAACTGCGAAAAGGATCAGTGAAACTCATTTTCTCAAGGCATGAAAAAAGCCCAACCTGAAAGGTTGGGCTTCTGGCAACTGCCTGACTGTCTGCTACCGTCAACGCGCAACCTCGTACAACCGCGGATTGTTCGGAGGAACCCCACTGCCTGCCCAGGACGTGCCTTAGTCCACTCGCCTCAAACTGTCACTGCTCATCGACGCGAGCGTCGAGCCTGCTCCTCCCATCACTCAGGTAGAAGAAAAACTACGCGAAGAGTCCGCCAAGCTCGGCGGCGATGCCGTGGTTGTGGTCTACGACCATATCCAATCGGTGGGCGCCTATGTCAACGGTCCACTGTGGGCTCGCGACGTAAAAACCATCGAAGGTCGGAAACTCAAAGGGATTGTGATCAAGTACCGGTGATGTCCGTTCGCACTTTCCTGCGGGCAAAACAAAACCCCTACCTGCATACGCAGATAGGGGTTTCGGAATTTAATCTTGACGATGACCTACTCTCACATGGGGAAACCCCACACTACCATCGGCGATGCATCGTTTCACTGCTGAGTTCGGG
>NZ_JACVBJ010000029.1:0-291 GCF_014852295.1 Pseudomonas sp. PDM10 | reverse complement strand
CCTTCACCCGAGTTCTCTCAAGCGCCTTGGTATTCTCTACCCAACCACCTGTGTCGGTTTGGGGTACGGTTCCTGGTTACCTGAAGCTTAGAAGCTTTTCTTGGAAGCATGGCATCAACCACTTCGTGTTCTAAAAGAACACTCGTCATCAGCTCTCGGCCTTGGAATCCCGGATTTACCTAAGATTCCAGCCTACCACCTTAAACTTGGACAACCAACGCCAAGCTGGCCTAGCCTTCTCCGTCCCTCCATCGCAATAACCAGAAGTACAGGAATATTAACCTGTTTTCC
>NZ_JACVBJ010000028.1:0-297 GCF_014852295.1 Pseudomonas sp. PDM10 | reverse complement strand
GATTGGTGGCATCGGGATGCACCACGGCGCGCAGCTGGTCGAGGGTGACGTCACCGTTGGCGGCGACGCTGACCGTGAACACCAGCAGGTTGGTGGTGGCCGTACGGCCTTCGACTACACCGCCGTTAAGCGACAGGTTGACTGCTTCGCCGGTGGCCGTGTCGGTCAGCCCCGAAGGGCCGGCCGTCATGCCCAGCGCATAGGTCAGGGTGCCGGCACCATCAGCGCCAAATGCCGAGCTGAAGTTGGCGGTAAAGCTCTGAGTGGCGTCGGTTGTCAGCACCGTTTCGTCTACCG
>NZ_JACVBJ010000027.1:0-342 GCF_014852295.1 Pseudomonas sp. PDM10 | reverse complement strand
GACTGGGGTGAAGTCGTAACAAGGTAGCCGTAGGGGAACCTGCGGCTGGATCACCTCCTTAATCGACGACATCAGCTGCTCCATAAGCTCCCACACGAATTGCTTGATTCATTGAAGAAGACGATAAGAAGCAGCCCTAACAGGTTGTAGCTTAGTTGGTTGGAACGCACCCCATGCTTTGTGGTAAAGAGCAGGGTGAGGTCGGCCTTAAAGCTCGAAATTGGGTCTGTAGCTCAGTTGGTTAGAGCGCACCCCTGATAAGGGTGAGGTCGGCAGTTCGAATCTGCCCAGACCCACCAATTTTGTGTGGGAACCTGTAGAAATACGGGGCCATAGCTCAGC
>NZ_JACVBJ010000026.1:0-370 GCF_014852295.1 Pseudomonas sp. PDM10 | reverse complement strand
GTCTAACCTTCGGGAGGACGGTTACCACGGTGTGATTCATGACTGGGGTGAAGTCGTAACAAGGTAGCCGTAGGGGAACCTGCGGCTGGATCACCTCCTTAATCGACGACATCAGCTGCTCCATAAGTTCCCACACGAATTGCTTGATTCATTGAAGAAGACGAGAAGCCAGCCAGCACGGTGGCGGTTGTCGTTAGAGTTTAGAAATGAATATTCTGAAGTGAATATTGATTTCTAGTCTTTGATTAGATCGTTCTTTAAAAATTTGGGTATGTGATAGAAAGATAGACTGAACGTTACTTTCACTGGTAACGGATCAGGCTAAGGTAAAATTTGTGAGTTGCTCTTTGAGCAAGAATCGAATTTTCGG
>NZ_JACVBJ010000025.1:0-428 GCF_014852295.1 Pseudomonas sp. PDM10 | reverse complement strand
CGACAAGGACGGCGACAGTGCCCAAGCGACCCTCAACATCGGGCAGAACCTGGTGTTCGAGGACGATGGGCCAAGCATCAGCACCACCGGCACCGAGCCAATATTGACGGTAGACGAAACGGTGCTGGCGACCGACGCCACCCAGAGCTTTACCGCCAACTTCAGCTCGGCGTTTGGCGCTGATGGCGCCGGCACGCTGACCTATGCGCTGGGCATGACGGCCGGTGCTTCGGGGCTGACCGACACGGCCACTGGCGAGGCGGTGAACCTGTCGCTCAACGGCGGTGTAGTCGAAGGTCGCACGGCCACCACCAACCTGCTGGTGTTCACGGTCAGCGTCGCCGCCAACGGTGACGTCACCCTCGATCAGCTGCGCGCCGTGGTGCATCCCGATGCCACCAATCCCGATGATGCGACGAGCCTGAGCT
>NZ_JACVBJ010000024.1:0-446 GCF_014852295.1 Pseudomonas sp. PDM10 | reverse complement strand
GTTGAAGACATACATCCGGACCATGCGGTGCGACCAGTCGAGAAGATCGGGCGCCGCCTCGACCGGTATGCCGAGCATGCGGGCGATGATCGTCACGGGGATCGTTTCGGCGTACGTCTTGAGCAACTCGACCTCGCCGTCGCCTTCGAAACCATCGATAAGGGCGTGCGACAGCTGCTCGATATCCGGTCTCAGCTGTTCGATCTGCCTTGAGACGAACGCCCGGTTGACGAGGGTGCGCAGCCGCGTGTGTGCCGGCGGCTCGAGCTCCAGCAGCGAATGTTCCTCCAGCGCGTCGAAGTCCCTCAGATGTGGCTTCGGCGCCGACAGGCCGACCTCTTCGCGCGTCGCCACATGCAGGATCTGCCGACCGAAACGGCGGTCGCGGAGCAGCACGTTTACCTGGTCATAGCCTGCGAAATACCATTGTTGCCGCTCCTCCCAGA
>NZ_JACVBJ010000023.1:0-483 GCF_014852295.1 Pseudomonas sp. PDM10 | reverse complement strand
TCCAGACCCTGATCAGCGACCTCACCGGCCTGCCGATCGCCAACGCCTCGTTGCTCGACGAAGCCACCGCCGCCGCCGAAGCCATGACCTTCTGCAAACGCCTGAGCAAGAACAAGGGCAGCCACGCGTTCTTCGCCTCCGTGCATTGCCACCCGCAAACCCTCGACGTGCTGCGCACCCGCGCCGAGCCGTTGGGCATCGACGTGGTCGTGGGCGACGAGCGTAAACTGACTGACGTGACGCCGTTTTTCGGCGCCCTGCTGCAATACCCGGCAAGCAACGGTGACGTGTTCGATTACCGCGAACTGACCGAACGCTTCCACGCCGCCAATGCGCTGGTCGCGGTCGCCGCCGATCTGCTGGCCCTGACCGTGCTGACCCCGCCGGGCGAGTTCGGCGCCGACGTGGCCATCGGCAGTGCGCAACGCTTCGGCGTGCCGCTGGGCTTCGGTGGCCCGCACGCGGCGTACTTCTCCACCAAGG
>NZ_JACVBJ010000022.1:0-495 GCF_014852295.1 Pseudomonas sp. PDM10 | reverse complement strand
AGACACGACCGCGCTCAGCGACATGTCGAGCAGGCCGGAGATCAGACGCCGCACATCAAGCGCCGCATTCTCTATGCCGCCCGCTTGCAGGCGGTCGCGGCTTTCGGCAACGAGGCTCGCGAGCGTTTCCGCCATGGCTCAGCCCCGCTGTTCGCCAAGCAGCGCCAGCTGGCTCGCCTGGTAGTCGGCAAGCAGCGCATCGACGACCTCGTCGATCTCGCCCATCATCATCCGATCGAGCTTGTAGAGCGTCAGGTTGATGCGGTGATCGGTGAGGCGGCCCGGCGGGAAATTATAGGTGCGAATGCGCTCGGGGCGGTCGCCCGAGCCCACTTGGCTCTTGCGGTCGGCCGAGCGTTCGCTGTCGGCGCGCTGGCGCTCCATATCGTAGAGGCGCGAGCGCAGGACCTGCATCGCCTTTGCCCGGTTCTGGTGCTGCGACTTTTCCGAACTGGTGACGACGAGACCGGTCGGAAGGTGGGTGATGCGCACGGC
>NZ_JACVBJ010000021.1:0-505 GCF_014852295.1 Pseudomonas sp. PDM10 | reverse complement strand
TGTTCACGGTCAGCGTCGCCGCCAACGGTGACGTCACCCTCGATCAGCTGCGCGCCGTGGTGCATCCCGATGCCACCAATCCCGATGATGCGACGAGCCTGAGCTCGGACGATCTGGTCACCCTGACGGCAACCATCACCGACAAGGACGGTGACAGTGCCCAGGCGACCCTCAACATCGGCCAGAACCTGGTGTTCGAGGACGATGGGCCAAGCATCAGCACCACCGGCACCGAGCCAATATTGACGGTAGACGAAACGGTGCTGACAACCGACGCCACCCAGAGTTTTACCGCCAACTTCAGCTCGGCGTTTGGCGCTGATGGCGCCGGCACGCTGACCTATGCACTGGGCATGACGGCCGGTGCTTCCGGGCTGACCGACACGGCCACCGGCGAAGCGGTCAACCTGTCGCTCAACGGCGGTGTAGTCGAAGGCCGTACGGCCACCACCAACCTGCTGGTGTTCACGGTCAGCGTCGCCGCCAACGGTGACGTCACCCTCGA
>NZ_JACVBJ010000020.1:0-517 GCF_014852295.1 Pseudomonas sp. PDM10 | reverse complement strand
GCGGATATTCTGGGCGTGGCCGCCGGAGCCGGTCTGGGCGCCTGTCTCGCCATCTGGCTGGGCTTGTCGATATTCTATATCCAGCTGTTGGCCTTTTGCGGTGGTCTGCTGGTCGTTCTGAGTGCCGGCATACTGGCCCGCGCCATCACGCGCCACGATCCGGCGCTGACGCTGGTATTGGTAGGCATTGCGCTCGGCACGCTATGCGGGGCGGGCATTTCACTGATTAAAACCCTGGCCGATCCTTATACTCAGCTTCCCTCTATTACGTTCTGGCTGTTGGGCGGCTTAGCGGATATTACCCTGCGCGATCTGGCCTTTGCCGCTCCGCTGATGATTATCGGTTGCCTGCCTCTATGGCTGCTACGCTGGCGCCTTAACCTGCTGACGCTGTCCGATGATGAAGCTCGTTCTCTGGGCATTGATGTCGCACGCTTACGGTTGATTGTGGTGGTCTGCGCGACTCTGGCCACCGCCAGCGCGGTAGCCATTGCCGGTATTATTGGCTGGATTGGAC